>NZ_KB908101.1 GCF_000382345.1 Massilia niastensis DSM 21313
CGTGATCACGATGGACAAAGGCAAACCGTGCCCATCAACACACAAGTGGATCTTGCTGGTGATGCCGCCGCGTGAGCGGCCCAACCACTCGTCAGCTATGGCCCCCTTTTTTCGGATGGCGGAAGTTTCTTTCGTGCCCCAGCCGCGCTGCGGTGCGCCTTGATATGCGTGGCATAGAGTGCAGCGCCATCCCAATCAATCAGACCGGCTTGCTCGGCTGCTGCTTGCATCACCTTGAGCAGGCGTTGCCAAGTGCCGTCGCGCGACCAGCGAACAAACCGGTCATAGCAGGTTTGCCAAGGCCCGTAGCGGGCAGGTATGTCGCGCCAGGGCGCTCCTGTGCGCAAACGCCAAAGTATTCCGTTGATCACATGCCGATGCTCGACATAAGCATGGCCATGGTAGGGATTGGTGGGCAAATGCGGCTCCAGCTGCCGCCATTGCCCCTCAGTCAAGTCAGTCCGGCTCATCGCTTTACGACCTCCAAAAGCGTCGTCCAAGTCGATAAAGTCTACTCCTTTGGGACCACGAACATCAACCGCATTGCCAGCCGTAGCGTAACGCAACGAACTTTGGGCCCCGGCCTGCGCCGGGGCGACGGTCTTACGGCTGAGGGCTGAACACAGTCAGACAGACCCTAGCGGCGCCGCGTACACCGGCCTTGACGCCGGTGTACGCCGATGCGGCATCAGACCGGCTTGGCCGGATCGTGGTCCGGCTCCGGGTCCAGGCGCTGCAGCGTGAGGTTGCGCGTCGCCGCGCTGATCACCTCGAGCGGCAGCTTGGGCGTGCGGTCCGCGTTGAGCAGGCCGTTCGCTTCCTGGAAGGTGTCGGTGAACTGCGTGTAGCAGAAGCCGCTGAACATGAAGGTCTCGTTCACCACCTGCAGCAGGCGACGGTACAGCGTCAGGTAGCTTTCCGCCGTGTGCGCGCGGGTATAGCCCCAGGTCTTTTCCTCGGTTTCCCGGCTCTGTTTCGGATCGTAGGCGATGCCGCCGAACTCGGTGAGCACGATCGGCTGCCCGCGGTGCGGGAAGCCGTCCAGGGTCAGGATGCGCCCGCCGGGACGCCGCTGGTCGAACAGCGTGCGCACCGGATCGCTGACCGCGTAGCGCGCCAGCACTTTTTCCGGATCGCTGTCGTAGTCGTGGATGCCGAGGATGTCGGTCGCCGAGGCCTCCCAGCCGTCGTTACCGATCACCGGGCGGGTCGAGTCGAGCGTGCGCGTCAGGTGGTACAGGGCTTCGACCGCATTCCGGTGGGCCTGGGTCAGGGTCAGGTTCGGCACGCCCCAGGATTCGTTGAACGCGACCCAGACGATGATGCAGGGGTGGCTGTAGTCGCGGTGGATGGCCTCGGTCCATTCGCTGACCATGCGCGTGATGGCGCGCGAGCTGAAGCGATAGGCCGAAGGCATTTCTTCCCAGACCAGCAGGCCGAGCCGGTCGGCCCAGTACAGGAAGCGCGGGTCCTCGATCTTCTGGTGCTTGCGCACGCCGTTGAAGCCCATCAGCTTGACCAGCTCGACGTCGCGCTTGAGGTGCTGGTCGCTCGGCGCCGTCATGAACGACTCCGGCCAGTAGCCCTGGTCGAGCACCAGGCGCAGCTGGTACGGACGCCCGTTGAGCATGAAGCGGTCGCGGTTGATCGATACCGAACGCAGCGCGGTGTACGAGCGGATCCGGTCGAGCACCACGTCGCCGCAGCGCAGGGTGACTTCGGCGTCGAGAAGGGTCGGACGCTCGGGGCTCCACAGGAGCTCGTTGCGCGAGTCGTCGATGCCGGGGTCGGACAGCGCGATCTTGCGGTTCGCCTCGCCCGCCAGCAGCTTGTAGTAGTCGTCGGCCAGCAACTGCTCGCCGTGCCAGATCTTGACTTCGACAAACAGCTCCTGCTGGGTGTCGCCGGCGGCGAACACCTCGCAGCCGATCTCGTAGGTCTCGAAGATCGGAGTCCAGCGCAGCGACTGGATGAAGGTCGGGGCCACCTGCTCGACCCACACCGTCTGCCAGATGCCGGTGGTGCGCGGATACCAGATCGAGTGCGGCTCCAGCAGCCAGTCCTGCTTGCCGCGCGGCTTGGCCAGGTCGGCCGGATCGTCCTCGACCCACAGGGTCAGGATATGGCGGCCGTCCCTGTTCAGCGCCGAGGTGATGTCGGCGGCGAAGGGCGTGTGGCCGCCTTCGTGCTCGGCCACCAGCTTGCCGTTGACCCAGACGCGGGCCGCGTAGTCGACCGCGCCGAAGTGCAGGATGGTGCGGCCCTCGCTGGGCATGATCTCGAAGTCGCGCTCGTACCAGCAGACCCGGTGGAAGCCGGTGTCGGCAATGCCGCTCATCTCGGTCTCGGGCGCGAACGGCACGTTGATCTCGTGGGTCCATTCGGCGACGTCTTCCGGCATCTTGTAGCGGCCTTCATCGTCGTAGCAGAAACGCCAACTCCCGTTCAGGTTGAGCCACTGGTCGCGCACCAGCTGGGGACGGGGATATTCGAACTGATTCATTGTTTTCCTTTCTTGTCAGTCGGAACCGGAACCGGACACCGGAATCAGAACCCGGCCCTGCCGTCCAAGCTTGTTGTAGTCCGCCAGCGCCTTGGCGGCGGCGTCCTGGGCGTGCCCGCTCCTGCACAGCGCCACGCAGGCGCCGCCGAAGCCGGCGCCGGTCAGGCGCGCGCCGAGCACGCCGGGCGCCGCGCGCAACGCTGCGCACAGCTCGTCCAGCTCGGGAATCGACACCTCGTAGTCGTCGCGCAGGCTGAAGTGCGACGCGTTCATCAGTTCGCCGAAGCGCTCGGGGCTGACACCGGCCGCGGCTTCCAGCACGCGCAGGTTTTCCCGCACCACGTGGCGGGCGCGCTCGCGCAGCGGCGACGGCAGGCTTTCCACGCTGTCCGGGTCGGTCACGTCGCGCAGCGCCTGCACGCCCAGCTTGCGCGACGCCTCCTCGCATTCGGCGCGGCGCTCGTTGTACTTGCTGGCGGCCAGGCGGCGCGCCACGCCCGAGTCGACCACGATCAGCTCGGTGCCCGCGGGCAGCGCCACCAGGCGGTGCTCCAGCGTGCGGGCATCGATGAACAGCATGTTGCTCTCGTCGGCCAGGCTGGACGCCATCTGGTCCATGATCCCGACGTTCACGTGGGCGTATTCGATTTCGGCGCGCTGCGCAATGCGCGCCAGCTTCACGTCGTCGAGCTCGAAGCCCAGCAGCGAACGCATGGCGCGCAGGGTCGCCACTTCGAGCGCCGCCGAGGACGACAGGCCGGAGCCGACCGGCAGGTTGGTCTCGACGTACAGGCGCAGCGGCGGCACGTCGACGCCCTCGGCCTGCACCAGCCGGATGCAGCCTTCGATGTAGCTGCCGAAGCCCTGCGGCGGGCTGCCGTCGCGGGCGAAGGTGACGGTGGCGTCGAGATTCGGCGAGTAGAAGTGGAAATGGTCGTCGCCGCTGCGGCTCATCGCCACCACGGTGCGCTGCGGCGTGGCGACCGGCAGCATGTAGCCGTCGTTGTAGTCGGTGTGCTCGCCGAGCAGGTTGACTCGTCCGGGCGCCGAGGCGTTCACCTCGGGCGCGCCGCCAAAGAAGGTGTCGGTGGTAATCATGATGTGCGTGCCTCCAGCCAGAGCGGCCGCTTGCGGCCGTGTACGTCCACCGCCGGCCAGCCGGGGTCGAACGTCAGATTCTCGAGCCCTTGCGGGCCGAGCAGGAAAGTGTCTTCGATCTTGAGACCCGCGAAGCTCGGGTTGAACGCGAACGCCATGCCCTGCTCCAGCTGGGCCGCGGTGCTGGCGGTGGCGACGATCTCGCGCGCCAGGTAGCCGGTGATGCCGCCCTGGTGGTGTTCGCGGATCGCGCCGTCGCGGTCGGCATGGCGGTAGGCCTGGGCCAGCGCATGGTAGACCGCCGACAGCGATTTGCCGGGCTTGACCGCGGCCAGTCCGGTCGCCTCGACATCCATCAGCGCGCGCTGCTCCTCGGGTGCGGCGCCGAAGGTGACGAAGCGGGTCAGGTTCGCATACAGGCCATGGCGGCGGGCGCAGAACACCAGCATCGCGCGCTGGCCGATCGGCTCGTGCGAGGGCGTGGCGTGGCGGTACAGCGGCAGGCGGCGCTCGCCGGCGGCCAGCACCAGGGCCGGATGGATGCCGCGCCGCCAGAGCGCCGCGGCGCCCGCGCCGGCCAGCTGGTATTCGGTCCACTCGGGCCGCGCCTCGCGCAGCGCTTCGCTCATCGCCTCGGCCGCCTCGCGGCCCAGCTGCCGGTAGCGCGACTGCTCGGATTCCCTCAGCACCATGCGGCGCTGGCGCAGCGCCGGCGGCAGCGGGAATTCGTCGGCCGTCGGGCGGTCGGACAGCACGGCGCGCCCGGCGGCGGCGTTGAGCACGAAACGGGCCCGCAGTTCCGGTTCGGCCCAGGGTTCGATATGGAAGGTGAAGCCCGGCGGCACTTCCTCGGCGCGCAGGCGGTCGGCTTCGATCTCGTCGGTAAGCACGCAGGCGTCTTCGGGCGTGACCAGCACCTCGGCCACGCCGGTCTCGGCGGCATGCAGCACGGCGCTCGAGCCGCCCGCCGTCACCCAGGCGAACCAGTCCATGCCGCGCAGGCGCAGCGCGCCCGCGTTCGCCTGCTGCAGTACCGCGCGCAGCAGGGCCAGCTTGTCGGCAACCTCGGCTGCGCGCCAATCCAGCCCGCTCATGCGGGTTCCTCCAGGTTCACCTCCACCTGCTGCAACTCGTAGGCGGTGGTTTCGGGCAGCACGTCCATGGCGAACATGCCGGCGGCCAGCTCGGTGCCGGCCAGGTACTTGAGGCGGTCGCGCGTGCGGTAAGGCGGGTAGAACTGCGCGTGCAGCTGGGTTTCCGGATGCTCGGCGCCGTCGGTCGGCGCCTGGTACCAGGCCATCAGGTAGGGGAAGGGCCGGTTCCACAGGTTCTCGAACTTGAGCAGCACGGTCTTGAGCGCGCGCGCCAGGCCTTCGCGCTGCGGCGGCGTCAGCGCGGCGAAATCCTTGCACGGCGCGGTCGGCAGCACCCACACCTCGTACGGGTAGCGCGCGCAGGCCGGCACGAAGGCGATCGCATAGTCGTCCAGGTAGAGCACGCGCTTGCCGTCGGCCGCCTCGTCGCGCGCCATGTCGCACAGCAGGCTGGTGCCGTGCTGGAGGTAGTACTCGCGTTCCTGGGCCAGCATGCGCGACGGCACCGCCGGCACGAAGGGATACGCGTAGATCTGGCCGTGCGGATGGTGCAGGGTGACCCCGACCTCGGCGCCGCGGTTCTCGAACGGCAGCACGTAGTGGATGTGCTGGTGGTTGCCGATGCGCATGGTGCGGTCGCCCCAGACCTGCAGCAGCAGTTCGATGCGCGACAGCGGCAGGTGGGCCAGCGCGGCGTCGGGGTCCTGCGTGAACACGACCACTTCGCAATGCCCGTTGGCCGGCGCGGTCGGCACCGTCACCGTGGGCGGATCGTGCGATTCCAGGGCCAGCGACGGGAAGCGGTTGTCGAACACGGCGATCTCGTACTCGCCCGCCGGCATCTCGGTCGGATGCTCGGGATCGCTCATCGGCGCCAGCGGGTTGTACTGCGGCGGCGGCTGGTAGGTCCGGTTCTGGCGAAAGGCCGCGTAGGTCACCCATTCGCCGCGCAGCGGGTGCCAGCGCAGGTGCGGATTGGCATGCTGGGGATCGGCAAACGGACTGGGCGCAATGATCCCGTCCGGGATCGGCTGGTTGCTGTAGAGAGTGAGCTTGCGTCCGTCCGGCTTCTTGAGTTCTTTGCTGTGCATGGCAATAAAAGTATGTCGGTCACGTCCGGCGCGAATGCATGTCGGGTTCGATGCATTCGCAGCTAAGCACCGATCCTAACATGCCGTTTTCGCCACATTTTCCAGTCAGCACAGCCTCATTTTCCGAGGGTCAATGAGGCCGCTCCATAGAGGGAAGAGGCCCTTGGCCTAAGTCCCAGCCTTTCCTAGGGAATGCCCTTCAGTTAGCGTTACCAAGCAGCTTCAGTGTAGTTTGAATCCTACAAAACGATTAGAAATTATTACATGATTCGGCGGGCGCCACGCTTACAAGCCGAACAAGGACTCGACAGCGCCCGGAGGATGTCCGGACAGGGCGGGTTGCAGCGCTGACGCTGTCCCGCCCTGCCCTCACTTCGCCAGTTCCACCAGCACCGCCGTGTACATCTGCAGGTTCAGCAGCAGCTGCCTGGTGGTGATGAACTCATGCTCGGAATGGCCGGTGTAGACCTTGCCCGGCATCCCGGGGCCGAAGCTGACCGCGTTCGGGAACAGGCGCGAATTGGTGCCCCCGCCGATCGCCACCGGCTTCGGATCCTTCATGCCGGTGAAGTACGAGAACACCGACATCAGGGTCGGCAGCTGCGGCGCGCTCTTCTGCACCCAGGGTTCGTTGATGCGCACCCTGATGTCCGCCAGCGGCACGCGCCGGCCCTGCCATTGGGCCAGCGCCGCGTTGATTTCGTTGGTCAGCTGCTCGGTGCTCTTGCCCTGCGGGCGGCGCATGTTGATCGCGACTTCGATGCCGTCGTCGCGCTGGCGGATCACGGTCGGCGCAAAGGTCATCGGTCCCATGAAGCCGTCGCGGTAGGCGATGTTGCCGAACTTCTCGCCGTGGATCCCGGTGCCGATCATGTCGTTCAGGTAGTTGACCACGCCGCCGGCCGGCGTGTTGGCCCAGGGACGCACCGCCAGCGCGTCGGCCAGCATGCTGATCGCGTTCACCCCGTCTTCCGGCTTCGACGAATGCGCCGAGACGCCCTTGGCGCGCACCGCCAGGCTGGCGCCCCGCCATTCGAAGGCATAGCGCATGCCGTCCTGCTTCGCGCCGCGCGCGCGGATCAGCTTTTCCAGTTCCGGCGTCGCCTGCGCGATCACGGCCTGGGCATCCTCGGGAATCTGGCTGTTGAAGAAGCCGCCGCCGAATTCGGCGATCGACGGCTCGCCGTCGGCCGGGCTTTCCGCGCCCTGCGTCGGCACGGTCACGGCCACGGTGCCGGAGCCCTTCTCCGCCGTCACCGCCGGGTATTCGGCGTCGAGCGTGATGTTCACCTGGGGCGGCTCGTGCGTCTTGAGGAATTCGGTGAGCGGGCCCCAGTCGGATTCCTCGCCCATGTACACGTACAGCTCGATGCGCTTGTTCAGCGGCACCTGGCGGTCGCGGATCGACTTCATCGCATACAGCGCGGTCGCGATCGGTCCCTTGTCGTCCTCGGCGCCGCGCGCCAGCAGCTTGCCCGGCTCGCTGGTGCTGTCGAGCACGAACGGCGATTTCTTCCACTTGGCCGGATCGACCGGCTGCACGTCGCCATGCGTGATCACGCCGACGCGTTCCGTGCCGCTGCCGAGCCCGATGATCACGGTCCAGCCGTGGTCGGCGTAGTCGAGGCCGAGGCGCTCCGCCTCCTGCTTCAGGGCGTTCTTGAATGCGATGTGGACGGGATTCTTGTCGGACGGTAGCGCCTTGTCGGCGACGGTGTTGTAGCTGACCAGCCGGGACAGCGTCTCGACGAGGTCGTTGCGGTAGGTCGTGACCGCGTACTTGGCGGTCTTGACGGCGGCCTCGCCCGGCACGGCGGCGGACGCCGCGCCGGCCGTGGACGCGGATGCGGCGCCTGCTGTGGCGGCAGTTGCCAGCAGCAGGCTGGCAAGCAGTGTTCTTCTCATCATGTGTTGCCAGTCTCCAGGTTGCAAAAGCGCAAAGAGTCTAGCACAGGGGCGTGCGCGCGCGAACCGCGGCGCGGGCCCAGATCGAGAGCGAATGGGAAAGGCACGCCGGCGTCGATTCGCTCGCTCGCCGGCGTGTTCATGGGTACGCTCGCCATGCAGGCGGGCGGAAGGATCCGCACGTCAAACCTGCATCGGCGCAACGTCTTCTTGTATCTGGTGCGCAGATGTATCGTCGTGGGGGAACATGACAATCTCGTCAGCGCATACCAACTTGTCGAGCCGGGCAAAAAAGGCGTTCCGGTCGCGCTCCGCACCGGATCCGGCGCCCTGCTCTGTTCGGCCTAGCCGAACCAATTCACGAACCATGGTCGCGCACGGACCCTTCGCCGGGACCACGCGCGGGGACATCGCGCAGGCGGTCGCCGACCGTCGGGCCGGGCGCTTCGGATCAGCGCTTGGCCAGGGCGAGCGTCTGGCCCGTCGAAGCCATGCTGATGCGGACCTCGTCCGGAATGCGGTCGCCGGTGAAGGCGAAGCGCATGTCCTTGTCTACCGCGACAAAGCGACCCTTGCCAACGTGCATGAGCTCAATCTTGCCCTCGCCCATGTCCGCATACAGCACGCGGTTCGCGCCGGTCACGTTCAGGACGCGGCCATTGTCGAGCGCGTATTCGCCCTGCACGCGGTCATAGAAGAACGGCTTCATCTGCTTCTGTGCTGGCCTGGCTTCGCGCACTTCGACGCGTTCGGTAGCGCTTTGCGGCTCTGCCGAAGCGGACAGTGAGACGATCGCGGCGGCGGCGGCAATGACGAGGTGTTTGATACGCATGATGAGGCATCCTTTCAGGTCGAATCCAAATAAGGGACCTGTGCGCCATGGTGCATGAAAGGCCGCGCGGGTCCACGTTTTCCAGT
Source organism: Massilia niastensis DSM 21313 (assembly GCF_000382345.1). Classification (GTDB taxonomy): domain Bacteria; phylum Pseudomonadota; class Gammaproteobacteria; order Burkholderiales; family Burkholderiaceae_D; genus Telluria; species Telluria niastensis. The sequence goes on from NZ_KB908101.1 coordinate 8,610, forward strand.
TCGCCAGGTGTTGAATTTGTTCTGGCGATATAGTCAGTGTAGCCACACCGCGCGCAGCCACAAGGCGAGATTGGCTGAAGCGCGAATCCGCGCGACGAACTGCGAAAAACGGGGCCTGAACGGCGTGTGCGCAGCGTGTTCGCGCGTGCCGTCTGCATGGGATGCATATGCGTTTTTCCAGGCGCCTGCGCAGGTCCCGACGAGGGAAGAAAAAGAAGCTGTATAGGCGAGTTCGACAGCGCACTCGCGCATGATACGAAAACCCGGGAAGCCCGTCAGAACGGGGCGTATGGCGCGCGACGCGTCATCGATGGCGCGTCGTTCGCCTACTTGCACGAGGCGTTTTCACAAGCTGTCTATGCCTGTTCAAAAGCATGGTTTCGCATGCCGCCTGGACGGCTCGAAGGCATGCGCGCACAAGCTGTATAGGCCTGTCGTGGAGCACTTGTCGTTGCAGTCCGAGGGGATGTGAAAAGCAGCGCGATATGCGCGACGCGCGCGGGCGACATCCGCCCTGCTGTTCACGCTCAGGCGCGCAAACGGCGCAGCATGGCCGTGATCGCGTCCAGCACCGCCGCGTCGTTCCAGTAGCTGTTGTGCGCCAGCGGATTCCAGCTGCGCAGCACCCAGCCGACCACGCCGTCGCCGGCATTGATCGCGCGGTCCTCGACCAGTTCGCGGTAGCCGGCGGACAGCGGCTGCAGGGGCCAGCCGAGCACGTCGTCCGGGTCGTAGAAGTTGATCCACTTGAACAGTGGGGTCGGCGGCGCGATCGGGATGATGTGCATCTCCTTGTGCGCGGCGATGAAGATCGGGATGTTGCAGCCGGTAGTAATCAGGCCGGCGCAGGTGCCGGCGCCGATGAACTGGCGTTCGCTGGCGGTGAGGGTGCGGCCCAATGCCTGCATGGCCCAGGCGTCGATATTGCGCCAGATGCCGGCGCCGACCGGCTTGCCGGCGGCCGCCTTCTGGGCGTCGTAGATATAGCTCGACAGGACCTGGCAGCCGAGCGACTGCGCGACGAACACGACCGGCATGCCGGGCCGCGTGGCGTGCGCCGACAGCAGGGTGCGCGCGATCTCGCCCTGCGCCAGTTCGTAGACCGAGGCGGGGATCTCCTTGCGGTTCTCGAGGCCGGCCGCGTCGCCGAAGCCGAACAGGACGAACTTGCGCAGCGCGTGGTAGCGCACCTGGCCATGCGCGGCGGTGCGCTCCCACACCAGCTTCTGGTTGTCCTGCAGGATGTCCTGGTAGTACACCGAGCGCATCGCCACGCCGTCGGCCAGCCCGCCCAGCCGGGCGCGTACGGCCGCCATCAGGCCGTCGGCATAGTCCGGCAAGGTCTCTCCCATCCCGTGCACCGCGATCAGCGCCACCCGTGTCATGTTCCCTCCATTCGCTAACGCTAGCGTACCAAATTCGTGCGCCGACGGTCGCGTGAGCGAAGATGGCACAATGCCGGTCCCGGTCCCCGCAACCTCATCTCATGGAAATCCTGTTCGACCATTACAAGGAAGCGATCCGCGCACTCGACCTGGCGGCGGTCGCCGCACCGGCCGCGATTCCGGAACGCTTCCTGCTGGCGCGCGAGGGGCGCTACGGCGCCTTCTATATTCCGTTCGAGTCGGTCAATCCGGCGGCGCGCGTGGTGGTGGTCGGGATTTCGCCCGGCTTCGCGCAGTGGAAGAATGCGATGCGCGAAGCGCAGCGCCAGATCGCGGCCGGGGCCTCGGTGGCGGACACGCTGCGCGCGGCGCGCCTCACCGGCGCGTTCAGCGGCGCGATCAGGCCGAACTTCGTGGCCCTGCTGGATGCGATCGGGGTCCAGCGCTGGCTCGGGATCGCGGACTGCGCCAGCCTGTTCGGCGCGGACGCGGAACTGGTGCAGGTGAGCGCGATCCTGCGCCATCCGGTGTTCGTCGACGGGAAGAACTACAGCGGCACGCCGGCCATGCCACGCCATGCCTTCCTGCGCGAGCAGGTGCTGCGCTACTTCGCGCACGAGGCGGCCATGCTGCCGGATGCGCTGTACATCCCGATGGGGGCCAGCGTCAGCGAAGGGCTGGAGTGGCTGGCCGCGCAAGGGGTGGTCAGGCGCGAGCGCATCCTGCATGGCTTGCCGCATCCGTCGGGGGCGAACGCCGAACGCGTGGCGTATTTCCTCGGGAAGAAAGCGAAACAGGCCTTGTCGGCCAAGACGAATGGGGACCGGATCGATGCGGCGCGTGAAGCCCTGCTGGAGCAGATGGAGGCCTTGATCCGGCTGCGATGAACCCCGGGGTTCGCACCGCAGCCACTGCATCGGGCGCGCAGCGCCCTTACTGCTCGCCGATCTCCAGCTCGAACGAGCCGACCCCATCCACCCCGCCGCGCACCCGGTCTCCCGGCACCAGCGCGGCCACGCCCGACGGCGTGCCCGAATAGATGAGATCCCCGGGCGCCAGCTTCACGAAGCGCGACAGGTAGCTGATCACATCCGCCACCGGCCAGATCATCTCGCCGAGATCCCCCTGCTGGCGCAGCTCGCCGTTCACTTCGAGCCAGATGCGTCCCTTGGCCGGATACCCGACCTGCCCGACCGGATGCAGTTCGCTGCACGGCGCCGAGGCGTCGAAGCCCTTGGCCATGTCCCACGGGCGTCCCGTGTCCTTGGCCGCGGACTGCAGGTCGCGCCGGGTCAGGTCCAGGCCGACGCCGTAGCCCCAGACCATTTTCAGCGCCTCGTCGGGCGACACGTTGGCGCCGCCCACGCCCAGCGCCACCACCAGTTCCACCTCGTGGTGCAGGTCCGTGGTTTCGGTCGGATACGGCACCGTGGCGCTGGCCGGGACGACCGCATCGGCGGGCTTGGTGAAGAAGAACGGCGGCTCGCGGTTGGGATCGCTGCCCATCTCGCGCGCGTGCGACGCATAGTTGCGGCCGACGCAGAATACGCGCCGCACCGGGAAACGGGCATTCGAACCCGCCACGGCGACCGACGGCACGGCGGGAGCGGTAATGACAAAATCTGACATGCTCATCCTTTCATTGACGGAATGGCTATCATAACCCGCGCCGCGCGCCGCCCGTCCGCTCCCCGGTCAGGCCGCCGCTGCCTGCGGCGCCGCCAGCGCGGCCGCCGCCGCGGCGGACGCCGTCGACTCGAGGATGCGCACCAGCGCGGTCATGTCCACCGGCTTGACCAGGTGGTGCGCGAAGCCGGCATCGATGGCGCGCTCGCGGTCCTTCGGCTGGCCGTAGCCGGTGACCGCCACCAGCACCGTGCCCGCCGCCTCCGGCAGCGCCCGGAGCTGCTCGGCGAGCCGGTAGCCGTCGACGTCCGGCAGGCCGATATCGATCAGCATGACGTCCGGCCGCTCCGCCCTGGCCCGCGCCAGGCCGGCGGCGGCGTCGTAGTCGACCGCGGTGGCGTAGCCCTGCACGCCCAGCAGGGTCGACAGGCTGTCCGCGGCGTCGCTGTTGTCGTCCACGATGAGCACGCGCAGCTTGCGCTGCAGGGCCGGGCCGCCGGCGCCGAACTCCTGCGGCGGCGCCCAGGCGCCGTCAGGCGCGGCCGCCACGCACGGCAGGCTCAGGGTGAAGGTGCTGCCCTGCCCCACGCCGTCGCTGTGCGCGCGCACCTCGCCCTCGTGCAGCTCGACCAGCTTCCTGACCAGCGCCAGCCCCAGTCCCAGCCCGCCCTGCGAACGCGCCAGCGTGCGCGCGCCCTGCGTGAACAGGTCGAACACGTTCGGCACCAGGTCGGCCGGCATGCCCGAGCCGTTGTCGCGCACATGGAGCCGCATCGCGCCGTCGCCGGCCTCGAGCACCAGGCTGATCGTGCCCGACTTCGGCGTGTACTTGGCCGCATTGTTGATGATGTTGGCCACGCTCTGCACCAGGCGCGTATGGTCGCCCTTCACGTACACCGGCTCGCCGGGCAGCTGCACGGCGACGTGGTGGCTTTTTTCCAGCACCAGCGGGCGGGTCTGGTCGAGCGCGCCCGACACCACGTCGCGGAAGTCCACCACTCCCAGCTTGAGCTTGACCAGGCCGCGCGTCACGCGCGAGACGTCCAGCAGGTCGTCGATCAGGCGGCTCATGTGCTTGACCTGGCGGCTGATGATGGTGCTGGTCTGGCGGATGCGCGGCTCGTCCGCGAACTGCATGCTCAGCAGGCTCGCCGAACTGCTGATCGGCGCCAGCGGATTGCGCAGCTCGTGCGCCAGCATCGCCAGGAATTCGTCCTTGGTGTGGCTCAGGCGCTCGGCCTTCACGCGCGCCGCGCGCTCGCTCTGCAGCAGCGCGTCGCGTTCCAGCGCCGACTTGCGCGCGATCTCATACAGGCGCGCATTGTCCATCGCCACCGCCGCCTGCGCCGCCACGCCCGCGATGATGCGCTCGGTGCGCTCGGTGAACACGCCGGGTTCCGGATGGCCGAACAGCAGCCCGCCCAGCACCTCGCCCGAGCGCGAGACCACCGGCACCGCCAGGTAGCTGCGCACCTCCAGGTGCCCCGGCGGCATGCCGTGGAAGGGCCCCAGCTCGCCGTAGCGCGCATCGACCGTGATGTCGTCGCTGCGCACCGGCCCTTCGCCATCGAAGACGGGGCGGAACACGCCCGTCGTGCGCGGACGCCCGAGATGCTCGAAATGCTCGCGCGAGGCGCCCGCCAGCGTGTACAGGTTGAGCGCATCGCCGCCGGCCTGGCCGTTGTGGAAGAAGGCGCCGAAGCGCGCCCCGCTCAGCTCCGTGGCGGCGTCGGTGATCGACTGCAGCAGCGTGGCCAGGTCCAGGGTCGAGGCCAGCACCTGCCCGCTGCGGTTGACCATCTCCAGGATGCGCTTCTCGTCGCGCAGCGATTCCTCCACGCGCGAGCGGCGCACCACTTCGCGCGTGTGGCGCGCCACGTCCTCGGCCATCGCCACTTCCTGGGCGGTCCAGTGGCGCGCACCCCGCTCGTGCAGGTAGAAGATCGCGGCCAGCCGCCCCTCCTCGATGATCGGGACGATCACCATCGCGCGCGCGTCGATGCCGGCATACGCGGCCGCATACGGCGCGGCGCGCTCGTCGAGGGCGATGTCGTCCAGGCACACGGTGCGCCCCTCGCGCAGCTGTTCGACGATCGCGGGGCCGAAGCTCTCCAGCAGGCGCGACTCGCCCGCCAGGCTGGCGATGCCGCCGTCGGTCCAGTCGCGGTCGACGCTGACGGTGCGCCCGCAGCGGTCGATCTCGCCGTAGCCCACCCGCGCCACGCCCAGCGTCTCGCCGGTCATCGCGCTCGCGGCTTGCATGATGTGGACCGCATCGACCAGTCCACCCAGGGTCTCGCCGAGCCGGAGGTGGAAGGCGTGGCGCTGTTCCGACAGCACATCCGAGGTGGTTTCATTCAGCACGGCATACACGCCGACGATCGCCCCTGCATGCCGCACCGGCGAGAACGAGGAGCTGAAATAGCGGCGCTCGCGCTTGCCGTTGCGTTCGAACTCCATCAGCGCATGCTCGAGCCGGGTGGCATGCCCGTTGAAGGCGCCGGCAATCACCGGCTGCAGGCGCGGCCACAATTCCGGCCGCACCGCCGCGAACGGCGCCCCTTGCGCCAGTGGATGCTTGTCGCCCAGCAAGTCAGCATAGGCGCTGTTGTAGAACAGGCGCAGTTCGTCGCCCAGCGCCATGAACATCGGGAAGCACGAGCCCCCAATCAGCTCGGCGATGGCGCGCGGCCCCTCGGGCCAGGTGTCCGCTTGTCCCAGCGGGTAGACAGGCCAGCCGCGGCCCTGCGAATGCTGCGGCAGCGTCGTGCCGCCAGCCGCCACGGATGGGAAACTGCTCTCGGTGTTCATCAGGATGACCCAGTTCGGTGCACGCAAGGCAGGGCGGGCTTGATACATTTGTATGTACCTGCCCTTGTTTTTGTTGCCCAGCAGCTAACTTTTATAATCGGGAGATTATAGCGAGCAATCGAAATGGGCCGCGCCCGATTCGTCTCAGTGCGATTTTCCGATCCTGTGGTGTACCCGGCGCTGGGCCAGCCAGACCGCGGCGACCACCAGCGGCACCACGATCCCCAGCGCCAGGTCGGGATTGATGGGCAGGCCGGCCGCCTTCGCCGCCTTGCCCGCGTAGCCGAACAGGCCGACCAGGTAGTACGAGATCGCCGCCACCGACAGGCCCTCGACCGCCAGCTGCAGGCGCAGCTGCTGGGCGGCGCGGGCGTTCATCGATTCCAGGATGCGGCGGTTCTGCATTTCCTGCACGATGCCGACCCGGGTGCGCAGCAGGTCGTTGACGTCGGCGATGCGGCGCCCCAGCGCATCCTGGCGCGCGCTGGTGGCGTCGCAGGTGTGCATCGCGGGCGCCAGGCGCCGGTCCATGAATTCCTCGACCGTGGGCGTGCCCTCGATGCGCACTTCGCGCAGCTCGTCGATCCGCGCCTTCACGATGCCGAAATAGGCTTTCGAGGCCGAGAAGCGGTAGCCGTTGTCGAGCGAGAGCTTTTCCATGCGCGCCGCCAGCCGCGTGATCTGGTCCAGCAGGCGCTGTTCGCCGTCGGCGCCCTCGTCGGCCTGGGCCGTGTCGGTGGCGACCATGGCGTTGGCCAGCTCGGCCAGCTCGGCTTCGATGCGGTCCAGTTCCTTGCCCACCGCGCGCGCGGCCGTGAGTCCGAGCAGGGCCATCATGCGGTAGGTCTCGATCTCGAGCACGCGCTGCACCAGCCGCCCGCCCTGCAGGTGGCGCATGCCGAGGTCGCGGATCACGAAGCGGCTGAAGCCGTCGGCCTGGATCGCGAAGTCGGTCCACAGTTCGGCGCCCTGCATGACCGAGGACCCGGCCAGCAGGTTGCGCTCGAACACGGCGGGCAGGCGCGAAGCGTCGGCGCCGCCTTCGACCAGCGCCACGTGCGCGGCCGCCATCAGCAGGCCCTCGAGCTGCGACAGCCAGGCCGCCGGCAGGAAGGCCAGCGGCATGTGCGCGAACGCCTCGTGCAGCGCCAGGCCCTGCGGCAGCGGCGCGGAGACGGTATAGGTGGCGAATTCGGTATGGCACTCCCACTTCAGGCAGAAGCTGCCGAAGTCATGGAAGAAGTGGCTGCTGCCCTGGCTCGGCGCGGAGACCCCGAAATGCTCGCACAGCGCGGCCAGCAGCCGGTGCTGGAAATGCGCCTGCGGCGGCCCGGACTGGCCGCCGTGGCAGATGGCCAGGTGGGTGATCGCTTCCGGGGCGTCGAGCCGCAGGAAGGGGCGCGAATGAAGCTCGGCCGCGAGCGGCACGCGCGATGGATGGTTCAGCGTCCCGTTGAAATCTCTCAAAAACAGCCTCCGTGGTGAAGCACGGCGGCCAGGCCGCCGGCTAGTAGATTTCGGCCGCCGCCGCGCGCACCGCCTTGAGCAGCAGGTCGGCGCCAGGCGACAGCAAGTGATCCTGCTGGCGGATGATGCCGAAGGCGTCCATCTTGCAGGGAAGTTCGATCGGCAGGATACGCATCACGTTCAGCGATGCATAGTATTGTGCCACCTCCTGCGGCATCACGTGCAGCGAGTCGGTTTGTTGCAACAGCGCCGTCACCAGCAGCATGGCCGTCGTGTCGACCACATTGCTCGGGGGCGCCAGGCCGGCGCGGCGGAACATCATGTCGAAGCGGTGGCGCAGGATGCTGCCGGGCTGCGGCAATATCCACGGCCGGTCGGCGATGTCCTTCAGCTCCAGCGCCTTGTTCTCGAGCAGCGGATGGCCGGGACGCACGACCGCGCAGGCCGGCTCCTCGGTCAGCTCCTCATAGATCAGGCCCGTGGAATCTTCCCTCTCCAGGATGCGGCCGATCATGAAGTCGAGCGTGCCGTGCTGGAGCTTGTCGAGCAGGACGTTGCTGGACTCGAGCTGCACGCCGATGCGCAGCAAGGGCGCCTGTTCCTTGATGCGCGCGATCGCGCGCGGCAGCAGGGTCATCGCGGGCGACATGATCACGCCCACCTCGACCTGCCCCGTCAGGCCGGCCTTGAGCGTCACGATGTCGTCGTGCGCCAGCGCCAGGCTGGTGAGGGCCATGCGCGCGTGGCGGATCATCGTCTCGCCGTAGATGGTCGGCTCCATGCCGCGCGGCAGGCGATCGAACAGGCGCACGTCCAGCATCTCCTCCAGGTCCTTGATCTGCTTGGACGCGGCGGGCTGCGTCATGTGCAGCTCTTCGGCAGCACGGTGGATGTTGCGGTAGTCGTCCAGCGCGATCAGGAGCAGCAGCTGGCGCGTCTTGAGGCGCGCCTTCAAAAACCAGTTCGGGTTCGTGGTATCCATCAGAAAATAATATCATTTTGGATATCAGCAGGACAGCAATAATCTTGACTGGTTATCACTTGCAGCCCGGCGAGGGATTGGCGGCCGGGCCTTCGGCGGTCTGCGCCACCGGCAGCATCCTGCCGTTGGCGTCGTAGCGCAGTTCCTCGACCGCGGCCGAGCGGCGGAATTCGCCGCCGGTCGGCAGCTTGCCGTTGTGGTAGAAGATGTAGGACTTGCCGTTGAAGTCGACGATCGCCTGGTGGATGGTCTTGACGTTGCTGTTCTTCTCCATGATCACGCCGCCGAAGGACCACGGGCCGGTGGCCGTCGGGCCGGTCATGACCACCGTCTCTTCCGGGAAGTGGCGCGAGTACGAGAGGTAGTAGGTGCCCTTGTGCTTGTGCAGGTAGGCCGCCTCGGTGAAGGCTTCCAGGCCGACGGTGTGGATCGGTCCGTCGATCTCGGTCATGCTGGGCTTCAGCTTCGCGTACTTCATGACCGTGTTGCCCCAGTAGAGGTAGGCCTGGCCGTCGTCGTCGACGAACACGGCGGGGTCGATGTCGTCCCACAGGATCGAGGTCTCCTTCGTCATGTCGTTCGAGACCAGGGCCTTGCCGATGGCGTCGACGAAGGGGCCGGTCGGGCTGTCGGAGACCGCCACGCCGATCGCCTTGCCCGGGATGCTCGCGTGGTCGACGGTCGAGTAGAAGTAGTACTTGCCGTTGCGCTTGACGATGTCCGAGGCCCAGGCGTCGCGCCCGGCCCACTTGAAGGTGCTGTAGCGCAGCGGGGAGCCGTGGTCCTTCCAGTTCTTCATGTCGCAGGACGAGTAGACGCGCCACTCGTTCATCACGTAGTCCTTGCCGCCGACCGGGGCGTCGTCCTTGCCGACATACAGGTAGACGCGGCCGTTGTCGACCAGGGCCGCCGGGTCGGCGGTGAAGATGTCCTTGACGATGGGGTTGCCGGCATGGGCGAGCAAGGTTGAACTGAGCGCGCCGAGGGCGGCGGCGAGGATGCATTGCTTGAACATGAAGTCTCCTTGATTTTTTATAGTGTTGTTTAGCCGGCCTTGGTCCGGAACGCCATCACCCTCTGCACCACGCAGAACACGAACAGCAGCGCCCCGATCACGATCTTGGTCCACCACGAGCTGAGCGTCCCGTCGAATGCGATCAGGGTCTGGATGGTGCCCAGCACCAGCACGCCCGACAGCGCCCCGGCCACATAGCCGTAGCCGCCGGTGAGCAGGGTCCCGCCGATCACCACGGCAGCGATGGCGTCCAGCTCCGTCCCCTGCGCATGCAGCCCATATCCCGACAGCATGTAGAACGAGAACAGCACCCCCGCCAGCGCCGCGCAGAAGCCGCTGAACGCATACACGAGGATCTTGGTGCGCCCGACCGCCAGCCCCATCATGGCGGCCGACTGCTCGTTGCCGCCGACCGCATACAGCGCGCGCCCGAAGGCGCTGTAATGCGCCAGCCACACCGCGAACGCCAGCATGGCCAGCGCCACCACGGCTCCCGGCGACAGGAAGCCGCCCAGGAACGGCAGCTGGGTCTGCGACATCGCCACGAACAGCGGATCCTCGATCGTGATCGATTCGATGCTGATCAGGTAGCACAGCCCGCGCGCCAGGAACATGCCCGCCAGGGTCACGATGAAGGGCTGCAGCCGGAAGTAGTGGATCACCGCGCCCATGCCGCCCCCAAAACAGGCGCCGAGCAGCAGCACGGTCGCGATCACCGCCGCCGGCGGCCAGTGCGCCACCTGCAGCAGCCAGGCCGAGATCATGGTGGCCAGCGCCAGCACGGCGCCGACCGACAGGTCGATCCCGCCCGACAGGATCACGAAGCCCATACCGATCGCGATCACCAGCAGGAAGGCGTTATCGATCAGCAGGTTCAGCATCACCTGCAGCGACAGGAAACCCTCGTAGGCCGCTCCGCCGGCCAGGAGCATCGCCGCCAGCAGCAGCACCGTGACCAGGGAGGTGAAGGACGGCGCCCCGGACAGGGTGCGCACGCCACGCAGGACCGCGCTCATGCCGTCCTCCGTTTCCACAGCTGCTTGAATTGGTCCGACTGCGACACGCAGACCAGGAAGACCACAACCGACTTGACGACCATGTTGACCTCGGGCGGCACGCCCAGCGAATAGATGGTGTAGGTGAGCGTCTGGATGATCAGCGCTCCGATGATGCTGCCGACCAGGCTGAACTTGCCCCCCAGGAGCGAGGTGCCGCCCAGGGTGACGGCCAGGATCGCATCGAGTTCCAGCAGCAGGCCGGCGTTGTTGGCGTCGGCGCTCTTCACGTTCGAGCTGATCATCAGTCCGGCCATGCCGGCGCAGGCGGCGGAGAACACGTAGACGAACACGATCAGCGCCGCCGTGCGGATGCCGGCCAGCCGCGCCGCGACCGGGTTGATGCCGACCGCCTGGATGAACAGGCCGAGGGCCGTGTGGCGCAGCAGGAAGGCCGTCACGCCGAACACCGCCGCCACCACGAACAGCGCGAACGGCAACCCGAACAGGTAGCCGCTGCCGAGGAAGAAGAAAGGCTGGTAGTAGACCGTGACGATCTGGCCATCGGTCAGCAGCTGGGCCAGGCCGCGCCCCGCCACCATCAGGATCAGGGTGGCCACGATCGGCTGCAGGCCGAGGCCCGCGACCAGGGCGCCGTTCCACAGGCCGCACAGCAGCGCGGCGCCGATGGCGGCTCCCATCGCCAGCGCCATCGGGGTCTGCGCCACGTATTGCGGCACGCCGTCCTGGATCACCATCGTGCCGCCCACCAGCATGGAAGCGACCGTGCCGGACAGGGCCACGACCGCGCCCACCGAGATGTCGATGCCGCGCGTGGCGATCACCAGGGTCATGCCGATCGCCGCCAGCATCAAGGGAGCGGCGCGGTTGACGATGTCGACCAGGCTGCCGTACAGGTGGCCATCCTTGATCTCGAGCTGGAAGAAGCCCGGGATCAGCAGGAAGTCGACCAGCAGCAGCAGCGCCAGCGCGGCCAGCGGCCGGAACAGCGGGTGCGCCAGCGCGGCTGCGAACAGCGGCCGGCCTGGCGCCGGGGCCGCCGGCGCGGCCGGCGCCTCGGCCGGCGCGATGGGGGTGTGTTCCTTGACGATCATTGCGCGCCCTCCCCTGCGATCACATGGAGCACCGAGCTGTCGTCCAGTTCCCCGCGCCGGTATTCGCCGCAGGCCTTGCGGTCGCGCATGACCACGATGCGGTCGCTGACGCGCAGGACTTCGGGCAGTTCGGACGAGATGAAGAGGATGGACATGCCCTTGCGGCACAGGCGAGTGACGTAATCCATGATTTCCTGTTTGGCGCGCACATCGATGCCGCGCGTCGGTTCGTCGAGGATCATCAGCTTCGGCTCGGTCGCCAGCCAGCGCGCCAGCAGCACCTTCTGCTGGTTGCCGCCCGAGAGCGTGCCGATCGGCGTGTCGATGCTGGCCGTCTTGATCCCCAGCTGTTTCACATAATAGTTGGCCAGCTCCTGCTGGCGGCGCAGCGGGATCGCCCGCATCAGGCCCTGGCGCGCCTGCAGCGCCAGGATCAGGTTCTCGCGCACCGACAGCGACAGGATCGCGCCCTCGTGCTTGCGGTCTTCCGAGCAGAAGCCGATGCCCTCGGCAATCGCGTCACGCGGGGTCGAGAAGTTCAGCGCGCGGCCCTTGATCTCGATCGCGCCGCTGTCGGCCTTGTCGGCGCCGAACAGCAGGCGCGCGGTTTCGGTCCGCCCGGAGCCGAGCAGCCCGGCCAGTCCGAGCAGCTCGCCCTTGCGCACTTCAAGGTCGATGGGAGCGAGCACGCCGCGCCGCGCCATCTGCTTCGTGCGCAGGAAGACCTCGCCCACGGTGGCGTCAAGGGCCGCACAGGCGGCGGCCTGCTCCGGCGCCTCGCTGGAAGCGCCGATCATCTTGTTGACCAGGGCCAGGCGCGACAGCTCGCTGCACGCGTACTCGCCTTCGCGCTCGCCGTTGCGCATCACCGTGATGCGGTCCGAGATCGCGTAGGTCTGGTCGAGGAAGTGGGTGACGAACAGGATCGCCATGCCCTGCTCGCGCAGCGAGCGCAGCACCGAGAACAGCAGCTGCACTTCGGCTTCGTCGAGGCTGGAGGTCGGTTCGTCGAGGATCAGCACGCGCGCCGAGATGTTCAGGGCGCGCGCGATCGCCACCATCTGCTGGATCGCGAGCGGATAGGAAGACAATGGCTTGCCGACGTCGATGTCGATCTGCAGGCGCGCCAGCAGCTCGGCCGCCTGTTTGCGCATGCCACGCCAATCGATCATGCCGTAGCGGCGCGGATAGCGGCCGATGAAGATGTTTTCGGCGACCGACAGGTTCGGGCACAGGTTCACTTCCTGGTACACCGTGCTGATGCCCAGCTCCTGCGCATGCTGCGTGGAGCATGGCGCGATCGCCTCGCCGTCGAGCACGATGCTGCCGTGCTCGGGCTGGTAGACGCCGGTCAGCACCTTGATCAGGGTGGACTTGCCGGCGCCGTTCTGGCCCATCAGCGTGTGCACTTCTCCCGGATACAGGCGCAGGCCCGCATCCGAGAGCGCCTTCACGCCCGGGAACTGCTTGTGGATGCCGGTGACTTCGAGCACCGGCGCCGCTTTGGTCGGGGCGAGCATGGGCGCCTCAGTATTGACGGTTCGGGAATTCCTTGGCCGCGACTTCAGCTGGGAATACCCCTTCGTTCACGGTAATGCGCTTCGGGACGGCCTGGCCGGCCTTCACCGCCTGCGCGGTCTGGATCAGCTGGGGTCCGAGCAGCGGATTGCACTCCACCGTGACGTTCAGCTTACCCATCATCATGGCCTCGAACGCGCCCTTCACGCCGTCGATCGACACGACCAGGATGTCCTTGCCCGGCTTCAGGCCGGCTTCCTCGATCGCCTGGATGGCGCCGATCGCCATGTCGTCGTTGTGCGCGTACAGCACGTTGATGTTTTTGCCCTCCGATTTCAGGAAGGCTTCCATGACTTCCTTGCCCTTGGCGCGGGTGAAGTCGCCGGTCTGGGAGCGGATGATCTTCAGCTTCGGATTGGCGGCGATGGCTTCCAGGAAGCCGGCCTTGCGGTCCAGCGCCGGCGCCGATCCGACGGTGCCCTGCAGCTCGACGATGTTGTAGCCGCGGTTCGGGTTCTTCTTCTGGTGCTCGGCCAGCCAGCGCCCGGCGCGGCGGCCCTCTTCCACGAAGTCGGAGCCGATGAAGCTGACGAACAGCGAAGGATCGCTGACCTTGACGGCGCGGTCGGTCAGGATCACGGGGATCTTCGCGGCCTTCGCTTCGCGCAGCACGGTGTCCCAGCCGCTTTCCACGACCGGAGAGAAAGCGATCACGTCGACGCGCTGGGCGATGAAGGAGCGGATCGCCTTGACCTGGTTTTCCTGGCGCTGCTGGGCGTCAGCGAACTTGAGGTTGACGCCGGCCTTCCTGGCGGCGTCCTTGATGGAGGCGGTATTCGCGGTGCGCCATTCGCTTTCGGCGCCGACCTGCGAGAAGCCGATCGTCAGCGGCTTGGCGGCGAAGGCCGGGCTGGCGGCGACCAGCGTTGCGGCCATGGCCGCGCCCAGGAGGTTCCTGCGGGTGAGTCTCATCACTTGTCTCCGGAATTGTTGTCTCGCAATCCTAAGACAAGGTGAGATACGAATCCAATAATATTTTACAGAACTCCGATGTCAAATTTAGTATCGATCGTCCTGTTTTGACCGTCCAGCTTGCTCGGCCACGCGAGCTTTGGTCAATCTCGAGGACAGGAGGCACTACCTCGATTTACCAGACTTAACTCCCTTCCCCGATCGCCGGCTGCTAAGCTGATTTCAGTGGATCCCCACATCCGGCATCCGGACGAGCTCATTCAAAGGAACTGAAAACATGTCACACAACACCGAATCCAAACTGTTCGCTCCACTGAAGATCGGCGCGATCGACGTCGCCAACCGCGTGGCCATGGCGCCACTGACCCGTTCACGCGCCGACATGGAAGGCGTGCACTCGGAACTCGCGGTCGAGTACTACCGCCAGCGCGCCACGGCGGGGCTGATCATCAGCGAGGCGACCAATATCTCGCGCGAAGGACGCGGCTATGCCTTCACTCCCGGCATCCATACCGATGCGCAAGTCGCCTCCTGGCGCCGCGTCACCGCGGCGGTGCATGCGGCCGGCGGCAGGATCGTCTGCCAGCTCTGGCACGTAGGCCGCATGTCGCATTCCAGCCTGCAAGCCGATGGCGCGGCCCCTGTCGCCCCGTCCGCCATCCAGGCCGGCGAAGTGGTGTTCCTGGAAAGCCAGACCCTGGAGCGCCCCTCGATGCCGCGCGCCCTGGAAACGGCGGAGATCGCCCGTATCGTCGAGGACTACCGCCATGCCGCGCGCTGCGCGCTGGATGCCGGCTTCGACGGCGTCGAGATCCACGCGGCCAACTGCTACCTGCTGGAACAGTTCATCCGCGACAGCACCAACCAGCGCACCGACCAGTACGGCGGTTCGGTCGAGAACCGCACCCGCTTCCCGATCGAGGTGGTCAAGGCCGTGGCCGGGGTCTGGGGCGCCGACCGTGTCGGCGTGCGCCTGTCGCCGATCACGCGCGCCGTCGGCGACACGCCGCTGGACAGCGATCCGGAAGGCACCTACTTCTACCTCGCCGAACAACTCGGACAGCTCGGCCTGGCCTACCTGCACTGCGTCGAAGGCCAGACCCAGGGCGACAATGCCGCCGCCGGCTTCGACTTCAAGCGCCTGCATGCCTCCTTCGGCGGCATGTACATCGCCAACAACAGCTACGACCGCGAGATGGCGATCGCCGCGCTGGAATCGGGACATGCCGACATGGTCGCCTTCGGCCGGCCATTCATTTCCAATCCGGACCTGGTCGATCGCCTGCGCCGTAACGCGCCGCTGGCGGAAGCCGACCGCAACACCTTCTATGGCGGCGGCGCCGCAGGCTATACCGACTACCCGGTGCTGCCCGGCTAAAACGCCTGGTCCAGCAGGCGCCTGGCCTTGCGCAGGTCGGCGCTGGCGAAACCTTCGGTGAAGCTGGCATAGACGTCCGCCAGCAGCCGCCGTCCCTCGCCGGCGGCGCCCTGGCGCATCTTCAGCTGCGCCAGGCTGGTCGCCGCGCGCAGCTCCCAGGACAGCGCGCCCTGCTGCCTGGCGACCGCCAGCGCCTGCCGGTACAGCTGTTCGGCCGCGGCGCCATCGCCCGGCTCCAGCAGCTCGCCCTCGATGCGCAGCAGTTCGGCATGGCACCAGCGCTCCTCGCCGGCCTCGCACAAGGACAGCGCCTGCCTGACGAGCGCCAGGCCGGCATCGCGCCGGCCCTCGGCACCGAAGGCGGCAGCCAGCGTCCCCAGGTGGCTGCCCAGGTGCAGGCGGTATCCCGCCTCCTGCAGCCGGTCGACGGCGCGATGCAGCCGCGGCAGGCCTGACGCATCGCCGCGCAGCGCCTGCAGGCTCGCATCCAGGCAATCCCGCAGGTATTCCCACAAGGCCAGCGCATGGCTCGCCAGACAAGCGGACAGCTCGGCCAGCAAGCCTTCCGCGGCCGGATAGTCGCCGACCTGCACCATGACGGGAAACGCGGCATGGGTGATGGCATTCATCAGCGAGGGCGCATGCCCGGAACGGCGCGCCTCCTCCAGCGCGGCGCGCGCGGTCTGCACGGCCTGGTCCGGATAGCCCTGCAGCCACAACACATTGGCCAGCGTGCCGAGCGCCGCCGAACGCTGGTCGGGCTGGACACGGAGCAGGCGCGAACCGCGCACCGGCGCCACATACTGGTCCAGCATCCGTTCCAGATAACGCCGTGCCGCCGCCTGCTCCCCCGCGTGATGCAGGGCGCTGCCGGCCAGCCGGTCCATGACGGCCGCCGCGCTGCGGTCCCCCTCGTCCCCGGCCAGCGCGCGAAAGCGTCCGGCCAGCGCGAGCACGGCCTGGAACTCGCCCGCATAGCTGCGGCAGACAGCCATTCCCCACAACGCCATCCGCCGGTATTCGTCGTTTCCCTGTTCGTCAGCCAGTTCCAGGGCGCGCGTCCATGCCGCATCCGCCGCGGGTACGGGACCGCTGGCGTAGAGCGTCGCCGCTCCCAGGGCGGCGCGCAGCCGCATCTCGTCGCCGGCAGAGGGATGCGGGACGGACAGCGCGCGCTCGACGCACTGGCGGCATTCGTCGAGCAGCAGCAGCTCCATCCACAGCGGTATCGCCGCAACGCTCAGCGAGATGCCCAGGGCGGGGTCGCCGCGCGGCGAAAACGCCCACGCCAGCGCGCTGCGCACGTCGTACAGGCAGCGGCCATGGCCGGCCAGCCAGTCCATCGGCGGAGTCCGGCCCCATTCTCCGGACGCGCGCTCCAGCAGGTCGCGATGAAATGCGGCGTGGCGCCGCCGC
Organism: Massilia niastensis DSM 21313; assembly: GCF_000382345.1. Taxonomy (GTDB): domain Bacteria; phylum Pseudomonadota; class Gammaproteobacteria; order Burkholderiales; family Burkholderiaceae_D; genus Telluria; species Telluria niastensis. The sequence goes on from NZ_KB908101.1 coordinate 25,290, forward strand.
ATGGCCTCGGTCTCGCCGCAGCGGTCGAGTTTTTCCCGTGCATAGGCCCTGGTCGTATCGAGCAGGCGGTAATGGACGCAGGGGCGGCTGACATCCGCCAGCAGCAGGGACTTGTCCACCAGGTTCGCCACGCCATCCACGACCGTGGACGCATCGGCCGCCGCGTCCGTCCAAAGGCCGGTGGCGGCATCGAGCGTGAAGGCGCCGGCGAACACCGACAGGCCGCGCAGCAGCGCACGTTCGCTCTCCGGCAAGACCTCATAGCTCCAGTCGAGCGCCGCCTCCAGCGTGCGGTGACGCGCCACGGAGCGGCGGCTGCCGCGCTTGAGCAGCTGGAAGCGGTCGTCCAGGCGCGCCGCCAGCGCGTGTGCGCCCAGGGCATCCATGCGCATGGCCGCCAGTTCGATCGCGAGCGGCATGCCTTCCAGCCGGCGGCAGATCTCCGCCACGGCCGGCGCGTCGGCGTCGGACAGCCGATAGCCGTCCAGGCACTCCGATGCGCGCAGCACGAACAGGTGGACGGCCGGGAATTCCAGCGCCTGGAGCGCCGTCAGCGCAGCATCCGCGGGCGGATACGCCAGGGGCCCGAGGCGATACACATGTTCGCCCGCCGCCCGCAGCGGCTCGCGGCTGGTGGCCAGCACCTGCACGCCAGGCGCGCCGCCGAGGATGCGGCCCGCGAGCAGCGCCACCGTGTCGATCACATGGTCGCAGCTGTCGAGCACCAGCAGCAGCCGCCGCTCCTGCAGGCTGGCGACCAGGGAGGGCACGGCATCGCCGGAATGGATGCTCAGGCCGAGGGCCGAGGCCACGCTGCCCGCCACGAACTGCGCATCGGCCAGCGGGCCCAGGTCCACGAAGCAAATCTCCATGCCGGTTGTGGCGATGAAGGCCTCGGCCAGCGCCAGGGCCACGGTGGATTTGCCGATGCCGCCCGGCCCGACGATGCTGACCAGGCGGCGCTGCTCCATGCTGCCCAGCAGCGCCGCGACCGTCTCGGCGCGCCCGGTCATGCGCGTCAGCGGCGCCGGCAGCCTGTTCATCTGCTCCCAGGCGGCGGAAACGGGCGCCGCCGCCATCTGTGCGGTCTTGCAGGTGACGGGGGCCACGAAGCGGTAGCCACGGCCGGTCACGGTCGCGATGTAGCGGTTCTCCTTTCCGCCTTCGCACAGGGCCCGGCGCAAGGCCGCCACGTGGACCTTGAGATTGCCTTCCTCGACCACGGTGCTGGGCCAGGCGCGCGCGATCAGCTCCCGCTTGCTGACCAGCTCACCGGGGCGTTCGACCAGCTCGGCAAGAATATCGAGCGCCCGGCTGCCCAGGCGTACGGGCGCTTCCCCATGCAGCAAGAGCTGCTGGCCGGGAAGGAAGCGGAAAGGATCGAAGAGATACTCCCGCTCCACCGTGGATGTCAGGTGATCGTTGCTGGTAACCATCCTCTGGGCCTGATGGGTTCTGGCGCACGCAACACCATCATCTCACAGGCACCTGCCTTTGGGGATGCCCTCGCCAGGCCGGCGTGGCATCCTGCCCGCCTTATCGCAGCAAGCGCAGTCCGTAGAGGCCACCGGCGACCGATCCGGGACGGGCCACGAAGCGTACGCTCAACTTGCCCTGCGCGGCCGTCCGCAACGCTTCCGGAATCGGATAATCCACCGTGTAGATCTCGTCCTGCGCATCGCCTGCGAGGGTCACGCTGGCCAGCGGCTGGCCGTTGAGCAGGATATCGAACTGCCGCCCCGCGTCCGCCCTGGCAAAGCTCAGGCGCAGCAGCTTCGCTTCCTGCTTCGGATCGTTCAGCTCATAGCTGAACCACTTGCTCGCATGCCGCCAGTGCCGCCCGTTGTTGATGCCGGCCTCGCTCCCCTCCCCCTTGAAGAAGTGATCCGACTCCGGCTGCTGCTCGCCCGGCGCCACCTGGTCGATGGTAGCAGCGTCGAGCGCCAGCCGGTCGGCTTCGCGCGCCGCGTTGGCGGCCTGCAGCTGCTGCAGTCCCGCGGGCGTCGAATGCTGCCAGTACATCGTGTAGCGCGACTCGTGCAGGCGGAAGAACGGGATGAATTCGGTCTTCGCCCCGGCCGCGCCATGCACCAGTCCCGGCGCCGTGAAGGTCAGCGGCTTGCCCTTGACCGGCTTGAAGCGCCGCACGAAGTCCTTCGAATCGCTCACCAGCATCGGCGCCGACTCCAGCGGGCAGACCGGTCCCTGCGCGATATGTCCCATGCGCGACTCGTCGGCCAGGAAATCCAGCTTGTCGTCGCCGAACAGGCTGGTCTTCGCCGCCAGCACCACCGGGCCGTGCAGCACGGCGTAGTAGTTCGACTTGTCCGGCATCTGCTCCAGCCGGGTCGTCATCGGCAGCCGCAGGTCCACCCGGTCGCCCTTGCGCCAGTCGCGCGCCAGGCTGAGGTAGCCGCCCGGCCGGGCATCCACCTTCACCGCCTTGCCGTTGATCCTGACCTGCATGCGCCCGGCCGCCACCCAGGCCGGATAGCGGATCTTCATCGTGAATTTGCCCGGCTCGTCGACCGTCAGGCGCGTCGTGTCCGCATCCGGGAAGCTGGTCGCCTGCGTGATCTTCACGCCGCGCTCGCGCCAGTTCAGGGTCGAGGGAATGAACAGGTTGACGAACAGCGTGTCGCCTTCGTGCGCGTAGATGAACTCACCGTACTTCGCGTGGCTCTCGATGCCCGAGCCGACGCAGCACCACATGCCCTGGTCCACCTGCGAATACACGCGGTAGTGGTTCGGCCGCATCGGCGTGAAGTAGACGAAGCCGCCGCCGGGACGCTGCGAGGACAGGATGTGGTTGTACAGCGCGCGTTCGTAGTAGTCGCCATAGCTGCCCTTCTGCTCCGACTGGAACAGCATCTGGGTCAGCTTCAGCATGTTGTAGGTATTGCAGGTCTCCGGGCCCTCGACCTCGTTGATCATCGGGCCGAAGTCCTTCTCGTCGTGGAAGTGCTCCTTGACGCTGTTGCCGCCGATCGCCACCGAACGGCGGTCGTGTACCGTCTGCCAGAAGAATTTCGCGGCGTCGCCCAGGTCGTCGCGCCCGGTCAGGTCGGCGATGCGCTTGAAGCCGATCACCTTCGGGATCTGGGTATTGGCGTGCAGGCCGCTCAGCTTGTCCTGTCCGCGCGCCAGCGGTTCCAGGATCGCCTGGTGCGAGAAGCGCAGCGCCAGGTCGAGGTACTTGCGGTCCCCGGTCATCTGGGCCACGTCGGCGAACACCTCGTTCATGCCGCCATGCTCGCTGCGCAGCATGGTCTGCATCTGCTCCGGACTCAGGCGCGAAGTCAGGGCCAGCGCCCAGTCGCACAAGGCGATCAGCATCGCGCGCGCATCCTCGTTGCCGGCGTAGATGTAGGCGTCGCGCAGCCCGGCATAGACCTTGTGCAGGTTGTACCAGGGCACCCACTTGCCGTTGACCGAGAAGTTGTCGGCTTCCAGCTTGCCCGCCGCGATGTCGCGCCAGGCCTGCCGTCCGCCGGGGATGCCGCCGACATAGCCGTCGCCGTTGGCCTGCTGCGCGCGTTTCAGTTCGGCGACGAAGTAGTTCAGCCGGCGCAGCAGTTCGGCGTCGCCGGTCGACGCATGCATCAAGGCCAGCGCCGACAGGTAGTGCCCTCCCATGTGCCCGTCCAGCCCTGTCGATTCCCAGTTGCCGTAGGTGGGCTTGCGCGGCTCCAGTCCCGCCTCGCGCAGGAAAGGGGCCAGCAGCCGGTCCGGCTCCATCGCCATCAGGTAGTTCAGGTCCGTGGCCTGGGCGTCGAGGAAGGGACCGGGCTTGAGCCGCACGTCCGCCAGGGGGAACAAAGCGGCCGCTTGCGCCCAGGCGCTGGCGACCATCAGGCTCAAGGCCGCGATCCGGATCTTCATTTCTTTTCGACGCTCGTGTAGCGGTTCAGGTCCTTCTGGTCGACCAGCGGCCAGCCATCCTTGTCCCACTTCATTTCCAGGACTTTCAGCTTCTGCTGGTACTTGTCGGCGGTCTCGTAGGCGTGCAGCACCATGACATCCTTGCCGTCGAAGGCATAGGCGCTGTTGTGCCCCAGGGCCTTCCAGTCGCCGTCGCCCTGGATCACGAGCGAACCGCCGCCCTTCGCCATGTCGACGCCATTCCGGTCCAGGTAAGGACCGGTGACCTTCTGCGAACGCCCGACCACCACCTTGTAGGTGCTGTCCTTGGCCTTGCAGCACAGGTCCCAGGACGCGAACAGGTAGTACCAGCCGTTCTTGCGGAAGATGAACGGCGCCTCGATCTGGGCCGGGCCGGCCTCCTCGTCCGGCGCGTAGGCCGGACGTTCGCGGCGCGCGATGGTGTGCCATTCCTGCGGTTCGGCCAGCCTGGTGCGGCTGGCGTCCAGCTTCACCAGCTTCAGGCCGCTCCAGAACGAACCGAAGGACATCCAGGGCGTTCCGCCCTCGTCGTCGATCACGTGCGAATCGATGGCGTTCCACAGGTCGCGGCCCGGCACCGACTGCAGCACCATGCCCTGGTCTTCCCAGCGGTAGTTCGGCGAACGCGGGTCGAGCGTGACGTTGGTCGTCACGCCGATGCCCGAGGTGTTCTTGCCGAAGCCCGACACCGAGTAGTACAGGTAGTACTTGCCGTTGTGGTGGTAGATGTCCGGCGCCCAGATATGGTCGTTGAAGGTCGGCGCCGCCTTCTTCGCCCATGCCGGTTCGCCCTGGAAGACCCGGCCTTCCGGCTTCCAGGTCTTCATGTCGCTCGAACTGTAGAAGGTGATGCCGGGACCGGTGCTGAACAGGTAGTACCTGCTGCCTTCCCTGGCCATCACCGGATCGTGGACGCTGACCTGCGCCGCATGGGCGGAACCGCCCAGCAGCGCAGCAACGCACACGGCACGTAGGCATGCGTGTGCGAACTTCATCTTACGCTTCCACGGCGACGACCATCACGGCCTTGGCCGGCACTTTCAGCAGCAGCTTGCCGTTGTCCGCCTTGGCGCTGTACGGCACCGGCTTGATGGCCTGCGGCTTGTCGAAGGTGTTGTGCGCATCCATCGCCTCGGAGGTCAGCACCTGGCCGTTGACGCCGGAGACGTTCTGGCCCGCCAGGTTCAGCACCACGTCGCTGGTCTCGCGCGGATTGGTGTTCACCAGGGCGACATAGACCTTGCCGTCCTTGCCGCGCGCCGCCGAGGCGCTGATGCCAGGCACGCTCTTGCCGTTCGCCGTGTACAGCTTGTCGTTGCTGACGGTGGACGGCAGCGAGGTCGCGTCCTGGAACGGGATGTACATCTTGTACGCGTGGTAGGTCGGCGTCAGCAGCATCTTGTCCTTGTCGGTGATGATCATCGCCTGCAGCACGTTGACCATCTGCGCGATGTTCGTCATGCGCACGCGTTCGGCGTAGGCATGGAAGATGTTGAAGTTCAGCGCCGCCACGACCGCGTCGCGCAGGGTGTTACGCTGGAACAGGAAGCCCGGATTGGTGCCCTCTTCCACGTCGTACCAGGTGCCCCATTCGTCGACGTAGAAACCGAGCTTCTTCTGCGGATCGTTCTTGTCGAGGATGGCGACGTTGTTGCGGATGTGGTCTTCCATGCGCAGGGTGTTGGCCATCGTGGACATCCACTCGGATTCCGGGAAGGCGGTCGCGGCGCCCTTCTTCTCCCAGACGCCGGTCGGCAGCGTGTAGTAGTGGAAGCTGATGCCGTCGGTGCCGCGCGCGGCGTCCTTGCTCAGCACTTCGGTCCACTTGGTGTCGTTGTCGTTGCCGCCGCTGGCGATCATCTTCGGACGCGCGCTCGGCGGCGTCTTCAGGAAGGTCGCGTAGTGGTTGTACAGGCCTGCATAGTATTCCGGCTTCATGTTGCCGCCGCAGCCCCAGGCTTCGTTACCGACGGCGAAGTAGTCCACCTTGAACGGCTTGGCGCGGCCGTTCTTGCGGCGCTGCTCGGCCAGGGTCGACTTGGTGTCGGAGGTCATGTACTCGAGCCACTCGGCCATCTCCTGCGGGGTGCCGGTGCCGAGGTTGCCGTTGACGTAGGTTTCCGCGCCCAGCATCTCGGCCAGGTCGAAGAATTCGTGGGTGCCGACCGCATTGTCCTCGGCCACGCCGCCCCAGTGGGTGTTGACCTTCACCGGACGCTTGTTGCGCGCGCCGATGCCGTCGCGCCAGTGGTATTCGTCGGCGAAGCAGCCGCCCGGCCAGCGCACCAGCGGCACCTTCAGCTCCTTCAGGGCGCCGACCACGTCGTTGCGCCAGCCCTTGGTGTTCGGGATCTTCGACTGCGGGCCAACCCAGATACCTTCATAGATACCGGTGCCGAGGTGTTCGGCGAACTGGCCGTACACGTTCTTGTTGATGACGGCGCCCGGCTTCGAGGCGTCGATGGTGACGCTCACCTGGGCGAAGGCCGGCAAGGCGGCGATGCCGAGTGCAAGGATGGTTGGCTTGAGTAAGTTCATTGCTTGTCTCCTGTTTTACTTGAATACGGCCACGAAGCCGCCGTGCGGTTTGATGCTGATTGTTGTTTTTCCGGCCCGGATCGGGGCCTGGGTGAATGCGCGTTCGCCATCGCCATCGGCGATCAGGGTGCCGGCGCGGCTGCCGGCGAAGGAAAGGTCGAGTTCGACCGTCCGCTCGGCGCCGTCGGCGTTGATGCCGGCGACATACCATGCCTGCCCCGCCCTGCGCGCGACGATGGCGTGGCTGCCGGGATAGCCGTCGATGAAGCGCACGTCGTCCCAGCTGCGCGGCAGCTCCTGCAGGAAACGCTTCACATAGGCCGGCACGGTGGCCATGCCTTCCGGCCGTTCGGCGAAGTGCTGGATACCGGACAGGAACAGCACCGACTCGGCCAGCTCGAAGCCGTTGCGGGTGGCGCGCTTGATGTTCGGGATGTCGCCGAACACCATCGGCGTGAAGTCCATCGGGTCGAACAGGTTGCGGGCGAAGGGCAGCATGGCCGCATGCCGGACGACCGCGTCCTGGTCGACCTGCTCGAAGGTGGTGAATTCGAGTCCGCGGATCGCTTCCGCCGTCATCAGGTTCGGGTAGGTGCGCGACCAGCCGCGCGGCAGGGTCGCGCCGTGGAAGTTCACCAGCAGGCCGGCCCTGGCCGCGTCTTCCAGGATGTCGACGTAGTAGGCGATCATCGACTTGCCGTCGCCGGCGAAGAAGTCGATCTTCACGCCTTTCACGCCCATCCCGCGCAGGCGGGCGAATTCGCGCCGGCGCTGTTCGCGGCTCAGGATGGCGCCCTTGGGACTGTACTCGGTCTTGTTCCAGGCGCCCGACGAGTTGTACCAGACCAGGATGCCGATGTCCTTCTTCGCCGCGTACCGCACCAGCTCGCTCATCTTCTCGTAGCCGATCTTGCGGTCCCAGTCGGCATCGACCAGGGTGTAGTCCCAGCGCATGTCGGCGGCGTAGTCGACGAACTGCTTCTGCACGTCCATCACGGTGGCGTCGTCCTTCAGCAGCGCCCAGCTCCACGAGGCGTGGCCCGGCTTGACCTGCGCCTTGTCGAAGGCGATCGCGGGGGCGGCAAGGTCGGTGCCCAGGGTCGACTCGACCAGGGTGCGCAGCGAACCCAGTGCAATCACGCGCCATGGCGTGGCCAGGGTGCCCTGCGCTTCGGCCAGCAGTGCGCCATCGGTGTACACCTCGGGCGCCGCCGGGGCGCCGATGCGGTAGACGCCGCCCGGCGACTCGGCCTGCAGGCGCGAGGCGTGGAAGCTGCCGTCCATGCCGGCCTCGGTCAGCGCCACCCAGGTGTCGCCGCTGCGGAACAGGGCCGGGAACACCCAGCCGGAAGCCATCGGCGAGGGCGTGCCGACCGCGATCTCGCGCCGGTAGTGCTCCTCGTAGGAGGGATTGGTGTTCATCCAGCCGGTCTGGGCGACCGACATCGGCTGCAGCCAGGCCTTGGCCGACTTGTCGAAGGCGAAGCTGGTCGACTCGGCGACGAACTGCTTGTGCGGCAGCTTCGGATCGCGCACGAGGTAGCGGAAGGCGACGCCGTCGTTCGATGCGCGGAACACCACGTCCATCGCCTGGCCCTGCGCGTTGCGCACGGTGTAGGTCTGTTCATTGGCGCGGTAGGCGATCCGGCGCTTCTTGGCGGTGGCCAGCTCGTAGGCGTCGCGCACCGGCTTGACCGGGGAGCTGGACGACAGCCTCAGTTTGCCGGACAGGTCGGCCCCCTGCAGTTGCAGGCCGAGTTCGGACGGCAGGAGGACGGGTTTGCCGTCGCGGGAGACGGAATAGGTCAGCGTGCCGGAGGGGGAGACGGCGACGGCGACGCTGATGTGGCGGTCGGGGCTGGTCAGCGGGGCTGCATGCGCGTGGGCGCAGGCCATTCCAACGACGAGCAGTGCGGTGCTGCGGTATGCGGTCATGGCGGATTCCGGTTGGCCGTCATGTCCGCCAGTGGCGGGAATGACTCCCCGCCATTGGCGGAAATGACGGTGGTGTGCGAACGGGCGTGACGAACAGGGAAGGCTGCCAGGCGGCAGCGTTCCACCTCGTCAGGTCCAGCCCGCGTCCACCACGAAATCCTGGGCCGTGCACATCCTGCTGTCGTCGGCACCGAGGAACAGCACCATCTGCGCGATATCTTCCGGCATCAGCTTGCCCGGCAGGCACTGCGCCTTCTTGATCTCGGCTTCGGCTTCCTCGTTCACCCACAGGTCGATCTGGCGCTGGGTCATGACCCAGCCCGGCGTCACGGTATTCACGCGCACGTTGAACGGGCCGAGGTCGCGCGCCAGGCTGCGGGTCAGGCCGATCACGGCCGCCTTGGTGGTGGCGTAGACCGGGTAGCCCGCGCCCTTGGCGTGCCAGGACATGGAGCTGAAGTTGATGATCGAGCCGCCGCCCTTTTTCTTCATGCCCGGCAGGACCGCCTGGCAGGTGAAGAACATCGGACGCTGGTTGATCGCGATGCGCTCGTTCCAGTAGTCGAGCGAGACGTTCTCGATGTCGTGGCGCTGGTCGTTCGCCGCGTTGTTGACCAGCACGTCGAAGTCGCCCAGCTGTTCCGCCAGCTCGGCCATCGTGCGCTGCAGCGCCGGAATGTCGGTGATGTCGCAATAACGGAACACCGGCGCCCGATGGCCTGCCGCGCCCAACCGTGCGCACAGTTCCTCGCTCGCCTGTTTCGCGATGTCCACGAAGGCCACCACGGCGCCCTGCTCCACGAACGCCTGCACGATCGCTTCGCCGATGCCGCTGCCGCCGCCGGTCACGAATACCCGCTTACCCTGCAGGCTGGGATATGTCGCCAACTGTTTCATACTGTCTCCGTCTGTTCTTATTGTGCGTTGATTTTTACGCTTTGGTCAACGCGCCGTCGCGGCGGCGCCAGATGCCGAGCGGGTTGCCGTCGCGCAGGGATTCCGGCAGCAGCTCGGCCGGCAGGTTCTGGTAGCAGACCGGACGCAGGAAGCGGCTGATCGCACCGGTACCGACCGATGTGCTGCGGCCATCGGCCGTCGACGGGAACGGACCGCCGTGCACCATCGCGGTCGAGACCTCGACGCCGGTCGGGAACCCGTTCGCCAGGATGCGGCCGACCTTGCGCTCCAGGACTGGCAGCAGTGCCTTGGCGGCGTCGACGTCGGCCGGATCGATCTGCAGGGTCGCGGTCAGCTGGCCTTCCAGCACTTCCGCCACCTCGCCCAGCTGGGCCACGTCCTTGCAGACCACCAGCACCGAGGCCGGGCCGAACACTTCCTCGTGCAGCTCATGGCGCACCAGGAAGGCTTCCGCGCTGGTGCGGAAGAAGGCGGCGGCGCCCTTGCCTTCCTCATGCTCGAGGCGGGCCAGGGTGCTCAGGGCCTCGTTCCTCGCCAGCGCATCCACGCCGCGGCGGTAGCTGTCGGCGATGTTCTGGTTCAGCATGACGGCGGCGCTGGTGGCCGCCAGCGCGGCGGTCGCGGCCTTGCAGAACGCGTCCAGGCCCGGGCCTTCCACCGCCAGCACGAGGCCGGGGTTGGTGCAGAACTGGCCGACGCCCATGGTCAGCGAGACGGCGAAGCCCTTGCCGATTTCCTCGGCGCGATTCTGCAGCGCGCCCGGCATCACGAACACCGGGTTAATGCTGCTCATCTCGGCATACACCGGGATCGGCTGCTTGCGCACCGCGGCGACCGCCATCAGGGCGGTGCCGCCCGAACGCGAGCCGGTGAAGCCGACCGCCTGGATCGCCGGATGGCCGACCAGGGCCTGGCCGATGCCGTTGCCGGTGCCGGTCAGCAGCGCGAACACGCCGGCCGGCAGTTCGCACAGCTGCACGGCTTTGGCGACGGCGCGCGCCACCAGCTCCGAGGTGCCCGGATGCGCCGAGTGGGCCTTCAGCACCACCGGGCAGCCGGCCGCGAAGGCCGAGGCGGTATCGCCGCCGGCGACCGAGAACGCGAGCGGGAAGTTACTGGCCGCGAACACGGCGACCGGGCCGACGCCGAGCAGGCGCATGCGCAGGTCCGGGCGCGGCGGGCTGCGTTCCGGCAGCGGGCTGTCGAGGCGGGCATCGGCCCAGGAACCTTCGCGCAGCAGTTCGCCGAACATGCGCAGCTGGTTCACGGTGCGCATGCGTTCGCCCTCCAGGCGCACGCGCGGCAGGCCGGTTTCCGCCATCGCGCGTTCGATCAGTTCGTCGCCGATGGCCAGGATCTGCTCGGCCACGGTGTCGAGGAATGTTGCGCGCTGCGCGTCGGTGGTGGCGCGGAAGGTATCGAAGGCCTCGCCCGCCAGGCGGCAGGCGCGGTCGATCTGGTCCGGGGTCACCATGTGGAAGCTTGGTTCCAGGTATTCGCGCCGGGTCGGATCCCAGGCCTTGAAGGAACCCGCGGCGCCGCGTTCCTGGACGCCGCCGATGATGGCTTCGCCGGTGATGCTCATAAGGTCTTCACTTTCGCAAATTCGGTGGCATGGACCGCCAGGCGGTTGCGCAGGGCCGGGCCGAAGGCCGGCGACTCGACTTCGAAGCTCTCGCCCGCCTCGACCCGCACGCTGTCGGCGAAGCTCAGGGTGGCGGTGCCGAAGAAGTGGATGTGCACGTCGCCCGGACGGTTGAACAGGCCGTACTTGAAGTGGTGGTATTCCAGGTTCTCGATGGTGTGCGACATGTTCTGCTCGCCGCTGACAAAGGCCTTCTCCCAGCGCACCTTGCCTTCCTTGTCAAGGATGCGCGAAGTGCCCGCCACGTGGGCCGGCAGGTCGCCGACCAGCAGCGCCGGGCCGACGCCGCAGTTGCGCAGCTTCGAGTGGGCCAGGTAGAGGTAGTTCTGGCGTTCGGTGACGTGGTCCGAGAACTCGTTGCCGATCGCGAAACCGAGGCGGTAAGGCTGGCCGTCGTCGCCGATCAGGTACAGGCCGGCGATCTCCGGCTCTTCGCCGCCGTCGAGCGAGAAGTCGGGCATGTCGAGGTCCTGGCCGGTGGCGCGCAGGATCGAGCCGTCGCCCTTGTAGAACCATTCCGGCTGCACGCCCGGAGTGCCCGATGCGGGCTTGCCGCCTTCGACGCCCATGCGGAACATCTTCATGCTGTCGCTCAGCGTCTCGACGTCGCCGCCGATCTTCTTGTGCATCGCGTCGCGGGTGTCGGCGCTGCCCAGGTGGGTCAGGCCGGTGCCGGTGACGTAGCAGTGGGCCGCGTCCGGATGGTCGAGCGGCGGCAGGATGCGGCCGGAGCTGGCCACGTCGTCGTAGTGGAAGCTCTCGAGGCCGGCGGAGGTGTCGGCCAGTTGCGCCAGCCCGGTGCCGCAGGCGATGGCGGCGCGCGCCAGGTCCAGCGTGGTGGCGTAGCCGTTGATGACGCGGATGATGTTGTCGTGCAGGATGCCGACACGGCGCTCCTGCGATTCGGTCAGAAATTGTACGAGCAGCATGGCCCGGTCTCCTTGTTGGTGTCCAGTCGGGATACGTGCGTTGAACGCGTGGACAGCAAGCTGTCCACGCGTTCCAACGTATGAATCAGTGCGAGTGCTTGGGAACCGCGGAACCGCGGCAGCCCTTGAGGAAGTCGAAGTCGCAGCCTTCGTCCGCCTGCAGCACGTGGTCGAGATAGAGCCGCTGGTAGCCGCTGTGCTGGACCGGCTTGCTGTTCTCGGCGCGGTCGGCCAGGCGCTTGCGGATCTCTTCGTCCGACAGCTCGACGTTCAGGGCGCCGCCCTGGCAATCCAGCTGGATCCAGTCGCCATCCTGGACGATGCCCAGCGGGCCGCCGGCCATCGCTTCCGGCGCCACGTGCAGCACCACGGTGCCGTAGGCGGTGCCGCTCATGCGGGCGTCCGAGATGCGCACCATGTCGGTGACGCCTTTCGCCAGCAGCTTGGGCGGCAGGCCCATGTTGCCCACTTCGGCCATGCCCGGGTAACCCTTCGGGCCGCAGTTCTTCATCAGGAGCACCGAGTTCTCGTCCACGTCCAGGTCCGGGTCGTTGATGCGCTGCTTGTAGTGGTCGAAGTCCTCGAACACGACCGCCTTGCCGCGGTGCTTCATCAGGTGCGGCGAGGCTGCCGACGGCTTGAGCACGGCGCCGCGCGGGGCCAGGTTGCCGCGCAGGATGCAGATGCCGCCATCGGCGATCAGCGGGTTGTCCAGCTTGCGCACCACTTCGTCGTTGTAGATCGGCGCGTCTTCGCAGTTCTGCCACAGGCTCCTGCCGTTGACGGTCAGCGCGTCCTTGTGCGGGATCAGGTCGCCCTCGCCCAGGCGGCGGATCACGGCCGGCAGGCCGCCCGCGTAGTAGAACTCTTCCATCAGGTAGCGGCCCGAAGGCAGCAGGTCGACCACGGTCGGGGTGCCCTTGCCGATCCTGGTCCAGTCTTCCAGCTCGAGCGGCACGCCGACGCGGCCGGCGATCGCCTTCAGGTGGATCACGGCGTTGGTCGAGCCGCCGATCGCAGCATTGACACGAATTGCGTTCTCGAAGTTCTCGCGCTTCAGGATCTTCGACAGCTTCAGGTCTTCGTGCACCATCTCGACGATGCGGATGCCCGACATGTGGGCCAGCACGTAGCGGCGCGCGTCCACCGCCGGAATCGCGGCGTTGTGCGGCAGCGAGGTGCCCAGCGCCTCGGCCATGCAGGCCATGGTCGATGCGGTGCCCATGGTGTTGCAGGTGCCGGCCGAGCGCGAGTGGCCGGCTTCGGCGGACAGGAATTCGTGCATCGTGATCTGGCCGGCCTTGGCCTGCTCGTGCAGCTGCCAGACGGCGGTGCCGGAACCGATGTCCTTGCCGTTCAGCTTACCGTTGAGCATGGGGCCGCCGGTGACGACGATGGTCGGCAGGTCGACGCTGGCCGCGCCCATCAGCAGGGCCGGGGTGGTCTTGTCGCAACCGACCAGCAGCACGACGGCGTCCATCGGGTTGCCGCGGATCGATTCTTCGACGTCCATGCTGGCCAGGTTACGGGTCAGCATGGCGGTCGGGCGCAGGTTCGATTCGCCGTTCGAGAACACGGGGAACTCGACCGGGAAGCCGCCGGCTTCCAGGATCCCGCGCTTGACGTGTTCGGCCAGCTTGCGGAAATGGGCGTTGCAGGGGGTGAGTTCGGACCAGGTGTTGCAGATGCCGATGATCGGCTTGCCCTGGAATTCATGGTCGGGAATGCCCTGGTTCTTCATCCAGCTCCGGTACATGAAGCCGTTCTTGTCCTGGGTCCCGAACCACGCGGCGGAGCGCAGCGTGGTCTTTTTCTTCGTCTCGGACATTTCAGTATTCCTCCTCGTTATTTTTCGGCCAGAGCCGGGGTGTGCCGCTCTGGTGTCTCCCGATCAGCGATAAGGCATACTAAAATGCATCAAGATAACTTTCCAATCAATTTTTAGCCAACATCGATATCGCTTTTAGTATCTCAGCGATGCAGGAAGCGGGACTCGGGCAAGCCGCGCACGTCCAGCGCCTGGCGGAACACGGCGCCCGACAGGGGCGCGGCGGCGCGGTCGTTCTGCGTCATGCCGAGATGGGCGCTGGTGACGTAGAGCGTGGACAGATCGGGCCCGCCGAACGCCGGGCAGCTCGGCTGCGGGGCGTCGAGCTCCAGCACGCGGTCCAGGCGGCCATCCGGTGCGAAGCGCATCACCTGCCCCGCTCCCCAGCGCGTCGTCCACAGGTAGCCGTCGGCATCGATGGTGGAACCATCCGGCTCTCCCGGCGCCGCATCGGCCGCGACGAACACGCGCGCTTCGCCGATCTCGCCGCTGCACGGGTTGTAGTCGCAACAGCGGATCTCCCGCGTCAGCGAATCGGCGAAGTACATCCTGCGCCCGTCCGGACTGAAGCAGATACTGTTCGCGATCGCGACATGCCCGAGCGGCAGGCGTTCGAGACTCAGGTCGAGGTTCAGGCGGTAGAAACTGCCCATGGCGGACTTCGGATTCTCGGCCTGGTTGAACATGCCGAACACGAAGCGTCCCTGGCGGTCGCAACGGCCGTCGTTCAGGCGCGTGGAGGGGATGTCGGCCTCGACGTCGCAGATGCGCGTCACTTTGCCGGTCGAAAACGTGAAGAAGGCCAGGCCCGAGGCCAGCCCCAGCAGCAGGCGGTCGTCGCTGCCGGTCAGGGCGAAGGAGCACAGGCGCTCGGGCAGTTGCCAGCTGAACGTCTTGCCGGTGGATGGCGAGTGCGACCACAGGGTCGAGGCCGGAATATCGGTCCACAGCAGGCGCCGGGTGCGTTCGCACCACAGCACGCATTCGCCCAGCTCGTGCCGGGTGTCGAGGAACAGCTCCATCATGCGTTATTTCTCCACGGAGAAGCGGAAACGGGAAACGGTCTGGTACACCTCGCCCGGACGCAGGATCGTGTTCGGGAACTGCGGCTGGTTCGGCGAATCCGGGAAGTGCTGCGGCTCCAGGCAGAAGCCGCTGCGGTGGGCATAGCTGCGGCCCTTGCCCTTGAGCGTGCCGTCGAGGAAGTTCCCGCTGTAGAACTGCACGCCCGGCTCCTCGGTGTACAGCTCCAGCACCCGGCCCGAGCCCGGCTCGACCACGCGCGCGGCGCGCGTCATGGTCTTGCCGTTCGGCTTGTTGAGCGCGAAGTTATGGTCGTAGCCCAGGCCATGGCGCAGCTGCTTGTCCGGCTGGCCGATGCGCTCGCCGATCGGACGCGGGGTGCGGAAGTCGAAGGGCGTGCCCGCCACCTGCGCCAGCGCGCCGAGCGGGATCGATTCGGCGTCGATCGGGACGAAGGCGTCGGCATCGATGCTCAGCTCGTGGCCCAGGATATCACCCTCGCCCGCCAGGTTGAAGTAGCTGTGCTGGGTCAGGTTTACCGGCGTGGGCCGGTCGCTCACCGCATGGAAGCGCACCACCAGCTCGTTGTCGTCGGTCAGGGTGTAGACCACGGTGGCATCCAGGTTGCCCGGGTAGCCCTGCTCGCCGTCCACGCTGCGGTAGCTCAGGCGCAGGCTGTCGCCGTCGATGGCGGCGTTCCACCTGACCTTGTCGAAGCCGGCCGGCCCGCCATGCAGGTGGTTGTTGCCGTTGTTCGTCGGCAGCTGGAATGCCTTGCCATCGAGGGTGAAGCGCCCTTTTCCGATGCGGTTGCCGTAGCGGCCGATCAGCGCCCCGAAATACGGGCTGTCGCCGCGGTAGGGTTCGAGCGTGTCGAACCCGAGCACCACGTCGGCGAAGCGGCCCTCGCGGTCGGGCGCATGCAGCTCGGTGATGACGCCGCCGAAGTCGATGATCTTCACCACCATGCCATTGGCATTGGCGAGCGTGAATTGCGTAATGGACGCGCCGTCAGGCAACTGCCCGAACGGCGCTTGCGTGATACCGGTATGCACGGTGTTGTCGTCCTCAGTAAGTGGATGGCCGACCGAAGACCGGCATCCCCTGCTCGTCCCAGCGCAGCGGTTTCACGAAGGTGTGACGATCGGGATTCCAGAGCGGATCGCCGACGATCTCGGTGTACGTGCGCGCGTGGTAGACCAGCATGACGGTGTCGTTGTCTTCGGCATACGTGAAGCTGTTGTGACCTGGGCCGTAGATGCCATGATCGTAACACGTACGAAAAACCGGCTCTGTCGCCTTGGTCCAGGACGCGGGGTCGAGCAGGTCGGCGTCCTCGTCGGCCCACAGCAGGCCCATCGCGTAGTTATGGTCGGTGGCGCTGGCGGAATAGCTGATGAAGATCTTGCCGTTGCGGCGCAGGACCGACGGGCCTTCGTTGACCCAGAAGCCGATGGTTTCCCAGTCGTATTCCGGCTTGCTCAGCAGGATAGGCTTGCCCTCGATCTGCGTCGGGGTCTTCATCGGGGCGATGTAGAGGTTCGAGTTGCCCTCGATCTCGACATCCTTCTGCGCCCACAGGTAGTACAGCCGGCCCTTGTGGGTGAAGGTGGTGGCGTCCAGGCAGAAGCTGTCGATGCCGGTGTCGACCTGGCCCATGAACTCCCACTCGCCTTCCAGCGGGTTGGCGCTGGCGTTGCGGATCGCGTACATGCGGTGCTGGAACAGCTTGTGCTTGATGTCGCGGCTGGGGGCGGCGGCGAAATACACGTACCAGGCGCCCTGGTTGAAGTGGATCTCGGGGGCCCAGACCAGTTCGGAGTAAGGGCCGGTGTCGGGCTTGGTCCAGGCGGTGACCGTGTGGGCGCTGGCCAGGCCGGCGATGGTGCTTGCGCGGCGCAGCTCGATGCGGTCGTACAGGGGGACCGAGGCGGTGAAGTAGTAATAGCCGTCGGTGTGCTTGTAGATGTACGGATCGGCGCGTTGTTCGATCAGGGGTTTCAGCAGGGTTTCTTGCATGGTCATCTCGATTCGGTTGTTGGCCCGTTAGCTGGCGACGTAGCCGTGGGTATGCATTTCTTTCTTGACGGTGCTGTAGTAGCTGTCGCTGATGCGGTACTTGAACATCAGGGCGCCCATCAGGAAGTGGAAGAAGCCCGGGATCACGGACAGCATCAGGGCGATGCCCTGCAGCGCCAGGCTCGACTGTTCCTGGTTCGGCTGGTACTGGAAGTAGTTCAGCAGGATGCCGACCATCGCGCCGCCGATCGCCATGCCGGCCTTCTGGCACACCGAGATGCCGCCGAAGGCGAAGCCCGAGACGCGCTTGCCGGTCTTGACCTGGCCGTAGTCGATGGTCTCGGCGATCGCCGACCAGAACACCGGCGCGTGCAGGTCCACCACCAGCGACAGCACGAAGTACAGCGCGAAGGCCAGCACCAGGTCGCCCGGCTTCACCAGGAAGTAGATCAGCACGCTCAGCACCGCCACCGCGAGCTGGGTGTTGCGGAACAGCTTGACCTTGCAGTAGAACTTGGTGGTCCAGGTGGACACCACCATCGCCAGGATCGCCGCCGCCACGCCGGTCGACAGGAAGGCCGAGACCGTCGCCGTGTCCCCGCCCAGGTAGTACTTGGCGTAGTAGATCGCCACCGAGCCGCGGATCACGTAGCCGATGGTGCCGGTCACGCACACCGCGCACAGGATCAGCCACTGGTCGTTCTGCAGCAGCACCTTGACCTGGTCGCGCAGCGGCTGCTTCTCCACCTTGTGGATCACGCGCTCGGTGGTGGTGAAGAAGCACAGCAGGAACAGCAGCACGCCCATCGCCGCCATCACCGCCATCGCCGCCTGGTAGCCGGCCGCCGGATTGGCGTCGTCCCAGTGCTTGGCCAGCATCGGCACGATGATCGTCACCATGAAGGCGCCCACCTTGGCGAAGAACAGGCGGTAGCCGTTGGCCGACAGGCGTTCCTGCGGGTCCGAGGTCAGGCCGCTGATCAGCGAGATGTAGGGAATGCCCACGCCCGCCGTCATCAGGGTCATCAGGATGTAGGTCGAGTAGGCCCAGACCAGCTTGGCGTCATAGCCCCAGTCCGGGGTGGTGAACACCAGGAACACGCTCAGGCCGTAGGGCAGCGCCAGCAGCAGCAGGTAGGGACGGTAGCGCCCCCAGCGCGACAGGAAGGCGTCGGTCATCTGCCCCATCGCCAGGTCGGCGATCGCCCCCACCAGCTTCACGGCCACGAACAGCGCCGCCAGGTCGCTGGTCTTGAGACCGTAGATGTCGGTATAGAAGAAGGTAATGATCAGCATCATCGACGAGATCACCACGTTGAGGGCCATGTCGCCGGCGCCGAAGCCCGCTTTTTCGATGGTGGAGAGTTTTTGAGTTTGCATGATTCCCGTCCGTTCCAAACAACCGGGGGCACTGCCCGGAAATGCGGTGCAGCGCCCCTTTGTTTACTTCGTCAGCCTGTCAGGGACCGGCTTCAATTGCGCCAGCGCAGGGCCAGGCCCACCACCCGGTCGTAGCGGCGGATGTCGCGCGGCAGCTGCGGCACGCTGTGGTAGTCGTGGTACGCCTGGTCCAGCAGGTTGCTGCCGTCCAGCGTGATGGTCACGTTATCGGTCAGCTTGTACGAGATCGACGCGTCCAGGGTCTTGAGCGGATCGACGACGATGTTGTACGGGGTCGCACGGTAGTTGTACTCGGCCGTGAACTTGTCGCGCCAGCTGTAGGCCACGCGCGCCGACCACTTGCCGTACTCGTACAGGCCCACCAGGTTGGCCGAGCGGCGCGACATGCCGGCGAAGGTGTTGATGGTGCCATCCGCTTCGGCCAGGCCGCCGTCCATGAAGGTGACGTTGGCCTGCATGCCCAGGCCGCCCAGCCAGCCCGGGAGCGAGGTGTAGAACTGCTGGTAGGCCAGTTCGGCGCCTTTCAGGCTGCCCTCCACCGCGTTGTACGGACGGCTGACGTTGTAGGTCACGCCGTCGTGGACTTCCGGACGCGAGGTGCGGCGCAGGTAGTTCTCGTACTTGTGGTGGAACAGCGTGGTGGTGAACGAGCCGGCCGGCGCGAAGTACCACTCCAGGGCCACGTCGACGTTGCGCGCTTCCTGCGGTTTCAGTTGCGGGTTGCCCGCGGTGCCGGTCGCCAGGGTGGTCGTGGTCGACGGGAACAGCACCAGGCCCGGATTGAAGTCGCCGAACGGCGCGCGCTCGATCGCCTTGCTCGCGCTCAGGCGGCCGATCAGGTCCTGGCGGAAGTGGGCGCGCATCGACAGGCTCGGAAGCACGTCGTTGGTCGAGGTTTCGACGGTGGTCGGCGAAATCACGCCGTTGTTCGACGAGAAGCCGCTGATGCGCTGCTTGGTCTTCACGTAGCGCGCGCCGACGGTGCCGTCCACGGGAATCGGGCCGGCGTCGAAGCCGAAGTTCGCCTTCAGGTAGACCGCCTGGGTCTTCTCGCGATCCGCATAGAACGACAGCGGATCGTCGGCCTTCGGCGCGGAACTTCCCGTCACCGCCTGGCGCACCACGGCGGTGTTATCGAGCAGGTAGTCCAGGCACGGGGCGTAGAACTGGTTCATGCCGTAGTCGCCGCCGGTCTCGGGGCTGGTGCAGTTCAGGCCCGGGATGCTGGTGACCTTGATGGCGTTCGGCGTAAACCTTCTCGGCGCTTCCGAAAAGCCGTTCAGCTCATGCACGTAGGTGGCGTCGCGCCGGGCGATGCGCGCGCCGGCGCTGACTTCCTTGATGAAGCCGTCGGCTTCCGGCATCCAGGCGATATCGCCGCGCCAGTCGGTGGCCGCGCCGCGCGAGCGGTTGTGGTTGTCGAACAGGGCGAACAGGGTCCAGTTGTTCGGGTCGGTCATGTTCACGCCCGGGTAGGTCAGGAAGCCGCCGCCGTCGCGCACTTCGGCGCTGATCGGCTTGGCGATATCCATCACCGTGTCGAGGATCGGGTTCTGCTGGCTGTACTTGCTGACGGTACGCACCAGTTCGGAGCTGACACGGATGCCCGGCGTGACTTTCCAGATCGCGCCGACCGCACCCTGGTGGGTTTCCGAGTCGTCGCGCCGCGCCTGGGTCGAGCTCAGGGTGAAGGTATTGACGTTCGGGTTGCTGATCGAGTGCAGGTAGTTCGTGCCCGGCACGGTCGTGACGGTCGAAGCTGGGTTATTGATCGGCAGGCCGCCGACGAAGAAGATGCTCTGCGAGTCGTGGTCGATCTTGGTCGAGAAGCCTTCGGCATAGACCTCGAGGTCCTTGCTCGGACGCCACTGCGCCGACAGGTTGCCGGCCACGCGCTTGCGGTCGCCGCTGCCCATCACGCGGCCCATCGCGTCGGCGCCGGTGATGCCGCGGTCGATCGTCATCGGCGCGCCGACGAAGGCGGTTTCGTCGTGGTAGCGGCCGCGCTGGTACGACAGGCCGCCCAGCAGGCCGATCTCGCCGATGCCGGTCTTCCAGCGGTTCGACAGCATGCCCGAGACGTTCGGGTCGACCTTGTCGGCCTTGTCGCGGTGCTCGCCGCGGACGTTGAACGCGGCCTGCGCGCCCTTGAAGTCGAACGGACGGTTGGTGCGCACGTCGATCACGCCCGAGGTGCCGCCTTCGACCATGTCGGCGCCCTGCGATTTATACACGTCCACGCGCTGCAGCATCGCGACCGGCACGTCGGCCAGGAACAGGCTGCGGCCGGCGGCGGTGAACATCTCGCGGCCGTTGTACAGGGTGGTGATGCCGCCCAGGCCGCGGATCACGACGTTGCCGGCTTCGCCGTTCTGGCGGATCACCTGCACGCCGGGCACGCGGCCGAGGATCTCGGCGACGTTCTTGTCCGGGAACTTGCCGATGTCGTCGGCGACGATGGAATCGATGACCTGCTCGGCGTTGCGCTTGATGTTCTGGGCGCTCTGGGCCGCCTGGCGGGTGCCGGTGACGGTGACGATGGCGGCCTGCTTGTCGGCGTCCTTGCGCGCGCTGCCGGTCGCGGCATCGGCCGGGGCTTGCGCCACCGGTGCATCGGCCGGAGCGGCGGCGACTTCCTGGGCGCCGACGGTGGCGGCGCTCATCAGACCCGCGCCGGCAAGGGCTGCGACGGTTGCGCGCAACATGAATGCGCGGCAGGTGTTGGGCACGGCTTGGCCCGATGCATAGCGTTTCATACGTCTCCTCTGTCGTTATTAGGTGCGCCGCCTTGTGGGGGCGGCTGCATTTTTTTCATGCTTGACAGAATGGTAGGCGCTGCATCGAGATCGATCCAATCAATTTTTCGGGCGTTCCGATACCGATTTCTGTATCGAAACCGAGTATAATTTTGATAGCGCTCGCAGAATAGTGTGAACATTCTGACCTGTCGGTAACACGCAACGGATGCGTTGAGCGAGCGCAAAGTGCATAAGCATAGTGCTAAGGATTATTGGGCGAGCACTTGCCCAGCTGTTAAGGTAGTGCTCTGAGTCACTATTTCACAAGAATAATGAATCTCAAACACGCCACAATTTTCCGCGCCGGCGCATCTTGTACGCCGGCTCGCCCGCGTTCTCGCTCCCGCATCGATCATCGCTGCGTTCATGGGCTGCTTACCGCGGGCTTGCGCTTCGCGTAGTCCTATTCCGACACGTTCGCGGCGTAATTCATACCATCCTGACGCTACAGCTGGTAAAAGGCGGCATCGGTACAACAGTCCGGGCCCTATTAGCCCCCTCGCAAGAGGGAATCGGTGACAAATAGCCACCCCTCGTGTCATGATTCGAGTGGTGCTAAAACATCAAACATGGAGAAAATCTAATGAAACAAAAAATCCTTGCAGCGGCCCTCCTGGCTTCCCTGCCCCTGTTCGCCCAGGCGCAGACCAGCGTCACTATCTACGGCCTGGTGGACGCTTCTGTCGGCGTCGAGGACAGCGACGCGCCCGGTGAGGACAGCCGCTTCGTCACCCAGTCCGGCACCCAGTCGACCAGCCGCATCGGTTTCCGCGGCACCGAAGACCTCGGTAACGGCCTGAAAGCCCTCTTCAACCTGGAAGCCGGCGTTGCCGTCGACACCGGCGCGGGCGATTCCCAGCTGTTCCAGCGCCGCGCCGTGGTTGGCCTGCAGGGCAACTTCGGTACCGTCACCGTGGGTCGCGAATACGGTCCGATCGCTTCGGTCGCCGCCGCCTCCGATACCCTGGGCCAGGGCTTCTACGGCTCCAACCTGGCAGCCTTCTCGGGCACCGACCGCCTGACCCGCCGCCTCGCAAACTCGGTCAACTACAAGAGCAACCCGCTGAGCGGCTTCACCCTGGGCGCGGCCTACTCGGCCGGCGAGACCGCCACCGGCCCGTCGGCCGACCTGGCTGGCGTGTCGCTGGAATACGCGAACGCGGGCCTGTACCTGGGCGTCGCGTACCAGAACGTCGAGCGACTGGCCAGCGACGACGACAACCAATACGGTTTCGGCGCGGGCTACAAGTTCGGCGATTTCGAAGTCCGTG
Organism: Massilia niastensis DSM 21313; assembly: GCF_000382345.1. Taxonomy (GTDB): domain Bacteria; phylum Pseudomonadota; class Gammaproteobacteria; order Burkholderiales; family Burkholderiaceae_D; genus Telluria; species Telluria niastensis. The sequence continues at coordinate 47,498 of NZ_KB908101.1, forward strand.
GCGGCTACCTGGTGGCTGACCGTGCCGGCGTGCCAGGTTCGGGTACGGACAGCAAGTATGAGCAGGGCAACCTCGGCGTGTCCTACGCTACCGGTCCGAACAAGTTCTTCCTGAACTTCCAGCAGCAGCGCCTGGGCGTCGGCCCCGGCGACAGCTACTCCAAGGGCAGCGCCGTTACCCTGGCCTACACCTACACGCTGTCGAAGCGCACCAACATCTACAGCACCCTGGCCCACATGCGCAACGGCAACAACGCAGTGTTCGGCCTGACCTCGGCTGGCGCCACCCTGACGCCGCCGGTCACCGCGCTCGGCGCAGATCCGCGCGTGTTCAACGTGGGCGTGCGTCACTCGTTCTAATCGTTCGCATCAGCGACAAAAAAACGGCAAGCTTCGGCTTGCCGTTTTTTCTTTTCACAGCGCCGCCTCTCGCGAGCGGCCCGATTGCATCAGAACTCTTCCCATTCCCCTGCCGGCGCCAGGGTCCTTGCCTTGGCTGCTGCCGTTCGCGTCAGCACTGGCTTGCCCGCTGCCAGGACCCGCGGTGCACGCACTGGCTGAGGAGCGCTCCTGGCCGTGGACGCGCTTGCGGCGAGCGCCTGGGCATTCCCGATATGGAAGCCCGCCACGACCTCCGCCAACTTTGCTGCCTGCTCCTGCATCGACGTCGCCGCAGCAGCCGCCTCCTCGACCAGGGCCGCGTTCTGCTGCGTGCCCTCGTCCATCTGCACCACCGCCTGGTTGATCTGCTCGATGCCGGCCGTCTGTTCCTGGCTGGCCGCGGTGATCTCGGACATGATGTTGGTCACGCGGCGCACGCTGCCCACGATCTCTCCCATCGTCGCGCCGGCTTCGGCCACCAGCTTGCTGCCGGTGGCGACCTTGTCGGTCGAGTCTTTGATCAGGGTCTTGATTTCCTTGGCTGCCGCGGCCGAACGCTGGGCCAGGCTGCGCACCTCGGTCGCGACCACGGCGAAGCCGCGTCCCTGCTCGCCGGCGCGGGCGGCTTCGACCGCCGCGTTCAGCGCCAGGATGTTGGTCTGGAACGCGATGCCGTCGATGACGCCGATGATGTCCTTGATCCTGGTCGCCGACGTATTGATCTCGTTCATGGTGCCGACCACCTGGCCGATCACCTGGCCGCCGCGTTCCGCCACGTTCGACGCCGCCTCGGCCAGCACATTCGCCTGGCGCGCGTTGTCGGCGTTCTGCTTGACCGTCGACGTCAGTTCTTCCATCGACGACGCGGTCTCTTCCAGCGCGCCGGCCTGCTGCTCGGTGCGGGACGACAGGTCCTGGCTGCCGGCCGCCACCTGGGCGGCGGCGACCGCGATGGTGTCGGTGCCCGTGCGGACCGTGCCGACGGTGCGCGCCAAATTCTCGTTCATGGTCTTCAGCGCCTGCAGCAGCTGGCCGGCCTCGTCGCGGGTGCTGACCTCGATCTGGCTGGTCAGGTCGCCGGCGGCCACCGTGTTGGCCACTTCCAGCGCGCGCGTCACCGGACGGGTGATCGAACGGCTGATCCACCAGGCCACCACGCCGGCCAGCGCCAGCGCGGCGGCGCCGCAGCCCCACATCAGCATCGCGGTGCTCCTGTAGGTCTGGGCCGCGGCGATGGCGCCTTCGGTGCTGAGCTGCTTCTGCACCGCCGCCAGTTCGCCGATGGTGCCCTTCAGGCGCCCCAGGCGCTCGCGCATCTCGCTGTTCAGGAAGGCGCGCGCCTCCTCGTGGGCGCCGGCGTGGATGTGCCGGATCTGGATGTCCTGGCCGGCCGCGTAGTCCGCCAGTTCCTGCTCCATGCGGGCCAGCAGCTCACGCGACTTGCCGTTCCTGAGCGTCGCTTTCAGCCCGGTCATGATCTCGCCCAGCTTGCGCCGCGAGGCGTGGATGGTCTCGGCATGCGCCTGGCGGGCGGCCGCTTCCTCGGTCAGCATCATGTTGCGCATCGCGAGCGCGACGCTGTCGACCTCGCCGAGGAGCTTGCCGGTCGCCTCGATCCGGGGCATGCGGTGATGGACGATCTGGTCGGTGACCTCGTTCAGGCGCGCGAGCATGGCATTGCTCAGGACGATCATCACGACGATCATGGAGCAGACAAGGCCGAAGCCGAGGGCCAGGCGTTTGCCGATTTTCAGGTTTGCGAGATTCATGGTCTTCTTTCTTGATGGCCGCCGGGCGGCCGGTTCGTTCAGGCCGCCTGTGGCAGCGCGGCCACCAGCCCGAGTTCGTCGGATTGCATCAGCTTGTCGATGTCGAGCAGGATCAGCATGCGTTCGCCGACCGTGCCCAGGATGCTGATCGCATATACCTCCTTGCCGAGGCGGAAGGAGAGGACTTCGCTGTCGTCCCTTGTCATTGCCGTTTCCATTTCCTGATCCATTTGTTAACTTCCTGTACGCACAAGTTAACAAGTTGCCGCACAGCAAGCACATTACGTCCAAGTTGGTGCGGACTCGATGGCTGAGTGTCAAGAAACCTGAAAAATTCCCGTTTTTAGTGCGAACTATGGCGCATCTACAACGTTCACTTTGCCCGTGTAAATGCACCTGTAGCCATGACGACACGGGAGCGCTGGAATAGCTGAAACGACTGGCACGTATCCTGCATGAGGGACAGGCATGCCCGACCGCCCCGACAACCACGCCGCTCACACCGCCCACGCCGCCACGGGATGGCAGGCCAGCCTGCGGCTCGGCTTCGCCCGCGACGGCCACACCACCCGGCTGGTCCGGCGCAGCCACAGCGGTCCGCTGCGGGTCCAGAAGGCGCTCTATCCGGAAGGTCCAGGCGTGTGCCACGCCATCGTGGTCCATCCGCCCGGCGGCGTGGCCGGCGGCGACCTGCTTTCCATCGACGTGCATGCCGCGGACGGCGCCCACACCCTGCTCACCTCGCCCGGCGCGGCCAAGTGGTACCGCGCGAACGGCAGGCCGGCGCGCCAGGAAGTGCGGCTGGCCGCCGGCCCGGGCGCGGCGATCGAATGGCTGCCGCAGGAAACCATCCTGTACGACGGCGCCGAATCCACCCTCGAGCACGAGGTCGAGCTGGCGGCCGGCGCCTCGTACATCGGCAGCGAGATCCTGTGCTTCGGACGCGCGGCCTCGGGCGAACGCTACGCCCGGGGCGAGCTGCGCCAGCGCACCCGCATCCGGCGCGAAGGGCGGCTGGTGTGGTGGGAACAGGGCCGCCTGGCCGCCGGTCCCGCCATGGACAGCCCGCTGGGACTGGGCGGACGGCGCGTCTGCGCCACCCTGATCGGCGTCGGACGCCCGGCGCCGGCCAGCCTGCTGGCCGCCCTGCGCGCCTGCGATCCCGGCCTCGGCGTGAGCCAGGTGAAGTCGGTGTGCGTGGTGCGCTACCTGGGCGACGACAGCGAAGCGGCGCGCCACGCCCTGGCGCGCGCCTGGGGCCTGCTGCGCCCTCACCTGCTCGGCCTCGACGCCAGGGCGCCGCGCATCTGGAACACCTGAAAGGACAAGGCCATGGACCTGACACCGCGCGAGAAAGACAAGCTCCTGATCTTCACCGCCGCCCTGCTGGCCGAGCGGCGCCGCGCACGCGGCCTGAAGCTGAATTATCCGGAAGCGGTGGCATTCATCAGCGCCGCGATCATGGAAGGCGCGCGCGACGGCCGCAGCGTGGCCGAGCTGATGGCCGAAGGGTCGAGCCTCCTGACCCGCGCCGACGTCATGGACGGCATCCCCGAGATGATCCCCGAGATCCAGGTCGAAGCCACCTTCCCCGACGGCAGCAAGCTGGTCACCGTCCACCACCCGATACCCTGAGGAGGCAAGATGAGCATCCCGACCCCTGTTCCCGCGGGTGCGCCAGCGATCCCGGGCGAATACCTCCTCGAGGCCGGCGACATCGAACTGAACGCCGGGCGGCCCGTGCGCACCCTGGTGGTGGCGAATGCCGGCGACCGCCCGGTGCAGGTGGGATCGCACTTCCACTTCTTCGAGGCCAACACGGCGCTGCGCTTCGAACGCGCGCAGGCGCTTGGCATGCGCCTGAACATCGCGGCCGGCACCGCCGTGCGCTTCGAGCCGGGCCAGCAGCGCACCGTCGAACTGGTCGCCTATGCCGGCGCGCGCATCGTCCACGGCTTCAACGCCCGCGTATCGGGCCCGCTGCCGCCGGAGGAAAGCTGACATGGTCGCCATCTCCCGCCGCGCGTATGCGGACATGTTCGGTCCCACCACGGGCGACCGCATCCGGCTGGCCGACACCGCCCTCGTGATCGAGATCGAACACGATCACGCGATCCATGGCGAAGAAGTCAAGTTCGGCGGCGGCAAGGTGATCCGCGACGGCATGGGCCAGTCGCAGCGCCTGCATGCCGGGGTGATGGACACCGTGATCACGAATGCCGTCATCGTCGACCACTGGGGCATCGTCAAGGCCGACATCGGCATCAAGGACGGGCGCATCGCGGCCATCGGCAAGGCCGGCAATCCGGACGTGCAGCCCGGCGTGACCATCGCCATCGGCGCGGCCACCGAGATCATCGCCGGCGAAGGCATGATCGCCACCGCGGGCGGCGTCGACACCCACATCCATTTCATCTGCCCGCAGCAGATCGAGGAAGCGCTCGCCAGCGGCGTCACCACCATGCTCGGCGGCGGCACGGGACCGGCGGTGGGTACGGCCGCCACCACCTGCACGCCCGGCCCCTGGCACATCCACGCCATGCTGGCGGCAGCCGACGCCTTCCCGATGAACCTCGGCTTCTTCGGCAAGGGCAACGCCAGCCTGCCCGGGCCGCTCGAGGAACAGGTGGCGGCCGGCGCGCTCGGCCTCAAGCTGCACGAGGACTGGGGCAGCACGCCGGCGGCGATCGACAACTGCCTGGCGGTGGCCGATCGCATGGACGTGCAGGTGGCGCTGCACTCGGACACGCTGAACGAGGCCGGCTTCCTGGAGAGCACCGTGGAGGCCTTCCGCGGCCGCACCATCCACACCTTCCATACCGAGGGCGCGGGCGGCGGCCACGCGCCGGACATCATCGCCGCCGTCGGCCATCCCAACGTGCTGCCCTCCTCGACCAATCCGACCCGGCCGTTCACGGTGAACACCCTGGACGAGCACCTCGACATGCTGATGGTCTGCCACCACCTGGACGCGGCGATCGCCGAGGACATCGCCTTCGCCGAGTCGCGCATCCGGCGCGAGACCATCGCCGCCGAAGACATCCTGCACGACCTCGGCGCGATCTCGATGATGTCCTCGGACTCGCAGGCCATGGGCCGGGTCGGCGAAACGATCCTGCGCACCTGGCAGACCGCGCACAAGATGAAGCTGCAGCGCGGCCCGCTGGCGCCGGACGGCGAACGCAACGACAACGCACGGGTCAAGCGCTACATCGCCAAGTACACGATCAACCCCGCGATCACGCACGGCATCGCGCACGCGGTGGGCTCGCTGGAGGCGGGCAAGATCGCCGACATCGTGCTGTGGCGCCCGGCCTTCTTCGGCGCCAAGCCGTCGATGGTGCTCAAGGGCGGATCGATCGCCTGCGCCCTGATGGGCGACGCCAACGCCTCGATCCCGACCCCGCAGCCGGTGCACTACCGCCCCATGTTCGGCGCCTTCGGGGGCGGGCTGAAGACCTCCTTCACCTTCGTCTCGCAGGCCGCCTTCGACGCCGGCATCAAGGAGAAGCTGGGCCTGGCGAAACCGGTGCTGCCGGCCTTCGGCATGCGCTCCCTGCGCAAGACCGACATGGTGCACAACGGCGCCATGCCGCACATGGAGGTCGATCCCGAAACCTATGAAGTGCGGGCCGACGGCCGCCTGCTGGTGTGCGAGCCGGCCACCACGCTGCCGCTGACCCAGCGCTACTTCCTGTTCTGAGGAAAACCATGCTGACACTGCATACCCGACTCGATGGCGCAGCCCTGGCGGACGAGATCCTGGTGCTGCCCTGGGACCGGCGCGAACGCTGCCGCCTGCGCGCCACCCTCGCCTCGGGCGAGGAAGTGGCGCTCCTGATGCCGCGCGGGACCGTGCTGCGCCACGGCGACCTGCTGCGCGGCGACGACGGACGCGTGGTGCGCATCGTCGCCGCGCTCGAGGCCACCTATGCGCTGCGCTGCGCCGATCCCCTGCTGCTGGCGCGCAGCGCCTACCACCTGGGCAACCGCCACACCCAGGCCGAGCTGCACGACTGGGGCCTGCGCATCCGCGTCGACCCGGTGCTGCGCGAGCTGGCGCTCAAGCTGGGGGCGACGGTGACCGAGGAGATGGCGCCCTTCGATCCCGAGCCGGGCGCCTACGCCGGCCATGGGCACGGGCACGGCGACGACCAGGGCGGGCGCCACCCGCTGGCGCCGGTGCCGCTGCGCCAGAAGATCCACCGCCCGGCCGGCGTGGAGGGCGCATGAACGCGGCCAGCCTGCTGCGCCTGCTGCAGTTCGCCAGCCCGGCCCTGCCGATCGGCGGGTACAGCTATTCCCAGGGCCTGGAGGCGGCGCTCGACGCCGGCCTGGTGCGCGACGCCGACAGCGCGCAGGCCTGGACGGTGCGCTACCTGCACGAGGTGATGGCGCGCTGGGACGGCCCGCTGTTCTGGCGCCTGCTCAAGGCGCGCGAGGCGCGCGACGATGCCGCCGTCGCCTACTGGAGCGAATGCTCCCTGGCCTCGCGCGACACCGCCGAGCTGCGCGCCGAGACGGTCCAGATGGGCTACTCGCTGACGCGCCTGCTCGCCGAACTGGGCGTGGTCCCGGGCGCGCCGCCGGCCGAGGAGTCGCTGCCGGCCGCTTTCGCCTGCGCGGTCGACGCGCTCGGCGTGCCGCACGAGGAAGCGCTGCTGGCGCTGCTGTTCTCGTGGGCCGAGAACCAGGTGCTGGTGTGCGTCAAGTCGGTGCCGCTGGGCCAGGTCGCGGGCCAGCGCCTGCTGCTGGCGCTGCACCCCGAACTGGAGCGCGCCGCCCTGACCGCCCGCACCCTGGCCGACGACGCGCTGTCGAACTGGTCGCCCGGCCTTTCCATGCTGTCGATGCGGCACGAGGTGCAGCACGGCAGGCTGTACCGATCCTGAGGAGACCATGAGCATGCCATCCAATCCCCTGCGCGTCGGCATCGGCGGCCCGGTCGGTTCCGGCAAGACGGCGCTGTGCGAAATGCTGTGCAAGGCCATGCGCGAGCGCTACGACATGGCGGTCGTCACCAACGACATCTATACGCGCGAAGACATGGAGATCCTGCTGCGCGCGAACGCGCTGGCCCCCGAGCGCCTGATGGGCGTGGAGACCGGCGGCTGCCCGCACACCGCGATCCGCGAGGACGCCTCGATCAATCTGGAGGCGATCGCGCGGCTGCAGGCCGACTTCCCGGAGCTCGAACTGGTGCTGGTCGAATCCGGCGGCGACAACCTGGCCGCCACCTTCAGCCCGGAGCTGTCGGACCTGACCCTGTACGTGATCGACGTCGCCGGCGGCGAGAAGATCCCGCGCAAGGGCGGTCCCGGCATCACGCGCTCCGACCTGCTCATCATTAACAAGACCGACCTCGCCCCTTACGTGGGCGCCAACCTGGACGTCATGGCCAGCGACGCGCGTCGCATGCGCGGCGAGCGGCCATTCGTCTTCACCAACCTGCGCAGCGGCGAAGGCGTGCCTGAAGTGGTGGCCTTCATCCGCGAACAGGGCCTGCTCGACCATTGACCGGAGGTTTCCATGCGTCCCATCCTGCTGTTCCTCTCCTTCCTGGCCGCCCTGCCGGCATCCGCCCATCCCGGCCACGGGCCGGACGGCCACGCCTGGTTCGCCCATGCCGCCGAGCCAGGGCTGGTCCTGCTCGCCCTGGCGGCCATCGGCGGCCTGGCCTGGTGGGCCGTGCGCAAGCGCCGCTTCGGCGTGCTGCCGCTGGCGCTGGCCATGGCGGTGGCGCTCGGGGCTGGAACGGCCGGGGTGACGCTGCCGTTGTAGATGCGCGCGGGAGGGGCGCGAACAGGTGTGCGATTGGCTGAATCCACGTAGAATCCAGCTGTTCAGCGCCTTCGACGACAACGTGACCTCCCCTTCCTCCCCCACCATGATCCGCAGGCCCTTGCGGGCTTACCTGCTGTGGCTCATCCTCGCTACCCTGCTTCCCGGCGTGGTCGGCGCGTCGCTGTTGTTCGTCCACCAATACCAGAAGAGCCGCGCCCAGTTCGAACGCAACACCATGCAGACGGTGCGCGCGCTGGTGCAGACCGTCGACAGCAAGCTGCTGCAGGCCCAGGCCATCGCCCAGACCCTGTCCACCGTGGATGCGCTGGAAGCCGAGGATTTCGCGCGCGTCCACCGCCAGGCGCGCGTCGCGCTGGCGCTGGCCGGCGCCAACATGAATGCGGTGCTGCGCGACCGGCGCGGCCAGCAGATCCTGAACACGGCGGTCGAGCATGGCGCCGCGCTGCCGCTCGACCACTCGGCGCAGCTGGAGCAGGTATTCGCCAGCGGCAGGCCGTCGGTGTCCAACGTATTCACCGGCGCGGTGATGCGCCGGCCAACCATCAGCGTCGACGTGCCGGTGCTGGTGCAAGGGCGCGTCGCCTACGTGCTGAGCATCGGCATACGGCCGGACTACTTCGCCGAGATGCTGACCCCGAAATCGGTGCCCGACGGCGCGATCGCCTCGATCATCGATCGTGACGGCATCATCTTCGCGCGCAACATGAACCCGGACCGCTACATCGGCCGGCGCGTCACCGATCCCCTGTTCAAGGCCCTGCAGCGTGCGCGCGAGGGCGTGGTCGAATCGGTCACCCAGGAAGGCATGGAAGTGCTGACCTTCTATTCGCGCTCCGAGCTGACCGGTTGGAGCGTCGGCGCCGGCGTCCCGCGCGTCGCCCTGAACCAGGCCCTGTTCGGGCCGCTCGCGGCCCTGGTGACCGGGGTCACGGTATTGTTCGCGATCGGGCTGTGGCTGGCCTGGCAGATCGGCGGCCGCCTGGCGCGCTCGGTGCAGGCGCTGATCGCGCCGGCCGCGGCGCTCGGCAAGAGGATCGCCCCGCCCCCCTTCACCGAAGTCTACGTGAAGGAGGCGGCCGATGTCGCCGAGGCGATCGGCACCGCTTCCGTCCTGCTCGGCGAGCGCGCCAGGGCGCTCGCCGCCAAGGAATCCGAGCTGCGCGAGGCGCACATGCTGGGGCGCTTCGGCACCTGGCACCGCGACCTGGTGAACGACACGATCCAGACCTCGGATTCCGTGGCCGCCATCTATGGGCAGGAAGTGCCGCCCTTCGAACAGCAGCGCGGCACCCTGCTGCCGGAAGAATCCTGGCAGCAGGTGGACCAGCTGACGCGCCAGCTGCAGCGCGACGGCGGGAGCGGCCGGCTGCAGCTGCTGGTCAACCATGCCGCCGGCCACCAGATCTGGATCGACGTGCGCTGCGAAAGCATCCAGGATGCCAAGGGGCGCGTGGTCGGGTTGCGCGGCACCCTGCAGGAAGTGACCGAACGGGTCAAGGCCGAGGAAGCCCTGCGCCACGCGGACCGGCGCAAGGACGAATTCCTGGCCATGCTGGCGCACGAGCTGCGCAATCCGCTGGCGCCGATCACCTCGGGCGCGCAGCTGCTGGGCCAGGACCGGCTCGACCCCGCCCGCATCCGCCAGATCAGCGCCATCATCGCGCGCCAGGCGCGCCACATGGCCAGCCTGGTCGATGACCTGCTCGACGTGTCGCGCGTCACGCGCGGCCTGGTGACGCTGGCCAGGCGGCGCCTCGACATCAACGAGATCGTCACCGACGCCGCCGAGCAGGTGCAGGAATTCGTGCGCAGCAAAGGCCACCGGCTGGCGGTCGACGCGCTGCCGGAAGCGGTGCACGTGATGGGCGACCGCAAGCGCCTGGTGCAGGTCGTCAGCAACCTGCTGCACAACGCGGCCAAGTTCACGCCCGCCGGCGGACAGTTGCGGCTCGAGCTCGGCGCCGACGCCGCGACCGTGTGGCTGCGCGTGAGCGACAACGGCATCGGCATGCTGCCGGCCGAGCTGGAGCGGGCGTTCGAGATGTTCGTGCAGGGCGAGCGCACGCCGGACCGCGCGCAGGGCGGCCTGGGCATCGGGCTGGCGCTGGTGCGCAGCCTGGTCCAGCTGCACGGCGGCAGCGTCCAGGTGCACAGCGCCGGCATCGGGCTGGGCAGCACCTTCACCGTCAGCCTGCCGCGCTGCACGGAATCCGGCGCCGCTGCGCGCGCGGACGGCCGGGCCGCCGCGAGCGGCGCGCATCCGCTCAGGGTGCTGGTGGTGGACGACAATGCCGATGCGGCCCAGGTGCTGGCGATGGTCGTCAGCGCCCAGGGGCACCAGGTGGCGGTGGAGAACGGCTCGCTGGCGGCGCTGGCGCGCGCGCCCGGCCTCCAGCCCGACGTCTGCCTGCTCGACATCGGCCTGCCCGACATGGACGGCCACGAACTGGCGCGCCGCCTGCGCGCCCATCCCGCCACGGAGCACGCCGTGCTGGTGGCCGTCACCGGCTACGGGCAGGAGCAGGACCGGCGCGCCAGCGCGGCGGCCGGTTTCGACCACCACCTGACCAAGCCGGTCCAGATGGGCAGCCTGGAACGCATCCTCGACCAGACCGGAGCCGCGCTCGCGGCCCCGGGCGGGCGGCTCAGCGCTTGACGCGGCCGAAGGCGTCGCCGGCCTTCCAGGCCGGCATGCCGGGCGCGTTCGCGACCGCGTAGCCGAGGTTCAGGGTGAACTGGGCCTGCTGCACCATGCCCGACAGGTCCCACTCCGGACGGTATTCGTCGCTGAACTGGTGGTAGTGCTGCTTGAAGCCGACCATCTTCTGGCTCGATGCGTCCTGGTGCTGCTCGAACTCGAAGTGGCCGTCGCCCGAGAACACCGCCGAACCGACGTTGAACGCCGGGACCCCGGCCTTGGCGAAGCTGAAGTGATCGGCGCGGAAGTAGGCGCCGGACAGGTCGGGAATGGCCGGCGCCAGCTTCAGGCCCATCGTCTTCGCGACCTCGGCGGCGGTACCATACAGGCTGCTGCGCTCGGCGCCCGCCACGCCGATGTCCTTCGTGCGGCCGACGAAATTCAGGCTGTCCAGGTTCAGGTCGGCGGCCGTTTGCGCCAGCGGGACCACCGGATTGTTCACGTAGGCCGCGCTGCCCAGCAGGCCCTGCTCTTCCGCGGCCGGCCACAGGAACACCTGGGTGCGGCGCGCCGGCTTCTTCACCGCCTCGGCCGCCATCGCCAGCAGCGCGGCGCTGCCGGAGGCGTTGTCGATGGCGCCGTTGTAGATGCGGTCGCGCTTGCCGTCGGCGTCCGGGACCACGCCGAGGTGGTCCCAGTGCGAGGAATACACGACCGCCTGCTGCTTCAGCTTCGGGTCGGTGCCGGGCACGATGCCCACCACGTTGAACTGCTGGACCTCGCGGATCGCGGAACGCAGCTCGACATGGGCGGCGATCTTCAGGTCGACCGGCTGGAAGTCGCGCCGCTCGGCCTGGGCGCGCAGCCGGTCGAGGTCGAAGCCGCCTGCTGCGAACAGTTCGCGCGCGGTATCCTCGTGCAGCCAGCCCTCGACCTGGTTGCCCGGGCCCTTCAGGTGGAAGCGCTCGTTGGCGAAGCCGTTGGCCGGCACGCTCCACGGATAGGACGCGGACGGGGTGGTGTGGATCAGCAGCGCACCCGCGGCGCCGCGGCGCACCGCCTGCTCGAACTTGTACAGCCAGCGGCCGTAGTAGGTATAGGCCTTGCCGGCGAAGCGCTCCGGCTCTTCCGCCGTGGGCTGGGGATCGTTGACCATCATGACCAGGATCTTGCCCTTCACGTCCACGCCCTTGTAGTCGTCCCAGCGCTCTTCCGGGGCCGAGGCGCCGTAGCCGACGAACAGCAGCGGCGCGTCGAAGGACAGCTCGGCGCGTCCGCTGCTGGTGCCGAACACGATGCCCTTGCCGGCTTCCGGCGCGATGCGCTTGCCGCCCGCCTGGAAGCTCACGCTGCTGCCGGCCAGCAGCTTGGTCCCCTGGATCAGCACCGGCTGGCGGTAGCCGCCGCCCGGGATCTGCTTCAGGCCGATCAGCGCGGCCTGGGTCTCCAGGTAGCGCACCGCCAGGTCGCCGCCGCGCTGGCCGGTGCCGCGCCCTTCGAGCAGGTCGTCGGCCAGGAAGGCCAGGTGGGCGCGCAGCGCCGTTTCCGACACGGCGGGCGCCTGCTGGGCATGGGCGGGAGACAGGACAAGGGCGGCGCAGGCGGCCAGGGCAAGGGGACGAAGTCGCATCGGTGTGTTTCCGTTACCGTCAGAGTTGAATAGACAATCATCTTACCCCAGCATGCATAAAGCGGCGATGGCGCTTGGCCTCCGGCTCCTGGCCCCCTATACTCGCGACTGCTATATTCTTTCAACAAGAGGACCCGCCCATGGCTGTTTCCCGACGCACCGCGGTGGCCGCCCTGGCTGCCCTGCCGCTGGCGGCCGCGCACGCGGCCCCCGCCACCAAGGACACCCCACGCATGTACGGACTGATCGGAAAAATGCGCGCCCAGCCGGGCCAGCGCGACGCCCTCATCGCCATCCTGGCCGAGGGCACGGCGGCGATGCCGGGTTGCCTGAGCTACGTGATCGCCAAGGACGTGGGCGACCCGGACGCGCTCTGGATCACCGAAGCCTGGGACAGCCAGGCCAGCCACAGGGCCTCGCTGGCGCTGCCGGCGGTGCAGGCGGCGATTGCGAAAGGACGCCCGCTGATCGCGGGCTTCGGCGAGCGCTTCGAGACCGAGCCGGTCGGTGGGCAGGGCCTGGCGCGCCAGCCCGTCGTCATGCGGCCGTAGGCGCCCCGGCGAACTGGCGCGCATCGACCGGCACGTCGACGACGAAGGACGTCCCCTCCTCGGCCGAACTGGACATCAGCACGCTGCCGCCGTGCGCCTCCGCCACCCGGCGCACGAAGGACAGGCCGACACCCCAGCCCTCCCCCGGCCCATGGCTGCCGGCGCGCCGGTAGAGCTGGAAGATGCTCTCGCTGTCCTCGGGCGCGATCGGCGCCCCCTTGTTATGCACCAGCACCTGCACGCGCTCGGGCGTGGTCGTCACCGCCAGCCGGATCGGATCGGAGGAGCCGTACTTGATCGCGTTGTTGACCAGGTTCTCGACGGCGCGCCGCATCGATTCGCGGCACCACCAGCCGGCCACGGGTTCGACCTCGAGCTCGAGCTCGAGCGAATGGAAGCTCTGGGCGTACTGGGCGACCTCGCGCGCGACATCGGCCATGTCGAACGGCGCGATCGTCAAGGGGAAGGGGCCGGCCTTGGTAAACGAGATCCGGTCGAGCATCTCGCGCGTCATCGCATCGATGCGCTGGGTGCTGGCGACGATCTTGGCGGCGTAGCGCCTGACCGTCTCGTCGCCCGAGGTGTGCTCGATCATCTGGGCGGCCATCTGGGCGGTGGAGAGCGGCGTGCGCAGGTCGTGCGCGACCGCGGCCACGTACTGTTCGCGCAGCGCCGCCTGCACCAGGGCGAAGGCGTTGGCGCTCTCGCGGATCGTGGAATCGATCTGACCGCTCAGCAGGACGCGCTGTTCGTCCGCCAGCGGCATCCCGCCGCGCTCCAGTTCCGCGAACAGCGTGTCGCGGAAGATCTGCAGCTCGTGGATCACGGCGGTCGAATCGTAGACCGTCATGCGCGCGCGTTCCCCGCCATGCTCGCTCGCCAGGGAGCCCAGGGCGTTGTGCGCGTGCACGGCGAAGCCGGGCGTCAGCATGGCCGCCAGGGTGTCGAAATACGCCGGCAGCGTGTTCGCGAGGATCGGCAGCGTCAGTTCGCGCGCCTGCAGCACGGCGTGGCGCACGTTCGCCATCCAGGCCTCGAGCACCTGGGCGCGCAGCGCCAGCATGGCGCGCGTCGCGGGCGACAGGTCGGGATGGTCGGGAGACAGGTGTCCGGTCAGGTTGGCGTTCACGCGGCGGTCCAAAAGGGTTAAGCAATGCACAACAAACGTGAGCAAAGCTTACACGAGCCCGCGCACCGGCGGCGCAGGGCTGGGCAGGCGGACGGCGGGTCTACCCGAGCCAGAGCCGGTAGCCGACCCCGGTCTCGGTGAGCAGGTGGCGCGGCTGGGCCGGGTCGGCTTCCAGCTTGTGGCGCAGGTGGCCCATGTAGATGCGCAGGTAGTGGCCGCTCTCGGCATGGCCCGGTCCCCAGACCGCGCGCAGCAGCTGCGGGTTGGTCATCACGCGCCCGGCATTCGCGACCAGCACCGACAGCAGCCGGTATTCGGTGGGCGTGAGGTGCACGTGCTCGCCCGCCCGCGTCACGGCGCGCTGCTGCAGGTCCACGACCACGTCGCCGAAGCGGATGGTGGCATCGCCGCCGGCGGCTGACTGGCGCTGGCGGCGCAGGGTGGCGCGTACCCGCGCCAGCAGTTCGCCGGTGCCGAAGGGCTTGGTCAGGTAGTCGTCGGCGCCCGCATCCAGGGCGCGGATCTTTTCGCCCTCGGCCACCCGCGCCGACAGTACGATGATCGGCACCGCCGACCACTTGCGCACGTCCTGGATGAAGTCGATGCCGTCGCCGTCGGGCAGGCCCAGGTCGAGCACCACCAGGTCGGGACGGCGGGTGCCGGCATCGATCAGGCCGCGCTGCATGCTGCCCGACTCGTGCACCTGCCAGCCTTCCTGCTCCAGGGCGGTGCGTACGAAACGGCGGATCTGCGGCTCGTCTTCGACCAGCAGTGCGCAGGGAGAATCAGTCATCGGGTGCTTCCACTGGTTCCAGTTCGGGTTCGGGGCCATCGGGCGGCGTACCGGCCGGCAGCGAGAACACGAAGGCCGCGCCGCCCAGGGGCGAGTGCGCGGCGCGGATCGTGCCGCCGTGGGCCTCGACGATCGCCCGGCAGATCGCCAGGCCCAGTCCCACGCCGGGCAAGGCCGACTCGCGCTCGCCGCGCGTGAATTTCTCGAACACCGTTTCTTCGCTGCCGGGACGCAGGCCGGGGCCGTCGTCCATCACGCTCACGTCGATCCAGGTGCCGCGCACCGCGGCCGTGACCTCGATGCGCGACCCCGGCGGTGTATATTTTGCGCCATTTTCCAGGAGATTGCACAGCACCCGCTCGATCAGCACCGCGTCCAGCCGCACCAGCGGCAGGTCGGGCGGCAGACGTACCACCACCTGATGCCCCTGCAGCGCCGCGCGGCTGGCGCGCAGCGCGCTGCCGACGACTTCCTCCAATGCCTGCCAGTCCAGGTTGAAACGCACCTCGCCGCTCTCGATGCGCGCCATGTCGAGCAGGTTGGCCACCAGGGTGCTCATGCGCAGGGCTTCGTCGTGCAGCGCCGCCGCCAGTTCGCGCGGCTGGGGCTCCAGGGCCGGCTCGCCGCGCAGCAGCGACTCGGACAGGCCGACCAGGGCGGTCAGCGGCGTGCGCAGGTCGTGCGACAGCGCCGCGAGCAGAGAATTGCGCAGGCGCTCGGACTCCATGCTGACCAGCGCCCCCTGCGCCACCTCCACGTAGTGCACGCGCTCCAGCGCGATGGCGGCCAGCGCCGCCAGCGCGTCGAGCTGGCGGCGCTGCTCGGGCAGCAGCACCCAGCCCGGACCCTGGGGCTCGATCGCCAGCACGCCTCGGGTGCGCATGGGCGCGACCAGCGGCAGGTAGAACACCGGGCTGGCCGGCAAGGTGTCGGTGCCCATGCCGGCCGGCTGCGCATGGTCGAAGGCCCACTGCGCAATGCCGAGGTCGATGCCGGCCGGCGCTGCGGGAGTCGCCGCGCCCCCTTCCGGCGGCGGCATGCCGAGTCGCCCTTCGGTATCCGGCACCAGCAGGGTGGCGCGCGCGCCGAACGCGTTCTGGATCACCGCGCCGGTCGCCTCGAACACCTGCCCTGCCACCAGCACGCCGGACAGCTCGCGGGCGAATTCGTAGAGCGCGTGCACGCGCTTCTCGCGCTGGGCCGCGACCCGCGCCTGGAAGCGCAGGCCCGCCGTCAGGTGCCCGGTGATCAGGCCGACCGCCAGCATCACGCCGAAGGTGACCACGTACTGGACGTCGGACACGGCGAAGGTGAAGCGCGGCGGCACGAAGAAGAAATCGAAGCAGGCCACGCCGACGCAGGTGGCGGTGACCGAAGGCGCGCGCCCGAAGCGCACCGCCACCAGCAGCACCGTGAGCAGGAACAGCATGACGATGTTGACCAGGTCGAACCAGGCCAGCAGCGGCGTCGCCAGTACCGCCGTCAGCAGGCTGGCGCTGGCGGCCCAGAGGTGGGGCAGCAGGAGCGGCCGTGAGCGCGGTGCAGCCGCGCCGCCGGCCGCCGCGCCCGGGTGCGCCATCGGCACCGCTGGCACACCGATCTCGATCAGGTCCAGGCCGGGCGCCTCGCGCGCCAGGCGCCGTGCGATGCGGCGCTGCCAGGGCCAGGCGGCCCTGGTACGCCCGAGCGCGATGCGCGACAGGTTGTGGTCGCGCGCATAGTCGAGCGCGCTGGCCACCACGTCCTCGCCCGACAGCACGGCGGTGGCGGCGCCGAGATTCTGGGCCAGCTTCAGGACCGCCATCATCCGTTCGCGGAAAGCGGCCGGCATGCGCCCCAGGCGCGGCGTTTCCACGTATACCGCATGCCATCCGGTGCCAAGCTGGGACGCCATGCGTGCGCCGTTGCGCACCACGTGCTCGGCCGCATCGTCCGCCCCGACGCAGACCAGGAGGCCGGCACCGGTCTTCCAGATCGCGTCGATCGATTTTTCCACGCGGTAAGCGCGCACGTCGCCCTCGACCCGGTCGGCGGTGCGGCGCAACGCCAGCTCGCGCAGCGCGATCAGGTTACCTTTGCGGAAGAAGTTGCCGGCCGCACGCTCGGCCTGGGCAGCCTGGTAAACCTTGCCTTCCTTGAGGCGCGCCAGCAGCTCGTCCGCCGGCAGGTCGACCAGCACCACCTCGTCGGCGGTGTCGAATACCCGGTCCGGCACCGTTTCGGCGACCCGGATTCCGGCAATGCCGCCCACCACGTCGTTCAGGCTCTCGAGGTGCTGGACGTTGACTGTTGTAAACACGTCGATGCCGGCTGCCAGCAGTTCCTCGACGTCCTGCCAGCGCTTGGGGTGGCGCGAACCGGGCGCATTCGAATGCGCCAGCTCGTCGACCAGCACCAGCTCCGGTGCGCGCGCCAGCGCGGCATCGAGGTCGAATTCCTCGATGCGGCGGCCGCGGTACTCGACCTGACGCCGCGGCAGCACTTCCAGGCCCTCGAGCAGGCGCGCGGTCTCGCGCCGCCCGTGGGTCTCGATCACGCCCACCAGCGGCGCCCGTCCTTCCTCCCGCAGCTTGCGCGCTTCCTGCAGCATGGCGTAGGTCTTGCCGACGCCGGCCGAGGCGCCAAAGTAGATGCGCAGCCGGCCGCGCGCAGCCTTGCGCTCCTGCTCGCGCATCTGCGCGAGCAAGGCATCGGGATCGGGGCGCTGGTAGTCGTTGGGTGGCATCGATCAACGAGTATGCAGGCTTTCCGCGTCCAGCGCCAGGTTCAGCGCCAGCACGTTGACCCGGGGCTCGCCGAACACGCCCAGCAAGCGACCCTTGCTGTGCTCGTCCACCAGCGCGGCGACGCGCGCCGCGTCGAGGCCGCGCACGCGTGCCACGCGCCCCATCTGGTAGCGCGCGGCGGCGATGCTGATCTCCGGATCGAGGCCACTGGCCGAGGCCGTGACCAGGTCGACCGGCACCGCGGCGGTACTGCCGGGATCAAGCTCGCGCAGCGCGGCGATGCGCGCCTTGACGGCCTCGCCCAGCGCCGGATTGGCCGGTCCCTGGTTGGAACCGCTCGAGCCCGCGCCGTTGGCCGGCATCGGTCCGGTGGCCGACGGACGGCCCCAGAAATAGCGCGGGCTGCTGAACGACTGGCCGATCAGGGACGAGCCGACCACCTGCCCGCCATGGCGGACCAGGCTGCCGTTGGCCTGTTCGGGGAACGCCGCCTGGGCGATGCCGGTCACGGCCAGCGGATACACGATGCCGCAGATGAGGGTCAGTGCGCCGAACAGCACCAGCGCGGGACGGATAAGGGATTGCATGGTGGACTCCTTCATGCCAGGTTGAGCGCTGCGAGCGCCATGTCGATCAGCTTGATGCCGGCGAACGGCAGCAGCAGGCCGCCGACGCCGTAGACCAGCAGGTTGCGGCGCAGCAGGCTGGCGGCGCCGATTGCGCGGTAGCGCACGCCCTTGAGCGCGAGCGGGATCAGGAACACGATGATCAGGGCATTGAAGATCACCGCCGACATGATCGCCGACGAGGGGCTGGTCAGCCTCATGATGTCGAGCGCCTTCAGGCTCGGATAGGTGCCGACGAAAGCAGCCGGAACGATCGCGAAATACTTGGCGATGTCGTTCGAGATCGAGAAGGTGGTGAGCGCACCGCGCGTCATCAGCATCTGCTTGCCGATCTCGACGATCTCCAGCAGCTTGGTCGGGTTCGAATCGAGGTCGACCATGTTGCCGGCTTCCTTGGCCGCCTGGGTGCCGGAATTCATCGCCACCGCCACGTCGGCCTGGGCCAGCGCCGGCGCGTCGTTGGTGCCGTCACCGGTCATCGCGACCAGCTTGCCCTCGGCCTGGTAGCCGCGGATCAGCTGCAGCTTCTCTTCCGGCGTGGCCTCGGCCACGAAGTCGTCCACGCCTGCCTCGGCCGCGATGGCGGCGGCGGTCAGCTTGTTGTCGCCGGTGACCATCACGGTCTTCACGCCCATGCGGCGCAGCTCGGCGAAACGCTCGCGGATGCCGCCCTTGACCACGTCCTTGAGCTCGACCACGCCCATCACCTTGCCGGCGTCGGCCACCACCAGCGGCGTGCTGCCGCGGCGCGCCACGTCGTCGACGATGCGCTCGATCTCGGCCGGCCATTTCTGGCCGAGCAGTTCCACATGGTGGCGGATCGCCGAAGCCGCGCCCTTGCGCAGATGGCGCGCGCCGAGGTCGACGCCGCTCATGCGGGTCTGGGCGCTGAACGGCACGAACACGGCGTGCAGCGGCTCCATCACCCGTTCGCGGATCGCGAAGCGGTTCTTGGCCAGCACCACGACGCTGCGCCCTTCCGGGGTCTCGTCGGCCAGCGAGGCCAGCTGGGCCACGTCGGCCAGTTCCTGTTCGCTCACGCCCGGCGCCGGCAGGAAGGCTGCGGCCTGGCGGTTGCCGAAGGTGATGGTGCCGGTCTTGTCCAGCAACAGCACGTCGACGTCGCCGGCCGCTTCGACCGCTCGGCCCGAGGTGGCGATCACGTTGGCCTGCATCATGCGGCTCATGCCGGCCACGCCGATGGCCGACAGCAAGCCGCCGATGGTGGTCGGGATTAGGCACACCAGCAGCGCGACCAGGGCGGTGATCGTGACCGCCTGGCCACCACCGGCCATTTCCACTGCGAACATCGAGAACGGCAGCAGGGTCGCCGTCACCACCAGGAACACGATGGTCAGGGCCACCAGCAGGATGGTCAACGCGATCTCGTTCGGGGTCTTCTTGCGCGCCGCGCCTTCGACCATGCCGATCATGCGGTCGAGGAAGGTTTCGCCCGGATTGGCGCTGACCTTCACCACCAGCCAGTCGGACAGCACGCGGGTGCCGCCGGTGACGGCGCAGAAGTCGCCGCCCGACTCGCGGATCACGGGGGCCGATTCGCCGGTAATGGCGCTCTCGTCGACCGAGGCCACGCCTTCGACGATCTCGCCGTCCACCGGAATCACGTCGCCCGCTTCGACCAGGAAGAACATGCCCTTGCGCAGTTCATCCGACTTGGTCGGGATCCACGTCGTGCCGTGCACGGGGTTGTACAGCTTCTTGGCCATCACGGTCTGGCGCAGGGCGCGCAGCGACGCCGCCTGGGCCTTGCTGCGGCCTTCGGCCAGGGCTTCGGCGAAGTTCGCGAACAGGATCGTGAACCATAGCCAGATGGCGGTGGCCAGGATGAAGCCCGCCGGGGCTTCGCCCTGCCCGGCCAGGGCCTGCAGGTACAGCAGCGTCGTCAGGATCGCGCCGATGTAGACCACGAACATGACCGGGCTGCGCAACTGGGTACGCGGATGCAGCTTCTTGAAGGCGTCGGCGATGGCCGGCCCGACCAGGGTCGAGTCGAACAGGGTCAGGGCGCGGCGCACCGGCTGGGCCGGCTGGGTATGAGGAATGCTTTGTTCCATGATTATGCTCCGAACAGCTGGAGATGTTCGACCACCGGCCCAAGGGCCAGGGCCGGTACGTAGTTGAGGACGCCGACCAGCACCACGATCGCCGCCAGCAGGCAGACGAACAGAGGGCCATGGGTCGGCATGGTACCGGCGGTGACGGCCAGGCGCTGGCGTCCGGCCAGCGAACCGGCGATCGCCAGCACCGGCACGATCACGGCGAAGCGCCCGAACCACATCGCCACCGCCAGCAGGGTGTTGTAGAACGGCGTGTTGGCGGAAAGGCCGGCGAAGGCGCTGCCGTTGTTGTTCGCCGCCGAACTCAGCGCGTACAGGATTTCCGAGAAGCCATGCGCGCCCGGATTGGCGATGCCGGCCTTGCCGCTGGCCGCCATGACCGCCAGCGCGGTTCCCAGCAGCACCAGGCAGGGCGTGACCAGGATCGCCACCGCGGTCATCTTCATTTCAAACGCGCCGATCTTCTTGCCCAGGTATTCCGGGGTACGGCCGATCATCAGGCCGGCGATGAACACCGCCAGGATCGCGAACACCAGCATGCCGTACAGGCCCGAGCCGACGCCGCCGAAGATCACTTCGCCGAACTGCATCAGGACCATCGGCACCATGCCGCCCAGCGGCATGAAGGAATCGTGCATGGAATTCACCGCGCCGCAGGAGGCGGCGGTGGTGATGACCGCGAACAGGGACGAGGCACCGATGCCGAAACGGATTTCCTTGCCTTCCATGTTGCCGCCCGGCTGCAGCGTGCTGGCCGCCTGGTCCACGCCCAGCGCCGCGAGCTGCGGATTGGCCTGCTGTTCGGAAACGAAGGCCAGCCCGGCGGCGATCACGAACACCAGGGTCATGGTGGCCAGCACCGCCCAGCCCTGGCGGATATCACCGACCATGCGTCCGAAAGCGAAGCACAGCGCGGCCGGGATCAGGAAGATGGAAACCATCTCGACGAAGTTCGACAGCGCGTTCGGGTTCTCGAACGGATGGGCGGAGTTGGCGTTGAAGTAGCCGCCGCCATTGGTGCCCAGCAGCTTGATCGATTCCTGCGAGGCGACCGGTCCCATCGGAATGGACTGGGTATCGGCGCGCATGTCGACCGGCTGCGCGTCCGGCGTCGCGGGCGGCTGGGTATAGGTGATCGGATCCAGCAGGTGCGCGTCGACGTGGCTCGAGAAGTTCTGCACCACGCCTTGTCCGGCCAGGAAGACGGCCACGACCAGCGACAGCGGCAGCAGCACGTACAGGGTGGAGCGGGTCAGGTCGACCCAGAAGTTGCCGATCGACTTGGCCGAACGCGCGCTGAAGCCGCGAATCAGGGCGAACACCACGGCGATGCCGGTAGCGGCCGAGAAGAAGTTCTGGCAGGCCAGCGCCAGCATCTGGGTCAGGATGCTCATGGTCTGCTCGCCGCTGTAGCCCTGCCAGTTGGTGTTGGAAACGAAGCTGACGGCCGTGTTGAAGGCCGAGTCCGGGCTGACATTGCCCATGTTTTCCGGGTTCAGCGGCAGCCAGGCCTGGACGCGCTGGATCAGGTAGACGGCCAGCGCGCCGATCGCGTTGAACACGAGCAGCGCCAGGGTGTAGGTCTTCCAGTCTTGGTCCTGGGTCGCGGCCGGGCCGGCGCAGCGGTACAGGATGCGTTCCAGCTTGCCGGGCCAGCGCAGGCCGGGAATGGTGCCGCGCTCGCCGACGCGCGCCAGCAGCGCGCCCAGCGGCCAGGCCAGGGCCAGCAGGACCAGCAGGAAAGCCGCAAGCAGCAGCAGGTTATTGGTGCTCATCACAGGTCCTCCGGCTTGAACAATGCCACCAGCAGGTAGCCGAGCAGCGCGACGGCGCAGGCGCCGGCGATCACGTAGGAGAGGGTCATGGCTTGCCTCCGAGGCGTGCGCAGCCTGCGAGCAGCGCCCAGGAGAGAAGGAAGAAGGCGAGCAGCGCGCCGATAAAAATCGCATCCATACACATTCGCTTTCAGCGTTGATGTTGATGAAGGGAAGCGTAGCGGCATCGCCCTAAAGACAGGATAAAAAGGCGGGGATGCCGCGTAAACGCGGTGTAAACGGCGTGGGGTCAGAAGGTGCGGCTGACGCTCAGCTGCAGTGCCTTCCTGCCGAGGAATTTGCCGTTCGCGGGCGAGGCGTAGGCCGTCTTGCCGGCGTTGGTGCCGACCACCGCCAGCGCCACCGAAGCGAGTTCGAACTGGCGGGTGACGCCGACCTTCCAGTCGGTGTAACTCGCAGCGGAATTGTTGTCCACGCGCTGGCGGCCGGCGTGCAGGTTGAGCATGAAGCCCTTGCCGGCGTCGATGTTGGCGCCCAGGTCCAGGTAGCCGCTGTTCCCGCTGTCGACGAAGCCGAACAGGTTGGTCAGGGCGTGCGAGTACTTGATCCAGGCCGGCCCGACTCCCAGCTGGAGGTAGGCTTCGGTGGTGTGGGCGTTGGCGAAGCCGCTCACGCGGCCCATGCCGTTGTCGGGGTAGAAGTAGCGCAGCACGCCGACGTCGTAGCTGAGCGCGCCCGGCAGTTCGCCGCGCTTGCCGCCATACAAATCGATCTCGACCTCGCCCTTGCCGCCGGCGTCCCCGATCCACTTGATGGTCGAGGCCCAGGCGCCGGCGTACCAGCCGGATGCGTGGACATAGTCGACGCCGCCCTGCAGGGCCGGACGCAGGCGGGTCTGGGAGATGCCGCGGTAACGGTAGTCGGAGGTGGCCGCCGCGTTCCAGCCGAGGGTCGATGCGGCTGCGGGGGTGTCGGCGTGGGCGTGGCCGGCCAGGATCAGGCCGGCGAACAGCGCTTGAATCGGTGCTTTCATGATGTCCTGCTTGTGTGTTGTTATCGAAGCCATGCGACGCGCGGGGCGGCGGATGGACACGAGCAGCTTAGCGATTCAGGCGTAAAAAAATCGTATAAAGGTGGCGACGCGGTGTAAAGGCCTTGTATCGATGAGTAAATAAAAAAGGCCGTCCGAAGACGGCCATCGGTACATGCTTAGCGTGCCGGCTGGCTGCACAGGAAGTCCACATTCAGGGTCAGGTCTGTCATTCGGACATGGACGCACAACCCTTGCGAAATCTCAGAACGGTTTTAAGTAGACTAAGACTTTTTTCCACTTTCCGACATGGTCCGTGATGCACAGCTTGCGGTGACGAATGAGAGCCGAGCATTGACGAGTTTGGGATAAACAAACCAGCATTTTGAGATAGAGCAAAGGTGCTCGCTCGGTGTCCGAATGACAGACCTGACCCTGAATGCAGCACTCTTACTTCGCGCTCATCCGTGAAGAACCATAAAAAAGGCCGTCCGAAGACGGCCCATGGGCATGCACGCGGGCTGTACTCAGCGTGCCGGCTGGCTGCGCAGGAAGTCCATGTACTTCGCCACGCCGGTAGCCACGTCGGTGAACTCCTCGCGGTAGCCGACTTCGCGCAAGGCCGAGATGTCGGCCTGGGTGAAGCTCTGGTATTTGCCCTTCAGTTTGTCGGGGAACGGCAGGTATTCGAGCAGGCCCTTGGCCAGGATCTCGTCCAGCGTCATCGTCGGCTTGCCCTCGTTGGCCAGCGCGTTGACGGTGGCGATGGCCAGGTCGTTGAAGGGCTGGGCGCGGCCGGTGCCAAGGTTGAAGATGCCGCGCTTGTCAGGGTTATCCAGGAAGAACAGGTTGACCTTGACCACGTCCTCGATATAGATGAAGTCGCGCATCTGGGTGCCGGCCTCGTAGCCCTCGTTGGCGCCGAACAGCTTGACCTTGCCCTCTTTCAGGAACTGGTGGTACTGGTGGAACGGCACCGAGGCCATCGTGCCCTTGTGCTGTTCCAGCGGACCGTAGACGTTGAAGTAGCGCAGGCCGACCATCTGGCTGCCGGCGTCCTTGCCCCTGGCCTGCCAGTAGCGGCGCAGGTACTGGTCGAACAGGAATTTCGAGTAGCCGTACACGTTCAGCGGCTTCTCCAGCGGACGCTCTTCGCGGAACACGGTGCCGCCGCCATACACGGCCGCCGACGAGGCGTAGATGAAGGGAATGCCTTCGCGCTGGCAGAATTCGAACAGTTCCACGGTGTACTCGTAGTTGTTCTTCATCATGTAGCGGCCGTCGGTCTCCATGGTGTTGGAGCAGGCGCCCTGGTGCAGGACCGCGCTGAACTTGCCGTCGAACTGGCCCGCCTTCAGGCGCGCGATGAAGTCTTCCTTGTCGAGGTAGTCCGCGATCTCGGCGTCGACGATGTTGTGGAACTTCTCCGGTCGCGACATGTTGTCGACGCCGAAGACGCTGAACGGCTGGCGGGCCGACAGCGCATGCACCAGGTTCGCTCCAATGAAGCCTGCTGCGCCTGTTACCAGAATCATGGTGGTCCTCTTCGATTAGGTGTTGCTTGTCCGCCGCGCGTCATGCGCCGCGAGCATGGGTTGCAAGGGCTGCCACACGGCGGCCGGCAGGATCTGCTTCATGCAGTTCTGGTGCCCCAGCGGGCACTCGCGCTGCTGGCAGGGCGAGCATTCGATGTGCAGCCACAGGATCTTCGCCAGCTGCGACAGCGGCGGCGTATGGCGCGGATCGGTCGGGCCATAGATGGCCACCACCGGACGGCGCAGCGCGGCGCCGATGTGCATCAGGCCCGAGTCGTTGGTCACCACCGCGGCGGCGCGCGAGATCAGGGCGATCGCCTCGCTCAGCGAGGTGGAACCGGCCAGGTTGTGCGCCTGCGGCACAAGGGCGGTGATCTCGTCGCACACGGCGCGGTCCTTGGGGGAGCCGAGCAGCAGGATCTGCGCGTCCGGGCGATTGGCGAGGATGGTCTGCGCCAGTTCGGCGAAGTAGGACGACGGCCAGCGCTTGGCGGGGCCGAATTCGGCGCCCGGCGCGAAGGCCACGTAGATTCCCGGCGGCAGGCCCAGGCGGTCGATCGCGGCCTGCGCCTTGTCCTCGCCCACCACCATTTCCGGTTCCGGCAGCCGCTCCGGACGCGCCAGGCGGCGCACCGGGGCATCCGCCATCGCCTCGTAGAACTGGGCCATGGGGCGCGGCGCCTCCTTGTCGTCGTGGTGCATCACGTTGACCAGGCCATAGCGCATCTCGCCCTTGTAGCCGACCCGCTTCGGGATGCCGGCCAGCCAGGGGATCAGCGCGAACTTGAGCGTGTTCGGCAGCACGTAGGAATCGGCATAGCCGCGCGCCTTCAGCATCTTCGCGAAGCGGCGGCGCTCGCCCAGCTGGAGCGCGCCATGCTTGAACGGCGCCTCGATCACCGAGTCCACCTCGCGCATCGCCTGCCATACCGGGGCCACCCAGGTCGGGGCCAGGACATCGATCGGACGGTCGGGATGGTGCTGTTTCAGCTTGCGCAGCAAGGGCTGCGCCATCACGGCGTCGCCGATCCAGTTCGGGGAAATCACAAGCGTGCGCAACATGGTCGTTCTTTGCTGGTCAGGTGGCAATCGGTTCTGCGGAATGTCGCAACCCACGATTATAGCAACCGGTGAACTGGACTGCCTGATGGGAGAAAGCGTGGACAAATTGCCTCACCCATGCGCCGGGGCCCGCTTCCGGCGCTATAATTTTTACCATGAACCGGCTCCGCAGATCCCAGTCGCTGTACGGATGGACCGTCCTCCTGGCGTTCCTGTTCGGCCTGTTCGTCCCGATGGCGTCCCATGCCACGGCGCCGCTCGGCTACACGGCCGAGATCTGCAGCGCCACGGGCACCCGCCACGTCATGATCATGGTCGATCATGCCATGCCGCAAGACAACAAGGCCATGCAGGGCATGGCGCACTGCGACCTGTGCTGTTCCCAGCACCAGCAGCCGCTGGCCCCGCCGGGCCAGCCGGACATTGCCATGCCGCTCGAGCGCGAGCGCGATCCCTACCCGCCCCTGTTCTACCACGCGCCCGCGCCGCAGTTCGCGTGGACGGCCGCGCAGTCGCGCGGGCCGCCGTCGACGATTTCCTGATTCGCCCTTGATACGTTCCAGACGCCTGCCATGCCGCCTCCAGCAGCCAGGCAAGCGCCGGAACACCGCTCGTCACCGTCGGCGGCGCGCTTCCCTTGCGCGCCCGCCGGCACATGCGCGCGCCGCTTCACGCCCGCGCACAGGAATCGTCATGACCAACAAGACAACAAGCGCAGCGGCGCCTCCCGCCTTGCATCCCCGCCCGCTCGCGCTGGCCCTGTCCTGCGCCTTCGCCGCCCTGCCGGTCCACGCCCAGGACCTGCAGGACGGCGCCATGCCGGTGGTCGAGATCACCGGCGCCGCACCGCGCGCCAACGGCCTGCTGAATCTCGACACGGCCTCCGGCACCGGCAGCCGGCTCGGCCTCACCCCGCGCGAGACGCCGGCCAGCGTCACCATCGTCGACCGCGCCGTGATCGAGGCGCGCGGCGCCCAGGATACCCAGGAGGTCCTGCGCGCCATCCCCGGCGTCACCGCCCACAATGCGCCCGGCAATATCGGCGTCAGCTACCGCGGTTTCGGCAGCGGCTCGATCAGCCAGCTGTTCAACGGCATCAACGTGCAGTATTCGATCGCCGCGCGGCCGGTCGACAGCTGGATCTATGAGCGGGTCGAGGCCATCGGCGGGCCGTCGAGCTTCCTGTACGGTTCCGGCGCCGTGGGCGGCTCGATCAACTACGTCACCAAGCTGGCCGGGCCGCGGCCGATGTCGGAAGCGCGGCTGCGCCTGGGCTCGGACGACCTCAAGGAAGCGTCGTTCGGCCTGAACCGGATGCTCGGCGGCGACGGCGCCGGCCGCGGCGATCACTACGCCCGCATCGACCTCAATCACCGCGACACGGGCAGCTGGGTCGACGGCGTCAAGTCGCGCTCGACCCAGCTGGCGGCCTCGCTGCGCTCGGACTTCTCGCCCCGCTTCACCCACACGCTGGCCTACGAGTTCCAGGAAGAGGACGTCGACCGCCCCTACTGGGGCACGCCGCTGCGCAACCCGCTCGCCGGCGAGCTGCGCATCGACCAAGCCACCCGCTTCAAGAACTACAACAGCGCCGACGGCGTCTACGACCAGCGCGTGCACTGGCTGCGCTCGATCGCCGGCTGGCGCGTGAGCGAGGCGCTGCAGTTCACGAACACGCTGTATGCCTATGACGCGCTGCGCGACTACCGCAACGTCGAGACCTACCGCTTCAATCCCGGCAACAGCGCGGTGATCCGCTCCGCCGTCTTCCTCCAGCGCCACGACCAGCGCCTGGTCGGCGACCGCATCGACGGCGTCTACAGGGGCCGGATCGGCGCGCGCCGCAGCGACTGGGCCTTCGGCCTGGACTACAGCGTCAACAAGCAGACCCGCTTCCCCAACAGCCTGGCCGTCACGGTGAGCACGGTGGATCCCTACGACTTCGTCACCGAGCGCTTCTTCGACATCCCCGGCATGGGCCCGGGCTTCCGGCCCGACCGCGACAACCGGGTGAGCACCACCGCGCTCTACCTGGAAAACCGGACCGCCCTGCTGCCGGCGCTCAAGCTGGTGACGGCGCTGCGCCACGAACGGATCGAGCTCGAACTGACCAACCGGCGCGAGCTCACGGCCGCCAGCCCGGCCAGCTTCGAGCGCCGCTACAGCCCGACCACGGGACGGGTCGGCCTGGTGTGGGATATCTCGCCCGGCGCCAGCGCCTACCTGCAGTATGCGACGGCGGCCGATCCGCCTTCGGGCATCCTCACCACCGCCTCGTTCGCGGACGTGCGCAACAACAGCGAGCTGACCACCGGCCGCCAGGCCGAGATCGGCGCCAAGCTCGACTTCTGGCAGGGCAAGGGCAGCGCGACCCTGGCCGCCTACAGCATCACGCGCAGGAACATCGCGTCCCAGGACCCGAACAACAGCGCGCTGACCCAGCTGGTCGGCGAACAGTCGGCCAGGGGGGTGGAGCTGTCGGTCGGGCTGCAGCCGACGCGCCAGCTCTCGCTGCAGGGCAACCTGACCCATGTCGATGCCGAGTACGAGGACTTCCGCCAGGGCGGCGTTTCCCTGGCCGGCAAGACGCCGGCGAATACGCCGTCGACGGTCGCCAACGTCTGGGTCTCCTATGCGTTCACGCCGGCCCTGCAGGCGAATATCGGCGTGCGCCGGGTCGGCAAGGTCTACGCGGACGCCGCCAACACCCTGACCTGGCCGGACTACACCTTCGTCGACCTCGGCCTGAGCTACCAGTTCAACCGCCATGTGGCCGTGGTCGGGCGCATCCGCAACCTCACCGACCGCGTGTATGCGGCCAACCTGAGCGCCACGATGGCTTACCTGGGCGCGCCGCGCACGGCGGACGTCGCGCTGCGCATCACCTTCTAGCGAGAGGCCGACCATGAATGGCAAGACAAAACGCCTGTTCCTGCTGTTCCACCGCTGGCTCGGCGTCGGCGCCTGCGTGCTGTTCGCCATGTGGTTCGTCTCGGGCATCGTGATGATGTACGTCGGCTATCCCAAGCTGACCGACGCCGAACGGCTGCAGCACCTGCCGCCCTTGAGCGCCTCGCAGCCGCTGCTGGCGCCGGAACAGGCCTTGCGGACGGCGGGCCTCGCCGGGCCCCTGAAGGAACTGCGGCTGGCCGCCGCCAGCGGCGGCGATCCGGTCTACCTGGCGACGCCGGAGGGCGCCGGCAAGGCGAACGGGCACAAGCCGGCGCCGCCGGGCAGCGGCGTCATCGTCATCGACGCCCGGACCGGGGCCCGCCTCGATGCGGTGGACGAGGCCCGCGTCATGGCGAGCGCCGCCGCCTGGGCCGGCCCGGGGACGGGCCTGCGCTACCTCGGGACCATCGATGAGGACGCGTTCACGCACTCGCGCGGACTCGACGCGCACCGGCCGCTGCACCGCGTGCAGGTGCTCGATGCCGGCGCCACCCTGCTCTACCTGTCCGGGCGCAGCGGCGAAGTGGTGCGCGACGCGCCGCGCAGCGAACGGCTGTGGAACTACGTCGGCGCCTGGATCCACTGGCTGTACCCCTTGCGCGGCAATGCCTTCGACCGCTACTGGACCGACATCGTCAACTGGCTGTCGATCGGCGGCATCGCCGCGGCGCTGACCGGCACCGTGGTCGGCATCCTGCGCTGGCGCTTCACCCGGCCCTACAAGAGCGGCGCGCGCACGCCCTATCCGGGCCGGATGATGCGCTGGCATCACATCAGCGGCCTGCTGTTCGCGCTGGTGACCATCACCTGGATCTTCAGCGGGCTGATGTCGATGAACCCCTGGCGCGTGTTCGATACCGGCGCGGCGCCGCTGCGCATGGAAGCGCTGCAGGGCGGCCCGCTGCTGCCGTCCCCGCAGGACGCGGCGCCGGATGCGCTGCTGCGCGCCGCCGGCAGCGGCGTGCGCGAACTGCGCTGGACGCGCGCGCTGGGCCGCACCATCGTGCTGGCCCAGCCGGCGAACGGCCGCCCGGGGCTGCTCGATTCGCACGGCGCCGGACCGACCGCGCTCGACGAGGCCGCGCTGCGCAACGCCGCGGCGCGCCTGCTGCCGGCTCCCGTTGCGCGCGTGGAACGCCTGGCGGCGTATGACCTCTACTACTACACGCGCGACGCGCACACCATGACCGGCGGCAGCGACAGGCCGCTGCCGATCCTGCGCGTGGTGTTCGGCGACGCGCACGCCACCTGGGTGCACCTCGATCCGCATACCGGCGCGGTCCTGAACCGCAGCGACAGCGGACGGCGCTGGAGCCGCTGGCTGTTCGCGATGCTGCACAGCTGGGACTGGCTGCCGCTGCTCGAGCGCAGGCCCTTGTGGGACCTGGTCATGATCGTGCTGAGCGTCGGCGGCGCCCTGCTCAGCGTGACCGGCGTGGTGATCGGATGGCGGCGGCTGGGGCGCAAGCTGCGCAGCGCGCGCAAGGCGGCGCCGGAGATGGCGGCGCCCGAGGCGCAGCCGAGCGTGTCGTCCGGCTAGCCAGGTTACTGGGCGGCCAGCACCCAGTAATGGTCGGCCAGCAGCGCCGCGAACAGCAGGGCCAGGTAGAGAACCGACCACTTGAAGGCCTTGCGCGCGACCAGGTCGCTGTAATGGCGGTGGACCAGCCAGGCATGGCGCAGGAACACCGCATCGAGCACGATCGCGGCCACGAGGTACAGCAGGCCGCTCATGCCGACGACCCACGGCAGCGCGGTGCCGGCGGCCAGCGCAATGCTGTAGAGCCACACCTGCCGGCCGGTATGGGCCATCCCGTGGGTGACCGGCAGCATCGGCAGGCCCGAGCGCGCGTAGTCCTCGCGCCGGTACATCGCCAGCGCCCAGAAGTGCGGCGGCGTCCACAGGAAGATGATCAGCACCAGCAGCCAGGCTTCCATCGGCACGGCGCCGTCGACGGCCGCCCAGCCCAGGGCCGGGGGCATGGCGCCGGCCAGGCCCCCGATCACGATGTTCTGCGGGGTGTTCGGCTTGAGCAGGATGGTGTAGATGAAGGCATAGCCGACGAAGGTGGCCAGGGTCAGCCACATCGTCAGCGGATTGACCTGGTAGTACAGGGCCGCCATCCCGGCGGCGCCCATCGCCGTGGAGAACACGATGGTCTGGGTGCGCGTCAGTTCGCCGCGCGCGGTGGCGCGCCGCGCGGTGCGCGCCATCCGGGCATCGACTTCCGCCTCGATCAGGCAGTTGACGGCGAAGGCGGCGCCGGCCAGCAGCCAGATCCCGGCCGCGCTCCAGGCCAGCAGCGCCCAGCCGGGGAAACTGTCGCTCGCGAGCAGGCTGCCGATGACGGCGCAGAAGACCGTCAGGAGGGTGACGCGCGGCTTGGTCAGCGTCCAGTATTGCGAGAAGCGGCCCGGGGCGGCCGCATGGCGGCTGGCGGACGCCGCTTCCGGAGCGCGCGGCCCATCGTCCGTGGTCGGCAAATCTGCCAATGTGATGTCAAGGTTCGACATGGTGGTCCGTATGAATGTGTGCGCCGCCTGATGAAAGTCCCCGGCCGGCGGCGCAGATGGTCCGGGACACGCCCGCAGTCCGGGCACGGTGGCGTTGCCGTCCCGGCGGTGGGACGGCACGCAGTGGCTCGCCAGGCTGGCGCCCCGAGCTTCGCGAGGAATTCGTTTCGTCATCGGCTACCCGGCGGCGTCGCGCGGACGCGTTACCGGATAAAACGCGCCAATGCTAATGGAAATCAAGATCCGTACATCAGGACAAATTGTCCCAGTTGACGCACGCACAAGGGGAATGGAAGACCATACAACACAAATATCGGTACCGATTTTTTTGCATCCGATGCTTGACACCGCCTGCATGCCCTCCTAGAATGCGATTCATCGATACCGATTGAATCGCTACCGATAAAAATCCACCCAAGCCCAGGAGTCCACCATGACCACCATCGACACAGTCCTGCTCACCGGCGCCACCCAGACCACCCTCAACCGCCGCGACGCCACCCGTGGCCACGAAGGCCGCCTCGACATCGTGCTGTCCTCGCCGGGCGCGCAACAGCCGGCCCACGTGATCGAAGCCACCCTGCCCCACCCGGCGGCGGAACAGCTGTTCGCCGGCGCCTGGTCGGCCTGCTACATCACCGCCCTCGGCCTGGTGGCTGCGGAAAAGAAGGTCGCGCTGCCGGACGACCTGGCGGTCGGCATCGAAGTCGACCTGGGCATGACCGGCGCCGCCTACCTGCTGCAGGCGCGCCTGAACGTCAGCATGCCGGGCGTGGCGCAGGACGTGGCCGAAGCGATCGCGCACGCCGCCGACGACATCTGCCCGTACTCGAAAGCCACCCGCGGCAACATCGACGTGGCCATCAAGGTCGTCACCGCGTAATGCCATGCGGCCGGCGCGCGCTGCGCCGGCCATCCGTTCCCCAGCCGACAGCAAGGCCACGACATCATGACCAAAGGACGCATACCAGCAGGCGAGCGATTGGACGACTTCCTGTGCTTCGCGATCTATTCGGCCAATCTCAGCTTCGGCCGGGCGTTCAAGCCGAAGCTGTCGCAACTGGGCCTGACCTATCCGCAGTACATCGCCATCGTCGCGCTCTACGAGGAAGACGACGTGAGCGTGTGCCGGCTCGGGGAAAAACTGTTCCTGGAATCGAATACGCTGACGCCGGTGCTGAAGAAGCTGGAGGCGATGGGTCATGTCGTGCGCGAGCGCGACCGCCTCGACGAACGCCAGGTGCGCATCAGGCTGACGGAGCAGGGACGGCGCCTGCGGGTACGCGCCTATGGCCTCGGCATGTCGCCGGCTTCCGGGATGAGGCGCGCGCAGGTAGCGGCCACCCATGCCTGCGTGGTCGCGCTACGCGGCACGCTGGTCGGGCTCAAGGAAAAATAGCCGCGACTGCGGCGTTTTTCCGAATGCATTATAATCGCACACGATACGATCTCCATCGATTTACTAGTGCACTTTGCATCTCGATGATTTATCCTTTGCCCTGCGAAGTCCCTGACTTCCGGCATGCTTGCTAACGAAAGGCCACGCCATGACTGCCATTTCCTCCGCCTACCACCCGATCAGCTGCGCGTTCCACGATCACCTGGAAGACCATGCGACGACGCGCAAGCCGGTCCGTATCCGCGCCTATGACGAGGAGCGCGCGGTACGGGAACACAGCGCGGTCATCACCGATGTGTTCGCCCGAAATGGCGCCGAGTACCTGACGCTGGACACGGGCGCGACCCTGCGCCTCGACCGGCTGATCGAGGTCGCGGGCGCACGGCTGGCCGATTTCTGAAGCAGAAGCGATACCGACGCGCCCGGACAAGGATGCGGAGTATCCTGAACAACGCAGTCCACTCAATGAAAGGATTCACCATGACGACCCACACCGAAACCGCACTCCTTGCCGGCGGTTGTTTCTGGGGCATGCAGGACCTGCTGCGGCGCTACCCCGGCGTCCTGTCGACGCGGGTGGGCTACTCGGGCGGCGATGTGGCCAACGCCACCTATCGCAACCACGGCACCCATGCGGAAGCGATCGAGATCGTCTTCGATCCGGCGAAGATCAGCTATCGCCGGATCCTCGAGTTCTTCTTCCAGATCCACGATCCGACGACGAAGAACCGCCAGGGCAACGACATGGGCATGAGCTACCGTTCGGCGATCTTCTACCTGAGCGACGAGCAGAAACTGGTGGCCGAGAATACCGTGGCCGACGTCAATGCTTCCGGCCTGTGGCCGGGCAAGGTCGTGACCGAGATCGTTCCCGCGGGCCCGTTCTGGGAAGCCGAGCCGGAACACCAGGATTACCTGGAGCGTTATCCGAACGGCTACACCTGCCACTTCGTCCGCCCGAGCTGGACTTTGCCCGCGCGCACCAGCGCCGACGCGCCGCAGTCCTGATCGAATCGCAGTGCTGGCCGGGGGGCGATGCGCCGAAGACATCGGGCAGCATGGCCCCTCGCGGATCGACATCCAAGGAGTCACAGATGAACCGCAGTGCCCCCGGCGTCCCCGCCGCCCAGGACGTCAAGAAGCTTTCCGATTTCCTGTGCTTTGCCGTGTATTCGGCAAACCTGGCTTTCGGCAAAGCCTACAAGCCCATCCTCGACGAGCTCGGTCTTTCGTACACCCAGTACATCATCCTTGTCGCACTCTCGGAAGAAGACAACCAGACGGTGAGCGGGCTGGGCGAGAAGCTGTTTCTCGAATCGAATACGCTGACCCCGATCCTCAAGAAGATGGAGGCATCGGGCTATCTGTCGCGCCAGCGCGACCCGGCCAATGAGCGGCAGGTGCGCATCGCCCTGACCGAGGCCGGCCGCCGCCTGCGCGAGCGGTCCCTGACCTCGAGTCTGTCCATCGACACGGGCCTGTCGGGAGAGGAGTTTTCCCGGA
This sequence comes from Massilia niastensis DSM 21313, assembly GCF_000382345.1. Lineage (GTDB taxonomy): Bacteria > Pseudomonadota > Gammaproteobacteria > Burkholderiales > Burkholderiaceae_D > Telluria > Telluria niastensis. The sequence continues at coordinate 81,393 of NZ_KB908101.1, forward strand.
TCCAGGGTTCCGTGGCAGGCTTGCGCGACAACCTGCTGAAGGCGGTGAAGAAACGGGACTAGGCTGCCTCAGCGCTGCTGTCCCAGAAAGAAGCGCAGCATCTCACCGGAAGCGCAGGGCCCCATCGCATCCGTATGCGAACCGGCCGCGTTGCCGCCCGTCCAGGTATGACCGGCGCCGTGCAGCAGCCAGTGCTCGGCGACCGGCCTGCCCTTCCCATCGGTCCAGGTGGTCGTGGTGCACTGCCGGCCGCAGGCCTCGTGGCGGCGCTGCTGCTTGCGGATTCCGCCTTTCGCATGGGCGTCGACGAACTGCTGCAACACCGATTCGCCATTGGCGGAATGGACCACGTGATCGCTATCGCCGTGGAAGACGATGATGGGCGAGCCTTCGCGCAAGGCCGAGGCCTTGCCGGGGCGTTTCATCGCCTTCAGGCCTGAAATCAGGTCCTTCGCACTACCCGCCGGCAGTCCCGAGTGGACCCCGACCGCCGCATACAGGTCCGGATACTCGGCGCCCAGGATGGCCGCCATCGCGCCGCCTGCCGACATGCCCGCGACGAACACCCGCTTCGGATCTGCGCCATGGCTTGCGATGATGTCGCGCGTCATGCCGGCGATGATCGCGGGTTCGCCCTGGTCGCGTCCCTGGTGGGCCGCCTCGAACCAGTTCCAGCAGCTGTTCTGGTTGGCGCTGCGCGGCTGTTCCGGATACAGCACCAGGCAGCCGTGCTGCTCGGCCAGGCGGTTCATGGTGGTGCCGGTGGCGAAATCGTCGGGATTCTGCGTGCAGCCGTGCAGCATGACCACCAGCGGCTGCCCCTGCTTCACTTCCTTCGGCACATACAGCTTGTAGCGCCGGCTGCCCGCCTCGCAGGCATACGTGCCGCTGATAAACCGGCCGCCTGCCGGGTCATCGACATCGTTCGCCGGTTCGGCCGGCACGCCCGGTTCGGTATCGGCCAGGCCACGCATGCGCCCGAACTTGCCTTTGAAAAGGCGGGCCCGATCGGTCCACGTCGGCGCCGGGTTCAGGTCGACAAAGGCCGCGCGCTCTTCCTCGGCGACCGCAGCACCCTGACCCGGCAGCAAGCCGGATTCCTTCAGTGCTTTCTGGATGACGGCAGTCGCTCCCGCCGTATCATGCGACCGCACCATGCGGGCCGATTCGACCATCTGTTCGATAAAACGTTCAAGAGTTTTCATGTGATTCCTATATCAGGTGTGGATGCGGTCCGCCAGGGCTTCCCGGGTGGCTGGAGCTGCAATGAAGGCTCCGAGCACCTGGACCGAGGCGATTGCCGCTTGTGCAAGGGCGGGCGTGACGTCGTCGTCGATCGCTGCCAGTCCGAGCACGTGGATGTCGAGCTGCTGGCCGGCTGCCACGACCTGTTCCAGTTCGTGGCGCGAATAACGGTGCAAGCCCATGACATAACGTTTGCGCAGGACGGTCTGGCGAATCGCCTCCCCGTGTACCTGGAGCTGGTTGCGTATGGCCGTCCGTACGAAGTCGGTGCGATTCGAATAAAAGCCTTCCGCTACCAGTAGATCCACCTGAGCAAGATCGACAAGTCCGACATTCACGGTCACCTTGTCGCTGTCAGGTAACTTTTGCTGCACGTTGGCCAACTTCATGTTGCGTCTCCTGTGTTGTACTCCCCATATACTCTAGTTGGAGTATAAAACGGCGATTACAAGAGTGCGACCAGTTTTTCTTTCAATGCGTTCTTCAGGGATTGCCCATGTTGCAAACTGGTCACCCACAAGCGACCAGGCCTTGCTGTCAGGTCATGGCGTTGTCGACCGCATGCGGCCACGGCAAGGGGTGCTGTTCCACCCATGCCCTTGCTCTAGAAAAAGCCTCGTCCTGGGCATGGCGGATATCGCCGAAACCCACGCAGGTAAAGGCGAATTCATGGCGGATCGCGCCGGACGCTGCGTCAACGATGAAGGTGCGGTAGACCTGATGCGGAGCATCGAGCACCAGTCCGACGTCGATCCAGTGTCCGCGATATTGTTGGTATGGCATCCTGTCCTTTCCTGGGTTGCGCCAGCAACGTCAGGCGGCAGGGAAAGCCCTGCGACTCGCACAGGTACCAGGCGTTGCGGCTGGATGCTCGCCGGTAGAGGCAAGTCATCAGTGCTTTCATGATACTTGCCGGCGCCAAACCCGACGTCAGCCAGCGTCCGACATCTGTGTAGGAGAACACGCGTTGTGCTTGCCAGCATGGAGATCAGGCATAAGCACGCAATTCGCCCGCAAAACGGCGCAACTGCGCACATTCGGCCCGCGAGGCGCGGGTGCACCACTCGGCCAGCATGCGGAACAGCCCGTCTTCGGTCTCGAGCGAGCGCTGCCACACCTGCGTCAATTGCACCCGCAGGGCCTGGATGTCGCGCAGCCGCCCGTTCGCGGCCAGCACGCTGCCGAGCATGGCGGTTTCGTCGGCGCTCAGGTAGCCGGGATCGCGCCGCAGCAGCCGCAGCGCGGCCCTGCGGTTCAGGACCCCCGCCAGCGACATGCTGCGGATTTCCTGGCGCAGCACGGGCGCCAGCCGCGCCGACAGCGTGGCCATCACGTGCGCCCGGTTGCCGAGGACGGCATGCAGCGTGCGCTCATCCACGTCCTGGCAGGACGGACGCGTGCGCGGCGCGAGCGGGACGGGACGCACCTGCGCCAGTCCCAGCAGCGCCAGGGTGCGGATGTACAGCCAGCCCAGGTCGAACTCATACCATTTCACCGACATTTTCGCCGAGCAAGGGTAGGCGTGATGGTTGTTGTGCAGCTCTTCCCCGCCGATCAGCAGGCCGAGCGGGACGATATTCACGGCGGCTTCGCGGCAATCGAAGTTGCGGTACCCGATCGCATGCCCTACCCCGTTGACCACGCCGGCCGCCAGGACGGGAATCCACAGCATCTGGATCCCCCACACCGCCAGGCCGAGGATGCCGAACAGGGCGACGTCGGCGACCAGCAGCAGCCCCACGCCCTGCCAGGTCCAGCGGCTGTACAGGTGGCGTTCGATCCAGTCGTCGGGACAGCCCTTGCCGTAGCGCGCCACCACCTCCCGGTCGCGGCTGGCGGTGCGATACAGTTCGGCTCCCCTGAGCAGTACCGCGCGCAGGCCGACGATCCGGGGACTGTGGGGGTCGCCCACCTGCTCGCAGCAGGCATGGTGCTTGCGGTGGACCGCCACCCATTCGCGCGTCACCATGCCGGTGGTGAGCCAGAGCCAGAAGCGGAACAGGTGGCCGATGAGCGGATGCAGCGTCAGCGCGTGGTGGGCCTGGTGGCGGTGCAGGTAGACCGTCACCGCCACAATGGTCAGGTGGGTCGACAGCAGGGTGTAGCCGATGACGGCGTAGAGTGGCGCATCGGCGGCGCCTGTCGCAAGAAACCGAAGTACTTGATCCATCGCATGCTCCTCAGGTCCGACCGGGCGCGCATGCGGCCAACGGCGGAGGACCTCCAGGCATGGCGCGCTGTGGCGCCATTCACTCGCAGCGGCGGGGAACCGCCATCCACGATACACCCTTGCCGCGGCCGGCGCGCACGCTTGCGGTAGCGGGCGCGCCGTACAGCTTTCTGCGTGTCAACGCGGCGACGCCGCGCGCAGATAGGGTGCACTATGAAGCCCGCCCCCAGGGTTCATCCACCATCCAAAGCTCATCATGAAATGGCCAACCGCCGGATTCCACGTGTATGTCAGAGATGCAGATGGCACCGTCCTGCCCTGGACCGACACGCAAACGTCCGATCCGGGCGTGGCCGAGAACGCGATCGTCGATCTCCAGGGCCGCACTTACCTGCTCGACAGTCCCTGCGTGCTGGTCGCGGCCTACGGCGACAGTGTCTATTTCACCCATGAATTCGACACCAGCAGGAATGCCACGGACGAGATCCAGAAACTCCTGGTGCGGCTCGGCCGTATCGACTGGCTGACCTTTCCCTCGGTGCACTAGGCGCTTGCGCCGGGACCGTTCATGAGGAGCCGGGTTAAGGGGATGCTGCACGGTGTCCCGGTCGTCGGACCGCCGTCGATGAAACGACCCGGTCGATGACGGGCTCCGGAATATTCATTTCACGAAGAAATTTTGCCGCATAGGCCGCGCCATACGTACGCTGGAGCACGACGGCGACATCGACCATGGCTTGCCGATGAGAATCGCGCCGTCTGTCGGATTGCATGCCACTCATGCGCGACTCCATGGAAGCCAGGACAAGTCCAGACTACAGTGGCATATGCTGAGCGTATATTCAATTTAAACTATCAACCATTAACTGATAATAGTTGCTCATGCCAAATCACAGCAATAGAGAAGGACCGTTCCAATAGAACTCTCCGGATATGTTTTTTGTTTGGAATGGCGTACCGAAGTCGGCGTTTGTCAACGTAGTTGTCGCGTCACCTCAAGCTACTTGCTGTAGTGCTTCTGGCCGAATCCGTTCCGGATTCAACCAGACCTGGTCTTCCAGCTTCCAATTCCTCGTGCCGCGCGACCAGCGCCCCGGATTGCTGTTTCTGGCGTCTCGATAGACCTTCTCGCGGCACGCCAGAATCGCCGCATCCTGACCAGTGTGGCGCTGCGCCGGCGTCACGAATTTCAGGCTGCTGTGCTTGTGTTCCTGGTTGTACCAGCGTACGA
>NZ_KB908102.1 GCF_000382345.1 Massilia niastensis DSM 21313
AATTGTCGATACTGCGCATCGTCACGCCGAACGCTTCGGCAATCTGTGCGGTCTCCCAGCCAGGGCCATGTTCACCCTCATCCAATTTGAGCAGCACCTGGGCGTGCAGAATCTTCCACGCTGCCGACTTGCCTGTATGGGCAATGCGTTCAAACTGCGCGCGCTCTTCAGCTGTCAGCTTCACAACATACTTCTTGTTCACGATGGCCTCCTGACAGGGTTTACCCGTCAGGTTAGACCTTTTGGAGAAAATTGTGGGTAGCCGCTCCACTAGTGCCCTGAATGGCAAATTCGTTGAATAAATTTAGCGAGAATCGGCCTGATACTGCGTCACAAATGCGCGCAAGGCCACCGGCCTTGCTGTGCTTTGTTCCTTGTCTCAGACCGATTTCGCCAAATTTATTGTTCAACGAACTTGCCACCCAGGACACTAGTCATGAGTTCCGCTTCATTCTTCCACCAGCCGCGCCGGGCGCTGCTGCTCGGTACAGTGGTGGTGCTGCTGCACTGGTTGGCGCTGGTCCTGGTCGACGCGCGGCTCGGCCTGCCGCGCCAGTTCGGCGGCGAGGACGGGGCCGGCACGATGCTGGCGCAAGTGCTGCCGGCGCCGGACCCGGCCCCGGTCGCGGCCCCGTCCGAGGCGCCGGCCGCGCCGCTGCCGGAACTGGCGCCGCCGCCCCTGCCCGAGATCGCGGCCCTGCCTGCCGAGGCGGGCACGCCGCTGCCGGCCGCCGGGGCCGCCCCGGAAGACGCGCCCGGCCCGGTCGAGGCGGGTTCCACAGTGGAGGCGAACGGGCCGCCGCTCGCGGCCGCCACACCCGCCGACGCCGTCCCCGCCCAGCCTGTGCCCGAACCGGCCACGCCCCAATCGGCCGAACCTCAGCCGGCCGCGCCGGAATCGCCCCGCTATGCCGTCGACATGCCGCCCTCGGCCGACATCACGATGGACGTCGCACGCACGGACGCCGACGGCGCCCGCTGGTCCGGCGAAGCCTTGCTGTCGTGGAAACTGAGCGGCGACAGCTACCGGATCAGGATCGAAGCCGGCCTCCGGGTCGTGTTTACCCGCGTGAACCTGCTGGTCCTGGGCAGCGAAGGCAGGGTGGACGCCACCGGCTTCGTGCCGCTCAAGATGACCGAGAAACGGCGCGGGCGCTCGCTGACCGCGACGCACTTCGACTGGCCGGGGAACAAGATCAGCTTTTCGGCATCTCAGGCGACTCATCCCCTGGCGCCGGGCGCCCAGGACAAGGCCAGCGTACCGCTGCAGCTGGCGGCGATCGCGCGCGGCGATCCGAAGCAGTTGAATGGCGATATCGATATCCTGGTCGGGGAAGACCGCGACGCCAGCGTATTCCGCTTCCAGGTGGTGGGACAGGAAGAGATCGAGACCAAGATCGGCCGCCTGCAGACCTGGCACCTGACGCGCCCGCCCAAGCCGGGCTCGTACAAGTCGCGCCTGGATATCTGGCTGGCGCCGGCCCATGGCTGGGTTCCTGTACAGATTCGCAATACCGAATCAAAAGGAGCAGTCACGACGCAAACAGTGAATAATATCGTCTTGACTCGACCTGGACCCTGATATGCATCAACACACCATTCGACAAGCCGGCGCCGGACTGCTGCTGGCCCTGAGCCTGGGCAGCGTCTGGGCCCAGGAAGCCCGCCCGGCGCCCAGGCGTCCGTTCGACCTGCCGCCTTCCGCCGACCTGAGCTATGACCTGAATGCGCGCCAGCGCGGCTTTTCGCTCAAGGGCGAGGCGGTGGTCACCTGGCGCGCCGGCGAGGGCAAGTACAGCGTGCGCGCCGAATCGCGGGTGTCGGTGCTGGGCACGATCACCGAAGACCGCAGCCAGGGCACGGTCGACGCCTACGGCCTGGCGCCGCTCGAGTTCTGGGAAAAACGCCTGCGCAAGAGCCCGACCACGACCACCTTCGACCGTGACGACAAGATCCTGCGCTTCTCGGAGAGCAAGGAAACCTATCCGCTCAAGGGCGGCGAGCAGGACCGCGTCTCGATCACCTGGCAACTGGCCGCCATCGCACGGGCTGCGGGCGCACGCTTCCGGCCGGGGTCCGAATGGCCTTTCTTCGTGGCCGGCCGGCGCGATGCCGAGACCTGGATCTTCACGGTCGGCAAGCGCGAAAAGCTGCGCACCGGCCTGGGCGACATCGAGGCGGTGCTGGTGACGCGCGAACCGCTCGAGGACGACAAGGACCGGACCCTCGAGATCTGGCTGGCCCCTGCGCATGACTGGTATCCGGTCAAGCTGCGCTATACCGAGGGCGAGAAGGAAAGCATCGAGCAGACCCTCAGCACGGTGACGAAGCGCTGAGTTGGCAGGAATTGCAAGGTTTTAAGACAATCTTGTAATCTTGCTATCCGCAATAAAGTGTGTCTTTCCTGCAATTTCGCACCCTTGCCGGGCCCGCCGGCAGCGAATTGCCCAGTCTAAACTGTTATACTGACGCCCCCGCGGAGCCGGCCGGACCTGCCTTATCAAGGCGCCGTCCCGTCCGTCCACGCAGACTGGACATCAATACATGATCGATACATTGGCCGGTGCGGCGCTCGCCGCAGACTCCTTTACGACAGCGCAAGAAGACGATCCGCTGCAGGCGCACTTCCACGAAGGCGTCGCGCCCGACGAGATCGAGCAGGTGTTCCACCTCAAGCGCGCGCAGACGATGCTGTCGGCGTTCACGGCGCTGTTCCACGGCACCCAGGACGGCGTGCTGGTGCGCCTGCTGGTGCTGCGCGAGCTGGCCGGCGACACCGCCAGTTCGGCGTTCTCGCGCGCCGACATCAACCAGAAGCTGGCCTACCTGATCCCGGAAAGCCTGGAGACGGTGCTGAACCGCCTGCGCACCCACGGCCTGCTGGCCTGGGACGCCCCGGCCGGCGTGTACCGCATCACGCCGCTGGCGCGCAACGTGCTGGCGGCGCTCGAGACCCTGCTGGCGCTGGGCAAGCCCGAGGACGACGAGGCCGAGATGGGCTTCCTGCTGTCGCAGGTGGCCGGCGCCCAGGCGGTCGGCGGCGTGACCGTCGACCAGCTCAAGCACCTGCTGGGACGCCTGGTCGAGCTGACCGAGGAATTCCGCGACGCGATCGCCTCCGGTTCCGAATTCCGCCTCCGCACCTCGCAGGCGAAGTGGCACATGGCCTGCGACTGGGTCGAGAAGGGCTCGGTGATCCTGCGCGCGATCACCTCCGACGAACGGGCCGACTCGGCCACCCACAAGGCGGCGCAGGCGATCGGCCGCGCCCAGAGCGCGCTGCTGAACATGCAGGGCATGTTCTCGCGCGCGCTGAACCAGATCGAGCGCCAGCGCGTGCACCTGGGCCAGTCCGGCCTGTCGACCACCGACGTCAAGCGCTGGCTGCTGGCCCACGACGACCTGGCCAGCCTGGCCGAAGGCGCGATCGACCGTCCGGTGGTGCCGCTGTTCGCCACCCCGGCCGAGATGATCGACGTGGCCGAGACCGAGCTGCTGGCCGAGCGCGTCACCTCGACCGGTCCGAAGGGCCTGCCGAGCGGCCAGGACGCGCCGCTGACCGTCAACGACAACCCGGCCATGATGGTCGAGCTGAACGACTGGATCAACAAGCTGGCCGATTTCGCCAACCTCGGCAACTTCCCGGAATTCTCCGAGATCGGCCCCAAGAAGGTCCAGCTGCACGAGTCGCTGCTGCCGGCCAGCTTCGCGGTGGCGTCCTACCGCGCCTCGCTGCTGCCGCTGCTGGGCGACGCGGCCGAGGCCAGCCTGCAGGGCGCGACCGCCGACCTGGCGCGCCTGCCGCTCAGCTTCGAGCCGGTCGACGAGATGATCCAGCTGGACGACCCGGAAGTGGCGGCCATGTCGATTGCAACCCTCTCTCTCAATCCAGAAAGCGGCACGCCCAATGAATGACGATGCACAAATCCTGATCGCGCGCCTGCTCACGCACCAGACCCTGCGCCGCGACGACAAGATGGTCAAGCGCGCGCTGTCGGACGACATGTTCCGCACCGAAGTCGACAAGCGCCTGCTCGAATCGGGCCTCAAGCTGCTCGACAACGTGTACGCCGACCATGTGACCATCGCGCTGCACCGCAACGTCGAGCCGAAGATCTTCGGCGCCAAGGACATCTGGCAGAACAACAACTTCGGCCTGACCCGCGACGGCGTGGCCCTGCTGGTGGTGCTGTGGGCGCAGATCATCCTGCCCAAGCGCGAGCGCCAGGAAACCCACACCACGGTCGACGACGACCAGAGCGACATGTTCGACAAGGAAGCGTCGATCCCGCGCGCCGAGGACACCTCGATCGGCATCTCGTACACCGCGCTGCTGTCCGACTTCGGCGACAAGCTGGGCAAGAAGACCCGCATGGACATGAACCTGGGCGTGCTGTCCAAGCTGGGCTTCATCGAGCGCCGCGGCGACGTGATCCTGGAAGGCCCGCTGCTGGACCTGATGATGGACACCGACGTGCTCAAGGAGCGCATCATCAACGGCGCGCTGGCCGAGGTGTTCAAGCGCGCCCCGCTGGCCGCCGCCCCGCGCCGCATCGACGCCGCCAACGACGCGGTCGCCGAAGCGGCCGACGCGGTACCCGACCCAGCCACCGACACCCCGAACTGAGATAGCCGATGTTCCATATCAAATCACTCGAACTGGTCCACTGGGATTACTGGCAGCGGATCAAGAACATCCCGCTGGACGCCAAGATCATCACCATCGCCGGCCAGAACGGTTCGGGCAAGACCACCCTGCTCGATGCGATGCGCACCCTGTTCGGCCTGGACTGCTCGATGGGCCGCACCTACAAGCACTATGCGCGCCACTCCGGCCAGCAAAGCGCCTGGCTGCGCGCCGTGGTCGACAACAAGCCGGTCGGCCGCCAGCTGTCGAACCGTCCGTTCCGCCATTCCGGTTTCTTCTCGGACGACGAGGTGACCCTGTTCTGCCAGGTGCAGAAGAACGGCGGCGACTGGAAGCGCCAGTACCTGATGCGGCCCGGTAACGTCGAGATCGAGGAAGTCACCGAGGCGACCGACTGGCTCGGCGTCGAGAACTACCGCAAGCGCCTGGCCTCGGCCGGCCTGTCGCCGGCGATGTCGAAGGTGCTGGCCCTGGAGCAGGGCGAGACCGACAAGCTGTGCGAATACGCGCCGCGCCAGCTGCTCGACCTGGTGTTCCAGGTGTTCGGCGACAAGGAAGTGCTGGACGCCTACGACGAAGCCAAGCGCCACCAGCGCGACACCGAGACGGAACTGAAGCGCTTCGAGGGCGAGCTGGAAACCTCGCGCATCAACCTCGAGGGCCTGCGCCTGCGCGTGGCCAATTACCACCAGTGGGAAGACCTGCACAAGGAAAAGCGCGAGCTGAAGGAAGGCGTGCTGCCGGCGCTCGAATACCACGAGGCGCGCGAGAAGGCCGCCAGCAACAGCCGCCAGCTGCGCGAAGCGCGCAAGCCCATGCTGCAGGCCGACAGCATCCTGAACGAGAAGCGCAACCAGCTCGTGGCCCAGCAGCGCGCCCTGACCGACGCCCAGAAACTGGAAACCCAGCTGGAGCAGGAAGGCACCGAGCTGGCCAGCCGCCTGAACCAGATCAACGCGCGCCTGAAGCCGCTGGAAAGCGTGCTGGAACAGAAGGAACGCCTGCAGAAGCTGTCCGCGGACGCCGGCGCCGACATCGCCGACGTGGCCAGGCAGCTGGAAGAGAAGGAAGCCGAGCTGGCGCGCCAGAAGCAGGCGCGCGAAGTCATCTCCTCGAAGATCGCGGGCGAGATGGCCACCATCTCTGCGCTGCAGGGCAAGAGCGCGATGCCGGAGCCGGAAGCGCAGCGCCTGATGCGCCGCGTGCTGCGCGACGAGGGCATCGCCCACGCCATGCTGTCGGACATCGTCGAGGTGACCGATCCGAAGTGGCAGGGCGCGGTCGAGGGCGTGCTGGGTGGCTACGCATCGGTGGTGCTGCTGGAGAAAGCCAAGGATGCGCCGGCGGCCTACCGCCTGGCCGAGAAGGAACGCTATCGCCACTTCATCGTCCCGGACTGCATCGACGCGCCGCTGGTGAAGGATGACAGCCTGCTGTCGGTGGTCCGGTTCTCGAGCAGGGCGCCGGGCTGGCTGATCGACCAGCTGGCGCGCATCGAGCGGGTCGACTCGGTCGACGACGGCTTCAAGACCCGTTCCGAGGAATGGATCACGCCGGACGCCTACCACCGCGAACGCCGCGGCGGCCGCTCGCTGTTCGTCGAGCCTTCGCGCTACCGTTTCGGCGCCGCGGGCAAGACCCAGCGCCTGGAAGCGATCCAGAAGTCGCTGCCGGCGCTGGAACAGAAGGAAGACGCGCTGACCCTGGCGATCAGCAAGCTGGCCGCCGAAGTGGGCGGCCTGAAGGCGCGCATCGCGGGCGTGGACGCGGCCAAGGAACTGGCTGCGCGCCAGGCCGAGTTCGAGGAAGCCGCGCGCGCGCTGGCGCCGCTCAAGACCGAGCGCCTGGAAGTCGGCGCGCGCCTGGGCGAGCTGCAGACCCTGAGCAAGAACGCGACGGTGGCGCGCACCCGCGCCGACACCGTGTGGCAGAACGCGCGCATGGCGCTGTCGGAAGCGGAAGCGGGCATGCGCCTGAACCACCGCCGCCAGATCGAGCAGCGCACCGAGCACGCCAAGACGCTGCTCGACCTGCGCCGCAGCTGGCGCCATGTGCCGGCCAACTGGAAGAACGGCGACTGGCGCGGCGCGCTGGTGGCCAAGCACCAGAACGCGCACCAGGTGAACCTGCGCCTGCAGTCGCTCGACCATGCGCTGGCGCGCAGCGACTGGGAGCTGGATGCGACCGTGATCGACCAGTACCAGCGCCTGCACGACCAGCTGCAGAACCGCCAGTCCGAGACCGAGGAGCGCCGCTACCAGAACAACCGCGCGATCGAAGCCACGGCGAATGCGCGCGGGGCCTACATCGAGCGCCTGCGCTACACGATCAAGACCTACACCAAGAACATCAAGGAGCTGGGCGCACTGGCCGGCATCGACGTGCAGGCCGATCCGGTGCGCCTGGAGAACGACGACGTCCAGCTGGCCCAGGCCGGCCTGCACGTACGCTTCAAGTTCGACGGCAAGGACCAGATCGGGATGAACGACGGCGAGGCCTCGGGCGGGCAGCAGGTGATGAAGTCGCTGGTGCTGCTGATCGGCCTGCTGAAGTCGGAAGAGGGCTCGGGCGGCTTCGTGTTCATCGACGAACCATTCGCCCACCTGGACATCCGCAACATCCAGCTGGTCGGCGAGTTCCTGAAGAACACCGACGCCCAGTACCTGATGACGACGCCGCTGACGCACAATACGGACGTCTACGATCCGTCGGAGCTGACCCTGATCACCAGCAAGAAGAAGAAGGATGTGCAGTGGGCGCAGCCGATTTTCGTGCTGCAGAGAAGGAAGGATGCGGCGAAGGCCGCGTGATGCGAAAGGGACCCTCGGGTCCCTTTTTTACGTTCGGGGTCAGGTCTGTCATTCGGACATGGGCGCACAACCCTTGCGAAATCTCAGAACAGTTTTACGTATCGTGAGATTTTTTCCGCTTTTCGACATGGTTCGTGATGCACGGGTTGCGGTGACAAAGGTGAACCGAGCATTAACGAGTTTGGGATCGACAAACCAGCATTTTGAGATAGCGCAAAGGTGTTCGCTCGGTGTCCGAATGACAGACCTGACCCTGAGTTCCACATCCTGAGACAACAAAAGAACGAGATTGCAGCTTAACTGACTGGCATTAACGGTGACAGGCCAGTGAAAAAGCGATGGTCTTCCGCCCCGCTACTCTGCTATCCTTTCGTGAGGACACGCGGAGAGCCCCATGAGGAAAAATTTCCAGCTCGCATCCATCGTTCTCGCCTTCTGCACACTGTCCGCCTGCGGCGGATCCGATTCCGATTCCGGGCCCGAGACGCCCCGGCCGCCGGCAGGTTCGAGTTTGCAGAGCATGCGTATCTTCAACAAAGGCACGACCGTGTTCAGCGCCACGGCTGCCACGGATTACGCACCGGGGCGCCTCGCCTATGAGTCCCAGGCGCCCGACGGCACCCCTGTGAAGTTCACGGCCACCCTGGGCACCGAGGATTTCGGGCGCCTGTCCACGCTGGTCGAATCGACGAACCTGGAAAAGACGCTGGGAGCACCGAATAACGTCCATGCGCCGTGCCGCCATAACGGCTACGATATCTCACTGATGCGCAACAACGTGACCTACATGTTCATGATACCGGGCAGCCAGACCTGTGGCGCGGCCATCCTTCCCGTGCTGAGCCAGCTGCTGGAGCTGCACAGTCAGCTGCTCATCAAATACACGCCGCCGCCGGGCTGACAGCGCTGGCCCGGACGCCGGTTCACGCCATGTCGATTTGCTGGCGCATCCGGCGGCGCCAGCGCAGCAGGCCGGCCGAATACCATGCGAAATAGCCGGCCGTCAGCCCCACGCACAGCATGGTCAGCGGGCTGTCGGTCAGCCGCTCCGCCGGCACGCCGCTGCCCTTGCGTGCGTAGATATCGACCCCGATGTACAGGATGCGCGCCACCAGCACCATCGCCATCACGAGCCCCAGGCGCGCGTTCGGCGTGAAGTAGTAGCCCTCGGACGTATCCTCGAAGCGGGTCAGCTTCAGGCCCCAGACGCCATAGCCGATGCCGCCCGCCGCGCCCACCAGCAGCGCGCCCAGGTTGTAGGGGGTGTCCAGCAGCTGGGCCGCCGGCACCAGGATCATGGCGCCGAAGGCCAGCACCCCGGTGTAGTGGCGCGACACGATCGAGCGCTGGCGCGCCATGCGGCTCTTGATGCGGCTGTAGACCCGCCAGACGAGCAGCGGGGTCAGGACGAGCAGGGCCAGGGTCGTGATCGTGATTTCCATGTGCGATGAAACAGCTGTGCGTTGATCGAAACCCGGCATTGTAAACGACGCGCCGCGCACGCGGCCGGGAGCGCGCGTCGGCTTCGTCCGCGTCATGGTAAGGTGTCCATTCCGCTTAGCGTCAGGAGATCCAGGCCATGTTTGCTGACCAGTACGCGCCCGCAGCGCCCGTCGAGGCGCACCGTGCACCCGATCCGGTGCCGATCGAAGAACCGGCGCCGCAACCCTACGACGTTCCCCATCCGCACCACCAGCCCGGCCACGTGCCCCAGAGCGAAGAGCCGGTGCCGGACCCGAAGCCGAGCTAAGTACTCGAACTGAAATAAATGCGAGTGATGGCAGCCAACAACACACATTTATTTAGTCAAAGGCCCAGGAATACAGCACGTCCAGGGCGCTGTTGGTGCCGGTCTGGAACTGGAGCGTGATGCGCGGATTGAGCTTGTAGCGCAGGCGCACCAGGCTCGTGGCCGTGGACGCCCCCTGTTCGAAGCTCAGGTAGGCGCGCGACGAGATGCGCTTGCCTACCGTTACTACCGTGCTCTCCAGGCCCGTCGCCGTGCCGTTCGCCTGCTTCAGCCCCAGCTCGTCGACGCCGAGCGAGCTGGCCAGCTTGGCCTGGAAGCCGCCGCTGCCGCCCTTGCCGCCGAGCAGGGCGGCCGCCGCCGCGGCCAGCACGTCCTTCTCGTTGCCGCTGGTGCCTTCCATGCCATGGCCGAGCACCAGCCAGGACAGCTTCTCGCTGTCCGGCACGTTCGGCGTCGAGACCAGCCGCGCCTCCGGCGACTGCGCCGTGCCGCGCACCTGCACCCCGGCTTCCACATTGGTTTCCGACAGCTGCTCGCCTTCCGGGCGCTTGCGCACCGCCAGCACGTCCAGCGCGGGGTTGTCGTAGGCGCCGCTGAAGGTCATCACCGCGCGTTCGATCGCCAGCTTCTGGCCGTAGGCGGCATAGGTGCCCTCCAGCGCGCGGATGGTGCCGTTCACGCGCGGCGCACCGGAACCAAGCATGCGCACCCGCGCGTTGCCGCTCAGGGTGGCGTCGATGCCCAGGCCGCGCAGGCGGAACTGGTCGCCCAGGTCGGCCCTGAGGTCGACCGTCAGCGGCATCTCTTTCTCCTGGTTCGACGGCTTCGGCCTGGCGCCTTCGCGGCCCAGCACGATCACGTCGTCCGAGATGGTCGGGCGGCCCTGCGGCGCCAGTTCGATCAGCGCGCGATCGGCGCGGAAGCGGCCTTCGAGCGCGAACTGGCTGGCGTCGCGCACCAGCGAGGCCTGGCCGCTGAGCACCACCGTGCGATCGGGGCGCGACAGCGCTTCCAGCTTGTCCGCCGTCAGGCGCAGGTTGGCGGCCGCCAGCCCGCCCGAGAAGCGCAGGCTGCCTTCGGCCGAGGCGCTGCCCTGGCGGCCCTGGAAGAACAGGCGCTGGAGGTTCAGCTGGTCGCCCGCGAGCTGGGCGCGCAGTTCGCCGTTCTGCAGGCGCACACCCTGTTCGGCCCAGCGCACCGCGAGCCGGTCGCCGCTGACCGTGCCGTTCAGGCTCGGGGTGCCGATGGTGCCGCCGCCCGTCAGCGCCAGGCGCAGCGCGCCGTCCAGTTCCAGTCCCGGCTGGCCGGACAGCCCGGCGAGCCAGGCGATCGACGGCATGTCGGCGTTCGCGGACAGGCGCAGCGGGCTGTCCTTCTCGAGGCGGCCGCCCAGCATCTGGGCATTGGCCTCGACCTGGGCGCGGCCGGTGCGGACGCCGTCGAGGTCGAGGTTCACGCGCAGCGCGCTGCCGACCACCTCGGCCCGGCCTTCCAGCTGGCGCAGGCCCAGCGGGACCGGCGTATCGCCGCCCACGATGGCGTCGCCGCGCTCGCGGAACACGCGCACATTGCCGTCCAGCGCGGGCGCCGCGCCGTTGCTGGTGGGGGCGCGCAGGTCGAGCGCCCACTGGGCGCCCAGGGTCAGGTCGCCGCGCGCGTTCTGGCGTATCGCCGGCGAGAATTGCGCCAGGTAGGTCAGCGGCACGTTGTCGGCGTGCCCGCGGCTGGCCCAGCGCGGCCCGTTCTTGGTCAGGGTGTCGACCGTGATGCTGCCCGAGGGTAGCCTGACCACGGCGCCGTTGAAGGCGATGCGCTCCGGCCGCGCCAGGCCGGCCACGCCGGAACCGGGCGCGCCGCTGACGGTCAGCGGCACCGGCGCCTGCAGGTTGAAGGCGTAGCGGCCGCGGTTCTGCAGCGCCGCCAGGGTGCCTTTCCAGGTGTCGCCGGACCAGCCGCCGCGCACTTCGGTATTCGCGTCGAAGGCCTCGCCCAGCGCCGACAGGCGCAGGGTATGCGCGCCGCGCGTGCCTTCGGATTGCAGCCGCAGCGACGTGACGCGGGTCTCGCCGCTGGCGTAGTCCTGGACCTGCACGTCGCTCACCAGGGCATCGCTGGCCCCGCGGCCGGCGCCCAGGCTGGCGCTGGCGCGCAGCGCGCGGATCGAGTGGGTGCCGAGCAGCTTCAGGTTCTGGCCTTCGAGGGCGGCCGTGAGGGAAGGCGTATCCGTAGTCCCCGACAGGGTACCGGAGCCGCGCAGCACGCCGCCGTAATCGGGGCCGAGCGCCGCCAGCTGGGGCGCGTCGATGCGCCAGGTGAGCTGGTCGCTCCTCAGGCCGAAGCCGCCGCGCGCCGCCACCACGTTCGGGCCGACATGCAGGTCGACGTCGGCATTCGAGATGTGGCGCCGGTCGGCGTTGAGTTTCGCATGGCCCCAGAATGGAGAATTCGACAGGGTCGAGTCTGCCACCCGCAGGTCGAGCGCCCCGCGCCAGTCCTTCGAGGCGCGTCCGCTGGCGTCGAAGCTCGCATTGATGTTGCCGGCCAGGGGCGAGCCGAAAGCGGCCGGATTGAAGCGCTGCGTCGCGCCGCGCGCCTTGACCTCGAGCGCGCGCGCACCGTCGGCGCCGGCCAGCCAGGCTTCGCCGCTGGCGCGCAGCTTGCCGCTGCCATTCTTGCGCTGGGCCGCAACCCAGCCCAGGTTGTCGGCGTCGACCTCGAAGCTGGTGCGCGGCGCGGCCATGGTGCCGGTGGCGACGCCGCTGGCCGTGACCGCGCCATACAGGTCGCTGCGCACGGCGGCCAGCTGGCGGCCGTCGATCTTCCATTGCAGGCGGTCGCCGGCGCCGCCGAAGGCGCCGTCCAGGGCCACCGTGTTCCGGCCCAGCGCCAGGTCGGCATCGATGCCGCTGATGCGCTTGGCGTCGGCGCGCAGCTTGCCCTGGCCCGTGAGCGGCTGGCCCAGCAGGCGGCTGCGGCGCACCGCGAAATCGGCGTCCACGCGCCAGGCCGGCGCCAGGATGCCGGCGGCGTTGACGCTGGCGTTGATGTCGGCCTCGGGGAAGTCGCCGAACGAGGCCGGATTGAAGCGGCTGGCGCTGGCCGCGCCCTTGAAGGCTTTATCGCCGGCCAGGTTCATGCTGCCGCTGGCCGTGACACTGCTGCTGCCGGCCGACAGGCGCGCCTCGCGCAAGCTGAGCTGGTTGTTTTCGAGCGTGGCCAGCGCCGCCAGCCGCATGCCGCTATCGAGCAGGCGCGCTTCCAGGGTCTGGCGCGTGGCCTCGTTGGTCAGCTGGATGTCGCCCTTGATGGCGGTGGCCTTCATGGTCGACTGGATGTGCTTGAGGTCGAAGCGGTCGGTATGCAGGGTGAAGCGCGCGGTGCCGAGGCCCTTGTCGTCCTTGCCGCGCTCCACGCCGCCCGTGCCGGTGAAGCGGCCGGCGGCGCCGAAGTCGACCAGCACGTCGGACACCTGCAGCGCCGCCAGGTTGCCGCCCAGCTGGCCTTGCATCGCGCGCAGCGGCAGGCGCTGCTGGTCGAGGGTGCCGACCGGCCCGTCGTTGGTGAGGTTCACGCTGCCGCTGATGTTGCGCTTCGCGTCGAGCCGGCCCGCGATCGCGAGGGTCAGGTCGGCGGTCGGCAGCGCGGGATTGAAGAAGCCCGGATCGATGTTGCGGCCGTTGATGCGCAGGGAACGCAGCGGAATCTCGGCATACGGCGAGATCTCGAAGTGGCCCTCGCCGGCCGCGCGTCCGGCATGGCCGCTGGCGTCGACCAGGGTGGTTTCGAGGTCGCCGCCGACCTTCAGCCGGAGCTGGGCGGCGCGCGCGCCGGCGCTGGCCTGCGACTGGGTCAGGCTGGCGCCGCCATCGAGCTTGAACGGCCGCTGGGTGCCGACCGTGGCATTGGCCGCCACCAGGCCCCAGGGCGTGGTGGCGGAGGCGTCGCGCAGCACCCAGCTCTGCTTGTCGCCCTTGACGCGCAGGCGGATGTTGTCGATGCGCGTTTCGGCGCCCTTGTTCACGAAGGTCGCCTGGGCCAGGCGGGCGTCGTTGACCGAGACCGGGAAGGGCGGCGCCAGGGTGGCCGGCATCGGCGTGCGTTCCTCGCTCTCCTTCAGGGTTTCCATGCGCAGGCTGGCGGCATGCAGGCGGTCGACCAGGATGCCGCTCGACAGGATCTGGGCCGGCGACCATTGCAGGTCGATCTTGTTGGCGATGACGAGCTGCTCGTCGGTGCGCCACACGAGGCGCTCGATGTGCATGGCGCCGTACAGCGAGCCGGACACGCCGCTGAGGGTCAGCTTGCCGTCGGTGGCGGCGGCGACCCGCTGGGCGATCATCTGCAGGGTGGTCTCGCGCCCGAGGTACCAGAGCGTGCCGCCGACCAGCACGCCGGTCACGGCCACGCCGATCGCGACGCGGCGCGGCCAGCGGCGCGGCTTGGGTGCGGGCGCCTGGGCGGGCGTGGAATCGTTGGGGGTGTCGTTGGCAGCCATCAGAACGTGAACCCGAGTGAGAAGTGCAGGCGCGCCTTGCGCAGCGCGTGGCCATAGGCGAGATCGACATTGATCGGGCCGACCGGGCTGCGCCAGCGCGCGCCGACGCCGTAGCCCGACTTGGGATTCAGGTTGCCGACCTTGTCGGCCGCATTGCCGACGTCGTAGAACACGGCCACGCCCCAGGGCGGCCGGAACCAGTACTGGTACTCGGCGCTGGCGGTGGCCAGGTAGCGCCCGCCCACGATGGCGCCGTTTTCCTGCACCCCCAGCTCCTGGTAGCCGTAGCCGCGCACCGACTGGTCGCCGCCGGCGCGGAACAGGAAGGTGCTGGGCACGCCCAGCTTTTCCCTGGAAGCGACCGCGCCCAGCTCGGCGCGCAGCACCAGGGTGCCGCTGTCGCCCACCGGCTTGTAGGCCAGGCCGCGCAGGTACAGGCGCAGGAATTTTTCGTCGGTCAGGATCGGCAGCAGGGCGCCGCCCAGCTGGCCGCTCAGCACATAGCCGTTGGTCGGCTGGATCAGGCTGTCGAGGCGGCGCTTGGTGATGCTGTAGGTGAGCGGCAGGCTGCGGCTGCGGGTGGGCTCACGGCCTTCCACCTCGCGCTTTTCGGTCAGGAACTCGAACGTCAGGCTGCGCTCCAGCAGCGGCGTACCCCAGGCGCGCCGCGCCGCCACGCGGGCGACGGTAGTGATCTCGCCGCGCAGGTCTTCGCGCTCGACGCCGGCGCCGATGCTGTCGTTGTAGCCCTTGGGCGTGGTCGGCCAGTAAAAGTCGACCTGGGCGGTCTGGCGCTTCTGTTCGTAGATCAGGTCGCTCTTCATGCGCTTGCCCAGCACGTTCAGGTCGTCGTAGCTGAGCTGGGCGCGGGCGCCGGTGTCGGTCGAGAAGCCGACGCCGACCTCCACGTTCTTGCGCTTGTTCTCGGTCACGCGCACCAGCACCGGCAGCACCGTGGGGCCGGTCGGGTCCTGGGCGGTGGACGGACCGGCGTCGTCGTCGGCGTCCTTCAGGTCCTCGAGTTCGGCGGCGAGCACGGCGCGCATGTCGGCCGACACTTCGACGCTGCTGAAGTAGCCGGTGTCCTGCAGGCGCGACTGCAGGGCCTGGAGCGCGGCCTCGCTGTATTCGTCGCCCGGGTTGATCTTGTTCAGGTTGGTGATCACGGTGCGCGGATAGCGCTTCAGGCCGCGGATGCGCAGTTCGCCGAAGCGCATCTCGGGGCCGCTGTCGATCACCACGTGCAGCAGGGCGCGCCGCTCCTCGGGATCGACGGTGGCGGAGGTCTCGACCAGCTGGGCGCGCGGGAAACGCGTCTGCACCACTTCGCGCAGCAGACCGCGCTTGGCCGCTTCCCAGTCGCCCTGGCGGAAGCGCGCGCCGACCGGCAGGGTCCAGCGGGTGCGCAGCGCGTTGGCGTCGAAGGGCGCGCCGCCCTTGTCGAAAGGCGCGAAGCCGCGCAGCACCAGGTCGACATCGCCCACCAGCACCGGCTGGCCCGGATCGACGATCACGCGCGCCACCGGACGGCTGCCGCTGGTGTCGAGCCCGGCCGAGACGCGCGGCGAGTAATAGCCTTCGGTCGCGACCAGGGTCTTGACCTGCTCGGGCGCTTCCTTGACCAGACGTTGCAGTTGTTCCATGTCTACGCGGGAGTTGCCGCGCCAGCGGATCAGGTCGAGGTTATCTTCCAGCAGCTCCTCGAGCTGGCGCGGCGCATCGATGCGCACCTGGTAATCGACCCCCTGCGCGAACACCGCCGTGGCGAACAACAGGGCGCCGATGCCCATGAGTAAACGGGGCAGGGGACGCAGGCGTTGACGCGGGCCGGTGGTTGCAGTGATCGATATCGAAGGAAACATGGCGCTCCAGTGACGGTTCTTGTGGCATCTTAACGGATTGGCAAAAAATACGGCGGACGCTTAGCAGTAAGCGTGCCTACCCGGGGCCGGCGATTTGTGACAGAATTTGCGGTTTCCTCCGTAGCATTCCTTCCCGACCATGACCACCCCATCCCAAGACACCGCGCTCGTGCTGTTCAGCGGCGGCCAAGACTCCACCACCTGCCTCGCCTGGGCCCTGCGGCGCTATGCGCGCGTGGAGACGATCGGCTTCGACTACGGCCAGCGCCATGCGATCGAACTGGCGGTGCGCCCCACCGTGCTGGCCAGGCTGCGCGCCCTGGACCCGGGCTGGGATGCGCGCCTGGGCGAGGACCACATGATCGACCTGTCCCTGATCTCGAAGATCTCGGACACGGCCCTGACCAGCAACGTCGCGATCGCGATGCAGGAGAACGGCTTGCCGAACACCTTCGTCCCGGGGCGCAACCTGCTGTTCATGACGGTGGCCGCCACCGTCGCCTACCGCCGCGGCCTGAACGTGCTGGTCGGCGGCATGTGCGAGACCGATTTCTCCGGCTACCCGGACTGCCGCGACGACACCATGAAGGCGCTGCAGGTGGCGCTGAACCTGGGCATGGCGACCCGCCTGAAGGTCGAGACGCCCCTGATGTGGATCGACAAGGCCCAGACCTGGGAACTGGCGCAGCAGGAGGGGGGCGAGGCGCTGGTCGACCTGATCCGCTTCGACACCCATACCTGCTACCTCGGCGAGCGCGGCGCGGCGCACGACTGGGGCCACGGCTGCGGCGCCTGCCCGGCGTGCGAATTGCGCGCGCGCGGCTACGCCCGGTACAAGGCGCGCAAGGCAGCCTGATTCGGCGGCGCCATGCGCCTCGCGATCCTGAGCGACCTGCACGCCAACCGCGAAGCGCTGGCGGCCTGCCTCGCGCACGCCGCGCGCCAGCGCGCCGACCAGTATGCCTTCCTCGGCGACCTGGTGGGCTATGGCGCCGACCCGGCCTGGGTGGTGGACACGGTGATGGACTACGTGGACCGCGGCGCGATCGCCGTGCAGGGCAACCATGACTATGCCACGACCCATGAGGCGCCGGCCGGCATGCCTGCGGAGATGCAGGAGGCGCTCGCCTGGACCCGCGGCCGGCTGCGGCCCGGGCATCTCGCGTTCCTGGCCGGCCTGCCGCTGGCCCAGCAGCATGGCCACGCGCTGTTCGTGCACGCGAGCGCCGAGGATCCGGGCAAATGGATCTACGTGACCGGCGCCGCCCAGGCCGAGCGCAGCTTGCGCGCGACGCGCTGCCGGCTGGTGTTCTCGGGCCACGTGCATGTTCCGGCACTGTACCGGCGCGACGACGATGGCCGCATGGGCCACCAGGCGCCTGTGGACGGAAGCTGCATCGTGCTCGCACCGCGGCGCCAGTACCTGGCGATTGCCGGCTCGGTGGGGCAGCCGCGCGACGGCGGCAACGGCGCCTGCTACGCCATCTACGACGCCGTCACGGGTGAACTATGCTTTTTCCGGGTGCCCTACGGCCATGGCGCGGTCTAGAGGCCTTCGCGGCCCAGCAGCGCCAGCACCGCGTCCTGTTCCAGCGGATGGCTGAACAGGAAGCCCTGGTATTCGTCGCAGTCCATGCCGCGCAGGATCTCCAGCTGAGCCTGGGTCTCGACGCCTTCGGCCACCACCTTGAGCTTCAGGCCGCGCGCCAGGTTGACGATCGACAGGGCGATCGCGGCGCTGTCCTCGTCCCGGTCCAGGTCGCGCACGAAGGCGCGGTCGACCTTCAGGCGCGCGACCGGGAAGCGCTTCAGGTAGGCCAGGCTGGAATAGCCGGTGCCGAAGTCGTCGATCGACAGCTCGACGCCGAGCGCGCGGATCTCGTGCATCAGGCTGTCGACTTCCTCTTCCCGGCTCATCAGCGCGGTTTCGGTGATCTCCAGCTCCAGGCAGCCGGGCGGCACCCGGTATTGCGCCAGGCAGCGCCGGATCGTGTCCAGCAGCGTCTTCTGGTAGAACTGGGCCGGCGACAGGTTGACCGCCACCTTCACCTGCCGTCCCAGGCGTTCTGACCAGTCGCCGATCAGGCGGCAGGTTTCCTCCAGCGCCCAGGCGCCGACCGGGATGATCAGGCCGGTGCGTTCGGCGATCGGGATGAACTCGGCCGGCGACACCGGTCCCAGCGCCGCGCTGGACCAGCGCAGCAGCGCCTCGAAGCCGACGATGCGCTGCTCCTGCACGGTGACCTTGGGCTGGAATACCAGGCGCAGTTCGCCGCGTTCGAGGGCGCGGCGCAGGTGGCCTTCGATCCGCAGGCGCTGGTCGAGGTCGGAATGCATGCTGGTCGAGAAGAAGTGGACCGCCTCGCCCACTTCCACGCCATGGCCGGTGCTGGCGTTCTGCGCGCAGCGGTACAGTTCGTGGGCGCTGGCGGCGTCCTCGGGCGCCAGCGCCACCCCCAGCACCGGCGCGAGGTAGAAGTCGCGGCCGTCCAGGGCGAGGGGGCCGGACAGCAACTGGTGCAGCTGCATCGCGTAGCGCGCCACCTCGTCCCGTCCGGCGCCGGCATCGAGCAGGAAGGCGAATTCGGCGCCGCGCATGCGCGCCACCACCGCCACGTCGCCGGCGGCGGCGCGCAGCTGGTCGCCGATCTGCTGCAGCGCGTGGTCGCCGGCGCCATGGCCGAGCAGGTCGATGATCTCGTGCAGGCGCTCGAACACCAGCGAGAAGGCGGCGACCCCGCGGCCGCTCTCGGCGGCGCTGGCCAGGCGCGCGTCGAGCAGGCGCAGGAACTGGGTCTGGTTCGGCAGCCCGGTGAGCACGTCGAATTCGGCCAGGTAGGCCAGGCGCGCCTCGGCCCGTTCGCGTTCGGTGATATCGGTCAGCACCGTCACCAGCTGCGGGTCGCCGCCTTCGCCCACCAGCCGGGAGGTCAGCTCGATCACGGTGCGCACTTCGCCGCTGCCGTCGCTGATCGAGCCGATCGCCTCGACGCCCCTGCCTTGCGCGAGCGCGGCCGCGTAGCGGCGTTCGCGTTCCTCGCGTTCCTCGCTGAGCAGGACGCGTTCGTCCACGCCCGCCAGGTCGGCCGCGGGACGGCCGACCAGCCTGCCGAACGCTTCGTTGGCCAGCACGATGCGGCGCTCGCTGTCCAGCACCCAGATCGGCGCGCCGACGGCGTTGATCAGGGATGCCAGGAAATCGAAGCGCTTGCCCAGCCTCGCTTCGCTGGCGGACAGCAGCTCGATCAGGCGGAACTTGCGGCGCGAATCGCGCGCCACGCGCCAGGCGAGGAAGATCAGCACGACGGACACCAGCAGGTAGAACTCCAGCGCCATCCACATCCGTTCGTACCAGGGATCGAGCGCCTCGGCGCGGTTCATGCCCGTGATGATCACCAGCGGAAAGCCCTCGATCGTGTCGTAGCCATACAGGCGCGCCGTGTTGTCGAGCGGGCTGCGGGCGTCGATCTCGCCGCGCGGGGAGCGCGGCAGGTACTCGCGGAACAGGGGCGTGCCGGCGAACGAGCGGCCGATCCCGGCGGGCAGCGATGGTTCGCGGATCAGCATGGTGCCGTCCTGGTGGAACAGGGTCACCGAGCCGCCTGGACCCAGCTCGATCTGCCTGGTGATGCGCTCGAAATGCTCGGAGTCGACCTGCGCCAGCACGCTGCCGAGATGCTTGCCGCGGCCGTCGCGGACCTGGCGCACGAAGTTGATCACGCCGCGGCCGGTCTGGCGGTCGACGTCGGACATGCTGATCTGCACCACATCGCCGCCGCGGGTCGGCGACGGCAGGGCCGGCAGCACGCGCGCCGCGGCGCGCGCGGTGCGGGCGCTGCCGAGCAGGCGGTCGTCGGCATCGAAGACGGCGATGCGCAGCAGGTAGGGCCGCGCCGGACCGGCGCTCTCGTCCATCAGGAGCGCTTCCAGCCTGCCTGTGGCGCCCTTGCGCAGCACGTTGGCGAGGCGCAGCGTGCTGCCGTCCACGCCCTGGGCGGCGGTCGCGACCTGGGCCGCGAAGACGATGGCGATGTTGCGCAGGTTGACTTTCTGGTCGCGCAAGGTCTCCTGGTAGCTGGTGTACAGCATCGATGCGGTGACCAGGCCGAGGACGGCGATCAGGCCTGCCGTGACGATCACGAGCCGGGCGATGGGGTACGGGCGGGTACGGTATTCTGCTGGATTGTCCGGTATGTGCATGCCTGCCCGCGACGAGTGGGTTCAGCCGGGAATTTTACATGAAGCCCGTACATACTCCGCGCCGCAGGGAATGAAGCGCTGCGGCGGCGAAAAAAAAGCCGGGAGGAACCCGGCCGCGAAGAGGGAGTGTCCGGAGCGGATCACGCGGTGGCGTGCGTGGCCACGCGGGCGCGGCGCGAACGGTTGACGAAGTACCACACCAGCGCCAGCGGCAGCAGCAGGGGCAGCAGCAGGGGCGAGATCAGGAGCGCCACCGACACCGCGCACACGCCCAGGACGCCGAGCAGGATCACCCCGAGGCCGGCGAACACCACCGCCAGCACGACACCCACGACCAGGGTCACCAGGATCCCGAGGATCGTGCCGCCGCCCGCGAACAGCACGGCCAGCAGGGCGCCGAGGGGACCGTCGATCTCTTCGCCGTCGAAGTTGACCGTCATGTCGCCGCTGTAGCTGGCGACGTTCCACAGCAGCAGGGCAAACAGGAACAGGATGACATAGGGGGCGTACTTTTTCATGGCGGTCCTCATCTGGGTTGGTCGTTGCATCGTTGTGTCGTCTGCAGCATGCTTGCACTGTATGCGCGGCGCCCGGGACGGGCCACCGGATTGCGACAGGATGCATTTTCCCCGGTCCGGACAGCCTGTTGGCGCGATGGAACGGCGCGCTTCAGGACGGGGATTTTTCCTTGAAATGCGTGGATTGTTACCTATACTGACAGCCTGCTCTGTTACAGGGGGATCCTTATGCAAGCTGTTGTTCCCGTCCCGAGGGACCACCTGGCCACGCTCCATCCCGCATTGGCCAACAGCGGTCCCAAAGGCCCGCCATCGGCGCCACCGACCATCCCGCCGATCATCATCAACCCGTTCAATCGGGAAAGACCAGCGCCGGCCATCGATCCACGCCGCACCCCGGACGGTCCGCCGGTCATACCGCCACGGGGACCCGACTGGCGCTGTCCCAGGGTCGCCTGACCCGCCGCCCGCACGAAGCGGGCTTTTTCATGTGCCCGGTTTCCTCTATGATTCGGCTTTGGGCCGATGCCCGCCGAAGGAAACCGACACATGAACGACGACACCCACGATCACGACCACGACGACGAAGAGGCCGGACCGGTGCAGGAACCCCGCCTGTGGCAGGGCAACGGCTGGACGGCGCGCGTCATCAAGAACGAAGACGACGATGGCTGGGCGGTCGCGATGATCAAGGACGGGGAGCCGGAACCGGCGCTGGTCGGCCCCTGGACCATGGGGCGCGACAAGAAAAACCCGAAACCGCTGGACACCGCGGCATTCAACACGCTGGTCAAGACGGCATCGGAAGTGATCCGGCGCCACGAGCAGCAACTGCACGCGATCCTGCACAAGAGCATCTATGTCTGGACCGAGCAGACGGGCGAACTCAAGGTCACGCTGGATATCGTTCCCGATGACGACGATCCGTATGCGATGCTGGCCGCCTTCGACCAGATGGGCGAGCAGGTGGCGCGGGTGCGGGTGGCGGCGAGCTTCAAGCTGACGCAGGCGTCGGCGCAGGCGTGGTTCGCGAACGATTTCCGCGCGCCGCGCTCGTAAGGGAGATAGTGCTGGCTGAATCAGTGTCGCGATTCCAGCCAGCAAACAATGTAGCCCCGCAACCCTCCTGCACCGCCCCCAAACTGTTACTATTTCCCCTAGGCATTCATTAATGATATGGGGAAGCAATGGAACGTCTTGACCGGCTGGAAGCGGTCCAGTCGATGCTGCTCGAGATCGGGCAACTGTCGACCAGCTGCAGCGACATCACCGCATTCATCAAGGCCGTGCACGGTGCGCTGGGCCGCATCATGTACGCAGCCAACTTCTACGTGGCGCTGGCCGACCGCGAGGACGGCAGCGTGCGTTTCGCGTATTTCGTCGACGAGGCCGACGAGGGCCCGGATCCCGGCGAGCGGATCCGGCTCGCCTCCCCCGAACAGTCGCCCACCGCCTGGGTGCTGCTGAACCGCCGCACCCTGGTCATCACCGCCGACGACTTCAGGGAACGCGAACGCAGCGGCATCGCCTGGGGCAACGGCAGCGCGGCCGAGCACTGGATGGGCTGCCCGCTGCTCGACCAGAACCACCAGGCGCTGGGCGCGATCGTCATCCAGAGCTATACCGAGGGCGTCACCTACAGCGAGGAAGACCAGGCGCTGTTCGCGCTGATCGCCAACCACGTGTCGAACGCGCTGCAGGGCCTGCAGAGCATGGACCGGCTGGAGCGCGCGGTGCAGGAACGCACCGCCGCGCTGGCGCACGAGGTGGCCGAGCGCCGCCGCGCGGAACAGGTGCAGCACGCGCTGTACCAGATCGCCAGCCTGTCGGCGCAGGCGCTCGATACCGAGGTCCTGACCGCCAGCCTGCACCGCATCATCGGCGAGCTGATGGTGGCCGAGAACTTCCTGATCGGGCTGTACCACCCGGACACCGAGGAAATCAGCATTCCCTATTTCGTCGACCAGAAGGACGGCGAGGCGCCGGTCAAGCGCTTCCCGTTCGGGAAGGCGATGTGCTCCTACGTCCTGTCGAGCAAGCAGGCGCAGCTCCACGACGCCGACAGCTTCCGCCGGCTGGTGGCCAATGGCCTGGTCCGGGAGCCGCTCGGCGACACCGGGATCGCGAGCTGGATGGGCGCGCCGATGCTGGTGCACGACAAGCCCTACGGCGTGATCATCGTGCAGAGCTACGATCCGGCGATCGTGTACGGCAAGGCCGACCTCGACCTGCTGGCCTTCATGGCCAGCCACGTCGCGGTGGCGATCGCCCGCATGCAGGCCGACCGCGCGATCCGCAAGGCCAAGGAAAGGCTGGAACAGCAGAACGCGGCCCTGAACGAGGCGCTGGGCGCGCTGCGCGACGCGCAGTCGGAGCTGGTGCGCCAGGAGAAGCTGGCCTCGCTGGGCCGGCTGGTGGCGGGCGTGGCGCACGAGATCAACACCCCGCTGGGGATCTGCGTGACAGCCACCAGCCACCTGGTGCAGGAGCTCAAGCTGACCCGCGAGGAACTGGCGGCGGGGGAGATGACCGAGGACAGCCTGCACGGCTTCTTCGACATCGTCGACCAGTCGCTGCGCATCCTGACCACCAACACGCAGCGCGCGGCGGCGCTGGTGCGCAGCTTCAAGCAGGTGGCGGTGGACCAGTCCTCGGACGATATCCGCAGCTTCAACCTGCATACCTACCTGAACGAAGTGCTGCTGTCGCTGCAGCCCAAGCTCAAGGGGCGGCCGGTGAAGGTGGACCTGGCCTGCCCGCCGGACCTGATGCTCGACAGCTTCCCGGGAGCGGTGTCGCAGATCGTCACCAACATGGTGATGAACTCGCTGGTGCACGGTTTCGAGCGCGAGCAGCCGGGCACCATCACGATCCGCGCGGCGCTGGAGGACGACTGGGTCGGCTTCGACTATGCCGACGATGGCGCGGGGATGGACAAGGACACGCTGGACAAGCTGTTCGATCCGTTCTTCACCACCAGGCGCGGGATCGGCGGCAGCGGGCTGGGGGCGCACATCCTGTACAACCTGGTGACCGGGGCGCTGGGCGGCAGCGTGCGGGTGGAAAGCGCGCCGGGGAAGGGCCTGCGCTACCACCTGCGCTTCCCGCGCTCGCAGCGCAAGGAAAAGGCGGCCGCATAACGGAAACGGGCGGCTGCGCCGCCCGTCCTGCGTGCCAAACCACGCGTTCGACGACGATCAATCCGGCCAGTTGCGGTTGATCTCGATCGCCTTGTCCATGTTCTTGATGAGCAGGTCGACGTAGTACGGATCGAGGTGGTGGCCCGCCACTTCGCGCAGGTGCTCGGTGACCTTCTCGGCCGGCCAGGCGTCCTTGTAGCAGCGCTTGTGGCTCAGGGCGTCGAACACGTCGGCCACGGCCACGATGCGCGCGTACGGGTGGATGTCCTCGCCGCGCAGGCCTTGCGGGTAGCCGCTGCCGTCGTACTTCTCGTGGTGCTGGTGCGCGATCACCGCGGCCGCCTTCAGGATCGGACGCGAGGAGCCGTCCAGGATCTGCAGGCCCACGGTCGGGTGCTGCTTCATGATTTCCCACTCGTCCTCGGTCAGGCGGCCCGGCTTGAGCAGCACCGCGTCCGGCGTCGCGATCTTGCCCACGTCGTGCATCGGCGCCGCGTGCATCAGCACCGCCGTCTCGTCGTCCGGCATGCCGGCGGCCTGGGCCAGCAGGTGGCAGACCTGCGACATGCGGCGCACGTGGTTGCCGGCCTCGTTCGAGCGCGATTCGACCACGTCGCCGAGGCGCAGGATCAGTTCGGCCTGGGTATCGGTGATCTCCTGGTTCAGCAGGATGTTGTCGAAGGCGATCGCCACGCCCGAGCAGAACACTTCGAGCAGCTGGGCGTCGATCTCGGAGATCTCTTCCACGCCCTTGAGCACCAGCAGCGAGGCCTTGCCGCTGTTGTTCGGGAAGTAGCCGACATAGGTGTCGCCATGCAGGCGCGAGATGCGGTTCTTGCGCGCGTCGTCGAGCTGGGCCACCAGTTCCGGGCCGATATCCTCGCGGCCCAGGTCGCCGATCTGGGCCAGCACCTCGTACTGGCTCTGGCCGGTGATCATGCTCGCGCCCTTCAGGCGCAGCAGCATGCTCTGCTCCAGGCGCAGCAGCGCCACCACCTGCTGCAGCAGGCCGTTGGCGAAATCCTTCAGGTTCCGCTGCTGGAAGATGTGGGCCGAGGCCGCGATCACGCGCTCCAGGCCCTCGCGGTAGTTCTGCTGCACCCGGCGCGCTTCCTCGACCTTCATGATGTCGCGGTAGGCGCGCAGCGCGGCGAAGGTGGTCGTGAACAGCTTGGTCCGATCGAGCTCGGTCTTTTCCTTGTAGTCGTTGATGTCGTAGTCGACGATCACGCGTTCTTCCGGCGCCTGACCGGGCTGGCCGGTGCGCAGCACGATGCGGGTGAACTGGTTGTCCAGTTCCTGGCGCATCCAGCGCGCCACTTCGAGGCCGCTGTCCTCGCGTTCCATCACCACGTCCAGGAACACCAGTGCAATGTCCTTTTCGCGCGCCAGCACCTCCTTCGCTTCCGCGCCGCTGTAGGCATGCACGAAGGAGAGCGCGCGGCCGTCGAGGCGGAAGCGCGACAGGGTCAGCTTGGTGATGTCATGGATATCCGGCTCATCGTCTACCAGCAACACTTTCCAGGGCGCGAGCTTGGGGACGGCGGAAGACAAGAAGGACATAGGATTTTCAATTACCGTGGTTGGCTGGTGTCGTTTGAACGTGTTCTTGCAGAAAATAATATCTGCAAGTCAAGTTAATTGTAGTACGACAAATGACCCTTAACAACAGGCAATAGTAAAAGTGTTGGGGAAAGATGTCACACCTTCTCTTTCGAAAGAAGGGTGTAAGTACACTCAGTGCGAAGGGACGTCAGTTGTAGCGTTTCTGGCAACGCTCGCAATAGAAGCTGCGCCGCTTGGTGCGTCCCAGGTTGGCCTTCAGGAAGGGGATGTCGCAGCGCGGGCAGGTCTTCTGCGCGTGCGCCAGCCAGTGCTGCTTGAGCACGAACTGCTTTTTCCAGGCGAGGAAGTCGAAACTGTACTGGCGCGCCTCGTCGACCAGTGCGCGCAGCTTGGGCGCGGGCAGGGCGCCGACGTTCGACAATGGATGCACGCGGATGCGGAACAGCACCTCGTTCTTGATGATGTTGCCCACGCCTGAGAAGATGTCCTGGTCGAGCAGGGCGTCGCAGGCCAGCAGCTCGGGACGGGCGCGCAGTTTCTTGCGCGCCTTCTTCGGATCCCACTGGTCCGACATCACGTCGGCGCTGAAGTCATAGGCTTCGAAGGCGGTGCGCTCGATTTCCCTGACCGAGCAGGCATACACATTCAGCTCGCCGCCGTCCGCCATCCGCAGCGACAGCCGCGCGGGCTTGTCGCGCCGCTCGTCGATGCGATAGGTGCCGAACAGCAGGAAATGAATGCGCAGCACCAGTCCGGGCAGCTCGATCAGGAGGTGCTTGCCCCAGGTGTGCAGCGCCACGATGGGCTGCCCGACGAGGCGGGCGGTGTCGATGGCCCAGGTATTGCCTTCGGCATGGACGATTTCCTGCCCCACGAAGCGCGCGGCCTGTTCCTTCAGGATGTAAAGCGATGGACCTTCCGGCACGGATGACCTCCTGGCGCCATTGTCGTCCGGCGTACGGAAACGCCCTGTGCGCGGCCTAACATTTGGATACAAAACTCCGACGATCCCGGACTCGCAGAAGGAATAAACGGGCGTATATTTGAACCAGACCGCAAGGAAGGAGAGAAGGCGATGAACGCGTTGTTTGGAAAAGTGGCCCTGATGGGCCTGCTCGCATTGGGCGCCGGGACGGCGTCCGCGGGCGTGACCGTGAAGTACATCGAGGCGGACAAGTTCGCCGACATGCCGTTCGCGCCCTGGGAGCGCGAGGAAGTACTGCGTGACCTGACCGATTATTTCAACGAGCTGGGCGCCAAGCTGCCGCAGGGCCAGGACCTGGCCATCGAAGTGACCGACATCGACCTGGCGGGCCGCGAGTACCCGAACGTGCGCGGGCCGCGCGAGCTGCGCATCCTGAAGGGCGGCGCGGACTGGCCGATCATCAACCTGCGCTACAGCCTGACCCAGGATGGCCAGGTGCTGCATGCCGGCGACGCCAAGCTCTCCGACATGAACTACCTGCACCGCATCCACCGCTATAACGATAACGACAGCCTGCGTTATGAAAAGCGGATGATCCTGGAGTGGTTCAACGCCACCATCCTGAAGAAGAAATCGGGTTGAGCGGCCGATGACGGCCGGATGAGACAGGCCGCAGCGGCGATGGATAGTCCAGAAAAACGGCGCCCGCGGCGCCGTTTTTCATGGTTGACGAGGCGCGCTCATTCGCCCTTCTTGATGACGGTCGTGCGCCCGGGCGCCATCGCATCGCGGACGGTGTAGTCGGACGGCACCGTGAACAGCGCCGCCGCCGGTTCGCCGCGCTTCAGGTCGTCGAGGCGGTACACCATGTCGCCGCTGCGCGGGTCGCTGTGCTTGTGGTAGACCATGACCTGCAGCTCGGGCGAGGTCCAGGTTTCGCTGCTGACCGTGATCGGATCGCGGTTGCCGATCTCGCCGGCCGGGATCTCGTAGCTGCGCTGGCGGCCCTGGGCCTTCACGCCCGAGAACTCGCGCGTGCCGAGGTCGCGGCTGACCGCCTTGGCCGCCCACTTCGCGTCGCCGATCGCGCCGGCGATCATCGGTCCGAGCTGGATCGACATGTCGCGCGTCGCCAGCGCGGCGGCCGCCGCCGGCTCGGCGATGCGGATGCGCACGTCCTTGTGTTCGTCGGCGCGCGCCACTTCCTTGACGATGATGCGGCTGTCCTCGGACAGCTTGCCCTCGCGGCGCAACTGCTCGACGTGGGCGCGCGCCTGTTCGGCCGCCACCCGGGCGTATTCTCGCGCCGCGCGGGCGTGTTCGGTCGCCGCGACGCGCGCGGCTTCTCCCGGCGCCGCAACCCTGGTCGCGGTCTTGCTGTTCGGGCGCAGCACCCAGCGCACGCCTTCGACCGGATCGTGGATGGTCACCACGCGCACCTGGCCATTGTCGTCGCGTACTTCGCTGCGGGTGCGGCCGGCGCTGTCGCGGTAGTTCATCGAACTGGCCTTGTTGACGATCTGGTTGCCGTCGGCCAGCTGCCGCACGCGTTCGGACACCGATTCGGCGCTGTACGGGGCGTTCTTGACCACCCGTCCCGGATGCATCTGGATCAGGGGACCGGTGAAGGAGCCCTCGAAGGCGCGCAGGCCTCCCAGGTCGCCGGTGTGGACCTGCAGGGTGTCGCCCTGGCGGGTGACGATGCGGCGCTCCATGCGCTCGACGCGTTCCTGGGGCTCTTCCATCTCGTCGGCCTGCGCCGGCGCGAAGGCGCAGGCCAGCAGTGCTGCAATCAGGATCTTCTTGGTCATCATGGCATCCTCGGTTGGTAATCGTCTTGTCAGTTGGGCGCGCTCAGGCGCACCGCCAGCGGATGGCCGTCGGCCGCCACCAGCATTTCGGCGCGCACCGTGCCGCCGGCGTTTTCCGGGTCGACCGGCATGCCCAGCGGCGCCAGCGCCGTCTGCGGCAGGTCGGCCTGGACCACGCGCGCATTCGGTTCCTGTTCGATGCGTTCGAGCGATTCGAGCGCGATGAAGGCGCTGCCCTGGTCGACGCTCACCAGCGATGGCGGCGCCTCCACGGTGACGGCGCGGTGCGGCGACAGCGCCAGCAGCAGCGCCACCGCGCTCAAGGAGCACAGCGCGCCGGCCGCGCCCCACTGCGGCAGCGACAGCCTGCGGTACCACGGCTGCTTCTTCGGGAACTGGCGGGCGAAGGCCTGCATCAGCTCCTTTTCGACGCAGCGCGGGGCCTCGTGCCCGGCCAGTTCGCCGCGCAGCGCCTTGAATCGTTCGTCCAGCGCCGCCAGCGCCGGGTCGTGGGTGTCCCTGGTATCGTCCATGTTCTTTCCTTCCTCGCTCAGGCCGTGGCCCTGGCCGCGGGGTGCTGCGCCTGCAGCCGCTTGGCCAGGGCCGCCCGTCCGCGCGCCAGGCGCGAGCGCACGGTGCCGATGTCCACCTGGCAGATCTCGGCGATCTCCTGGTAGGACAGGTCGTGCAGTTCATACAGGATGACCGGGTCGCGGTAGTGCGGCGGCAGCAGGGCCAGCGCACGGCGCACCTGCTCGGCCGCCTCGTTCCCGAGCAGCCGCCCGAGCGGCTCCTGGGCCTCGCAGGCCAGCTCCAGCTCCCCGTCCTCGTCGGGCTCCGGCAGGGCGACCTGGCGCTGGCGCGGCTCTTCCAGCTTCAGGACCAGGTTGCGCGCCACCCCGAACAGGAAGTGCTGCAGCTGCCCGCGCAGCGGGTCGTAGCGGAACCGGCCCGTCATCAGCCCCATGAAGGCTTCCTGCACGATGTCGGCCGCCGTATCGCCCGAGCCGCAGCGCAGCAGCGCGAAGCGGTACAGCGGGCCCTGGTGCCGCCGGTACAGCGCCGCGAAGGCGGCCGCCGTGCCGGCATGCATCTGGCGCAGCAGTTCGGTGTCGAAGTGGTCGGGTGTGCTCATGATGGTCATCTTTTCCTGTATTCCGCCGGCGCGGCGAAAAAGTTCCAACTTTTTTCAGAAAAAGAAACGCCCCGCGCCGGAAGCCGGGCGGGGCGCTGGTTCGTCGAGAAGAAAACGCTTAGTCGATCCAGTTCACGCGGTCGAACTTGGAGCGGAATTCTTCCGGCATGACGACCACCTGGCTGGTCTTGTAGTTGAAGAAGACGAAACCCGACTTGGCCATGGCGATCAGCTTGCGGTCGCGCGGGCGGGTGATGCGGAAGGTGATGTCGCCGCCGTACTTGTTAAAGTCCATGACGCCGACTTCGAACAGCAGCTGGTCGCGCGCATGCGCTTCGGCGCGGTAGGTGGTGGCCAGGTCGGTGACGATGATGCCGGTGCCGTCGCGCTCGGTTTCGGCGACGCCGAACTCGAACAGGAAGCGCGCCCGCGCCTCGGAGATCATCGAGATCATCGAGTCGTTGCCGAGGTGGTTGGCGGCATTGATGTCGGTGACGCGCACGGTCAGTGGCGTCGAATAGTAGAACTGGTCTTCAGGGAAATCGAGTTGTAAGCGTGCCATTTCTTTATTCTAAACTTATTGCGCGGCAGCCCGTCCAATTTTATGGATGACTCCCGCCGCTGAGAGGAGATAGAGTTCGCCGGCCGCGTCCTGTCCGAACGACAGGACCTGGCCGATCGTGCCGATGTTCCAGTCGCGCTGTTCGACGATGCCGGCGCTGGTGGCGAAGAAGCTCTTCAGGTAGCCACGGCAGAGGTCGGAATAAAAATACCGTCCGGCCAGTTCGGGCAGGGCGCTGCCGCGATAGACGAAGCCGCCGATGATCGAGCAGCCGTTGGCGTCGTTGGCGCCATGCTCGTATTCGAAGGCCGGCAGGGTCAGGCCGGTGCGGTCGCAGGCCGCGCTGCCGTAGCACAGCGTGCCCTCCAGGATATTCCAGCCGTAGTTCAGGCCACCCTGGGCGGCGCCGGCGATGTTGACTTCCTCGCGCCGGTCCTGGCCGACGTCGGACAGGTAGAGCTGGGCGCCGTCGAAGGCGAAGCGCCAGGGGTTGCGCAGGCCGGCGGCCCAGATCTCGGCACGGCGGTTGGCCTGGCCGCGGTAGGGGTTGTCGAGGGGAATCGTATACGGCTGGGCGACCGTGGCGCCGGCCACGTTGATACGCAGCAGCTTGCCGAGCAGCACAGACAGGTCTTGGGCATTGCTCTGCGGATCGCCGCCGCCGCCGCCGTCGCCGGTGCCCAGGTAA
Organism: Massilia niastensis DSM 21313; assembly: GCF_000382345.1. GTDB lineage: Bacteria > Pseudomonadota > Gammaproteobacteria > Burkholderiales > Burkholderiaceae_D > Telluria > Telluria niastensis. Next base: position 30,111 of record NZ_KB908102.1, read on the forward strand.
AGGTAGCCGTCCGGTCCGAAGACGAGCTGGCCGCCGAAATGGTTCAGGAAGTTCGGATGCGGAATGCGCAGGATCACCAGGCCCGAGGTCGGGTCGGCCAGGGCCGGGTTGGGGCCGACGGTATAGCGCTCGATGACGATGTTGCGCTGCGGGTCGGTGTAATAGAGATAGAAGTAGCCGTTGCCGGCGAACTGGGGATCGAAGGCGATCGACAGCAGGCCGCCTTCGCCGGCGGTGGATACCTGGCCGCTGATGTCGAGGAAGGGCAGGGTCAGGGTGGCGCCGTTCTGGACGATGCGCACCAGGCCCGCGCGTTCGGTGACGAACAGGCGCGTGTCGCCGGGCGGCGCGCTGAGATAGGTCGGACTGTCGAGGTTCCTGACGACCTGGGTCAGGGTGATGGCGAACGTGGTGCTGGAATAGGCGACCGCGGCGGTGACGCTGCCGCCGGCGCTGACCACGGCGCTTTGGGTAGCCGGGGTCGGCTGGTAGGTGGTGCCGCCGGAGGTGACCGAGGCGGCCGCCAGGCTGTAGCTGCCGGGCGCCAGGCCGGTCAGGGTCTGCGACTGGTTCAGGTCTTGCACGTAGTTGTTCGGGCCGGTGACGCGCAGCGACCCGTTGACCCCGGCCGGCAGGCCGGTGGCGACCACGGCCAGCGTACCCGTGGTGACCGGCGGCGTGACCGGACCGACCGGTCCCGGATCGCCGCCTCCGCCGCCGCAGGCGGCCAGCAGCATTGTCACAAAGAGCAACACCCATCTCCGCACGCGCCCGACCAGCATGATCGCCTCCATCGCAGCCGCTTAGTGGCATCCATTGTGCCAGCGATCGGTGACAATTCACTATCGAATCGTGCGCCGGCCGCCGCCTGATGGGCTGCTTGCCGAGGCAGTCCTGCACTCGGAAGAACACCGGAAAGAGGACAAGCGCCAGCACGCTTCAGCCCGAGCACATCAGTTGTAAAGATCGATGTGTTCAAAAAGTGCATACTAGAGCCGCACGGCATCCCGTGAGCGATGCCTAACTGCCTGGAGCGAGCTCTTCTGTCATGCATTTTGCCATTTTCACGTCCCTGGTCATCCTGATCGTCATGGCGACGCTGTTGCCGCTGTCGCGACGCACGGAATGGTGGATACGCGACCTGGATTTTCCACGCCTGCAGATCGCGATCCTGTGCGTGGGCACATTGCTTGGACAAGCTTTTTTTCTTGACGCCGGGGATAGCGAAGCGCGGACGCTCATGATCGTGACCGCAGTCTGCCTGCTGTATCACACCTGGTGGATTGTTCCTTACACGAAAGTGTTTTCCCATGAGGTAAAACATTCCGTCACCAGCGAGCCGGACCGCCAGATCCGCATCATGACGGCCAATGTGCTGACCCCGAACCGGAATGCCGACGGTCTGATCGCCCTGATCCGCGAACACAAGCCGCATGTCTTCGTGACGCTCGAAACCGATACATGGTGGCAGGAGAGACTGGATGTGCTCGAGGATGAGTATCCTTTTTCGATGAAGTGTCCGCTCGATAATCTCTATGGCATGCATGTGTATTCGCGGCTGCCGCTGGTGGATAGTGCGATCCAGTTCCTGGTGGAGGACGATATCCCGTCGATGCACGCGATGGTGATCTTGCCGTCCGGACACAAGGTCCGCATCCATTTCCTGCATCCGGCGCCGCCCAGTCCTACCGAGCACGACGAATCCACCGAACGCGATGCCGAACTGCTGGTCGTGGCCAAGAGCGTGGCGGAACTGGATACGCCGGTCATCGTCACGGGCGACCTGAACGACGTCGCGTGGTCCACGACGACGCGGCTGTTCCGTAAGATCAGCGGCCTGCTCGATCCCCGTATCGGGCGCGGCATGTTCAATACCTATCACGCCGATCACTGGTTCATGCGCTGGCCGCTCGACCATCTATTCCACAGCCAGCATTTCACGCTGTCCCACATCCAGAGGCTCCCGTCCTTCGGCTCGGACCATTTTCCGATGCTGGTGGAACTCACCTATGACAAGGCGCGCGGCAAGGAACAGGAGGGATTGCAGGCCGATGCGGAGGACCATGCCCTCGCGGAAGAAAAGATTGCCGCAGAGCCGGTGGACGAATCGGACGTGCATGAACCGCAGGCTTGAGGAAGCGGACCCGGCAGCCCTGCCTTGCCGGCGTCAGCGGGTCAGCCGGTAGATCAGCAGCGCGGTGCGGATCGCGGCGCGTTCGATCGAGGCCAGTTCGACCCCCTCGTTCGGCGAGTGCGCCCCGCCGCCGCTCGCGCCCAGGCCGTCGAGGCTGTCGACATGGGGCGCGACGAACTGGATGTCGCCGGCGCCGCGCGCGCTGGGCGGGACCGCGCCGATGGTGCCCAGTCCGGCATCGCTGCTGGCCTGCGAGTACTGTTCCAGCAGCCTCAGGTTGCCGGGTGTGACCGCCATCGGCGGATACGAATCGCGGAAGCTGATGCTCGCGCTGGCGCCCGGCAGGCTCTGGGCGACGATCTCGCGCATGCGCGCGTGGGCGCGGTCGCGCTGCGCATAGTCGAGGTAGCGCAGGTCGCCCTTGACGGTGACGGTGTTGGCGATGACATTGGTCTTGCCGAAGGCCGCGCCTTTTGAATTCGCAGCGTCGAAGCTGACATCGGTGCCGCCCAGGATCAGGCCCGGATTGAAGGTCAGGCCCGGCTCGGCCACCTGCTGGCGGAAGCCGTCGAGGATGCGCGCCGCCTCGTACACGGCGCCATAGCCGCCGTTGCCGAACACGCCCTGCGAATGGCCCTGGCGGCCCTTGACCTCGAGTTCGAAGAAGGCGGTGGCGCGCCGCCCGACGGTGGCCGCGGGCTGGCCGTCGATGCTCACCAGGCCCTCGAAGCCGAGCGCCACGTCGCTCAGCTTGGCCAGCTCGACCATGTCCTTGCGCGACACCGATTTCGGGTTGCCGGCTTCCTCTTCGTCGCCGGTGAACATCACGGTGATCGTCGTGTCGTCGAGCGCGCCCGCGCGCTGCAGGGCGCGCAGGGCGGCCACCACGATGACGTTGCCTCCCTTCATGTCGCTGACGCCCTGGCCGCGCGCGTAGTCGCCTTCGCGCTCCCACAGCGGCGTCGTGCTGTCGGCTTCGAAGACGGTGTCGAGGTGGCCGAGCAGCAGCAGGCGCTTGCCCTGCCTGCCTTCGCGCACCGCGACCAGGTGGCCGGCGCGCCCCATCTCGTGCGGCATGTCCAGCCAGACAGTGCGGAAGCCGAGCTGGTCGAATTCCTTGCGGAACACGTCGCCGACGGCGCGCACGCCGGCCAGGTTCATGGTGCCGCTATTGATGCGGGCGCTGCGTTCGAGCAAGCCGATGGCGGCGCCCGACCAGGCGCGCACTTCCTCGACGATGCGCTGCTCGGCCGGGGACAGCCCGGCGGCGCGCGCCGGATGCAGGGCGGCGACCGCCAGCGCCAGCGCGAGGACAAGCTTGCGTTGCATAAGACTTCCTGGGCAATAATGAAGATATGCAACTTTACTACAAGAAAGCGTGGTGTCTAGGGCAGGGAAGGGGCGCGGCTGCGGGTCTTGCTGACCACGCCGGAGGGATCGAGCAGGATGACGAATTCGGTAAAACGTCCGCCGCCGGCGGGCGACTGGTAGACCCAGACTTCGTACGCGCTGTCGAAGCGCACGTGTTTCGTCGGGCCGAAGGCGGCCAGCAGCTCGGCCCTGGTGGTACTGCCCGGAACGACCAGCTGCGCCAGCCGCTCGGCGGGCGCCTGGGCGCCCGGGGGCGCGGGCTGGCTGGCGCAGCCGGCCAGCAGGACGGAGAGCAGGAAGCGGCACGACAGGCGGCGCAAGCTCATGGCGCCTCCTCGGGAGAAGCCGTCATGTAGTCGAACTCGACCAGGGTGTCGTCGGGCCAGCTGCGGTCCCAGATCGGCGCGTAATAGGTGCGGTCGAGCAGGACCTGGCAGTCGCAGTAGTCGAGCATGGCGCGGCTCATGTCGCCGCCCGCGTAGAGCATGCTGAACGGCAAGGTTTCCACGCGTTCGCCGGCGCGCAGGGTGACGCCGAAGATGGGACGCTCGGCAAAGAACAGGTAGTTGCCGTCCGCACTGTTGCAGACCTGGTCGGCCGTGCTGAAGGCGTTCGAGATCCAGCCGAACAGCGGCGAGCTGTTGGACACCAGCCCGGCTTCCTTGCCGACCCGGCATTCGAGCCGCAGGTCGCCGAGGCGCCGGGTGCCGGGCGGCAAGCCGGGGGTGACGATCAGGGCGCGCCAGGTCATGCTGGTGGTCTTGCGGCTGGCAATGACGTCCGCGTCTTCGCGCAGCGCCTGCTCGTTGCGCGGCAGCACGAAAGTATTGCGTGCGTCCACCGGCACCGAGATGGCGATATTGTCGCCGGCGATGCGCAGGGTAATGCCGTGCATGTCGACGGTGGGGGAGCGCGGCAGCAGCTGGAAGCGCAGGCTGGCCTGCGGCGCGAAGGCGCGTTCGCGCTCGAAGCGTTCCATGCCCCGGATCATCTTGCGGTAGGACTTGTCGACCGGATCGCGGGTCGAGCGCACGGTGACGGTGGCTTGCTCGTCGGCAAGCGCCGTCACCGGAAAGGAGGCGGGACCGGCCGCGATGGCCAGTCCCAGCACGACGCGGACGAGTGGCCGCGTCATGGTGCTACCAGTAACGGACCCGGCCGGTATCCATGTGGACGAACTGGGAGTCGGCATAGTAGCCGACGCCGCCGCCACGCAGGGACATCGCGGCCTTGTGCAGCATCTTCAGGTCCTTGCCCGGCAGGCGGATATCGATGGCCTTGCCGTCCATGTGCATGCTGCGCTTGGCGACGCCGTTGCTGTTGGCATGCAGCTTGGCGTTCGATTCCGGCGCGCGGTAGCCCGAGATGATGTGCAATTCCCTGTTATTGCCGAGCTTGTCGTTCAGCTGGTCGACCAGCAGCAGCAGCTGCGGATCGATGTCGGCAATCTTGTTGGTGCGGTGATCGCGCATGACCTTGTTGATGTCCTTCAACGCATCCGACACGAATTCCCCTTCCGCCCAGAACACGCTGCGCAAGCTTTCGCCGGTATGCGTGTTATACAAACGCAAAGTACGCTCGCCGGGAACGGCTGATGCTGATTTGGCAAGAACTGGGAGGCTGAGGGAGGATGATGCGAGGAGGAGGGAACTTTTGAGGAACAAACGACGGTCAGTCATTGGATGGGGTCCTTAGGCTGGTTCGCTAATTCATCATGATACGCCTGTTGCGCTAATCGTGCAGATAAAATGAATCAAAATGCGGCAGATCCGCTACGATGTCAGTCTACCAACCGTTTTTGGGAGATGTTCGTATGTCGCGATTCGAGGGATACCACATCGGGACGAGCACGGCGTTTGCCGCCGTGCTCGCAACGCTCGCCATCGGCGCCATGGCCCAGGAAGTCAAGGTCGTGGACGAGCCGCCGGCGGCCAAGGGCTGGCGTGCCGAAACCGTGGCCGAAGGGATCGATCAACCCTGGGGCATGGCCTGGCTGGCCGATGGCCGCATGCTGGTGACCGCCAAGGGCGGCACCCTGCATCTGCTGGACGGCAAGCGCTTCCAGCAGATTCCCATCGACGGCCTGCCGTCGCTGTTCACCAGCGGCCAGGGCGGCCTGCTCGACATCGCCGTGCATCCGGCCGACAAGGGCAATGCGCGCGTGTACCTGACCATGGCCAGCGGCAGCAGCGACGAAAACCGTACCCTGCTGGTGCAGGGCGTCTTCGACGGCAAGCGCGTCCACGGCATCAAGACCCTGTTCTCGGTCACGCCGGGCAAGAGCGGCGGCCAGCACTTCGGCTCGCGCCTGCTCTGGATGCCGGACGGCACGCTCCTGATGAGCATCGGCGACGGCGGCAATCCGCCCCAGCGCGTGGGCAACATGCTGGCGCGCGAGCAGGCCCAGAACCTCGGCAGCCACCACGGCTCGATCCTGCGCCTGAACGCCGACGGCAAGCCGGCCCAGGGCAATCCGCTGGCCGCCAAGGCGGGCGCGCTGCCCGAGATCTGGAGCTACGGCCACCGCAACATCCAGGGCATGGCGATCGATCCGAAAAGCGGCCGCATCTGGGCCAGCGAGCACGGCCCGCGCGGCGGCGACGAGATCAACCTGATCGAAGGCGGCAAGAACTACGGCTGGCCGCTGCAGAGCTACGGGCTGGACTACCGCTCGCGCGAACCGATCGGCACCAGGACGGTGCCGGGCATGGTGCAGCCGATCGTCGTGTGGTCGCCGTCGCCGGCGCCGTCCGGCCTGGCCTATTACACCGGCAAGGCCTTCCCGCAATGGCAGGGCAGCCTGTTCAGCGGCAGCCTGGCCGGCGAGGACATCCGGCGCGTGGCCCTGGATGCGCAGGGCAGGGTGACGCAGCAGGAACGCCTGTCCATCGGCAAGCGCGTGCGCGACGTGCGCCAGGGACCGGACGGTCACCTGTATGCGCTCACCGACGAGAGCAAGGGCAAGCTGCTGCGCATCGTGCCGCAATAGTCCCGCTCTCGACAGCAGGATGCAGGACGCATGGACTGGCGCCGCCGGGCGCCGCCATGCGGTTTTTGTTTGTTGCAATGTTGAAGTGTGCCTAGAATGGCCCGTCGGCCCAGCACTCCGCCGATGCATCCAGTCCCGTTCCGTTCCCTTGTCCTTCCCGGACCTTTTTGGAGGAGCAGCATGGCAGCATCCGTTCGCCGCAGCATCCGACTGGCCGCAGCGCTTGCGCTGGCCGCCGGCGCATCCACGCTTCAGGCCGCACCGGCCGCCAGGCAATCCGCCCCCGACATTCCGATCCCGCACATCCCCTACACCAGGTTCGTGCTCAAGAACGGACTGACGGTGCTGGTGCACGAGGACCACAAGACCCCGGTGGTGGCCGTCAACACCTGGTACCACGTGGGCTCGAAGAATGAAAAGCCGGGCAAGACCGGCTTCGCGCACCTGTTCGAACACCTGATGTTCAGCGGCAGCGACAACTTCAACAAGACCTACCTGAACGCGATGGAGCGCATCGGCGCGACCGACCTGAACGGCACCACCAACCAGGACCGCACCAACTACTTCCAGAACGTGCCGACCTCGATGCTCGACTATGCGCTGTTCGCCGAGAGCGACCGCATGGGCCACCTGCTGGGCACGGTGGACCAGAAGAAGCTCGACCTGCAGCGCGGCGTGGTGCAGAACGAAAAGCGCCAGCGCGAGAACCAGCCCTACGGCGTGGCCTACGAGCTGCTGGTGACGAATACCTACCCGGTCGGCCACCCGTATTCCTGGACCGTGATCGGCAAGATGGAAGACCTGGACGCGGCCAAGATGACCGACGTGCAGGACTGGTTCAAGTCCAACTACGGCCCGAACAACACGGTGCTGGTGCTGTCGGGCGACATCACGCCCGAGGTGGCGCGCCAGAAGGTCGAGCAGTACTACGGCCACATTCCGCCGGGCCCGCCGCTGGCCAGGCACGAGGCCTGGATCGCCAAGCGCAGCGGCACGCACCGCACCACGGTCCAGGACCGGGTGCCGCAGACCCGCATCTACCGCACCTGGAACGTGCCGGGCGCGCATACGCCGGAAGAAGTGCAGCTCGACCTGGCGGCCCACGTGCTGGGCGGCGGCAAGACCTCGCGCCTGTACAAGCGCCTGGTCTACAAGGACCAGCTGGCCACCAGCGCCACGGCGAGCGACTCCTCGTCCGAGATCGCCGGCCAGTTCGACATCACCCTGACCGCGCGTCCCGGCGCCGACGTGAAGAAGATGGAGCAGGCGGCGGACGAGGAGCTGCGCGCCCTGTTGAAGAACGGCCCGAGCGAGGCCGAGCTGCGCCTGGCCAAGACCGCGTTCCTGGCCCAGTACACGCGCCTGATCGAGCGCGTCGGCGGCTTCGGCGGCAAGAGCGACCTGCTGGCATCGTGCACCACCTATACCGGCAATCCGGACTGCTACAAGGTCTACCTGCAGCGCATCAAGGACGCGACCCCGGCCTCGGTGAAGAAGGCGATGAACGACTGGCTGCGCGACGGCGATTTCATCCTGCAGGTCGATCCCTTCCCGACCGGCCTGGCGGCCACCCAGGGCATCGACCGCAGCAAGGAGCCCTTGCCGGGCAAGCCGATGTCGCTCAAGCTGCCGCCGATGCAGAAGGCGACCCTGTCGAACGGCCTGAAGGTGGTGCTGGCCGAGCGCCATGAAGCGCCGGTGGTCAACTTCCAGCTGCTGGTCGACAGCGGCTACGCGTCCGACGCGCCCGCCATGCCGGGCGTGGCCAGCCTGGCCCTGCGCATGCTCGAAGAAGGCACGCCGACCCGCAAGTCGCTGGAGATCGGCGAGGAACTCGAAGGCCTGGGCGCCAGCTTCGGCACCGGCACCAACCTCGATAGCGCCTTCGTCAGCATGAACACGCTGAAGGCGACGATGCCGCAGGCGCTGTCGGTGTACTCGGACCTGATCCTGCATCCGGCCTTCCCGCAGAACGAGTTCGCGCGCCTGCAGCAGGACCGCCTGGCCGCGATCCAGCGCGAGAAATCGGTGCCGCAGATGACCGCGCTGCGCGTGCTGCCGCCCCTGTTGTACGGCAAGGAGCACGTCTACGCCCATCCGCTCACCGGCAGCGGCACCGAGGAATCGGTCAAGCGCATGACCCGCGCCGACCTGGCGAAGTACCACGCCACCTGGTTCAAGCCGAACAACGCGACCCTGCTGGTGGTGGGCGACACCACGCTGGAGGAGGTCAAGCCGCTGCTGGAGAAGGCGTTCGCCGCCTGGAAGCCGGGCGAGGTGCCGAAGAAGGTGATCGCCACCGTCGCGCCGCCCGAGAAGAGCCTGGTGTACCTGGTCGACCGGCCGGGCGCGCTGCAGAGCGTGATCGTCGGCGCCCAGCTGGCCCCGCCGCGCAACAGCCCGGAGGCGGTGCCGCTCGAGGTGGTCAACGACGTGTTCGGCGGCACCTTCAGCTCGCGCATCAACATGAACCTGCGCGAAGACAAGCACTGGTCGTATGGCGTGTCGAGCTCGCTGCCCTCGGCGATCGGCCAGCGTCCCTTCATGAGCGTCTCGCCGGTGCAGACCGACAAGACCGAGGATGCGCTGAAGGAGCTGGTGCGCGAGTACCGCGACATCGCGGGCGGCCGTCCGATCGCGGCCGACGAGCTGCTGGCGGCGCAGAACAACAAGACCCTGCGCCTGCCGGGCAGTTTCGAGACCGCGGGGCAGCTGGCCTCGGCTTACTCGACCATCCTGCAGTATGGCTTGCCGGAGGATTACTACGATACCTTCACGGAGAAGGCCTTGGCGCTGACGCCGGAGCAGGCCAATGCGCTGGCGGGGAGGAGCTTCACGCCGGACCGGCTGGTGTGGGTGGTGGTGGGGGATATGAGCAAGGTGGAGCAGGGCATTCGGGCGCTCAACCTGGGGGAAGTGCGCAAGATCGATACGGACGGCAATCCGGTGCAGTAAGGCGTGTGCCGCCGGCTGGATGCGTGGTCGGTGTGCATGCAAACCCGGATCCCTGCGAAGGCGGGAACGATGTCATCGGCATTGTTCCCGCCAGCCTCGCCGCTCACCCACGAACCCCATGCGCACCGCACCGCCCGTGCGCCAACGCCCCCCGGATTCAGGAATACTTCGCTCAGGAGGACAACCATGGACGAACTATCCCTGGACCTGGCGCGCACGGCGCTGGTCCTGATCGACCTGCAGAACAGTAACGTATCCCGCGACCTCGCCCCGCACAGCGCCGAGAAGGTGGTCGGCAACTGCGTCCTGCTGGCGCAGGAAATGCGCAACCGCGGCGCGATGGTCATCTACGTGCACGTGCTCGTCAACGAGCTGCCCACGCCGCCGGCCGACATGCCGCTGCGTCCGCCGGGCGCGCCGGCGGCCCTGTACGATGCCTCGCGGCTGGCGCCGCAGGCCGGCGTCGAAGCCACCGACATCGTCATCGCCAAGCGCCAGTGGGGCGCGTTCCATGGCACCGAACTCGACCTGGTGCTGCGCCGGCGCCGCATCGACACGCTGCTACTGGGCGGCATCGTCACGAATTTCGGCGTCGAATCGACGGCGCGCGCCGCGTTCGACCTTGGCTATGCGCTGGTGTTCGCCGAGGATGCGATGAGCGGCATCGAGGCCGACGCCCACCAGTTCGCCTGCCGCAGCATTTTCCCGCGCATGGGACGGGTGCGCTCGACGCGCACCCTGATCGACATGCTGCAAGCCGGCACCGGCGACGCCTGAAAGACCTCAGCCGGCGCGCTGGATCTCGGCCGTGATCTCGTAGGATCGCAGGCGCGCCGCGTGCTCGTAGACCTGCGAGGTGATCATCAGCTCGTCCGGCCTGGTGCGCTCGATGAAGGCGTGCAGCTGGGCCTTCACGGTGGACGGCGAACCGATGGCCGAGCACGACAGCACGCTGTCGAGCATCATGCGCTCCGGTAAGTCCAGCGCCTCGAGATAGCCGTGCACCGGCGGCTTCAGCCTGGTCGGGCGGCCGCTGCGCAGGTTGACGAAGGCCTGCTGCATCGAGGTAGCGAGGAACTTCGCCTCGTCATCGCTGTCGGCGGCGAACACGTTAAAGCCGAGCATCACGTAAGGTTTGTCGAGCCGGGTCGACGGGCGGAAGTTGGCGCGGTACAGTTCGATCGCCTGTAGCATCACCTGCGGCGCGAAGTGCGAGGCGAACGCATAGGGCAGGCCGAGCTGGGCGGCAAGCTGGGCGCCGAACAGGCTGGAGCCGAGGATCCACAGCGGCACATCCAGGCCCGCGCCCGGCACCGCGCGCACCTGGCGGCGCGGCGATCCGGCAAAATAATCCATCAGTTCCACCACGTCCTGCGGGAACTCGTCGGCATCCGAGGCCAGGTTGCGGCGCAGGGCGCGCGCCGTCACGTGGTCGGAGCCGGGCGCGCGGCCCAGGCCCAGGTCGATGCGGCCGGGGAAGAGCGACTCGAGGGTGCCGAACTGCTCGGCGATCACGAGCGGCGAATGGTTGGGCAGCATGATGCCGCCGGCGCCCACGCGGATGCGCGAGGTGCCGGCCGCGACATGGCCGATCAGGACCGCGGTGGCGGCGCTGGCGATGCCCGGCATGCCATGGTGTTCCGCCAGCCAGAAACGGTTGTAGCCCCAGCGCTCGCCATGCTGGGCGAGGTCGAGGGAGCGGTGGAAGGAAGTGGCCGCATCGCTGCCTTCAGCGATGGGCGAAAGGTCGAGTATCGAGAAAGGGATCATGAAAGGCATGATACGCCGATGCGTTTTTTCGCGTGCGGGCCGGCCCAAAAACGGCAGAGCCGCTCCTCAGGATGTAAACATTGACCCTGGGAATGCCCATCCTTATGATGCCCGGAAAACCAAGCCGGGCACGCCCGGCCCGTCGACCTGCCTGCGAGCCCGCCATGTCCCGATTCCGTTTCCCCGCACCCTCACGCCGTCTCGTCTCCGCCGCCCTGCTGGCGGCGCTGGCCGCCGGCTGTACCCATCTGCCGCCGCAGGAGCCGTCCGCCATGCGGGATGAACGCCAGTTCGATCGCGCGCGCCTGGCCGCGCTCGACGGGGTGCTGGACAACGCGGTGGCGGCGCGCAAGCTGCCGGGTGCGGTGCTGCGGATGGAGCGCGAGGGCGCCGTGCATGAGCGCGGTTTTGGCAGGCTCAGCTACGAGCCGGACGCGGCCGCCGTCACACCCGACACCATCTTCGATGCGGCATCGCTGAGCAAGGTGATCTCCACCGCGCCCGCGGTGCTGATGCTGGCCGAAGAGGGCCGCATCGACCTCGAGGCGCCGCTGCTGCGTTATTTCCCCGAATGCAAGGGAGGAGGCAAGGAAGCAATCACGGTGCGCCACCTGCTGACCCATTCCTCGGGCCTGCCCGCGGGCCTGCCGGCACGGCCGGGCTGGAGCGGCGACGCGGCCGCGCATGAACTCGCCTGCGCGCAACAGGTGACCCATGCGCCCGGCACCTTCTTCCGCTATTCGGACATCAACTACATCCTGCTGGGCCAGCTGGTGCGCAAGGTCTCGGGCATGCCGCTGGACGAATTCGCGCAGCGCCGCATCTTCGGGCCCTTGCGCATGCGCGACACCGGCTACCTGCCGCTGGCGCGGACCGGCGCCGCCGCGATCGCGCCGACCCAGAAGGGCGCCGCCGACGCCGCCCTGCATGGCGACCTGGCGCCGGGACAGCTGCTGCGCGGCGTGGTGCACGATCCGACCGTGCGCCGCATCGGCGGCGTGGCGGGTTCGGCCGGCGTGTTCTCGACCGCGCGCGATATCGCCCGCTTCGCGCGCATGCTCCTGAACAGCGGCGAGCTGGACGGTGTACGGGTGTTGTCCAGGGACAGCGTACGCCTGCTGACGACGGTGCAATCGCCGCCCGGCATCGCGGCCTTGCGCGGCATGGGCATGGACATCGATTCGCCCTACGCGCAGCGCCCGCGCGGCACGGTGTTTCCGGTCGGCAGCTACGGTCATACGGGCTTTACCGGGTGCATCCTGTGGATCGATCCGGCCTCGAAGACCTTCTACGTATTCCTGTCGAACCGGGTCTATCCTGACGATAAAAGCAACGTACTGACCCTATATACCGAGCTCGGAACCCTGGCCGCGCAGGCCGCATTGTCAACTCTTCGGTAGGAATTGTTACATATTTCTGTTGGGCTACCGTGCGCTTCAATCGTGAAGGTCTCTCTAAACTCTGCCCCTCTCACAATTATCTCATTGATATTGTTGAGTTTTAGCCCCCGAAGTTCATTATTAGGAGATCGACATGAAGATGAATAAGCTACTCAAAGGCATGTTGGGCGCATCCGTCGCCGCCGCCATGTTCAGCGCCACCGCCGTGCATGCTCAGTCGAGCAGCACCGCTGACCAGACCGGCAGCACCGCGACCGGCAGCCAGAGCGGCAGCAGCATGACCGATCAAAGCAGCGGCAGCTCGTCCTCGAGCGCGACCGGCAGCTCCCACAAGAAGGACAAGAAGGACAAGAAGCACAGCAAGAAGCATTCCGACAGCACCAGCGGCGCGTCGGGAACGGCGGGCGCCATGGATTCGTCGAGCGGCACCAGCGGGTCGAGCGGCACCAGCGGGACGACCGGCTCGTCGGGTAGCAGCGCCACCGGTTCGTCCGGCACCATGGGCACCGGCACCAGTGGTACGACCGGTTCGGGCGCTACCGGTACCGGAACTGGGACCGGAACTGGCACCGGCACCGGCACCGGCACGACCGGCGACGTGGGCACCGGCACCGGCACTGGCACCAGCGGCTCGAGCGGCACGAGCGGCAGCACCGGTTCCAGCAGCACGACCGAGGGCGCGACCGGCACCAGCGGTAGTACCGGCACCACCGGCACCACCGGCACCACCGGCACCACCGGCACTACCGGCACTACCGGTACGACTGGCAACACCGGTCGCGGCTACTAAGTCCTTGCCTGAAGCACCCTGGCGCCCGCCCGGCGGGGGCCATGACACCAGCCCGCGGGCTGGTGTCGCCGTTTGTGGGCCCCGGTTCAGGCGGCCAGCGCCTGGCGCGCGTGGCCCAGCTGCTTGCGCTCGGGGAAGGGCAGCACGGCGGCGCTGCCGGACGGCTCCAGGTGGAAGGCGCCCACCAGTTGCGACAGCGCCGCGGCCTGCTCGCGCAGCGCATCCGAGGCCGCCGCCGCTTCCTCGACCAGGGCGGCATTCTGCTGGGTGACCTGGTCCATCTGCGCCACCGCCCGGTTGACCTGCTCGATGCCGCTCGACTGTTCGCCGCTGGCCACCGCGATGTCCGACATGATGCCCGCGACCTTGTCGATGCTGGTCACGATCTCGCGCATCGTCGTGCCGGCCTCGCCGACCAGGCGGCTGCCTTCCTCGACCTTGCCGGCCGAGTTCTGGATCAAGGTCTTGATCTCCTTCGCGGCGGTGGCCGAGCGCTGCGCCAGCGCGCGCACCTCGGAGGCCACGACCGCGAAGCCGCGGCCCTGCTCGCCGGCGCGCGCCGCTTCCACGGCGGCGTTGAGCGCCAGGATATTGGTCTGGAACGCGATGCCGTCGATCACCGCGACGATGTCGTTGATGCGCCTGGACGCCGCGCTGATCTCGTCCATCGTGGCCACCACCCGGGTCACGGTGGCGCCGCCGCGCGCCGCGATCGAGGAGGCGTCGAGCGCGAGCGTGTTGGCCTGGCTGGCGTTGTCGGCATTCCGCTTCACGGTCGCGGTCAGCTCTTCCATCGACGATGCGGTCTCTTCGAGCGAGCTGGCCTGCTGTTCGGTGCGCGCGGACAGTTCCAGGTTGCCGCCCGCGATCTGGTGCGAGGCGCTGGCGATGGTTTCGGTACCCTGGCGAACCTGGCCAACGATGCCCCGCAGGCTGTCGTTCATGTCCTTCAGCGCCGCCATCAGCTGGCCGGTCTCGTTGTCCGACTCCACCTCGATGTGGCTGCCCAGGTTGCCGCTGGCGACGGTGCGCGCCACCTGCAGCGCCGCGCGCAGCGGCGCCGTGATGGCGCGCTGGATCAGCCAGGCGAACAGGGCGCCGGTGGCCAGCGCCGCCAGGCTCAGGCCCAGCTGGACCTTGCGGCTGCTGGAGAAGGCGGCTTCGATGGCCTCGCCCTGGGTGGCGACGGCCTGTTTCTGGTATTCGACCAGGCGGTTCAGGCTGCCGACATAGTCGTTCACGCGCGGCAGCATGTCGGTTTCAAAAAAACGCGCCGCGGCATCCAGCTCGCCGGCCGCCTTCTGCTTGAACGCCTGCTGGCGCGCGCCGCGGTAGGCTTCGCGCGCCGCCACCACCTGCTCGAACAGGCGCAGGCCCTGCGGGTCGTTCTTCACGCTGGCCTGGACCGTCTTCTGCAGCTCGTCGGCGCGTTTCGAGGCGGCGCCCATCGCATCCAGGAAGTATTGTTCGGTGGCCGGATCGGTGGCCTTGGCCACCGCGATGGTGCGGGCCGTGTTGACTTCGATGATGGCCTTCCATTCCTGCAAGGTGTTCGACTTGCGGATCTGCTCGACGGTCAGGTCGTGGGTCATGTCGTCGATGGAATCCATGGTTGACAATCCCGTGCCGACCAGTAGCAGCATCAGCAGCAGCACCGCTGCAAAGCCGAGTGAAAGCAGGGGGCCGATCTTCATTTTCCGGAGTGTCATCGCATGGTTCCTCGTAGTCGTGCAGGCCGCCCGGGTGGCGGCCCTGAAAAAATGATGGCGGGGGCAAGACGCAGCGCAGCGCGGGCGGTGGCGGGAACGCTGCTGCCATCATGTAAATACAAGTATCCGGATTTGGAAGAGGCTGTCTATTGCTTTTGGGAAATTTTGTATAAAAACAACATTTGCCTGAAGGAAATTTAACGACTGCCGGCCGAGCTCATGCGAGCCGGCGAGTGCCGGCCGCCGCGGCGCTCACGCTCGTCGCGGCGGACTTGGCGCGGCCCTGCTCAGCGCACCGGACGGCGTGCTCCGCGCTGCGTGCGCGGCGGCGGGAGGCCCTCGGCGCTCAGCTCGACCTTGTCGAGCGCGAGCGAGGCCGGACCGTGCAGCACATGGCCTTCGGTATCGAAGCGCGATCCATGGCAGGGGCAGTCCCAGGAACGCTCGGCGGAGTTCCAGTGGACGGCGCAGCCCAGGTGGCTGCACTTGGCCGACACCGCATGCAGCGCGCCTTCCGGATCGCGGTAGACGGCGATCCGGCGCAGGCCGTCGCGCACCACCGCGCCCTCGCCGGCGGCGATCTCCTGCACCGAATCGACGTCGCCGCCGGTCAGCCAGTCGCCATACCTGGCCATCACGTTCGCCTGTTCGGCGGCGAAGTCGGCCAGCCCGTGCACCGGCTTGCGCGACGGGTCGTACAGCGCGGTCCAGGGATTGCTGCGTCCCATGACCAGGTCGGTGACCAGGACCGCGCCGATGGTGCAGTGGGTCATGCCGTTGCCGGAGTCGCCGGTGATCACGTAGACATTGTCGTCGTCCATCGGATTGCGCCCGAGGTAGGCCGGTCCGTCGGACGGTTCCATCACTTCGCCCGACCAGCGGTAGGCGAGTTCCTGCGCCATCGGGAAGCGCTCGCGGGTCCAGCGCTCGATCTCGTCGTAGCGGTGTTCGGGATGGTCGTCCTGGCCGACCTTGTGGTCGGCGCCGCCGACGATCAGGATGTCGTGGTCGCGCGCGCCGTCCGGCGTTTCCAGGCGCACGTAGTAGTAAGGCTGGCCCGTGTCCCACAGCAGGATGCGCGGCACCGAGCCGCGCGGCACGCGCAGGCCCACCACGTAGGTGCGGTAGCCGGCCTGCTTGGTATGCATGACGACGCGGTCGTTGAACGGGGTGTGGGTGGCCACCACCACCGCGCCCGCATGGACCTGGCCGCTGTCGGTGAATACGGTCTGGCGCTGGTGGTCGCCGCGGATGCGGTGCGCGTGGGTGCCGCCGTGGATCCGCCCGCCGTTCTTCACGAAGGCGCGCGCCAGGCCATCGAGGTATTTCAGCGGATGGAACTGGGCCTGGTTCGGATAGCGCACGCAGGGGCCGGTGTCGAAGGCGAGTCCGGGCACGCGCGGCAGCAGTTGGGCCGGGACGCCGGCGCGCACCGCGCTGGCGTGTTCCTTGTCGAAGTCGCGGAAGGCGTTGCCGGGCAGGGCGTACAGGTAGCCGTCGAGGCGCTCGAATTCGCAGCCGATGCCTTCCTCGCGCACGATGGATTCGACCCGGTCGATGGCGCGCGCATAGCTGTCGGCCACCAGGCGCGCGTGCGTGGCGCCGAATCGTTCGTCGATGAAGGCATACCATTCGTCGGGCGGGAACATGTGGGCGGTGGTGCGCCCGGTCTCGCCGGCGCCGATGCCGAGCGCATCGATCAGCACGACAGTCCGGCCTTCCTTCGAGAGCAGGTAGGCCGTGGTCAGGCCCGCGATGCCGGCGCCGATGACGCATACCTGCGCCTCGACATCGCCCTGCAGGGGAGGGAAGGCGGGCACCGAGGCGGTGTCCATCCACACCGAAGTGGAACTGCCGTTCGTGGAACCGAGCATGACGTTCTCCTTTCGTGGGGCGCGGGACACGCCTGAGGAGAGTCTACTGGTTTGAAAAAAGTACCGGTGCACGATGGCCGGCAGCGCCATCCGGCCGCGTGTGGTGCGGACGCCGCAGTGTGAAAGGGACATCGCTACAGGGAGGGGTTGTGGCGTAGAATTAATTTATATTGCATACAGGAACTGCGTTATGGAACTGGTCGCCGCCCCGGCAGACGCGTTGAGCCCCAGCGCAATGAAACTGTCCGAACTGATGGGCGCGCTCAGCTATGCGCTCGACATCACCGAAGGCCAGCCGCCCGGCCATTGCGTGCGCTGCTGCTGGATCGGCATGCATGTCGGCCGTGTCATCGGCCTCGACGAAGACGCCCTGTGGGAACTGTATTACACCCTGCTGCTCAAGGACCTCGGCTGCAGCAGCAATGCCGCCCGCATCTGCGAGCTGTACCTGACCGACGACCTGCAGTTCAAGCGCGACTTCAAGACGGTCGGCGACAGCCTGCCGCAGGTGTTGTCCTTCGTGTTCACCCACACCGGGCTGAAGGCGGGCCTGGCCGAGCGCTTCCGCAGCGTGATGACGATCCTGCGCGACGGTCCCGAGATCGCCCAGGGCCTGATCGCCACCCGCTGCCAGCGTGGCGCCGAGATCGCGCGCCTGCTGCGTTTCCCGGAAGGGGTGGCGCAGGGCATCTATTCGCTCGATGAGCATTTCGATGGCAAGGGCAAGCCGGCCCGCGTGCGAGGCGAGGCGATTCCCATGTATGCGCGCATCGCGCTGCTGGCCCAGGTGATCGACGTGTTCCACACCGCCAGCGGCCGCGACGCCGCGCTGCGCGAAGTGCGCGGCCGCGCCGGCAGCTGGTTCGATCCGCGCCTGGCGGCGGCCTTCGAGGAAGTGGCGCGTTCCGCGGCGTTCTGGTCCACCCTGTGCGGACCCGATATCGACGCGGCGGTGTTCGCGCTCGAACCCGCCGGTCATGAAGTGGCGCTGGACGACGATTACCTGGACGACATCGCGGCCGCGTTCGGCCAGGTGGTCGACGCCAAGAGCCCGTACACCAGCGGCCATAGCAGCCGGGTGGCGCTGTATACCGACATGATCGGCGAGGCGCTCGGCCTGTCGGGCCAGCGCCGCCGCTGGCTCAGGCGCGGCGCGCTGCTGCACGACGTGGGCAAGCTGGGCGTGAGCAACAGTGTGCTGGACAAGGCGGGAGCCCTCGACCGCGAGGAATGGGCGGCGGTGCGCCTGCACGCCGAATACACGGAGACCATCCTTGGCCGCATCGCGGCCTTCGCCGAACTGGCCACGATCGCCGGAGCACACCATGAGCGCCTGGACGGAACCGGCTATCCGCGCGGCGTGGAAGCCGACGCGATCCGCCTCGAGACCCGCATCATTACGACCGCCGACATCTTCGATGCGATCACGGCCGAACGGCCCTACCGGGGCGCGATCCCGGTGGCGCAGGCGCTGCAGATGATGGAAAGGACTGTGGGAACGGCGCTCGATCCGGACTGCTTCGAGGCCTTGAAGCGGGCCATGGAGCGGATCCCGCCTGCGCCGGCGGCGTAGCTTGCCGCCGTTGCGCGGGGCGGGGGGCCGGTTCGCACCGCAGCCCCCAAACCGGGCGACGCCCTTACCTGGTCTTCACCACCAGCGGCTTGCCCTTCTCGACCACGTAGGTCGCCAGCTCGCTGGCCTTGCCGGTGCCGACATGCTTGGCCGAGTGCGGCTGGCCGGCCGGGATGAACAGCGTGTCGCCCTTTTTCAGGGTGACCGAGGGCTTGTCCGGGAACCCGTATTCCAGCGTGCCCTCGAGGACGTAGGCGATTTCCTCGCCCGGGTGGGTGTGCATCGGGAAGGACGCGCCTTCGGCGAAGTCCACGCGCACCTGGATCACTTCGCGTCCCTTGGCGCTCAGGTCGTGGCGCTGCAGTTCGGTGCGGCCGATGCCGTCCTGCTGGGCCAGGGCCAGGTTGGCCGACAGGGTGCCGGCGGCGATCAGCGCGGCGGCTGCCAGGGTTTTCATGGTTTGCATCTTGGTTCTCTCCTATGGATATTCACTCGGCGATCCCGGCTCCAGGCGCCTGGTTTGCGCCTGCGCAGGACCGCTCCCGTGATTCCTAGTAGATCACCAGCATGTATTCCGGATGTGTTGGGGGAGCGTCCGAAGTCGGCGCATTTGTGTCGGGCGCGGCGCCGGATACATGGCGGTACAAAAATCCGCCATGCGCCTGCCCCGAAGGAAGGAAAGCCGCCGCCGGCAGGGGTGCCGGCGGCGGAAAACCCGCGCGTGCGCGCGGGCAGGGCTGCTTACCAGCCGAGGTCTTTCAGCAGCGGCACCGTCAGGTCATACGGCGGAACCAGGTTGATGGTCAGGTCGCCGTTGATGTTCGGCTCCATCAGCAGGTTCGGCGACGCGGTGACGTCCCAGTGCGATACCGACGAGCCGCCGATCAGCGGGTTCGGGGTGTACAGCAGCGGGCGTTTTTTGGCGTCGGCGCCGGCCAGGCGCACCGGATCCAGCGCGAGCGCGATGCTGACCGCGCCCGGCTTGTTGCGGCTGCCGTAGGGCACCGCGGCCGCCACCGCCGCCTTCAGCGCTTCGCCGTCGGCCAGCAGGACCCCGACGGTCGGGATCGTGACGCTCGGGTCCGCGCCGCCGACGGTGAACGCGCCCGCCACGTTGTTGTACACGATGACCGCGTTGGCGCCCGCGTTCTGGGCGTTCTTGGCCTTGATCGCGAAGTTGCAGCCGCCACGCTGGATCAGCGCGATCTTGTTCTTCACCGCCGCCGCGTTGGCGGCGTTGAAGGGATCGCAGCCCTGGCCGAGTTCACCGGCCTGCGGAGCCACCACGGCCAGCGTGCCGAGCGCGCCCACCTTCGGCGCCGGGCCGAAGCTGGCCGGCGAGTAGTCGGACACGCGGTTGCCGCCCGGCGCCGGCGAGCTCGCCTTGACCAGGCCGATCGGCTTGAGCAGGCCTGGCGCGGCGCCGGCCGCGCGCGGTCCGATCCAGGCCAGCTGGAGCGGATTGATGGCCGAAGCGCGGCGCTCGGCGCTGGTCATCTCGAGCCAGGTCTTGTTGGCCGTGTTGTCGAACATGTGGCGTTCCCAGATGCTCGGCAGGCCGTTGTCGGTGTAGGCGGTGCCGGCGGCGTTGATGCGGCGGCCGGTCGAGGTCTGCACCGACAGCACCGAGAACCCGAGGCCGTGGCCCAGTTCGTGCAGCAGGGTGGCGACGAAGTTCACCTGGGTGCCGGCATTGCCGTCCAGGCCCAGGTAGAAGCCGCTGCCGGCCAGGCAGTCCGGCTTGCCGAGGTTGATGTTGAACTGGGTCTTGATGTCGACGTTGCCGTAGCCGCTGCCGTCATCCGGGTTGCCCGCGCTCAGGTTGACGCCGGCCAGCTTGTTGGCCAGCGCCTGCGGATACCAGGTGCCCGGCACGCCGTTCGGGAAGTCGTACCAGATGTTCCAGGCGCCGGCGCTGCCCAGGGTCGCCCCGGTGGCGGTGCAGGCGAGCGGCTCCCAGCCGGCGCTGACGGTGATGTTGACGTCGCTTTGCAGGTTCTTTTCCCAGATGTCGGCGACGTAGCGGTAGACGTTCATGCGCTGCTGGCCGAGCGTGACGCCCGCGTTGCCGCCCACCGGCGCCACCGGGGTCGGGTCGTTGAAGCCGACGCCGGGCGCGTCGCGGCTGGTGATGGTGATCCTGGCGGCTTCGGCGGCGAAGCAGCTCAGGGCTGCGGCTGCGGCGACCAGGGTGCGAGCGGTACGGAGCGAGAAAGTCATGGTCATGTTTACTCCGTATCCGATTGCGGCGCATGGGTATGGGGCGCGGCCTTGGCGTCGCCGTGGCCTTCGAGGCATTGCATTTCCAGGCTGCCGTCCGGCTTGCGGACCGCGACCGAGGAAGTCATGAACTCGTCGGTCAGGCGGACGCCGCGCGCGCCGCTGCCATGGAATTTCTGCTGCATCGGAACGGGAGCGGCGCGCATCACGCGGCGCGCATTGGCCGCCTGCAGCACGGCCTGTTCGGCGGCGGTGGCGGGGCGCAGGGCGCCGGTCTCGGCGTCGCGCACCACGGTGACGTTGTCGGCCGCCGGGGTCGGTGCTGCGGGCTTGTCCTGGGCCAGGGCGGGGTGGCCGGCCAGGCCCAGCAGGGCAAGGCCGAGGCCGGCGCGCAGCAGGCGCTGGCGGAATTGCATGAACTCTGACATCACATGTCTCCTAGTGGGATGGTTGTTGAAGTCATGACGCCGCCGCGCGGATCACGCGCGGCGGCGGCGGGCAAGGGTGAAGCCGGCCAGTCCCAGGCCGAGGATCATCGCGGTAGCCGGTTCGGGAATGGCGTGGATCGTGAGGGTGTCGAGTCCGACATAGTTGGACAGGTCGGCCGCGCCGGTATGCACGACGGCGAAACGGCCGGTGCCGATGCGTCCGAGGTTGACGGAGTAGCGGGTCCAGCCGTCGGTCGGCGCGGTGACCGGCTCGGGACGGGCCAGCGTGAAGTCGTCCAGGTCGGCGCTGCCATTGCTGAAGCGGAACTCGAGCTGGTCGCGGAAGTCCTCGAACTGTTCGGCGCGCAGGAAGAACGACACCACCACGTTCAGGGTGGTCGAGAATTCCGGCGTGATCAGCCAGTTGGCCAGGGTGCCGCCAGGCGCCGCGGTCTGGTAATTCGAGGCGATATAGGAAGTCGGCGCGCCCTTGTGCGCCCCGAACGTGTCATCTCCACCCTGGAACCAGGTCTCGGCCGCGCCCGCGGGCTGCCCCTGGTTCGAGCGCACCCAGCCGGAGCCCGACAGGGTCCCCACATCGTTGAAATTTTCGCGCAGCAGGACGTCCGCCTGGGCCGACCCCATCATCCCTGCGAATACAAGACCAACCAGAACAGTTCTCTTCATGTAAAACGCCTCCGAAGGTTTTGGACTGCGGGGCGACACAGGAACAGATACGCACAACCTAGCACCCCGGATATACGGCGGCAACGGGATCGCCGCGCCGCCTGAATTGACTACATGCATCAAATATGCCAGCAGGGATAGCTAGTTGATTTTGTTAAAAATTTTACATTGGAACAATTTGTGGACCCACAACATGTAAAAAAAGTTGACACTATTATCTTTCAGGCAAGATTGGCGGCGCTGTATGACAGGAGGATGAAATCCCGTGTGGATAGCAAGATTTGACAAACATGCCTGTCAAGATGCCGCCACAATGCGACCCAACAACACAGAGACGCCCGAACGTCCACCGCATCCGCGACCGGAAGGCTGAGAACAATCACAACCAGTTTTGGGGGAGAGCACATGAACCAGGGGATGGCACGGCAGACCAGGCGCACCGCGATCGCGGCCGGAGTGGTGGCGGCATGCGTGATGGCGGCGCAGGCCCGGGCGCAGGAGCAGCAGGGCGAGACGCAGACGGTGGTGGTGACGGGCGTGCGCGCCGCGCTGGAACAGTCGCTGCGCCAGAAGCGCAATGCCGACGCGGTGGTCGAGGTGGTGACCGCGGAAGACATCGGCAAGATGCCCGACAAGAACGTGGCCGATGCGATCCAGCGCCTGCCGGGCGTGAACACCCAGTCCTCGGCCGGCGGCGAGGGCGGCTTCGGCGAGAACGACCGCGTCAGCCTGCGCGGCACCAGCCCCAGCCTGCAGCAGACCCTGTTCAACGGCCATGCGATCTCGACGGGCGACTGGTTCCTGCTGAACCAGATCGGCGGCAATGTCGGCCGCTCGAGCAGCTTCTCGCTGCTGCCCTCGGAACTGGTGGGCTCGATCGTGGTGCAGAAGAGCCCGACGGCCGACCTGGTCGAAGGCGGGGTCTCGGGCGCGATCAATGTCATCACCCGCCGCCCGCTGGACTTCCGCCAGCAGCTGACGGTGGAGGCTTCGGTGCAGGCCAACTACAACGACCTGTCGGAAGAAACCGAGCCGCACCTGTCCGGCCTGGTAAGCTGGAAGAACGCCGGCAATACCGCCGGCATCCTGGTGCAGGCGTTCTCGGAAAAGGCCACCGTGCGCCGCGACGGCCAGGAGATCCTCGGCTACACCCCGATCAGCGCGACCAGCGCCGCCGCCATCGCCAATCCCGCGCTGGCCGGCGTGGCGGTGCCGACCTTCATCGGCGCCAGCCTGTTCGAGCAGACCAAGAAGCGCACCGGCGGCGCCTTCGACATCGAAGTGCGCCCCTCGCGCGACCTGAGCCTGGACCTGAACGGCTTCTATTCCGAACTCGAAGCCCCGCACCTGAACACCAACTGGCTGGCCGCGCCGGCCAACTCGATCAACAGCATGAACCTGGTCCCGGCCAACCCGGTGGTGCGCAACAACACCCTGGTAGCGGCCGGCTTCACCCGCAATGCGGGCGAGGTCGACAACATCTACCGCCCGGAAGCGGGCGGCGAATCGTGGTACCTGGACTTCAACGGCAAGCTGCGCGTCAGCCAGCGCCTGACCCTGTCGGGCAAGCTGGGCAAGACCCACGGCGTCGGCTATGACCGCAACGACGTGTTCTACCAGAACAATGTCGACGGCGGCATGGTGTATGCCCTGAACGGTCTCTCCCCGGCCTCGGTCGGCTACCCGGGCGGGAACACCACCTCGCCCGGCTCGACCGCGTGGGCCGGCGGCGGCGAGGCGCAGTCGGTCGACCAGGAAAAATACGCCCAGCTCGACGGCGAATTGCGCCTCGACCATCCGCTGGCGCAGGCGCTGCGCTTCGGCGCGCGCTGGACCGACCACCACCGCACCGCCGAGCACCCGCTGGAGACCCGTCCGGGGCCGCTGGGCTTCACCAATCCCGGCCCGGCATGGAGCGGCCAGATGTATCCGTCCGACTTCGCCAACGGCCTGGGTGGCAACCTGGCGTCGAACTACTTCAAGTACGACGGCGCCGCGCTCGGCGCCTGGGGCGCGCTCCCCGGCAACCGCCTGCTCGACTACACGCTGCGCCACAACTGGATGGACGAATTCCAGGTCGCCGAGAAGACCGCCGCGCTGTACGGCATGCTGGACTTCGGCGGCGAGCGCTGGAGCGGCAACCTCGGCCTGCGCGCGATCGAGACGCGCCAGGCCACGGTGGTCAACCTGCCGGGCGGCCCGAGCCCGATCACCGGCTCGGCCTTCGGTCCCTATACCCCGACCACCTTCAAGCGCACCTACCGCGACTACCTGCCGAGCATGAATGTCAAATACGCGCTGACGCCGGACCTGAGCATCCGCAGCGCGCTGGCGAAGACCATGGCGCGCCCGGACTACAGCGCGCTGGGCGGCTCGGTATCGCTCAACGACGACGCCCTGAGCGGCAGCGGCGGCAACGTCAGGCTCGATCCGGTGCGCTCGACCAACTTCGACCTCTCGGCCGAATGGTACTTCGCACCCAAGGCGCTGCTGTCGGCAGGCTTCTTCTACATGGACCTGCGCTCGATCGTGGCCCAGGGCACCTCGAGCGGCACCTACTACAACAACAAGCGCAGCGCCCTGGCCACCTACCAGATCACGTCGCCGTTCAACACCAGCGGCCGGAACCGGGGCGTGGAACTGAGCTGGCAGCAGCCGCTCGCGAACAACTTCGGCATGCTGGTCAACTATACCTTCGCCGACGGCGAACTGGACGACGGCGGCGAGCTGCTCAACTCCTCGAAGAATACCTGCAATGTCACCGGCTACTTCGAGAACGAGCGCTTTTCCGCACGGCTGGCCTACAACTACCGCTCGCGCTACAAGGCCGGCGTGGACCGCGGCGCCAGCCAGCACGTGGACGGCATGCCTTCGCTGGCGGGCTCGGTCAACGTCAAGCTGGGCGAGCGCCTGACCCTGAGCTTCGATGCGCTGAACCTGACCAACGAGACCATCAGGATGTACGCCGAAAACGAAGACCGGCCGCGCGCGTTCTACTCGAACGGCCGCACCTTCTACCTCGGCCTGCGCGGCAAGCTGTAAGCAGGATGCCGATGCGCGAGCATGAATCCGGAACGGGCGCGACGCCGGTCGCCGTGTCCTGGGAATGCCTGACCAACACCCTCGATGACGCCAGCTTCCGGGCGCGCCTGGAGCTGACCAACGTGTCGGAGCAGGCGCTCGCCCCGGGATGGGCGGTGTGCTTCAACACCTGCCGCAAGGCGCTGGCCGGCAGCGTGACGCCAGGCTATGCGATCGAGCACCTGAACGGCGACCTGTTCCGCCTGACGATGGCGGACGCCGGCGCCTGGCTGCCGGGGCAGCGCCACCGCGTCGAGTACAGTTCGCTGCACTGGGCGATCAGCGTCACCGATGCGCCGCTCGGCTTTTACCTGATCCCGGGAGACGGCGGCGCAGCGCTCGACCTGGGCGATCCGGCGATCGCGCCCTTCGCGCAGCCGGAGCAGCGCCGGCGCAGCAGCGAAGACCGGCTGCCGACCGAGGATGCGCGGCGCCGCCATGCGCGCAATGCCGGCCTGCGGCTGCTGCCGGAGGACGAGCTGGGCCGCATCACGCCGCGCCCGCTCCTGGCCCGTTTCGAGTCCGGACGGTGCCGCCTGGGACCTGATTCCCTGCCGCTGCATGAAGCCGCCCTGGTGAACGAAGCGGCGCTGCTGGCGGCCATGCTGGAAGCCTTGCCGCCGGCGCCGGGCGAAGCGGCTGGCATCGCTCTCGAGACCGGGCCGGTCGATTGCGCCGTGCCCGGCGCGCCGCAGGAGGCCTACGAGATCGTGATCACGCCTGGCCAGGTGCGCATCCGCGGCGCAGGCAGCCACGGCGTGTTCAACGCCATCCAGAGCCTGGCGCAGCTGCTGGCGCCGGACGGCAGCCTGCCGTTGGGACGGGTGCTGGATGCGCCGCGCTTCGGCTACCGCGGCATGATGCTCGACGTGGCGCGCCACTTCGCCGGCGTCGACACCGTGCTGCGCCTGCTCGACTGCATGGCGAGCTACAAGCTGAACCGCTTTCACTTCCACCTGACCGACGACGAAGGCTGGCGCCTGGCGATCGGCGCGCTGCCCGAACTGACCGCGATCGGCGCGCGCCGCGGCGTCGCCAGCGATGGCCAGTCCTGCCTGCCGCCCTCGTTCGGCTCGGGCGCCGCCGTCGACGGTTCGGCCGGCACCGGCTACTACAGCGCCGAGGAATTCATCACCATCCTGCGCCATGCGCAGGCGCGCCACATCGAGGTGATCCCGGAGTTCAACATGCCCGGCCACGCGCGCGCGGCGGTGGTGGCGATGCGCGCCCGCTACGAACGCCTGCGCGCCGCCGGCGACCTCGAAGGCGCCGAACGCTACCTGCTGAGCGACCCGGACGACCGCTCCGACTATGAATCGGTCCAGCTGTGGCAGGACAACGTGATCTGCATCGCGCTGCCCTCGGTCGACCGCTTCATCGACACCGTGGTGGGAACGGTGTGCGCGCTGTACCGCAAGGCCGGCGTGATGCTGCGCGTGATCCACACCGGCGGCGACGAAGTGCCGGCCGGCGCCTGGCTCGGGTCGCCGCGCTGCCGCGCGAAGATGGCGCAGGAAGGCTGGACCTCGGCGGCGCAGCTGCATGGCGACTTCGTGGCGCGCTGCCGCGCGATCCTGGCGCGCCACGGGGTCGGCTTCGCGGGCTGGGAAGAGACCGCGCTGGTGGAAGAGCAGGGCGGCGCGATGCGGCCCAACCCGCGCTTCGCCGGGCCGGGCTTCCACGTCTACGTGTGGAACAATGCCTGGGGCTCGGGCCAGGAGGACTGCGCCTACCGGCTGGCCAACGCCGGCTACGAGGTGGTGCTGTCCAACGCGTCCAACCTGTACTTCGACCTGGCCTATGCCAAGCATCCCGAGGAGCCGGGCTACTACTGGGCCGGTTTCGTCGAGACCCGCCATGCGTTTTCCTTCTGCCCGCTGGACGCCGCCGCCACGCTCGAACACGACCCGATGGGACGCAGGCTCGATCCGGCGCTGCTGGCGCGCATGCAGCGCCTGGAGGCCGGCAGCCATGGCCGCATCGTTGGCCTGCAGGGGCAGCTGTGGGGCGAGAACGCGCGCAGCGCCGCGCGCATCGATTACCTGGCGCTGCCGCGCCTGATCGCGCTGGCCGAGCGGGCCTGGGCGCCGGATCCCGGCTGGCAGCACATCCCCGACGCGCGCGAGCGCGCCGCCGTGGTGGAGCGCGACTGGAACGAATTCGCCAACCGGCTCGGACGGCGCGAGCTGCCGCGCCTGGACCGCGCGCCGCGCCCCTATGGCTACCGCCTGCCGCCGCCAGGCGTGCTGCTGCGCGACGGGGCGGCCCATGCGAATGTCGCCTTGCCGGGACTTGCCCTGCATTACACTGTCGACGGTTCCGAGCCGCATGCGGGCGCGGCGCGCTATGCAGGGCCGGTGCCGCTGGCGGCAGGCAGCACGTTCCGGATCGCCAGTTTCGATACCCGCGGCCGCCACAGCCGCATCGTCAGCCTGACCCTGGATATGCCATGAGCGCCATGCACGACCTGACCCCGCCCGCCGCCGCCGTAGGCACGCACCGCCATCCGCTGGCCTGGGTGCCGACCCTGTACCTGGCGCAGGGACTGCCGTTCTACGCGGTGGCGCTGGTGGCCGGGCAGATGCTCAAGAGTATGGGCGTGTCCAACGGCGAGATCGCGCGCTGGACCGGGGCGCTGGGCCTGGCCTGGGCCTTCAAGGCGCTCTGGAGCCCGTTCCTGGAACTGGCGCCCAGCAAGCGCATGGCGGTGGTGGCCTTCCAGCTGATCGGCGGCGCCAGCCTCGGGCTGGTCGCGCTGGCGCTGCAGCTGCCGGCCTGGTTCGCGCTGTGCATGGCGCTGTTCGCGCTGGTGGCGCTGGCGTCGAGCACGCACGACATCGTGGCCGACGGCATCTACATCGCCAACCTGGACATGCGCGAGCAGGCCGCCTATGCCGGCTGGCAGGGCGCCTTCTTCAATGCCGCCAAGTTCCTGTCGCTGGGCGGCCTGCTGATCCTGGCGGGCTACCTGGAGGAGCATATCGGCGCCAGCGGCGCCTGGACCACGGTGTTCGCCCTGCTCGGCGCCCTGATGCTGGTGCTCGGCCTGTACCACGTGCGTGCGCTGCCCGCCGGGGAAGCGGCGCCGGCGCCGGTCCGGCGCGACCTGGGCGCGATCGCGGCAACCCTGCTCGATGTGATCCGCAGCTTCTTCGCCAAGCCGGGGATCTGGATGGCGATCCTGTTCATCGTCCTGTTCCGGGCCGGCGAGGGGCAGATCCAGAGCATCGGGCCGCTGTTCCTGCGCGACGCGCGCGCGGTGGGCGGGCTGGGCCTGAGCACCGCCGAAGTGGGCTGGGTGTACGGCACCGTCGGCACCGCGGCCTTCCTGGCCGGCAGCATGGCCGGCGGCTATTTCACGGCCTGGCTCGGCCTGAAGCGCGCCATGCCTTTCCTGATCGTGGCGATGAACCTGCCGAACGCGGTGTTCTGGTACCTGAGCGAGGCCCAGCCCGAGGCGCTGGGCGTGATCGCGAGCGCGCTGGGCGCCGAGATGTTCGGCTACGGATTCGGCTTCGTGGGCGTGATCCTGTTCATCATGCAGGTCGTGGCCAGCGGCCGCTACCAGGCCGCGCACTATGCGCTCGGCACCGGCTTCATGCAGCTCGGCTTCGTGCTGTTCAAGGTGATCAGCGGCGACATCCAGCAGGCGCTGGGCTACCGCGACTTCTTCCTGTGGGTGCTGGCGGCGGCGCTGCCGGTGCTGGTGCTGAGCCGCTTCATGCGGCTGGCGCCTAGCGCTTCTTGACCGGCAGGGCGAGCCAGCCCTGCCACTGGCCGTCGGGGGCGCGCTCGACCTTCTGGATATGCGGGCGCGTGCTGTCCAGGCGCCACAGCGCCTGCCTGTCGAGCCAGTCCTCGTACATCGAGCGGAAGCGCGGCCACTCGTGGCGGAAATCGAGGCAGGCATAGATCCCGGCCGGCAGCACGCGCAGCCCCAGGGCCGGGTCGCCGCCGTCGCTGGCGAAGCCGAAGTCGTAGCAGTATTCGCGCTCCCCGGTGAAGCCCGGGTCCTCGTCGAACACGCCGTACCAGGGCGCGCCGCGCGCCACCCCGCCATCCTGTTCGCGCTCGCAGATGAAGGTATTGCAGGCGATCGACAGCGCCGCCCCCGACTGGCCGAAGTAGCGCTGGTAGCGCAGGCTCACGGCCGGCAGGCTGCGCACGTTGACGCGCGCGGCGACGCTGCCCGGCTCGGGAGGACAGTAGGGCGCCAGGATCGCATCGAGGTTGGCGGGTTCGGCGACGAAGAAGCTGACGTCGCTCTCGCGCCCGACCTGGGCGTCCATGTAGGCGCGCCAGCCGCCTTCGCGCCAGGCCTTGGCGGACATCGCGAACTGCTGCTTGAAGGCCTTGGCGAAGGCCGCGTTGGACGGGAAGCCGCAGTCCTGCGCGATGCGCACGACCGGCACGTCCGGCTCGTGGCGCAGCAGGTGGGCGGCGCGGCGCAGGCGGCGCTTGCGCTGGTATTCGACGGCCGAAAAGCCGGTCAGCTCGCGGAAGATGCGGTCGAAGTGGAAGCAGGAATAGCTGGCCGACGCCGCCAGGCTGTCGAGCGCCAGCGGATCGCCGACCGAGTCGAGCATCAGGTCCATGACCTCGTACAGGCGCGAGACGCGCGAAGGGAACCGGGTCGTCATGCCGGCGTCCTCGCGGGGCGGTGCGTCAGTGCGGCGGGCAGGTCGATGGAAGGACGGCGGGACATCGCATGGCGTGTTGACTCGATGGAATCAATTATGCGGCGAAATGCGATGTCGTGGCGAAATATGTGCGGCAGCCGCGCAACAGCTCAGGAGGCGTCCGCCTGCACGGCGCCGGCCTCGCCGCGCTCCAGGCGCGTGGTCTTGAGCGTGACCGGTTCGCCGCATTCGGAACAGAACTGGCCGGCGCGGGTGATCCTGCCGCAGGTCGTGTGGCGCAGGCGCAGCGGCGGGGCCTGTTCGGACGGCATCCATTCCTCGGCATAGCGCATCAGTTCGAGCACGACCGGCAGCAGCGCCAGGCCGGCCTTGGTCAGGCGGTAGGCGTAGCGCGGCGGGCGTTCCTGGTACTGCTGCTTGGAAAGAATGCCGCCTTCCATCATACGGTTCAGGCGGTTCGACAGGATGTTGGTCGACACCCCGGTCTTCTTCTGCAGTTCGTCGAACTTCTGCGGCCCCTGGAACAGTTCGCGCAGGAGCAGCATGATCCATTCGTCGCCGATCAGGCTGGCGGCGCGGGCCATCGGGCAGGCGGGCAGGGAGAGGGTATCCATGGGTCGATTGTAAGTGCTTGCAAAATGAAAGTCTATGGCCTACCATGACCACACGCTTGCAAAATGAAAGTGACTTGCGGCGCCTCCGATCAACACCTTCCTGAAAGTGCTCACATCATGTTCGGCTATCTCCTGATCCTGTCCGTCGCCGGTGTCGTCGCTGTTGTCGCCGTGGCCAATGTCGCGCGTTCCGTACCCGACCGTAACGAAGACATGGTGCTGTCGCTGCATCCCTGAATTCGGCGCCATGAAAAACGCCACCCGCAGGGTGGCGTCGGCGTTGCCGTCCAGCCGGACGGAATCAATGATGCAGTTGCGAGCCGATCGGGATCTGCGCGCCCATGTCGGGACGAAATGCCTTGACGGTTGCCCCGGTGTCGCTGAATGCTTCGAACCGGGCCACCTTGCCGTCGCGCATGGTGAACACATGCGCCCACGGGGTTTCATAGCTGCGTCCGGTCGGCCTGGCTACCCAGGCAGCTTCCCCGAGGGCGACCACCTTGTCACCTTCGGCGATGCATTCCTTGAGTTCGAAACGCTGGGTTTCCACGGAGCTGGCAAGCTTGCTGAAGAACTCGGCGATGCCCGCCTTGCCGTGGAAGGAACCGGAGAAGGGTACATATTCCGATTCCGGGATGATCCACTCTGCGTCGTCGTGATAGCGTTCCAGCAGCCCGGCGATATCGCCGCTCTGGAACAGCCGGTAACCCTCCTGGACCAGCTGTTTGTTTTGTTGTGCGTCCATGATGATCTCCTCGGGTTGTCGGCCCCCGCGGCAGGCGTGATGGACCCCGCCATGGATGGCCGATACCTTCAGCCTAGCGCCGCATCCCCGGAAATCAAGGCAAGGGAGACTTCAGGCAGACCCGGTCCCGGCAGCGGGGAGGCGCCGCCGCTGCGTCAATACCGAGCACCGCAGGAAACGCGAAAAAGATGAGTGTCCTGCAATGGAAGGCTTTTTTGTCACAAAAACGCACTAGTGGGTCACTTGGCCACTCCGTTGCCAAGTGACCCACTAGCGTTTGCCTTCAGGAGTCATCATGCAAACGACGCTCTCGGCGGGTTTCATCCTCGCCGTCGTGTTGTGGGGCATCCTCGCACCCGACAACATGTCTTCCGTTTTCGACACCGCGCTCGCGCTCATCACCCGCAACTTCGGCTGGATGTACCTGTGGATCGTCCTGGGACTGGTCCTGTTCGCACTGTTCGTCGCCACCAGCCGCTACGGCAATCTCAGGCTTGGCGGCGAGGACGAGGAACCGGAGTTTTCGGTCGGCAGCTGGTTCGCCATGCTGTTTGCGGCCGGCATGGGCATCGGGCTGGTCTGGGGAACACTGATCGCCGGCATCGCCATCAGCCTGTTGCTGGCGGGCGGCCTGAAAGCGGTGCAGACGGCCACCATCGTCTTTGCGCTGCCCTTTACCCTGGTCATCGTGCTGATGGTCATTGCCTTGTGGCGCGCCCTGCGCCAGGACTGGAGCGAGCATGTCGTGCGCGAGCGCGAACTGCGGCGCCGCATGCGCCGGATGGTGGAGACCTGAGCAAGGCTGCGTGTCGCCCTCATGCCAAATGAGAGAAGTGTCGATGGCGTCTTGGATGGGAAGATGGTCTAATTTCTGTGTCCACAGGCTTGGCCTGGAAGCCAGCAGCGCGTCGTCCCCACGTGGCCAGGCCTTCGCCGCAGCGTTGTCGCGGCGACCTGTCCGGGACGAATATCTCAAGGAGACTGCAATGACCCAGCCACTCCAGCCATCATCTTCATCCCAGCAAGGAAGCGACGCGGCGCCACCCGACCTGGCCGCAATCAAGCAGCGCCAGCAGGCAACCTGGGCGAGCGGCGACTTCGCCATCGTCGGCGTCACACTCCAGATCGTCGGCGAGTCGCTCGCCGAGGCCGCCAACATCTGCGCCGGCGAGCGCGTGATCGATATCGCCGCCGGCAACGGCAATGCCACGCTCGCCGCCGCCCGCCGGTGGGCCCACGTCACCTCGACCGACTATGTGCCGGCGCTGCTCGACAAGGGCCGCACGCGCGCCGCCGCCGAAGGCCTGGCCGTCGACTTCCGCGAAGCCGATGCGGAAGCGCTGCCGTATCCCGACGGCAGCTTCGACGTGGCGCTGTCCACCTTCGGCATCATGTTCACGCCGGATCATGCCCGCGCGGCCAACGAAATGTGCCGGGTGGTGCGTCCCGGCGGCCGCATGGGCATGGCGAACTGGACACCGGATGGCTTCATCGGGCAATTGTTCAAGACGATAGGCAAGCATATGCCGCCGCCGGCCGGGCTGAAATCGCCCTCGCTGTGGGGATCCGAAGAGTATCTGAACCAGCTGTTCGGCGCCACTGCCCAGATCTCCCGGGCGGAGCAAAAAGTCTTCAATTTCCGCTATGCCTCCGCCGACCACTGGCTGCAGGTGTTCCGCGCCTACTACGGCCCCATCCACAAGGCGTTTTCCATCCTCGATGTCGATGCCGGCAAGGCGCTGGAACAGGACATCCTCGCCTTGCTCGGCCATTTCAATACGGCAGGGCAGAATTCGCTGGTGGTGCCGGCGGAATACCTGGAAGTCGTGCTGACCAGGCGCGCACCGGCGGCGCTGCACTAGGAACCCGGGCAGGACCGGGCCGGGAAACGACAACGCCAACCGGCATCGGTTGGCGTCAATGGGAACTTCCTGGCTCGGCCTTACTCGGGCTTGTTCTGCTGCGCCTGCAAGTGCGCGCGCAGGTCCTGCGCATTGGAGTGCGTATAGTCCTTGTTGAACTCGAGCTTGATCAGCTGCTTGATCTGCGGGTCCAGGTTGGAGCGCAGGACGCCGAGGAACTGCGGCGAGGCGGAGAGGACCAGCTTCTGGAAGCGGCCTTCGCCGTGTGCCTGCACGAGATAGTTCGAAATCTCCTTGGCGAACAG
The DNA here is from genome assembly GCF_000382345.1 of Massilia niastensis DSM 21313. Taxonomy (GTDB): domain Bacteria; phylum Pseudomonadota; class Gammaproteobacteria; order Burkholderiales; family Burkholderiaceae_D; genus Telluria; species Telluria niastensis. The sequence continues at coordinate 63,258 of NZ_KB908102.1, forward strand.
CTCGGCTTCATGCTCGGCTGGCGTTTGCGCCGGCTGGTACAACTTGTTGGGCGCGCCGGCCTTGGCATTGTGTGCGAATCCCGCCGCTTCCGAGCCGCCGATGCCGTGACTGCTGCTGGTCGCGGCCGTGGGACCCATCTTGTCCGATACCGCTTCCGTCACGCGCAGGCGCGCGGCGGCGTTGACCATGTCCTCGATTTCTTGCAGCGGCGCTGCCGGGTCGGACTCCGAAAAGAACCTCGCACGGCCTGCATTGGCCGAGATAATCCAGGTTGTTTGCATGCTGCCCCCTGTGAGTATATGAATCGTGAGCCTGTACGGTCCCGCAGCAGGGCGGCGCGGCCCCGGCCGGGAACGAACAAGCGCTATGGACCGGCAATCGGCAACAGCATGGCGCATCGGGAAGACTGATGACGCCGGGCAGGAGCCCGTGCTCGAACAGCGGCCAGGCCCCATCCGCTTGCCGATCAAGGTGTCGGCCCAGTATAGCCCCGGTTCCGGATACCCGGCGCACCGCCGCCGCCGGGCGCGCGCGCGGCATGGCGGAAGGCGCCGTTTGGCTTTGCAGTATGGCAAGACAAGCATGCTGCGGGTCGTATTTTCCGGAAAGGCGAGAGCGTGTGCATGGCGCATACCGCCTGTACGGACAGGCTTTCCGCGATACCGCATGCATATCCAAATGGACTTGGCGGGCTCCGCCGTTTGGATTAGCATCCGACGATTCCCAACAATTATTCCAACAAGGAGAGAGACCATGAAGCGTAAGCTGTGCAGCAGTGTGATCGCGGGGCTGTTCGCAGTCGCTGCCCATGCCGGCGCGCATGACGCGGCGGCGCCCAGCGTGGCGCCGTCGGCGGCGGCGGCCAGGGCGGTGTCCGGTATCGATGTCGCGGCGATGGACGGCGGCGTGCGCGCGCAGGACGACTTCTTCCGCTACACCCAGGGCAAATGGCTGAAGGACGTCGATATCCCGTCGGACCGTTCCAGCTGGGGCGCCTTCAACATCGCCCAGGACCAGGTCGAGCAGCAGCTGCGCACGATCGTCGAGGAAGCCGCTGCCATGAAGGACGCGCCCCCCGGCTCCGACGCCCGCAAGATGGGCGACTACTACGCCAGCTACGTGGACGAGCAGCGCCGCAACGAACTGGGCCTGGCGCCGCTGAAGGCCGATCTGGCACGCATCGCGGCGCTGGACGACAGGCGCGCGCTGGCGCCGCTGATGGCGCGCTTCTCGCGCATCGGCGCAGGCGGCCCGCTCGATATGTACATTCACCAGGACAACAAGGATTCGACCCGCTACGTCCTCGACATCGCGCAATCGGGCCTGGGCATGCCGGACCGCGACTACTACCTGTCGCAGGACGACGCGCGCCTGAAGGACATCCGCGCCAGGTACCAGGTCCATGTGGAGAAGATGCTGGCGCTGGCCGGCCACCCCGATGCCGCGGCCAAGGCGCAGCAGATCGTGGCGCTGGAGACCGAGCTCGCGCGCGTGCAATGGAGCGCGGTCGAGAACCGCGATCCGGTCAAGGCCTACAACAAGTTCAGCCTGGCGCAGATGCAGGCCGTGATGCCCGGTTTCGACTGGGACGCCTACCTGAAGGACATCGGCGCCGCCGGCAAGGTCGATTCGCTGATCGTCAGCCAGCCGAGCTACCTGGCCGCACTCGGCAAGCTGATCGCAGCCACCCCCATGAGCACGTGGAAACCGTATTTCGAATTCCGCCTGCTGAGCGCCTACGCGCCCTACCTGTCGCAGCCCTTCGTGGACGAGAGCTTCGCCTTCCGCGGCAGCGTGCTGTCCGGCGCCAAGGTGAACCGCCCGCTGGAAAAGCGCGCGATCGCCCAGATCAACCGTGACCTGAGCGAAGTGGTCGGCAAGGCCTACGTCGCCCGGCATTTCCCGGCCGAGCGCAAGCAGCAGGTCGAGGACATGGCGAAGAACTTCATCGCCGCCTTCCGCGAAGGCATCGAGACGCTCGACTGGATGACCCCCGAGACCAAGCAGCAGGCCCGGATCAAGCTGTCGAAGATCAGCGTGAAGATCGGCTATCCGGACAAGTGGCGCGATTATTCGGCGCTGGCGATCGCACGCGGCGACCTGGTCGGCAACGTGATGCGCTCGCGCGAGTTCGCCCACGAGGTCGAGGTGAAACGCCTCGGCAAGCCGGTCGACCGCAGCATCTGGAGCATGTCGCCGCAGACCGTCAACGCCTACTACAACCCGGAACTGAACGAAGTCGTGTTCCCGGCGGCGCGCCTGCAGTATCCGCTGTACGACGCGAACGCCGAACCGGCGGTGAACTATGGCGCGGTCGGCATCTCGATCGGCCACGAGATCAGCCACGCGTTCGACGACCAGGGCGCGCAGTTCGACGGCGACGGCAACCTGCGCAACTGGTGGGCCAGGCAGGATGCGGAGCAGTTCGCGGCGCGCGGCAAGGTGCTGGTCGCGCAGTATGGCGCCTACAGCCCGCTGCCGGGCTACAAGCTGAACGGCGAACTGACCCTGGGCGAGAACATCGCCGACAACGCCGGCGCCATCATGGCCAGCCGCGCCTACAAGATCTACCTGGCCGGCAGGCCGGGACCGGTGATCGACGGCTTCACCGCCGAGCAGCGCCTGTTCATGGGCCTGGCCCAGGCGCGCCGCGGCAAGGCGCGCGACGCCAGCCTGATCGCCCAGATCAAGGCCGATCCGCACTCGCCGGCGGAATTCCGCGTCAACGGCAGCCTGCGCAACCATCCGGGCTTCTACGAAGCCTTCGGCGTCAAGCCGGGCGACAAGATGTACCTGGCGCCGCAGGACCGCGTGATCTTCTGGTAAGCATGGCGACGCCGGCCGCCAGGCCGGTGTCGCGTTCCGGGCGCCGGGCAGCCGGCGCCCGGCTTGCTTCAGGGTCGCCCAAGCATCAGGCGGTGACCACGTTCAGGGCCACGTCGATGTTGCCGCGGGTGGCTTTCGAGTACGGGCACATGGCGTCGGCAGCGTGTGCAATCGCGGTGGCCACCTCGTGGTCGAGGCCGGGCACGATCAGGTTCAGGCGCGCCTGCAGGAAGTACTCGTTGCCGCCCGCACCCAGGTCCACCTCGATTTCCACCGCGGTGTCGGCCGGCAGGATCACTTTCTTTTGCTTGGCCACGATGCCGACGGCGGCGCTGTAGCAGGCCGACCAGGCGCCGGCGAAGAGCTGCTCGGCGGTCGGGTGGGCGCCGACTTCAGCGAAGCGGTAGGCGGGGGCGGCGCTGTTGCCGGGTACGCTCAGGTCGATGTTCAGCTTGCCTTCGTGGTTGCCCGAAATGATCTCGGCGTCGGCGCCGGTGGTGCGGGTTTTGCCGGTGGCCAGTACTTGCTTGATTTTGCTCATGATGGTGTCCTTTGATGGTTGTGTATCGGTAGCGCTCAAATCGCGCGCTACTGTTTTGCTATGCAAGATCAGGCGGTGATGACGTTCAGGGCCACGTCGATGTTGCCGCGGGTGGCTTTCGAGTACGGGCACATGGCGTCGGCAGCGTGCGCAACCGCGGTGGCCACCTCGTGGTCGAGGCCGGGCACGATCAGGGTCAGGCGCGCCTGCAGGAAGTACTCGTTGCCGCCCGCGCCCAGGTCCACCTCGATTTCCACCGCGGTGTCGGCCGGCAGGATCACTTGCTTTTGCTTGGCCACGATGCCGACGGCGGCGATGTAGCAGGCCGACCAGGCGCCGGCGAAGAGCTGCTCGGCGGTCGGGTGGGCGCCGACTTCATCGAACAGGTAGGAAGGGGCGGCGCTGTTGCCAGGGACGCTCAGATTAATGTTCAGCTTGCCTTCGTGGTTGCCCGAAATGATCTCGGCGTCGCTGCCGATGGTGCGGGTTTTGCCGGTGGCCAGTACTTGTTTAATCTTGCTCATGATTACGTCCTTTAAGTGTCGGTGGGTTTTAATCGGTACCGATCAAATCGGTTTCGATGTGAGGAGTATAGCCGTATCTTTGAGGGTGTCAAGCGCTTTCGATGGCAGCGCATGCGATTTATTTTTGGCCCGCACGTTTGCCTTTCAGTCAAGGAACGGCCCGGCATTACAATGAGCACAAGTCTTCAAGGAACCAGCCATGCGTTGTCCCGCCCTCATCGTCTTCTTCCTGCTTTCCCTGGCGGTCGCGCCCTGTGCGCACGCACAATCCGACATCAGGATCGGCAGCGCATCGCCGCTGTCCGGTCCCGGCGCGCACCAGGGCAAGGACATCGAGAACGGGGCGCGCATGGCGATCGACGACCTCAACGCCAGGGGCCTCACGATCGGCGGGAAGAAGGTCAGGTGGGTACTGGCGGCCGAGGACGACGGCAGCGATCCGAGGATGGGGACGGCCGTCGCGCAAAAGCTGGTCGATGCGGGCGTGGCGGCGGTGGTCGGCCACCTGAACTCGGGCACCACGGTGCCGGCGTCGAAGATTTACGCGAATGCCGGCATCCCCCAGATCTCGCCGGCCGCCACCACGCCGCTGTACACGCACCAGGGGTTCAAGACCGCGTTCCGGATCGTGGCCAACGACAACCTGGTCGGACGCACGCTGGCGCGCTACTCGATCGACACGCTCAAGGCGAAGAAGATCGCGGTCATCGACGACCGCACGGCCTTCGGCCAGGGACTGGCCGACGAATTCGTCAAGGGCGTGAAAAGCGCCGGCGGCGCGGCATCCATCGTCAGCCGCCAGTTCACCAACGACAGGGCGACCGATTTCAGCGCCATCCTGACGCAGATCCGTGCACGCGATCCCGATGTGATTTTCTACGGCGGCATGGATGCGGTGGCCGGACCCATGCTCAAGCAGATGAAGGCGCTCGGCATCCAGGCCAGGCTGGTCTCGGGTGACGGCATCTGTTCCGAAAAGCTGCCGCTGCTGGCGGGCGACGCGCTGGGCGACGACAAGGTGATCTGCGTGGTCGCGGGCGGCGTCAGCGGCCCGCAGGAAGCCGGCTATGCCGCCTTCACCGAGCGCTATCGCCAGCGCTACAAGATCGAACTCCAGACCTACGCACCCTATGCGTACGACGCGGTGATGGTGTTTGCCGCGGCGATGCAGCAGGCCCAGTCGTCCGATCCGGCCAGCTTCCTGCCCGCGCTGGCGAACATCCGGCATGAGGGAATCACCGGCACCATCGCCTTCGACGCCAGGGGCGACCTGCGCGATGCCGCACTCACGCTGTTCACCTACCGCAAGGGCAGGAAGACCAAGCTCCAGGTGGTGCGGGCGAAGTAAGGGATCTTAAGATTCGATTCATCTTGCCGGGGCACACTCGGCAGCGATGTCCGTATGCCACTTTCCAATCGGGTCCCGTCATGCGTATTCTGCTGGTCGAAGATGATATTTCCCTGGGCGAGACCATCCTCGCGTGGCTGCGGCTGGACCAGCACGCGGTGGACTGGGTGCAGCGCGGCGATTCCGCCCATACCGCCCTGCAGACCCACCATTACGATTGCGTGCTGCTCGATCGCGGCCTGCCGGGCCTGTCCGGCGACGCCTTGCTGGCCACCCTGCGCGCGGCGGGAAACCACGTCCCGGTCATCCTGATCACCGCCTTCAACGCGCTGGCGGACCGGGTCGAAGGGCTGGACCTGGGCGCCGACGATTACCTGGTCAAGCCGTTCGAGCTGGAGGAAATGTCGGCCCGCATCCGGGCCGCGGTCCGGCGCAGCGCCAACCAGGTGAGCAATGAGCTGGCGCACGCCGGCATCGTCCTCAACCTGGAGACCAGGCAGGCCAGCCTGGAAGGACGGCCGGTCGCGCTGACCGCGCGCGAATACCACGTGCTGTATGCGCTCATGCTGCGCAAGAACAGCATCGTCACCCGCGCCCAGATCGAGGAAACGCTGTATGGCTGGGGCGATGAGGTGGAGAGCAACGCCATCGAGGTGTACATCCACAACCTGCGCAAGAAGCTGGGCAGCGACAGCATCGTCACCGTGCGCGGCCTCGGCTACCGCCTGAAGAACGATGGCGGCTGAACCGGCAGGCATGGCCGATGCGCCGCCCTGGTCGCTGCGGCGGCGCCTGCTGGCCGCGATCGTCTCGGCCAGCATCGTGCTATGGCTGGCCAGCCTGGGCATCGTCACGGTCATCTCGTGGCAGGAGACCAACGAGGTGTTCGACGACGCGCTCGAGGAGTCGGGCTACATGCTCATGGCCGCCACCACCGACTGGGACGAGCGCGGCCTGCTGGCGCAGGCGCGGCCGCCCGATGGCGGGCCTGGACGCAAGGTCGACATGCAGTACCAGATCGTGGCCGATGGCCGGGTGCTGCAGCGTACCGAAGGCGCGCCGCTGCGTCCTTTCGTCCTTGGCTTCGACGATCGGGACGGCTTTGCGGATCCTGAAGTCGACGGCAACCGCTGGCGGGTGTTCGTGGTGCGCGACGAGGCGCGCCGCTTCGAGGTGCAGGTCGGCCAGGAGCATGAGAAACGCTTCGAGATCCTGGAGGAACTGGCCGAATCGCTCTGGTTGCCGGTGCTGGGCGTGCTGGTGCTGCTGGCGCTGGTGTGCTGGATACTGACCGGGCGCGTGCTGAAGCCCTTGCGCCGGACCGCGTCGGCGATGGCGGCCAAGACGCCGGACGACCTGGCGCTGGTACCGACCGCCGGCCAGCCGCGCGAGCTGCTGCCGATCGTGCAGGCGCTGAACGGCGTGCTGGGTCGCCTCGACGCGGCGCTGCAGGCCGAGCGCCGCTTCACCGCCGACGCCGCCCACGAGCTGCGCACGCCGCTGGCCGGGCTGCACATGCACGTGCAGCTGCTGCAACGCCAGCATCCGGACCTGGCCGCGCCTTTCCAAAAGCTGCGCCAGGATATCGCGCGCATGACGGCGCTGGTCGACAGCCTGCTGACCCTGGCCCGCCTGGACCCGCTGGCGCGCGAGCAGCTGGTGCGCCAGCCGGTGGCGCTGGCGCCCTTGCTGGAGCGGCTGCTGGCCGCCTATGCGCAGGAGGCGGCGCAGCGCGGCATCGCGCTCGGCGTGCGCTGCGAACTGGATGTGGTGGAGGCCGACCCGCAGATGCTGGAGATCGTGTTGCGCAACCTGGTCGACAATGCGCTGCGCTATTGCCCGGCCGGCAGCCGGGTCGAGATCGTGGCGGCACGGCATGCGGGCCGGGACCGCATCGTCGTGCGCGACGACGGACCCGGCGTCGACGACGCCAGCCGCACGCGCCTGACCGAACGCTTCTTCCGCGTGCTGGGGCAGGGGCAGGGCGGCAGCGGACTGGGGCTGTCCATCGTCAAGCGCATCGTCGACCTGCACGGCATCGAGCTCGCGTTCGGCAGCGGCCTGGATGGCCGCGGGCTGGGTGTGTCGCTCGATCTGCCGCGGTCCGGCGCGTCTTAAGATCGGGTTAATGTCCGCCCGGTGTAATGCGTCTGTGCCTGCTGCAAGCAGCCGGCTACGACAAACCCGCTTACACGACCAAAGGACTGACCATGAAACGGATTACCAAGATCTCCTGCATCGCCGCCGCCCTGCTTGCCGGGTCGGCCGTCGCCATCGCGCAACCGGGCAGCTATACCGGACCGTCGACCAAGCCGGCGCCGGCCTCGGCGGGCTACACCGGCCCGTCGAGCGTGCCGCTGATGAGCGCCAGGGATTTGCTGGACAAGGGCAAGGACGACCAGTACGTCAAGCTGAAAGGCAAGCTGGTCAGCCACAAGGGCGGTGACGAGTATGAGTTTGCCGACCAGAGCGGCAAGATCACCGTGGAGATTTCGTCGAAACTCTTCCCTGAAGGCACGACCATCGACCACAACACGGTGGTGGAGCTGATCGGAGAGTTTGACAAGGAAACCTTCGGCGAATCGACGCTCGATGTCGAGCAGATCAAGGTGGCAGCCAAATAGGGGCTGGCAACACGGCGGACCCCCGAACCGCCAGGCAGGCGTGCCTGGCGATCGGCGATAATGGCGCATTGATTAACATGGTCCGCCTGCTGCATGATGCACTTTACTCCCGAGGATCTCGTACGCCAGTTCGATCCTGCGACCTTTGCGCGTGGCGAAGGCTATGCCAGGAAAGGAATGGTGGTCAGCGTTCGCCGGGAGGGCGACCGCTTTCATGGCGAAGTCAGCGGCAGCGGTGCGAATGTCTACCAGCAGTCGATCCGCCTTGCCGCAGGCCGTCATGGCCTCAAGGTCGAGGGCAGTTGCAGCTGCCCGATGTCCTATAACTGCAAACATGTTGTGGCGGTATTACTCGCCAGCCTGAAACAAGCCGAGCGTTTGCCGGCCTTGCCGGCTTTGCCGGGGCCGGACTTGTCGGCGGCGTCCGAGAACTGGCTGAAGCAACTGGCGCTGGCTCACATGCAAATGGCTGCGCGGGCCGAGGCGGCGCCGGCGTCCGGCCCGGCATACCGGCTCGTCTACGTGCTGGTTCCCGGCTTGCGCGGCGGCTCGCCACGGCTGCACCTGTGCAAGGCGCGCCTGCGCAAGGATGGCAGCATCGGTGCGGCCACGCTCGTCAACGAGCTCTACGGCTTGCTGGTCGCCAGGCCGGATTATGTCGGGCAGGATGACGAAGAGCCGATCCGCCTGTTCGCCGCGCTGCGCGCGAGCAGCATGTACAACGACGACGTCAGGCCGGCCGGCCAGGTCGGCGCCCGCTTGCTGGGCCTGCTGTGCGCCGCAGGACGGCTGCTATCGGCGGACACGATCGATGACCTGAGGCGCGGCAGGCTGTATCCGCTCCGTCCCGGACCGCTGCGGCACGCGGCGCCCGGCTGGCATGCCGAGGCGAAAGGGAGCGAATCGGTCAGGCTGTGCTGGCGGTTCGACGATGGCGCGGCGGTCGAGCACCTACTGCCGACCGAGCCGATGTGCTACCTGGATCAGGGCATGCTGGGCGAACTGGTGGTGCCGCAGGCGCTCGCGGCCCTCCCTCCCGCCACCTTGCTGAACCTGGTGGCGCAGGCCCCGGTGCTGCACGCGGAGGAGCGCGCAGGCATGGCGGCGCGCCTGGTCGAGCAAGGCCTGGACCGCATCCTGCCCGCGCCGCAAGCGCTGCGGACGCGCCGGCGGCGCAAGATCGCGCCGACACCGCATCTGTTGCTGGACAGCCTGGTGACGGAGGTCCGCGGTGTCCTGCAATGGCATGATTACGCAGAGCTGTTCTTCGACTATGACGGTCTTCTGACCGGAGGCGTCGACGAGTCGGTGCTGCGCAGGGTGACCGGCAACACGGTCGAACTGATCGAGCGTGACGCGGATGCCGAACGCGCCGCCGCCGCCGCCCTCGCCGAGCTCGGATTTGTCGCGCCGACAGCCAGTTCTCCGCTGTGTGATATGCCCGATGCTGTCTTGCAGTTGCCGAACCCGGCGGCCTGGCTGGCATTCGCGCGCCAGGCATTGCCGCGCCTGCGCGACGCCGGCTGGCAGATCGAGATGGAAGAGGATTACCGCTACGAACTGGCGGAAGCGCAGGACTGGTATGCCGAACTGACGGAGGAAGGCGAGGGCGTCAATGCCTGGTTCGCGCTCGAACTCGGGATCCTGGTCGAAGGCCGGCGCTATTCCCTGCTGCCGGTGCTGCTGCAGATGATACGCAATGCACCGCAGGACTTCGATGCCACGAACCTGGCGGCAATCGATGACGCCAGCGACGTCATCGTGGAGTTATCCGCCGTGACACGCGTCGCCTTGCCATGGGGACGCATCAAGCCCATTCTCGCCACGCTGGGAGAACTGTACTTCAGCGAACGCATGGGCAGCGCGCTGCGCCTGCCGGTCGCCGACGCCGCACGCCTTGCCGAGCTGGAACGGGCGGCGCAGTTGCGCTGGCTGGGCGGGGAACGCCTGCGCGAACTGGGCAGGAAGCTGAGCCAGTTCGACGGCATCCGGCCGGTCGAGCTGCCGGCCGGCCTGCAGGCAAGCCTGCGCCCCTACCAGCGCACCGGACTGGCATGGCTGCAGTTCTTACGTGAATACGAATTCGGCGGCATCCTGGCCGACGACATGGGGCTCGGCAAAACCATCCAGACCCTGGCCCATATCCTGGTCGAAAAAGAAGCGGGACGGCTCGACCTTCCTGCGCTGGTGGTGGCGCCGACCAGCCTGATGGCCAACTGGCAGGCCGAAGCGGCCCGGTTCGCCCCGGGCCTGCGCGTATTGCTGCTGTATGGGAAGGACAGGTCGGCGCTGTTCGAGCAGATCGGCGGCGCCGACCTGGTGCTGACCACCTATGCCCTGCTGGCGCGTGACGAGCTGGCGCTGCGCCGGCATCGCTACCACCTCCTGATCCTCGACGAGGCGCAATACATCAAGAACAGCCGCACCAAGGCAGCCCAGGCGGCCCGCCTGCTCGATGCCCGGCACCGCCTGTGCCTGACCGGCACCCCGGTGCAGAACCATCTTGGCGAACTATGGTCGCAGTTTCATTTCCTCATCCCAGGACTGCTGGGCGACGAGAAGGCATTCAATGCCGGGTTCCGCAAACCGATCGAGCAGCATGGCGACAGCTTGCGCAAGGAACTGCTGGTACGGCGCCTGAAACCGTTCATGTTGAGGCGGACCAAGGATAAGGTGGCTACCGAGTTGCCGCCGAAGACGGAGATCGTGCTGCCCGTCGAACTGGGCGGCTCCCAGCGCGACCTGTACGAGACCGTGCGCGTGGCGATGGACCGCAAGGTGCGCGACGAAATCGACCGCAAGGGACTGGCGCGCAGCCAGATCGTGATCCTGGATGCCTTGCTCAAGCTGCGCCAGGTGTGCTGCGATCCACGCCTGCTCAAGTCCGCCGGCGAGGCCGGTTCGGCCAAGCTGGACACGCTGATGGAATTGCTCGAGACCTTGCTGAGCGAAGGGCGGAAGGTGCTGGTGTTTTCCCAGTTCACCAGCATGCTCGCGCTGATCGCGGATGAACTGCGCGCACGCGCCGTCGAGTTCGCCGTGCTGACCGGCGATACGGTCGACCGCGCTGCGCCCGTGGCCGCGTTCCAGCAGGGGCAGGCCGGGGTGTTCCTGGTCAGCCTGAAGGCGGGCGGGGTCGGGCTCAATCTCACAGCGGCCGACACCGTCATCCATTACGATCCGTGGTGGAACCCCGCCACTGAAAACCAGGCCACCGACCGCGCCTGGCGTATCGGCCAGGAGCAGCCGGTGTTCGTCTACAAACTGATCGCACGCGGCACGCTCGAGGAAAAAATCCAGGACATGCAGCGTCGCAAGGGCGAGTTGGCGAACGCCATGCTGGCGCCGGAAACCGAACTGGCGACCGGGATCGGCCCGGACGACCTGCAGGCGATTTTCGCTCTTCCCCTTTCTTGAGCGCTTACACGATGAAGAAATCGGCTGCGCTGATGGCCGGGTTGCCGGTCAGCGTCGCGAACTGGACCGCCAGTCCCGCGCCGTTGCCGTCCGCGTCGTAGTACAGCGCGCCGGAATCGGTGTCGTAGACGATGAAGTCGTTGCTGTCGACGGCCTTGCCTGCCGTATTCGCGGCGAAGTTCGCGGCGGCCAGCGCCACGTTTGCCGTGGCCAGCTTGGTGAAGATCGCGTTCTCCAGGCGGATGGTGTCGTCGGCCGCCGAGAAGTCCGTGATCCTGTCGATGTTCTTTGCCAGCGCCGTGTTGAAGACGAAGATATCCTTGCCGGCTCCTCCGGTCAGCGTGTCGTTGCCCGCCAAGCCGTTCAGCACGTTGGCGCCGGCATTGCCGGCGATGCCATTGTTCAGCGCATTGCCGGTACCGCTGAGGTTCGTGGTCGAGTTCATGCGCAGGTTCTCGACATTCGCGGTCAGGATATAGCTGACGGTGACGTACACGGTGTCGTTGCCGCCGATGGCCAGGCTGGTGTTGGCTTCGGTGACGAGGTCGTACTGGTTGTCCACGAAGTAGACATCGCTGCCGTCGCCGCCCGCCATGATGTCCATGCCGCCCGCGCCGTTCAGCTGGTCGTTGCCGTTCCCGCCGATCAGCATGTTCGTGGCCGCATTGCCGGTGAGCTTGTCGTTGAAGACCGAACCGATGATGTTCTCGACGTTGGAAATGGTATCGACGCCGGCGGCGCCGAGCGTTTTACCGGTCGTCAGGTTCACTTCCACGCCGCCGGTGACGATGCCGTACTCGATCGTGTCCACGCCGCCGCCGCCATTGATGATGTCATCGCCCATGCCGCCACCGAAGAATTCGTCCGCGGCGGAGCCGGTCAGCACGTCATTGAAGCGCGAGCCGACGACGCGTTCGATCGAGGTGAGGGTATCGCTGCCGCTGCCGCCCGTGACGACGCCGGTGCCGAGATTGACATTGACCGCGGAGCTGGCGTCGAAATACAGGCTGCTGTCGATGCCGGCGCCGCCGTTGATCCTGTCGTTGCCGCCGAAGCCCTGGAAGCTGTTATCGCCCGCGTTGCCCGTCAGCGTGTCCGCGCTCGCCGTTCCCTCGACGTCCTCGATGTTCGACAGCTTCGACGTACCGGTCGTGGTGACGGCCTGGCCGCTTGCCAGGTTGACGGTGACGGCCTCGCCGAATCCCCTGAAGCTCAGCACATCGATGCCCTTGCCGCCATCGAGCACGTCGCTGCCTTTCGAACCGGTCAGGGTGTCGTCCCAGTCGGAACCGGTGACGGTGTCATTGCCGCGCAGGACATATTGTTCGTAGCCATAGCCGGAAGTCCCGGACGATAACAGATAGTTCCGTTCCGTGACCGCGACATCCAGGCCGGTGTACTGCAGGGTGAGTTCGCCACGTTGGGAGAACAGATAGGTCGACGTGATCTTCCCGCCGATCACGGTGTTGCCGCTATAGGTGAAGCCAGTTCCTTCGTTGCTTTCGCGCGCGATATAGTTGGCGTCGAGGAATTCAAACTTGGTCGACGTCCTTGCGCCAAATGCCGTGACCTGCCACGTCGTGTCGTAAGCGCCCCGGGTACCTGTGTGGAAGACAATATTAGCCATGAATCCGTTCTCGTTTGGTTTTTGAAGAACCTGTTGGGACAGGTTCCGGATATCGCCCGACTGGGCGATGTACCTGAGCGATTACAACATGGAAATTTTTTGAAAACTGCCCCCTTCCGGGGTGGAATCGTTGCCTGGCTTCAGGTTGGGTACAAAACAAAACGGCTCACAGCGCTTTCGCTGTGAGCCGTTTTTTTCGGTGACCTGAAATCAGGCTTCCTGCCTTATGTGACGATTCCGAAATCGAGATAAGTCAGCTTGGGAACGCCGGTGAGCGATGCGAACTGGATTGCAGCCGACGCCGTACCGCTGCCATCGGCGTCGTAGTACAGCGCGCCCGTGGTGCTGTTGTAGATAATGTAATCGTCCGCTTCGATCGCCTTGGTCACACCCGCGCCCTGATGCAGCCATCCCGCATCCAGGATCGTCGCTGCCGCGCCCGGCAATGCCTTGAAAATGGCTTTCGACAGTCCGATCACATCGTCTTCCACCCTGAAGTCCTTGATGGTGTCGATATTGGTGCTGCCGAGGGCTGCGTCGAACACGAAGGAGTCCTTCCCCAGGCCACCGGTCAGCACATCCTTGCCGGCGCCTCCGGACAGGATATCGTCGCCCGCGCCGCCATTGAGCGCGTCATCGCCGCCGTAGCCCAGGATGCTGTTGTTGCCGCTATTGCCGGTGAAGTTGTCGGCGAACGTCGATCCGGCGATATCTTCGAAATTGCGAACCTTATCCGCGCCCGCGCCTCCCGAAGCGGTCGAATAACCGCTCGCGTCGACGATGCCGAGATTGAGCACGACCCCGGTACCGGCAACGGACGAGTTCAGGGTAAAGCCAAGGAGATCCTTGCCACCCATTCCATCGAGAACGTTGGCCGCGATATTTCCTTCCATGAGATTGGCGGAAGCGTTGCCGGTACCGTTGATTGCCACCGTTCCCGACAGCACGAGCGTTTCCAGGGCGGCGCCGAGCGTGTAGCTGATCGAGCTCTGGACGATGTCCTTGCCGCCATACCCGCCACCGACATCTTCCAGTTCCTGGATGATGTCGCCGGTGTGATCGATGATGTAGGTGTCATTCCCCTGCAAGCCGCTCAGCGGGTCCGCGCCTGCCTTGCCATCCAGGTAGTCGTTGCCGAGGCCCCCTGAAAGGGAATTGCTGCCGGAATTGCCGACAAGGATATTATCGGCACTATTACCGGTCACAAAATAATTGGCGGTGCCGGTCAGGAAGACGTTTTCGATATGAGGTCTATTGCTGAGCGAATAGTTGAAGCCGACGACTACGGTGTCGTTGCCGCCATTGGCCACCTCGACCGCGACATCGCCGCTATTGTCGAGCATGTAGAGATCGTCCCCAAGCCCGCCTGTCATCGTATCGGCGCCGGCGCCGCCATCAAGCAGGTCGTTGCCGCTGGTGCCGTTGATCGTATCCTGCCCCTCGGCGCCGACAGTGAAGCCCTTGACGATGGTGCCGTCAGCAAATTTGTACTGCTCGACACGGTAGCTGATGTTGTAGAAATAATTCTCAACGACCATCTTGTCGCGGTTGGCGAAACTCACGACGAGATCGTTGCCCGAGCGGGCGATCCTGGTGATGTCGCGCTGGTTATAGTCGAGGAACTGCACCGTATCGACCGCCGTCCCTGCGCTGTCGTAGTCGTTGATGCTGTCGGTTCCATCGCCGCGGCGGAACAGGTAGGTGTCATTTCCGGCGCCGCCCTCCAGCCTGTCGTCGCCCGTACCGCCCGACAGGGTGTCGTTTCCGGCGCCGCCGCGCAGGGTATCGTCGCCGGCGTCGCCATACAGGGTATCGACGAGTACGCCGCCGTTGATCCGGTCGTTGCCGCCAAGTCCATGGATCACGTTGGCCGCGTCCTCGAACCCGTTGAAGCTGTCATCGCCTTCGGTGGCCGCCAGGCGCTGCGCGATAGCAGTCCGGGTCCATGTCGTGTCGCTGAAGGCGAAGCGGTCCACCTCGTAGTTGCGATGATAGAAGTAATCGTTGACAGTGACCCGGTCGGTCGCGCCCAGCTTGATGACCAGGTTGTTGCCGAGGCGCCCTACCGAGGTCACTGACGTGGAAGCAATGCCTTCGAAGCGCAGGGTATCGACTTCGGTTACCGAGTTGCTGTAGTCATTGATGGCATCCGCGGCGGCCCCCTTCGTATAGCTATAGATGTCGTTGCCTGCGCCGCCCTCGAGAAAGTCATTGCCGATACCGCCGATCAGGGTATCGTCACCCCCGGCGCCAAGCAGGCGGTCCGCGCCGGCATCGCCATGCAGGACATCGGCCAGGGCGCCGCCGGTGATCCGGTCATCGCCACCAAGGCCGTGGATCGTATTGGCGACGTCATCGAATCCGGTGTAGCTGTCGTTACCTGCGGTGTAGACCAGTCGGCTGGCAATCGCGGCCTTGTCCCAGGAAACGCCGCCACTGAAGGAAAATTTCTCGACCTGGTAGGCCTTGCTGTAGAAGTAGGCATTGACGATGACGGTGTCGGTGGTCCCATACTGGATCAGCAAGTCGTTGCCCTGGCGGGAGACCGACCGGACATCGCCGACCGCGACATCGGAAAAGCTCACGACATCGATATCGACGGTGCTCGAGCTGTAGTCATGGATCGTGTCGACGCCGTCGCCTTTCCTGACCAGATAGGTGTCATTGCCGGCTTCACCCTCAAGTTGGTCGGCGCCGAGGCCGCCGACCAGGGTGTCGTTGCCGCCACCGCCCCTGAGCACATCCTCTCCATCGTCACCGTTGAGAACGTCATTCAGGGCGCCGCCCGTGATGCTGTCATTCCCGCCAAGGCCGGAGATCTTGTTGGCGAGATCGGTAAAGCCGCTGTAGCTGTCGTCGCCTTCCGAATACACGAGCCGGGTCGCGATGGCGGCCCGATTCCACATCTGGCCGTCGGCGAATTTCACCCCCTCGACCTGGTACTTCACGGAATAGAAATAATCGGCCACGGTGACCATATCTTCCGCGCCGTATTCCAGCACCAGGTCATTGCCGGTCCGGTAGACCTGCTTGATGTCGGCGCTTGTGACGTCCTTGAACACGATCGTGTCGATCGGCGTCGAATTGTCGTGGTAGTCGCGTATGACGTCGCTTCCATCCCCTTTGGCGAGATGATAGATATCCGCACCGTCGCCGCCGCTCAGGATGTCATCGCCGCGACCGCCGGTCAGCTGGTCGGCGCCGTTATTGCCACTCAAGCTATCGTCGCCCGCATCGCCGTACAGCAGATCAGTCAGCTCACCGCCCCGGATCGCGTCGTTGCCACCCAGGCCGCGGATCGTGTTCGACAAGTCACTGAACCCATCGAAGCTGTCGTTCCCCTCGGAATACACCACGAGTTTGGCAATCTGGGCCAGGTTCATGGAACCATTAGTGAACTGGAATGTTTCAATCCGATAATTGGCGTTGTAGAAGTAGTCTTTGACGGTCAGCCGATCATCGGCGCCGTAATAGAAAATCAGGTCGTTGCCGCTGCGGGTAACGCTCTTCATGTCCGTCGACGCCAGGTCCTTGAACACAACCCGGTCCAGTGCCGTGAGATTCGTATCGTAGTCGCTGATGGTGTCGTACCCATCGCCTTTGATGAAGTAGTACGCGTCGGCGCCAAGGCCGCCGTTCAGCGTGTCATTGCCACGGCCGCCGGTCAAGCTGTCTGCGTCATTCGTACCGTCGAGTATGTCGTTACCTGCCGAACCCGTCTTCGTAACCATTGCTGCCCATCCCTCTTTATATGTATTTGTTGTATTTCTAATATGCAAAACTGCCAAAATGATCATGTCCAAGTGTAAATACAACTGCTTTCATTGTATTGACACGGTGGCATTTGCTTGCAGCATGTAATTATTTGTTGCCTTTACGTTTTATGCAATGCTCAGCAAGGACAGTTCTTGTAGTCGTGAAAAAACAACCGACAACACTTCAGGATTTGAGTCTCTTGCCGTAAAGAATTCGTGAGCGCAGTTTTGGGTGTATCCTCAGGGAAATATTTTGTGGAATAGTGCACGGCAGAAAGCGACTTTTCCGAACATCGTTTATTAAATGTAAAGGTTTTACGAATGGCTTCCGTTGTAGTCGGAATGACGACCGCCCAAATCCAGGCACTAACGACGTCACAAATTGTTGCGCTGCAAACCTCTGACATGCTTGCCTTGAGTACTGCTCAGTTGGCAGCATTTACATCCGTCCAGGTCGCGGCGTTCCAGACCGCCGACGTCGCTGCATTGACCACTGCGCAGGTATCCTCGGGCTTGACCACCGCCCAGATCGTGGCACTGACCACCGCCCAGGCGACTGCGCTGACGACGGCCCAGACCGCGGCCCTGACGACGGCCCAGGTGCGTGCACTGGAAACGGCCGACCTGGTCGCGATGAAGACCAGCCAGGTGGC
>NZ_KB908103.1 GCF_000382345.1 Massilia niastensis DSM 21313
CTCCGAACGAATGCCAAACAGGTAGCCGATGAACAGCATCTTGAACAGCGTCACAGGGTCCAGTGCTGGGCGACCATTATCGGCGCAGTACAAATGCGCGGTCTGTTCCCGGATGAAATCGAACTTGATGTGGCGGTCGATCAGACGCAGCAAATGGTCTTGCGGTACCAGCTGTTCCAGCGTGACCATCTCCAGCTCGTGCTGGAAGGGAGAAGGTGTCTTGAGCATGATGACATTAAATCAAAAGCCCCCGCCGTTGGCGAGGGCTTTTGACTTTGTCAGCAGTCTGAAGCCCCGCAAGCGCGGGGCTTCATCCTGCAGGAAGCGGCTTACTTGTCGGTCACCGTGAACTCGCCGAACGTCTTGAGCTGCTCGCCCAGCGCCGCCGAATCGCCCACCACGATGATCGACTGGTTCTCCGGCGCGAAGTACTTCTTCGATACCGTGCGCACCTGTTCCGGGGTGACTTTCTGGATCAGCGGCACGTACTGCCCGAGGAACTCGGGCGGCAGGCCCACCAGCCAGTTCGAGGCCAGGGTGGTGGCGACCGAACGCTGCAACTGGTTGCTGATCAGGTAGCCGCCGGCGACGTAGCGCTTGTTCATCTCCATTTCCTTGGCCGGCACCAGGTCGGCGCCGATGCGCTTGTACTCGCTGAAGTATTCGTTCAGCGCCGCCGCCGTCACCTCGTTGCGCACGTCGGCGCCGCCGACGATCGCGCCGCCCGTGCGGCTCATGCGCGCGCCGGCCGAGGCGCCGTAGGTGTAGCCCTTTTCCTCGCGCAGGTTCATGTTGACCCGGCTCGAGAAGCCGCCGCCCAGGATGGTGCTGGCCAGGCGCAGCGGGATCTGGTCGGCCGCGCTGGCGGCGATGCCCGGGGCGCCCAGGCGCAGGGTCGACTGCACGCTGCCCTGGCGCTGCAGCACGATGCGGGCCGGCTTGGCGCTGGCCGGCGCCGGCGCCGTTTCCGGCAGCGCCGGGCCGGTCGCCTTCCAGTCGCCGAACGCCTGCTGCGCCAGCTTCATCGCCTCGGCTTCCTTGATGCGGCCGGTGATCACCAGCAGCGCGCGGTCGGGACGGAAGCGCTTGGCGTATTCGGCGCGCAGCATCTCGGCGCTCACCGCGTTGATCGATTCGACCGTCGGATCGGTGCGGCCATACGGGTGATCGCCATACACCGCCTTCTTGATCGCACGCTCGGCGCGGAAGGTCGGGGTGGTCTCGGACACGCGCAGCGCCTGCAGCGCATTGGCCTTGGTCAGCGCCACTTCGTTCTCCGGGAACGAAGGCTGGCGCGCGACTTCGGCCATCAGCTCCATCATGGCGCCGGCCTGCGAGGTCAGGGCGTTGGCCGACAGCAGGATGCCGTCGGCGGCCGGGCTGGCGGCCACTTCGCCGCCCATGCCCTGGGCCGCTTCGGCGATCGCGCGCGAATCGCGCTTGGTCGTGCCTTCGTTGAGCATCGCCGCCAGCAGGCCGGCGAAGCCCGCCTGGGCCGGCGAGTCGGCCGCGAAGCCGGCGCCGCGCATCGCCAGCACGTAGTCCACGCGCGGCAGGCCGTCACGCTGCACCACCCACACGGACAGGCCGTTCGGCAGGGTCTTCTTGGCGATCTTCGGCGCCGGAGTCGGCTTGTCCTTGCCATAGGCCGGCATGCCGGCGGGCGGCTTGGCCTCTCCCTTGGCGAGCGGCTTGGCCGCGTCCTGGGCGAAAGCGCTTGGTGCGAAGGCGAGCGAGACGGCCAGTGTCAGCATCAGTTTCTTCATGATGCGCTCCTTATTTGGTGGCGCCGGCTGGCGCATTGTTGGCGGCGCCGGCGGGCGCACTGGCGGAAGCCGCGATCATGGCGGCCGGCTTGCGGTCGATCACGGTGCGGTTGGTCGGCACCATGTAGGTGCGCACCGCGCGCTGGATGTCGTTGGAAGTCACGCCCTCGATCCAGCCCGGGATCTTGTTGACCACGTTGGCGTCGCCCCACAGGGTCTGCAGCTTGGCCAGGGTGTCGGCGCGGTTGATGAAGCTTTCCAGCTTGTTGTTCCAGTCGGCCAGCATGCGGGTCTTGACGCGCTTCAGGGTGGCGTCGTCGACGCCGTCCTTCGCGACCTTGGCGATCTCTTCGTCCATCGCCTTGAGCAGGGCGTCGGCGCTGCTGTTCGGCTTGTACAGCGCGAACACGGTCAGCAGGGTGGGACCGTCGTATTCCCAGGGGCCGGTCAGGCCGAACAGGGTGTCGACGTTGAGGGCGATCTCGCGGCCCTTGACCAGGCCCTGGTAGAACAGCGAGGCGTCGCCGCCGGCCAGCAGTTCGGCCAGCACCGCGATCGCGGCCTGGTCGCGGCTGCCGCGATCCGGCACCTTCCAGGCGGCGGCGATGGCCGGCACCTGGGCCAGGGCGTCGCTCTGCACGATGCGCTTCTCGGCCGTGTTGAGCGGCTCGGTGAAGTCGCCCGGCTTCGGCGTCGGACGGGCCTTGATGGCGCCGAAGTATTTCTGCGCCAGCGCGAAGCCCTGCTGCGGCGTGATGTCGCCGGCGATCGCCAGCACCGCGTTGTTCGGGCCGTAGTAATCGCGGTGGAAGGCGCGCACGTCATCCAGGCTGGCGTTCTCGAGGTCTTCGAAGCTGCCGTAGCCGTCGTGGTTGTTCTCCCATTTCTGGAACGCCTGCTGGCTGATGTCGATCCACATGAAGCCGCCGTACGGCTGGTTCTTCACGTTCACGCGGATCTCTTCCTTGACCACGTCCTGCTGGTTCTTCAGGGTCTTGTCGTTGAAGTCGAGGGTCTTCATCCGGTCCGCTTCCAGCCACAGGATCGGCTCCAGCGCCGACACCGGCGCGGTCTCGATGTAGTTGGTGAAGTCCGGACGGGTCGAACCGTTGTTGCGCCCGCCGCCTGCGGTGATGGTGGTGTCGAACACGCCCTTCGGCGCGTTCGGCGTGCCCTGGAACATCAGGTGTTCGAACAGGTGGGCGAAGCCGGTGCGGTTCTTCGGCTCGAGACGCATGCCCACGTGGTAGACCACCGACACGCCGACGGTCGGCGAGGAACGGTCTTCCGAGACGATGACGGTCAGGCCGTTATCGAGCTTCTTGACATTGACCGGGAGGGTCCACTGGTCCGCTGTGGCGGCGAACGCCGACAGCGAGAAAGTGAGCCCGGCCAGCAAAACAGGTAATTGGCGCATGCGCATGGTGACCTCGAAAATGAACTCGGAAAATGAGCTTGTGTGACAGCCCACACGAGGCTGCCAAGAAACGCATATTAGCGCAATGTCATGCCAATAAGTAATCTTTTTATTGCGCTAGCGCATGAGTTGGGACTGCATCCATCCATCCTGGCGCCGCTCTGTTCCGCGTTTTATGCAGTTCGTCGCACGCTGCTCCGCAATCGCATCCGGGCAGGATATAGTTGCAACATGCTAAGACTGCATGAATGGCTACATCGGCCGGAGCGCAGGAAAGGCCAGGCGCGCCATAAGCGCGCCGGCCGCGAACAAGAATGGATACTGGAGGACCTTGGATGAACCTGATCAAGCTGGGCCTGGCAAGCATCGCCCTGTGCTTCTGTAACGGCATGGCGATTGCGGCGCCGGATGTGGCGACGGAAACCCGTCCGATCGATGCGCGCGTGGTGCGCGTCAAGCTCGACGGGGTGGTGGACCTGAAGATCCGCCAGGGCGCCAATCCGACCCTGGTGCTGACGGGCGACCCGCGGCTGCTGAGCAAGACCACCACCCTGCAAAGCGGCGATACCCTGAACATCGACACCGAGACGCGCGGCGTGGGCCTGAACATCGGCCGCGGCGCCGGGCTGCATGCCGAGCTGGTGCTGCCGAGCCTGCGCGAAGTGTCCTCGGAAAGCGTCGGCGCCACCCAGGTCAGCGGTTTCTCCGGTGAGGAGCTGGAGCTCACCCTGGATGGGGCCGGTTCGATGAATGTATCATCGAACTACCGCTTCGTGACCGCCAACCTGGGCGGCGTCGGCAGCATGCGCGTGCACGGCATTAACAGCGAAGGCATCGACCTGAACCTGCGCGGGGCGGGCTATGTCACCTTGTCGGGGCGCAGCAAGTGGCTCAAGGCCGAGCTGGGCGGACTGGGCGGTCTCGATGCCCAGCAGTTCTCGGCGGAGTCGGTCACCCTCGAACTGTCGGGCCTGGGCAACGCCACCGTGAATGCCCAGCAGACCTGCAACCTGACCCTGTCGGGCATGGGCTCGGTGACGGTGTACGGCAAGCCGGCGAACCGCAAGGTGGCGGTCGAGGGGCTGGGCAAGGTCAGCTGGAAGTAAAAGAACAGAACGACAGGGAGTCCTGAATACAGGCCCAGGGGTACGTAGAGATCCTGATTCCATGCACGAGACATGAAAAAAATATTCGTTGCGATCGCATTCGCACTCGGCCTGCACGTGAGTGCCCAGGCCGGCTTCGCGGAGGGGGCGAGCGCCTATAACGCCCGCAACTACGCGCTGGCGCTGAAAGAGATTGCTCCGCTTGCCAGGGCCGGCAACGCGGAGGCGCAGCATTTGCTGGGCCTGATGTACTACATGGGACGCGGCGTCACGCGCGACTACAAGCAGGCCTTTACCTGGCACCACAAGGCTGCGCTGCAGGGCAAGTCCGACGCCCAGTATGTCGTGGGCGCGATGTATTACACTGGAAACTCGGTGCCGCAGGACCAGAAGCATGCGGTCACCTGGTTCCGCAGGGCGGCCGAGCAGGGCCATGGCGAGGCCCAGCACGCGCTCGGGCTGATGTACCGCTACCACGTGGCCGGCTTGCCGCAGGATATGGTGCTGGCCTATATGCTGTGGAACCTGGCTGCCGCCAATGGCAACCGCAACGCGCTCGAGCAGCGCGCCGCGATCTCGCGCCAGATGACCCAGGAACAGATCGAGGAAGCGCAAGCGCTGTCGCGATTGTGGCGGCCGGGCACGCCCTTGCCGACGAGTTCGCGGACGGGGAGCAGTTCCTGAGCAGTTGGCGCGCGGGCCTCACTCCGGCAGTTGGCCCACGAGGATCAGCGAGGCCGGCTTGCCCGTATGCGGATGCAGCGGCTCGCGCATCTCCAGCAGACGTAGTCCATTGGTGGCGAACAGGGCGATCCAGCTGGAGAGGGTACGGAAGTACCAGGGCGGGGCATCGGCGAACCCGCTGCTGAACCCGGCCCAGCTGCCTTCGCGCCAGCCGTCGACGTAAGGGGCGTCGCCGCAGGCCATGAGCGGATGGACGGTCTGCACGACCATGATGCCGCCCCGGCGCAGGTACGAGGGCGCCGCCCGGAACAGGCCGTCGACGGATTCGTTCCCGATGAGCGAGAAATTGCAGACGGCGAGGTCGACCGACAGGTCCAGCAGCCCGGCCGCGATCTGCTCGTAGGACAGGAGCCGGAATTCGCCGCCGCCCGCGGCCCGGGCCGTCTCGACCAGTCCGGGAATCGCATCGACGCCAACCATATCTAGCTCAGGGAGCGCGCGCACCAGCCAGCCTTCGCCGCAACCGAGATCGACGCCGGTCCGGGGCGCATAGGCGCGCACCGCATCGACGACGGCCTGGTTGGTGGCCAGCACGCGCGATGCGATCTCGCCGCTGCGCACTGCTGTTACCCATGGATCTGCATTTCGCACCCAGGAATCGACGATGCCTGCTTCGGTATGACTGGACATTGGAATCTCCTTGTTAATGCGCATTATGCCCGGCAAGCCGGCGTCAAGACATCGTCATGTCGCCGCCGTGTGTCGCACCTGGCAGTCGCTCCCGCCCTAGCTGCCGTACAATTAAGGTTTTTTCAATACGGAGCATCCCATGCGCGCCATCGAAATCACCCAGCCGGGCAAGCCGGAAGTCCTGCAGCTGTGCGAACGCCCGCTGCCGGAACTCAAACCCGGTGAAGTCCTGATCAAGGTGCACGCCGCCGGCATCAACCGGCCCGACGTGTTTCAACGCCTCGGCAAGTACCCGGTCCCGCCCGGCGCCTCCGACCTGCCGGGCCTGGAAGTGGCGGGCGAGATCGTCGACGGCGCGCTCGAGGGGAGCGGCTTCGCCAAAGGCGACATGGTGTGCGCGCTGGTGCAGGGCGGCGGCTATGCCGAATACTGCGCCGCGCCGGTCGAGCAGTGCCTGCCCATGCCGGAAGGCCTGACGCCGCTGGAAGCGGCCTCGCTGCCGGAAACCTTCTTCACGGTCTGGAGCAATGTGTTCCAGCGCGGCGCCCTGGCGCCGGGAGAAACCCTGCTGGTGCAGGGCGGCACGTCCGGCATCGGCGTGACCGCGATCCAGCTCGCGAAGGCGCTCGGCCACCGCGTGTTCGCCACCGCCGGCTCGGATGACAAATGCCGCGCCTGCGAGGAACTGGGCGCCGAACGCGGCATCAATTACCGCAGCGAGGACTTCGCCGCCGTCGTCAAGGAGCTGACGGGCGGGAAGGGCGTCGACGTGGTGCTCGACATGGTGGCCGGCGACTATGTCGCGCGCGAGATCGAGTGCCTGGCCGACGACGGCCGCATCGTCTGCATCGCGCTGCTGGGCGGGGCGCGCGCCACGGTCGACATGAACCATGTGCTGCGCCGCCGCCTGACGATCACCGGCTCGACCCTGCGTCCGCGTCCGGTGGCGTTCAAGGCGGCGATCGCGCGCGAACTGCGCGCGCAGGTGTGGCCGTTGTTCGCGCAGGGCACGCTCAAGCCCGTGATCTTCCGCAGCTTCCCGCTCGAGCAGGCGGCCGAAGCGCATGCGCTGATGGAATCGAGCACCCACGTCGGCAAGATCGTCCTGCAGGTGCTGTAATCCAGCCAACGGCTCAGCCATTGTTGTTTGACCGCCAGATGGTCGGCCGCTAGAATAGCGGGTTATTTCACTGTGGGGTACTATGCGTTCCAAACTTGTAGTCGGGAACTGGAAGATGAACGGCAGCCGCGCAGCGAATGCGACGCTGCTGTCCGGCATTGTCGAAGGCATCGATGGCGCCAAGGCCGCTTGCGCGGTCTGCGTGCCGGCGCCCTATCTGTTCCAGTGCGAACAACTGCTCCAGGGTAGCCCGGTCGCCTGGGGCGCCCAGGATGTCTCGTGCCAGGCGCCCGGCGCCTTCACCGGCGAAGTCTGCGCGGCGATGCTGGCCGATTTCGGTTGCCGTTATGTCATCGTCGGCCATTCCGAGCGCCGCGCCTACCATGGCGAGTCGAACGAACTGGTGGCGCGCAAGGCCCAGGCCGCGCTCGCCGCCGGCCTGACCCCGATCGTCTGCGTCGGCGAAACGCTGGCCGAGCGCGAGGAGGGCGCCACCGCCGCCATCGTCGGCGCCCAGCTCGACGCCGTGCTGGAACTGATTGGCAAGGAAGCGGTCGCGCAGATCGTCGTCGCCTACGAGCCGGTCTGGGCGATCGGCACCGGCAAGACCGCCACCCCGGAAATGGCGCAGGAAGTGCACGCCGGGTTGCGCGCCCAGCTGCGCACCTGCAACGCGGAGGCGGCGGACGGGGTGAAGATCCTGTACGGCGGCAGCATGAAGCCGGACAATGCGCGCGAACTGATGGCCCAGCCCGACATCGACGGCGGCCTGATCGGCGGTGCAGCACTGAAGGCGGCGGATTTCCTGGCGATTATCCGCGCGGCTTGAATATAAGAATTTGAAACGCTGTTAAACCTTGAAAATGGAATTGCAATGAACACCTTGTTCAATCTGATTATCGTCGTGCAGGTCATCTCGGCCCTGGCCATCATCGGCCTGGTGCTGCTCCAGCATGGCAAGGGCGCCGACATGGGTGCGGCCTTCGGCTCGGGCGCCTCGGGCAGCCTGTTCGGCGCATCCGGTTCGTCGAACTTCCTGTCGAAGTCGACCGCGGTGGCCGCTGCAATCTTCTTCGCCTCGACCCTGGCGCTGGCCTACTTCAGCAACGACCGCAGCGGCAGCGCGGGACCGGATGGCGGCGTGATGGAGCGCGTCACCGTGCCGTCGTCCCAGGCGCCGGCCACGGGCATTCCGACCACCGCGCCGGCCCCGGCCGCTGCGCCGGCCGACGTGCCGACCCTGCCGGCCGGCCAGGCCGCGCCTGCTCCGGCTCCGGCCGTCCCGGCGGCGCCGGCTCCCGCTCCGGCAGCCCCGGCTCCGGCCGCTCCGGCCCCGGCCACCAACTGATTCACCGCATGGGCGGCGCTGCCGCCCATCGTCCCGGCACAGCCGGCGCAGCGCATGCTGCGCCGGCTGTGTGCGTTTTGGGGGTTTGTTGCGGGATACGCACGGAGTGGGTGGGCGACCCGCCTCTGTCCCTGCGATAAATACGGTGAATAAGTCGAGCGCTCGCGCGCGAATTTCTAAATGGCGGTAGAATGCCGCTCGTCCGGTCTCATCGGAAGGGAGTCGCAGCGCCGCGGCTTCTGCCGGGTCCGGGGTGGCACTGCGGTCGACTTGTCATGCTCGTGTAAGCAATTGCCGGGCAATTTGAAAAAGTTGAAAAATTGCGCAATTTTCCTTGTGATAACGCAATTTGTGCATTGAAAAATAGTGCTAAAGCAGGGTAGAATACTGGTCTCCAGCCGACGTGGTGAAATTGGTAGACACGCTATCTTGAGGGGGTAGTGGCGAAAGCTGTGCGAGTTCGAGTCTCGCCGTCGGCACCAAGTTGCAGAAAGAAGCCAGCAAGGGCGCGTGAGCATTGTTCTCCTGCCTGAGCTGGCTTTTTTACGAGGATCAGTCGTGGTCCTGGTGGCAGATCTTGCCAGGTTCGCGCGATTCGGCGCTGCATCCCCAGCAGTGTTTCTTTAACCGATCGTTCAAATAGGCTTCATCGTGAACCTCGAAAATTATTTCCCCGTTCTTCTCTTTATTCTGATTGGCGTAGGCGTCGGTGTCGCCCCGCAGGTGCTCGGCCGCCTGCTCGGTCCGCACCGTCCGGATGCCGCCAAGCTGTCCCCCTATGAATGCGGCTTCGAAGCCTTCGAAGACGCACGCATGAAGTTCGACGTCCGGTACTACCTGGTCGCGATCCTGTTTATTTTGTTTGATCTGGAAACGGCATTCTTCTTCCCATGGGGCGTCTCGATGCGCGAACTGGGCTGGACCGGCTTCGTGACGATGATGGTCTTCATCGCCGAATTCGTCGTCGGGTTCTGGTACATCTGGAAGAAAGGTGCCCTTGATTGGGAATAAGCCATGGCAATTGAAGGCGTATTAAACGAAGGTTTCATTACCACCACAGCCGATAAGCTGATCAACTGGGCGCGCACCGGGTCGATGTTCCCGATGACGTTCGGCCTGGCATGCTGCGCGGTCGAGATGATGCATGTGGGCGCCGCCCGCTACGATCTCGACCGTTTTGGCATTGTGTTCCGCCCATCGCCGCGCCAGTCGGACGTCATGATCGTCGCCGGCACGCTGTGCAACAAGATGGCTCCGGCGCTGCGCAAGGTGTACGACCAGATGGCCGAGCCGCGCTGGGTCATCTCGATGGGTTCCTGCGCCAACGGCGGCGGCTACTACCACTACTCGTATTCGGTGGTGCGCGGCTGCGACCGCATCGTCCCCGTCGACGTCTACGTACCTGGCTGCCCGCCGACCGCGGAAGCCCTGCTGTACGGCATCATGCAGCTGCAAAACAAGATCAAGCGCACCAATACCATCGCGCGCTAAGCACAGCAGATTCACATCATGACGACAAAACTCGAAGTCCTTGAACTCGCCCTGAAAAAAGCACTGGGCGAGGGCGCCGCCATCAGTTCGGCGCTGGGCGAAGTGACGGTGGTAGTCAAGGCCGCCGACTACCTGCAGGCGATGCAGACCCTGCGCGACGATCCTTCGTTGCGCTTCGAACAGCTGATCGACCTGTGCGGCGTCGACTACTCGCAGTATGGCGAGGGCACCTGGGACGGCCTGCGCTTCGCGGTCGTGTCCCACCTGCTCTCGATCGAGCACAACTGGCGCGTGCGCGTGCGCGTGTTCGCTCCCGACGACGACATGCCGATCGTCGAGTCGGTGACCGGCGTCTGGCGTGCGGCCAACTGGTACGAGCGCGAAGCGTTCGACCTGTACGGCATCCTGTTCGACGGCCACGGCGACCTGCGCCGCATCCTGACCGACTACGGCTTCATCGGCCATCCGTTCCGCAAGGATTTCCCGATCTCGGGCTATGTCGAAATGCGCTACGACCCCGAACAGAAACGCGTGATCTATCAACCCGTGACGATCGAGCCGCGCGAGAACATTCCGCGCGTGATCCGCGAAGAAACCTACGGGACGAAATAATGGCTGAGCTTAAGAATTACACCCTGAACTTTGGTCCGCAGCACCCGGCAGCGCACGGCGTGCTGCGCCTCGTGCTGGAACTGGACGGCGAAGTGATCCAGCGCGCCGACCCGCACATCGGCCTGCTGCACCGCGGCACCGAGAAGCTGGCGGAAACCCGCACCTACCTGCAGTCGGTGCCGTACATGGACCGCCTGGACTACGTCTCGATGATGTGCAACGAGCACGGCTACGTGCTGGCAGTCGAAAAGCTGCTGGGCATCGAAGCGCCGGTGCGCGCGCAGTACATCCGCGTGATGTTCGACGAGATCACCCGTATCCTGAACCACCTGATGTGGCTGGGCGCGCACGCGCTGGACATCGGCGCCATGGGTCCGTTCCTGTACGCGTTCCGCGACCGCGAAGACCTGTTCGACGTCTATGAGGCGGTGTCGGGCGCGCGCATGCACGCGGCCTACTACCGCCCGGGCGGCGTGTACCGCGACCTGCCGGACACCATGCCGCAGCACAAGGCGTCGCCGATCCGCAGCGCCAAGGCCGTCGCCGAACTGAACGAACACCGCCAGGGTTCGGTCATCGACTTCATCGAGGCCTTCACCAAGCGCTTCGACGGCTATGTCGACGAGTACGAGACCCTGCTGACCGACAACCGTATCTGGAAACAGCGTACCGTCGGCATCGGCGTGGTGACCCCGGAAGCGGCCAAGGCCATGGGCTTCACCGGCGCCATGCTGCGCGGTTCGGGCATCGAATGGGACCTGCGCAAGAACCAGCCGTACGCCGTCTACGACAAGATGGACTTCGACATCCCGGTCGGCACCAACGGCGACTCGTATGACCGCTACCTGGTCCGCATCGAAGAGATGCGCCAGTCGAACCGGATCGTCAAGCAGTGCGTGACCTGGCTGCGCGCGAACCCGGGTTCGGTCATGATCGACAACAACAAGATCGCGCCGCCGAGCCGCATGGACATGAAGTCCAACATGGAATCGCTGATCCACCACTTCAAGCTGTTCACCGAAGGCTTCCACGTGCCGGAAGGCGAGGCGTATGCCGCGGTCGAGCACCCGAAGGGCGAGTTCGGCATCTACATCGTCTCCGACGGCGCCAACAAGCCTTACCGCCTGAAGATCCGTACGCCGGACTATGCGCACCTGCAAAGCCTCGACGAAATGGCGCGCGGACACATGATCGCCGACGCAGTGACCATCATCGGCACGCAGGACATCGTGTTCGGCAGTATCGACCGCTAAGAAGGTAGGAAAGATTATGTTATCCGAGCAGTGCTACAAGAAAATCGATCGTGAGCTGGCCAAGTACCCGGCCGATCAACGCCAGTCGGCCGTGATGGCCTCGCTGGCCCACGCCCAGGTGGAACTGGGCTGGCTGTCGCCCGAAACGATGCAGGAAATCGCCGACTACATCGGCATGCCCGCCATCGCGGTGCAGGAAGTGGCGACCTTCTACAACATGTACAACCTGAAGCCGGTCGGCAAGGCGAAGATCACCGTCTGCACCAACCTGCCGTGCGCCCTGTCGGGTGGCGAGCGCGCCGGCCAATACCTGAAAGACAAGCTGGGTATCGATTACCGCGACACCACCGCCGACGGCGCATTCACGCTGCTGGAAGGCGAGTGCATGGGCGCCTGCGGCGACGCGCCGGTCATGCTGGTGAATAACCACCGCATGTGCTCGTTCATGAGCGACGCCAAGATCGATGCACTGGTGGAGGAACTGAAGAAATGACCAGCCTGCACGACCGTCACATCAATCCCCTGATCCTGAAGGATCTGAACGGCGCCAACTGGCACCTGGAAGATTACGTCAAGCGCGGCGGCTATTCGGCGCTGCGCCGCATCCTGGAACAGGGCATCACGCCCGAGCAGGTCATCGCCGACCTGAAGGCCTCGGGCCTGCGCGGCCGCGGCGGCGCCGGTTTCCCGACCGGCCTGAAGTGGAGCTTCATGCCGCGCCAGTTCCCGGGCCAGAAATACCTCGTCTGCAATACCGACGAAGGCGAGCCGGGCACGTTCAAGGATCGCGACATCATGCGCTACAACCCGCATGCGCTGATCGAGGGCATGGCCATCGGCGCGTATGCGATGGGCATCACCGTGGGCTACAACTACATCCACGGCGAGATCTTCCAGGAATACCTGCAGTTCGAAGAAGCGCTGGAAGAGGCGCGCGCTGCCGGCTACCTGGGCGACAAGATCATGGGCAGCGAGTTCTCGTTCCAACTGCACGCCCACCACGGCTACGGCGCCTACATCTGCGGCGAAGAAACCGCGCTGCTGGAGTCGCTCGAAGGCAAGAAGGGCCAGCCGCGCTTCAAGCCGCCGTTCCCGGCCTCGTTCGGCCTGTACGGCAAGCCGACCACGATCAACAACACCGAGACCTTCGCGGCCGTCCCCTTCATCCTGAACATGGGCGCCGAGAACTACATGGCCATCGGACGTCCGAACAACGGCGGCACCAAGATCTTCTCGATCTCGGGCGACGTCGAGCGTCCGGGCAACTACGAAGTCCCGCTGGGCACGCCGTTCGCCAAGCTGATGGAGCTGGCCGGCGGCATGCGCGGCGGCAAGAAGATCAAGGCCGTGATCCCGGGCGGTTCGTCGGCGCCGGTCGTGCGTGGCGACCTCATGATGAACACCGACCTGGACTACGACTCGATCGCGAAAGCCGGTTCGATGCTCGGTTCGGGCGCCGTGATCGTGCTGGACGAGACCCGCTGCATGGTCAAGTCGCTGCTGCGCCTGTCCTACTTCTACTACGAGGAATCCTGCGGCCAGTGCACGCCGTGCCGCGAAGGCACCGGCTGGATGTACCGCATGGTGCACCGCATCGAGCACGGCAAGGGCCGTCCGGAAGACCTGGACCAGCTCTTCAACATCGCCGACAACATCAAGGGCCGCACCATCTGCGCCCTGGGCGATGCGGCCGCGTTGCCGGTGCAGTCGTTCGTCAAGAACTTCCGCGAAGAATTTGAATATCACGTCGAGCACAAGCACTGTCTCGTGCCCGCATACCTTTAAACCAGGTCAGGTAACGATCAAATGGTTGAAATCGAATTAGACGGCAAGAAAGTCGAAGTCCCACCAGGTTCCATGGTGATGGACGCCGCAAACAAAATCGGAACCTACATTCCGCACTTCTGCTATCACAAGAAATTGTCGATCGCAGCGAACTGCCGCATGTGCCTGGTTGAAGTGGAGAAGGCTCCCAAGCCGCTGCCGGCCTGCGCAACCCCGGTCTCGCCGGGCATGATCGTGCGCACCCACAGCGACAAGGCGGTGCACGCGCAGAAGTCCGTGATGGAATTCCTCCTCATTAACCACCCGCTCGACTGCCCGATCTGCGACCAGGGCGGCGAATGCCAGCTGCAGGACCTCGCGGTCGGCTACGGCAAGAGCGGCTCGCGCTACGAGGAAGAAAAGCGCGTGGTGGCACCGAAGGAAGCCGGCCCGCTGATCTCGATGGAAGAGATGAGCCGCTGCATCCAGTGCACCCGCTGCGTGCGCTTCGGCCAGGAAGTGGCCGGCGTGATGGAATTCGGCATGGTCGGCCGCGGCGAGCACTCGGAGATCACCACCTTCGTCGGCAAGACCGTCGACTCCGAAGTGTCGGGCAACATGATCGACCTGTGCCCGGTCGGCGCCCTGACCTCGAAGCCTTTCCGCTATTCGGCACGTCCGTGGGAACTGCAGCGCCGCAAGTCGGTGTCGCCGCACGACTCGCTGGGCGCGAACCTGATCGTCCAGGTCAAGGGCGGCAAGGTCATGCGCGTGCTGCCGCTCGAAAACGACGCGGTCAACGAGTGCTGGATCTCGGACAAGGAGCGTTTCTCGTACGAGGCGCTGGACAATGCCGACCGCCTGGTCAACCCGATGATCAAGCAGGGCGGCGCGTGGCAGGAAACCGACTGGCAGACGGCGCTGGAATACGTCGCCCACGGCCTGCGTAACATCCGCCACGAGCACGGCGCCGACAGCATCGCCGCCGTCGCCACCGCCCACTCGACCGTCGAAGAACTGTACCTGCTGAACAAGACCATCCGTGGCATCGGCTCCGACAACATCGACTTCCGCCTGCGCCAGAGCGACTTCGCCCTGGGTGGCCAGGTCACCCCGTGGCTGGGCATGCCGATCGCCGAACTGAGCAAGCTCAAGCGCGCCTTCGTGATCGGTTCCTTCCTGCGCAAGGACCACCCGCTGGTCGCGACCCGCCTGCGCGGCGCCGTCAAGGGCGGCGCCAAGCTGGCGCTGCTGCAGGGCGCGGACGACGACCTGCTGATGCCGGTCGCGAACAAGCTGATCGCCGCACCGAACGACTGGCTGGCTGCCCTGTCCGAAGTCGTCGTCGCCGTCGCTTCCGCCAGGAACATCGCCGCACCTGCCGGCTTCGACGGCATCGAAGCCGGCGCCGCCGCCAAGGGCATCGCCGCTTCGCTGGTCGTCACCGGCGACGTGCAGCTGCCGGGCGCCGTCCTGCTGGGCAACGCCGCCGGCCAGCATCCGCAGGCAGCGCAGATCCACGCCGCCGCGCAATGGATCGCCGAGCAGACCGGCTGCAAGTTCGGCTACCTGGTCGAAGCCGCCAACACCGTCGGCGGCTACCTGGTGGGCGCGACCTCGGGCAAGAACGAAGCCGTGTTCGCCACCCCGAAGAAGGCCTACGTGCTGCTGAACGCGGAACCGGAACTGGATGCGGCCAACCCGCAGCAGGCCGTCGCCGCCCTGCAGGGCGCCGAGATGGTCGTCGCCATGTCGGCCTTCAAGCACGGCATGGACTACGCCGACGTGCTGCTGCCGATCTCGCCGTTCAGCGAGACCGCCGGCACCTTCGTCAACTGCGAAGGCCGCGCACAGAGCTTCAACGGCACCGTGCGTCCGCTGGGCGAGACCCGTCCGGCCTGGAAAGTGCTGCGCGTGCTGGGCAACCTGCTGGGCCTGTCGGGCTTCGACTACGAGACGTCGGAAGCGATCCGCGACGAAGCGCTGGGCAAGGGCGTGACCGACCATGCGAGCAAGCTGAACAACGTGGCCAAGCTGGCGCCGAGCGCGGGCAAGTACGCCGCCGCCGGCCAGCTCGAGCGCGTGACCGACGTGCCGGTGTACTTCACCGACGCGCTGGCCCGCCGTTCGGAGCCGCTGCAGCGCACCGCGGATGCGAACGCACCGCTGGTCACCCTGTCGAAAGCCGTCGCCGAACAGATCGGCGTAAAGGCTGGCGACACCGTCAAAGTCACCCAGGGTTCGGGGTGCGCCGTCCTGGTGGCCAACGTGGATGCACGCCTGCCGTCGAACGCAGTGCGCGTGGCCGCCGGCCACCGTGCGGTCGCCACCCTCGGCGCCATGTTTGGTGCGATTAATGTTGAAAAAGCGGTAGAAAAAGCAGGGGAGGGCAAGTAATGGCAACGCCCGATTTCGTGAATGCATTGAATGCCGGCGGCGCTGAGCTGCTCGGCCCGGTCTGGCCGCTGGCCTGGACCGTGATGAAAATCGTCGCGGTGCTGTTGCCGCTGATGGGCCTGGTCGCCTACCTGACCCTGTGGGAACGCAAGCTGATCGGCTGGATCCAGATCCGCGTCGGCCCGAACCGCGTGGGCCCGGGCGGCCTGCTGCAGCCGATCGCCGACGCGCTCAAGCTGCTGCTGAAAGAGATCGTCATTCCGACCAAGGCCACCACCAGCCTGTTCGTGATCGGCCCGATCATGACCATCATGCCGGCGCTGGCCGCCTGGTCGGTGATTCCCTTCGGCCCGCAGGTTGCGCTGGCCGACGTGAACGCCGGCCTGCTGCTGCTGCTGGCGATCACCTCGATGGAGGTGTACGGCATCATCATCGCAGGCTGGGCCTCGAACTCGAAGTACTCGTTCATGGGCGCGATGCGCGCCTCGGCCCAGATGATCTCGTACGAGATCCCGATGGGCTTCGTGATGGTCGTGGTGCTGATGGTGTCGGGCAGCCTGAACTTCTCGGACATCGTCATGGGCCAGACCGTCGGCACCTTCGCCGGCATGGGACTGAACTTCCTGTCGTGGAACTGGCTGCCGCTGCTGCCGCTGTTCGTCATCTACCTGACCTCCGGCCTGGCGGAGTGCAACCGCCACCCGTTCGACGTGGTCGAAGGCGAATCGGAAATCGTGGCCGGCCACATGGTCGAATACTCGGGCATGTCCTACGCCATGTTCATGCTGGCCGAATACGCCAACATGATCCTGGTCGCCATCCTGGCATCGATCATGTTCCTGGGCGGCTGGTCGGCTCCGTTCGGCTTCCTGGACATCGGCGGCGGTTTCGGCGGCTTCTTCTGGCTGTTCCTCAAGACCTTCCTGATCGTTTCGCTGTTCATCTGGGTTCGCGGCACCTTCCCGCGCTACCGCTATGACCAGATCATGCGCCTGGGCTGGAAAGTGTTCATTCCGCTGACCCTGATCTGGCTGGTGCTGGTTGCCACCTGGATGCAGACGCCGTGGAACATCTGGAAGTAAGGATCAAAAGATAATGGAACGAATTAAAGACCTTCTCGGCAGCCTGATGCTGACCGAACTCTTCAAGGGCCTGGCCCTGACCGGCAAGTATGCGCTGTCGCGCAAGATCACGGTCCAGTACCCCGAAGAGAAGACCCCGATGTCGAACCGCTTCCGCGGCCTGCACGCCCTGCGTCGCTACCCCAACGGGGAAGAGCGCTGCATCGCCTGCAAACTGTGCGAAGCGGTGTGCCCGGCAATGGCCATCACGATCGAGTCGGCGCAGCGCGAGGACGGCACCCGCCGCACCACGCGCTACGACATCGACCTGACCAAGTGCATCTTCTGCGGTTTCTGCGAAGAGTCCTGCCCGGTCGATTCGATCGTCGAGACCCACGTGCTGGAATACCACGGCGAGAAACGCGGCGATCTCTACTACACCAAAGAGATGCTGCTGGCCGTGGGCGACCGCTACGAAGCCGACATCGCCGCAGCCCGCGCGGCGGACGCGAAGTACCGCTGATCCACCGCTAACAAGAATAGGCTCCTGGGTTACTCATGGAATTTACTACTGCATTGTTCTACGTGTTCGCGGCCGTGATGGTACTGGCCTCGCTGCGCGTCATCACCGCCAGGAATCCGGTTCACGCCGCGCTGTTCCTGGTGCTCGCGTTCTTCAACGCAGCCGGTATCTGGCTGCTGCTCAAGGCCGAGTTCCTCGCCATCGTGCTGGTGCTGGTCTATGTCGGCGCCGTCATGGTGCTGTTCCTGTTCGTCGTCATGATGCTCGACATTAATATCGACCGCATGCGCGAAGGCTTCTGGGGTTACCTGCCGCTGGCCTCGGGCATCGGCGCCCTGATCGTCCTCGAGATGGCCGCCGTCCTGTGGCGCGGCTTCCTCGACTTCGAGCAGTCGACGGCCGCTGCCGCCGCCAACATCGGCGGCACCAAGGAACTGGGCCTGCTGATCTACACCAAGTACATCTACGGCTTCGAGATCGCCGCCGTGATCCTGCTGGTGGCGATCATCGCCGCAGTCGCCC
Organism: Massilia niastensis DSM 21313; assembly: GCF_000382345.1. Taxonomy (GTDB): domain Bacteria; phylum Pseudomonadota; class Gammaproteobacteria; order Burkholderiales; family Burkholderiaceae_D; genus Telluria; species Telluria niastensis. Next base: position 17,755 of record NZ_KB908103.1, read on the forward strand.
TGACCCTGCGCAAGCGCAAGGACACCAAAGCAATCGACCCGGGCCTCGCGGTTCGCGTCAAGCGTAACGACCGCCTGCGCATCGTCAAGATGGAAGCGGTCAACCAGCGCGCGATCGACGCCGCCAACGCCGAGAAGGCCGCGGCAGCCGCTGCCGTCGCTGAATCGAAGGAGGCACCATGACTTTGTCGCTCGCTCACTACCTGATCCTGGGCGCGATCCTGTTCGCGATCTCGGTGGTCGGTATTTTCCTGAACCGGAAGAACATCATCATCCTGCTGATGGCCATCGAATTGATGCTGCTGGCGGTGAACCTGAACTTCGTCGCGTTCTCTCACTATATGGGGGATGCGGCGGGGCAGATCTTCGTGTTCTTCATTTTGACCGTCGCGGCCGCCGAATCGGCGATCGGCCTGGCGATCCTGGTGGTCCTGTTCCGTAACCTGGACACGATCAACGTGGAAGACCTCGACAGCCTGAAGGGCTGACGGGTCTCGGCTTGATAAACAATAACGAATAAGGTTCAACATGGCGGGGCAAATTCTTAACCCTAATCTCCTACTGGCGGTGCCCCTGGCGCCGCTCGCAGGCTCGGCGATCGCCGGCCTGCTCGGCACCAAGTTCCTTGGCAACGTCGTCGGCCGCAAGGTCTCGCACACCGCGACCATCCTGGGCGTCCTGATCGCACTGATCATCTCGGTCCAGACCCTGATGGCGGTGCTCGACGGCGCCAGCTTCAACGGCGACATCTACACCTGGATGACGGTCGGCACGCTGAAACTGGCGGTCGGCTTCCAGGTCGACACCCTGACCGCGATGATGATGTGCGTGGTCACCTCGGTGTCGCTGATGGTCCACATCTACACGATCGGCTACATGGCCGAGGACGAAGGCTACAACCGCTTCTTCTCGTACATCTCGCTGTTCACGTTCTCGATGCTGATGCTGGTCATGTCCAACAACTTCCTGCAGCTGTTCTTCGGCTGGGAAGCGGTGGGCCTGGTCTCCTACCTGCTGATCGGCTTCTGGTACACCCGTCCGACCGCGATCTTCGCGAACATGAAGGCCTTCCTGGTCAACCGCGTGGGCGACTTCGGCTTCATCCTGGGTATCGGCCTGCTGCTGGCGGCGTCGGGCTCGATGCAGTACGACGAAGTGTTCGCGCAGGCCAACACCCTGGCCGGCATGACCGTGCCGGGCACCGGCTGGCCGCTGCTGACCGCAGCCTGCATCTGCCTGTTCATCGGCGCGATGGGCAAGTCGGCGCAGTTCCCGCTGCACGTCTGGCTGCCGGACTCGATGGAAGGCCCGACTCCGATCTCGGCGCTGATCCACGCGGCAACCATGGTTACCGCCGGCATCTTCATGGTGACCCGCATGTCGCCGCTGTTCGAGCTGTCGGACGGCGCGCTGAGCTTCGTCATCGTGATCGGCGCCATCACCGCGCTGTTCATGGGCTTCCTGGGCATCATCCAGAACGACATCAAGCGCGTGGTCGCCTACTCGACCCTGTCGCAGCTGGGCTACATGACCGTCGCGCTGGGCGCCTCGGCCTACTCGGTGGCCGTGTTCCACCTGATGACCCACGCGTTCTTCAAGGCGCTGCTGTTCCTCGGCGCGGGTTCGGTCATCATCGGCATGCACCACGACCAGGACATGCGCAACATGGGCGGCCTGCGCAAGTACATGCCGATCACCTGGATCACCTCGCTGCTCGGTTCGCTGGCCCTGATCGGCACCCCGCTGTTCTCGGGCTTCTACTCGAAGGATTCGATCATCGAAGCGGTGCACGCTTCGACCATCCCGGGCGCGGGCTTCGCGTACTTCGCGGTGCTGGCCGGCGTGTTCGTGACCGCCTTCTACTCGTTCCGCATGTACTTCATGGTGTTCCATGGCGAATCGCGCTGGAACAACCCGCAGCCGCACAGCGAAGGCCACGATTCGGACGCGCACCATGAAGAAGACGAGCACGACCATGGCCACCACCATGGCCTGGCGCCGGGCGACAAGCCGCACGAGTCGCCATGGGTCGTGACCCTGCCGCTGGTCCTGCTGGCGATCCCGTCGGTCATCATCGGCTACCTGGCCATCGGCCCGATGCTGCATGGCGACTTCTTCAAGGGCGTGATCTTCGTCGGCGACAACCATCCTGCGATGGAAATCCTGAAGGAAGAGTTCCACGGCGCCGGCGCCATGGCAATCCACGGCCTGCAGACCGCGCCGTTCTGGCTGGCCCTGGCCGGCGTGGCGTTCGCCTACTACTGCTACATGATCAACCCGCGCGTGCCGGCCTGGTTCTACGACAAGTTCAAGTTCCTGCACACCCTGCTGGACAACAAGTACTACATGGACAAGTTCAACCAGGCAGTGTTCGCCGGCGGCGCGCGCGCCGTCGGTGGCGGCCTGTGGAAAGTCGGCGACCGCGGCCTGATCGACGGCCTGCTCGTCAACGGCTCTGCCCGCCTGGTGGGCTGGTTCTCCTCGGTCATCCGTAACGCCCAGACGGGTTACATCTACCACTATGCGTTCGTGATGATCGCCGGCGTGCTGGCAACCCTGCTGTACTTCTTCCCGTTCTGGCGCGGTTAATCACAGGCAAAAAAAAGACGAAAAATGATGCAGTCAACAATTTCAACTTTTCCACCGTACCTGAGCCTGGCGATCTGGCTCCCGATCCTGTTCGGCGTGATCGTCCTGGCGATCGGCCGCGACACGAACAAGGGCATGGTCCGCATGATGTCGCTGGTCGGCGCAGTCGTCAGCCTGCTGCCGACGATCCCGCTGATCACGAACTTCGACAACGCCGCCCATGGCATGCAGTTCTATGAGCAGGCTGCCTGGGTCGACCGCTTCAACATCTTCTACAAGCTGGGCGTGGACGGCCTGTCGCTGTGGTTCGTCCCGCTGACCGCCTTCATCACGGTGATCGTGGTGCTGTCGGCCTGGGAAGTGATCGAAGAGCGCGTCGCGCAGTACATGGGCTCGTTCCTGATCCTGTCGGGCCTGATGATCGGCGTGTTCGTCGCGCTGGACGGCCTGCTGTTCTACTTCTTCTTCGAAGCCACCCTGATCCCGATGTTCATCATCATCGGCGTGTTCGGCGGCCCGAACCGTGTGTACGCGGCATTCAAGTTCTTCCTGTACACCTTCTTCGGCTCGCTGCTGACCCTGGTCGCGATCATCTACCTGTACAACAAGGCGGGTTCGTGGGACATCCTGGAATGGCACCGCCTGCCGCTGACGATGAAAGAGCAGATCCTGATCTTCATCGCCTTCTTCATGGCCTTCGCCGTCAAGGTGCCGATGTGGCCGGTGCACACCTGGCTGCCTGACGCCCACGTGGAAGCGCCGACCGGCGGTTCCGTGGTGCTGGCCGCGATCATGCTGAAGCTGGGCGCCTACGGCTTCCTGCGGTTCTCGCTGCCGATCACCCCGGACGCCAGCCAGTACATGGCCCCGTTCGTGATCGTGCTGTCGCTGATCGCCGTGATCTACATCGGCCTGGTGGCCCTGGTCCAGAAGGACATGAAGAAACTGGTCGCGTACTCGTCGATCGCCCACATGGGCTTCGTCACCCTCGGCTTCTTCATGTTCAACGACCTGGGCGTGCAGGGCGGCCTGATGCAGTCGATCTCGCACGGCTTCGTGTCGGGCGCGATGTTCCTGTGCATCGGCGTGCTGTACGACCGTGTCCACTCGCGTGAAATCGCCGACTACGGCGGTGTCGTCAACACGATGCCGAAGTTCGCCGCCTTCTTCGTGCTGTTCTCGATGGCCAACGCCGGCCTGCCCGCCACCTCGGGCTTCATCGGCGAATTCATGGTGATCCTGGGCGCCGTCGAGTTCAACTTCTGGACCGGCCTGCTGGCAGGCACCGCCCTGATCCTGGGCGCCGCCTACTCGCTGTGGATGGTCAAGCGCGTGATCTTCGGCGCGATCGGCAACAAGCACGTCGCCGAGCTGGCCGACCTGAACGGCCGCGAGTTCGCCATCCTGGCGGTGCTCGGCATCGCCACCCTGTGGATGGGCCTGTATCCGGCGCCGATCGCCGAAACCCTGCAGACGTCGGTGACCGATCTGCTCCAGCACGTTGCAGTCAGCAAGCTGCCTCAATAAACTGCCATGAACGAAATGAACACCACACTATTAACGGCAGCCGACACCAACCTGGTGCCGGTGTATGCCGAAATCTTCCTGCTGATCGCGGCTTCCGCGATCCTGCTGATCGACATGTTCCTGAAAGAGGGCAAGCGCAACCTGACCTACGTGCTGTCCCTGCTGGCGATCGGCGGCTGCGCGGCGTTCTCGCTGGTCGACTTCAACGCCGGTTCCACCGTGTACACCTTCAGCGGGATGTACGTGTCGGATCCGATGTCGAACCTGCTCAAGCTGTTCACCTACCTGGCCACCGCCATGACCCTGGTGTATTCGCGCCAGTACGCGGGCGACCGCGCCATGATGTCGGGTAACCTGGGCGGCGAGTTCTACGTGCTCGCGCTGTTCTCGATGCTGGGCCAGATGATCATGATCTCGGGTAACAGCATGCTGTCGCTGTACCTGGGCCTGGAACTGATGTCGCTGTCGCTGTACGCCCTGGTGGCGCTGCGCCGCGACCACGCCACCTCGACCGAGGCCGCGATGAAGTACTTCATCCTCGGCGCGCTGGCCTCGGGCTTCCTGCTGTACGGCATCTCGATGATCTACGGCGCCACCGGTTCGCTCGACATCACCACCATCGGCCAGATGAGCGCCGCCGAAGGCGCCAACCGCACCATCCTGGTGTTCGGCCTGGTGTTCGTGGTGGCCGGCCTCGCGTTCAAGCTGGGCGCGGTGCCCTTCCACATGTGGGTGCCGGACGTCTACCAGGGTTCGCCGACCGCCGTGACCCTGCTGCTGGGCGGCGCACCGAAGCTGGCGACCTTCGCCATGGTGATGCGCATCCTGGTCGAGGCGCTGCCGGCCATGGCCTTCGACTGGCAGCAGATGCTGATGGTCCTGGCCGTGCTGTCGCTGGCCTTCGGTAACATCGTCGCGATCTCCCAGACCAACATCAAGCGCATGCTGGCTTACTCGACCATCGCGCAGATGGGCTTCGTCCTGCTCGCCATGATGGTGGGCGTGGTCGACGGCAACAGCGAGAACGCCGCCGCAGCCTACAGCGCAGCGATGTACTACAGCATCACCTACGTCCTGACCACGGTCGGCAGCTTCGGCCTGATCATGATGCTGGCGCGCGCCGGCCACGAAGCCGAACTGATCTCGGACTTCAAGGGCCTGGGCAAGCGCAGCCCGTGGTTCGCGATCGTCATGACGATCCTGATGTTCTCGCTGGCCGGCGTGCCGCCGATGGTGGGCTTCATGGCCAAGTACGCCGTGCTGCAGGCCGTCGCCAACGCGGGCATGGTGTGGCTGGCGGTGGTCGCGGTGATGTTCTCGCTGATCGGCGCCTACTACTACCTGCGCATCGTCAAGACGATCTGGTTCGACGAAGCGGCCGACACCGCGGCGATCCACACCCCGGGCGACATGCGCGTGGTGATGTCGCTCAACGGCGTCGCGATCGTGATGCTGGGCGTGGTGCCGGGCTGGCTGCTGGCGGTGTGCTACACCGCGATGCAGGCAACGCTGGCGAAATAAGCCATGGACATCTCTCTGGCTTCCTGGCTCGTGGTCGCCCTGGCACTGGCGGCCGCCAACCTGCCGTTCGTGACCGAACGCGTGTTCGGCGTGGTGGCGATGGGGAAGGCAAGCGGCGGGGAAGCGCGCGTCAAGCGCTTCCCGGTCCGTCTGCTCGAGTTAATTGTCTTATACTTCCTTGTCGGCCTCGTCGCCCGCCTGCTGGAATCCCGCATCGGCACTGCGTTCGCGCAGGGCTGGGAATTCTACGCGGTCACCGGCTGCCTGTTCCTCGTGCTGGCTTTCCCGGGTTTCGTGATGCGTTACCTGCGCAAGCGGCGCGCTTGAACCGCCTGCCTTGATGTCCCGAGAGTGGGCGGCCGTGGCCGCCCATTTTTTTGGGACGGCATTCCTGAAACGCAAACCAAGCTGGAGCCCCAATGGTGTTGGAATTGAAAGAAACCCGTGTCGATGGCGAGACGGTCTATGACGGCCCGTTCCTGAAAGTCGAGCGCGATCGCGTGCGCCTGCCGGACGGTTCGAGCAGCCACCGCGAATTCATCCGCCATCCCGGCGCGGTCGTGATCCTGCCGCTGCTGCCCAGCGGCCGGGTGCTGCTGGAGCGCCAGTTCCGCTATCCGAACGGGCAGGTCTTCATCGAATTCCCGGCCGGGAAGATCGATCCGGGCGAAGACCACCTCGATTGCGCCAAGCGCGAACTCGAAGAGGAAACCGGCTACACCGCCGCCAGCTGGCGCTTCGTGTGCACGATCCACAATGCGATCGCCTATTCGGACGAACACCTCGAGCTGTTCCTGGCCGAAGACCTGACCGAAGGCCAGCAGCGGCTGGACGAGGGCGAATTCCTCGAGACCTTCAGCGCCACCGTGCCCGAACTGCTGGAGATGGTGCGGCGCGGCGAGATCACCGATGTCAAGACCATCATCGGCACCTTCTGGCTGGAAAAAATCCTGTCCGGCAGCTGGACGCCGACCTAGGCCATGAAGCCGCCGCCTGCGCCTGCGCCCGCGGCTGCGCCGGCAGCCCCTGTCTTGGCGACACTGGCGACGCTGGCGGCACTGGCGAGCCTGGCGCCGCCCGCGGCGGCGCAGATGCGCAGCGAATTCCAGGCCCGCTGCGAGGACACGATCGGGCGCACGGTGTCGGTGCTGTCCAGCCGCCAGGACGGCTACCGGATCGACAACAGCCGCTCCTACCACGACCTGACCCGGATGAAGGGGCGCCTGCGTCCCGGCGCCTATGTGCTGGGCCTGACGCACACCGAGGCGCGGGTCAGCATCCGGGTCGGCGGACAGCTGCTGACCGACCCCGGCAGCGGCTACGAATGCATCGCGCCGCGCATCGACGTGACCCTGTGGTACCTGCCGATCGTGGTCTATGTAGGGCGCGAATTTGCTCCGGGGTCCTGCGCCTACCAGGAAGTGCTGGCCCACGAACTGCGGCATCTTCACACCTACCTCGAGTACCTGCCGGCCGCGGAAAGCCGGGTGCGCGCCGCGCTGGCCCAGCGCTTCGAGAACAAGCCGTTGTATGCGCGTATCGGCCAGGCGCAAAGCCTGCTCCAGCGCGAGGTCGACCGCGGCTGGATGCCTTATATTAAAGGGGAGATGGGCAAAGTCGAAGCCTTGCAGGCGGCCATTGATTCGCCGCAGGAATACGCCCGCCTCGGCAAGGTTTGCGCAGGTGAGGTACAGTCTCTGGTCAGATCCACAAGAAAAAAACCAAGTTAATGACGAACCCAACAATCCCGCGCCATGTCGCCCTGATCCCCGCTGCCGGGGTCGGCGCGCGCATGGCGGCGGGCAGTCCAAAACAGTACCTGGACATCGGCGGCAAGCCGATGCTGCGGCATACGCTCGACGCCTTCCTGTCCAGCGCGCTGATCGCGCACACCTATGTCGTGGTCAGCGCCGACGACCCCTTCATCGACGCCATCGTGCCGGAGCAGGGCGTGACCGTGCTGCGCTGCGGCGGCGCCAGCCGCATGGAATCGGTGCGCAACGGCCTGCGCGCGCTGGCCGGCGTGCTGGCCGACCACGACTGGGTGCTGGTGCACGACGCCGCGCGCCCGGGCCTGACGGCCGGCCTGATCGAACGCCTGATCCAGGACACCGGCGAGCATCCGGTCGGCGGCCTGCTGGCCCTGCCGGTGGTCGACACCGTCAAGCGCTGCGTGGCGGACGACGTCTCCACGGTGCCGCGCGACGGCCTGTGGCTGGCGCAGACGCCGCAGATGTTCCGCTACCGCCTGCTATGCCAGGCGCTCGACGCCGCCACCGACGCTTCCGTGATTACCGATGATGCCAGTGCGGTTGAAGCGCTGGGACTGGCCCCCAAGTTAGTGGAAGGACATCCTCGCAACCTGAAAGTCACGCTGCCGTCCGACATCCTGATCGCCGGAATGTACCTGGCGGCGACCCCACCCGATCACACTTGAACATACTGAGACTACTGAGACGACATGGCACTCGCATCCTACAATCCGACTCCGCCGTTCCGTATCGGAACCGGCTATGACTGCCACGCGCTGGTCGAGGGGCGCAAGCTCATCGTCGGCGGCGTGACCATCCCGCACCGCCTTGGCCTGCTGGGCCACTCCGACGCCGACGTCCTGATCCACGCGATCATCGACGCGCTGCTGGGCGCCGCCGCGCTGGGCGATATCGGCAAGCATTTCCCGGACACCGACCCGATGTTCGCGGGCGCCGATTCGCGCACCCTGCTGCGCGAAGTCGCGCACCGCGTGGTCAACACCGGTTACACGATCGGCAACATCGACGCCACGATCATCGCCCAGGCGCCCAAGATGGCGCCGCATATCCCGCAGATGATCTCGCGCATCGCCGAAGACGTGGGTGTGTCGCCCCAGCAAGTCAACATCAAGGCCAAGACCAACGAGAAGCTCGGCTTCCTGGGACGCGAAGAGGGGATGGCGGCGGAAGCGGTCGCATTGCTGGTGAAGGCGCCGGAATAATGCTCAGCAAGCAATTAGGTGTAGTTGCACTATAATTGCGGTATTCACCTGGGGTGGGCGGGTCTTCCCGCCCACGCGTCGAGGCGCCGTCTGCATGCCGCAGCTTTTGCTTTTGGCAAAAACACGCCACGAGCAAGCACCGCGGCCCGCGAGCGCAGCTGGAACGCGTGGGCGGGAAAACCCGCCCACCCTACACGTTTCCGGAGACCGCCATGACGCAGCAACACCCCGAAATGACACCCCGCGCCGCCTGGGCGCTGATCCTGGCCGCCAGCGCGATCCTGATGATCACGATGGGTGCGCGCCTGACGACCGGCCTGTTCCTGTCGCCGATCAACACCTCGACCGGCCTGGGCGTGGCCACCATCAGCTTCGCGATGGCGGTGGCCCAGCTCCTGTGGGGCGCCTCGCAACCCATTTTCGGCGCGGTGGCCGACAAGTACGGCCCCGGGCGCGTGATCGTGCTGGGCGGCGTGATGCTGGCCGTGGGCACCGCGCTGACGCCCTTCATGGACTCGGAATGGGGCCTGCTCCTGAGCATGGGCCTGCTGTCGGCGGCCGGCGCCGGCGCCGGCAGCTTCTCGATCCTGATCGGCGCCACCGCCCAGCGCCTGCCGGCCGCGCGCCGGCCGTTCGCCGCGGGCTTCATCAATGCCGGCGGTTCCTTCGGCCAGTTCGTGTTCGCCCCCCTGATGCAGGCCATCATCGCCAGCGCCGGCTGGGTGTGGGCGATGCTGACCATGGCCGCCACGACCCTGCTGACGATCCCGCTGGCCTGGCCGCTGCGCGGCAAGAAGCTGTCCCCGGCCCCAAGCGTCACCTCGACGCCCACCGCCCCGGCGCCCGGCGCGCCGCCCGCGCCCACGATCACCCTGACCGAACAGCTGCGCCAGGCCATGCGCGACCGCAGCTACCTGTGCCTGCACCTGGGCTTCTTCACCTGCGGCTTCCACATCGCCTTCCTGGTGACCCACCTGCCGGGCGAGGTCGCCCTGTGCAACCTGTCGGCCGGCGTGTCGGCCACCGCGCTCGCGATCATCGGCCTGTTCAACATCGCCGGCAGCCTCACCGTGGGCGCGCTCTCGACCCGCTACCGGATGAAGTCCCTGCTCGCCGTCATCTACGCCAGCCGCGTCGCGATCATCGGCATCTACCTGCTGGCGCCCAAGACCCCGCTGACCTTCTACCTGTTCGCCGGCGCCCTCGGCTTCACCTGGCTCGCCACCGTGCCGCCGACCGCGGGCCTGGTGGGCAAGCTGTTCGGCATGCGCTACCTGGCGACCCTGTTCGGCATGACCCTGCTGTCGCACCAGATCGGCGGCTTCTTCGGCGCCTGGCTGGGCGGCCTGTCCTTCGTCCACATGGGGGACTACACCTGGATGTGGTACGCCGACATGCTGCTGGCCCTGGCCGCCGCCCTGATCAACCTGCCGATCCGCGAACAGCCGGTCGTGCGCGCGGCGGCGCTGGCGCCGTCCAAGGGCTGACATGGCGCGCGACGCCTGGGCCTACCGCGAGGTCGCGGTCGAATCGGCACCGGATCCGCGCAGCGGCGCGCTGCGCATCCGGCCGATGGCGGGACAGGCCTTCGCGACCAGCATGCGGGTGCAGTGCGCGCGCGCCCTGAGCGACCCGGCGCGCTATCCGGCCGGCACCCGTTTCCTGCTCTCGGTCAAGATCACCGACCGCCAGGGAGGCGAACCTTTCCTGTATGCCTGGCATGGCGATCCGGTGCGGATTCTCACCAAGGCGCAGGCCAGGGTGTTTCTGGAACAGTACCGGCGCCTGCGGCTCTAGCACGATTGCTGCGCGGCGATGCGAAAATGCTTACTATCGGAACTCCACAACCGTCCGGACCGGAAAGGAGCACCATGGCTACCAGGAACATCGCCGTCATCGTCGGCAGCCTGCGCAAGGAATCGTTCACCCGCAAGGTGGCCCACAGCCTGATCGAGCAGGCCCCGCCCGGCCTGCAGATGGAGATCGTCGAGCTGCGCGACTTGCCGATGTACAACGAGGACGACGAGGGCGCGCATGCGCCGGCGGCCTGGATCGCTTTCCGCGACCGCATCCGCCAGGCCGACGCCGTCCTGTTCTGCACGCCCGAATACAACCGCTCGGTGCCGGGTGTCCTGAAGAATGCGATCGACGTCGGTTCGCGCCCCTACGGCAAGGCGGCGTGGTCGGGCAAGCCCTGCGCCGTCATCAGCGTGTCGCCGGGGGCGCTGGGCGGCTTCGGCGCCAACCACCACCTGCGCCAGTCCCTGCCTTTCCTGGACATGCCCTGCATGCCGGCCCCGGAAGCCTATGTCGGCGGCATCGCCGGCAAGATCAAGGACGGCGCCCTGGCCGACGACGCGACCCGCGCCTTCCTGAAGACCTTCGTCGATGCCTTCGCGGCCTGGGTGGAGCGCCATGCATCCTGAAGCCAGGTCCGCGATCCGGGTGCGCGGCCTCGACCACCTCGTGCTGCGCGTGGTCGACCTCGACGCGATGCTCGCCTTCTATGTGGGCGTGCTGGGGTGCCAGGTCGAGCTGCGCCGCGACGAGATCGGCCTGGTCCAGCTGCGCGCCGGCAGCGCCATGATCGACCTGGTGCCGGTGGACGGCAAGCTGGGCCGGATGGGCGGCGCGGCGCCGGGCGCCGAGGGCCGCAACCTCGACCACTTCTGCCTGCGCCTCGAGCCCTTCGACGAGGCGGCGATCCGCACCCACCTGGCGGCGCACGGCGTGGCCGCCGGCCCGACGGAATCGCGCTACGGCGCCGAAGGCGAGGGGCCCTCGATCTACCTGCAGGACCCGGAGCACAACACGGTCGAACTGAAAGGCCCGCCGGCTTGAAGCCGCCGTCCCCGACGCCTCCGCCATCGAGCTTGCCGGCGGTGCTGGGGCGCCCGCCCGATGGCTGGCGCGCCCGCATGTTCGATGTCATCTTCGGGGTCGACACGCCGGCCGGGCGGCGCTTCGACATCGCGCTGGTGGCCGCGATCCTGCTCAGCATCCTGGTCGTGGTGCTCGACAGCGTGCCCTCGATCGGCGGACGCCACCCGACGCCGATGGCGGTGCTGGAGTGGAGCTTCACGCTCCTGTTCACCCTCGAATACCTGGCGCGCCTGGCGTGCGTGCAGCGCCCGCTGCGCTATGCCGCCAGCTTCTTCGGCGTGATCGACCTGGTGTCGGTGCTGCCCACCTATTTTTCGCTGCTGGTGCCGGGCAGCGAGATGCTGCTCGACATCCGCATCCTGCGCCTGCTGCGCGTCTTCCGCATCTTCAAGCTCACCCTCTACATCGAGGAGTACACGCGCCTGGGCGAAGCGCTGGCGGCGAGCCGGCGCAAGATCATGGTGTTCCTGTCGGTGGTGCTGATGCTGATCCTGATCCTGGGCACGGTGATGTACGTGGTCGAAGGTCCGGAAAACGGCTACACCAGCATCCCGATGGCGATGTACTGGGCCACGGTGACGATGACCACGGTCGGCTATGGCGACATCACGCCGCAGACCACCCTGGGCAAGGGCATCGCCTCGTTCATGATGCTGCTCGGCTGGGGCATCCTGGCGGTGCCGACGGGGATCGTGACGGCCGAGATGACGGTGCGCCACGCCGACCGCCGCCATCCGCTGCGTCCGCACTCGGGGCGCGCGTCGTGCGCCGAATGCGGCAGCGCCGGCCACGAGGCCGGCGCCAGGTTCTGCAAGGACTGCGGGGCGGAATTACCCCCCGTGCCCGCGCGCCAGGACTAGAACTTCACTCCCAGGCGTGCGTAGTAATAGCCGCCGTTGATGCCGAACGGCGAGATCGAGGGGTAGACCGCGACCGCCGAGTTGTCGAGGTTGGCGCGCTGCTCGGCCAGCAGTTGCGCATTGACCTGGTCGGGATACTCGTTGAACAGGTTGTTCGCGCCGACCGACAGGGTCCACGACTTGCCGAACTGGTAGCTCACTTCCAGGTCGGTGATCGCGGTCGGCTTGACCTCGGTCTCATAGTAGGTCGCGCCGTCGCTGGAGCTCAGTTCCGAGGTGCGGCCGTAGATCGCCTCGCGCAGGTTCACCGTCCAGGCGCCGATCTTCCACAGCGCGCCCAGGTTGAGGCGTGCGCGCGGCGAGGCGCTCTCGAGGTGCGAGATCGCGGTCGCATCCAGCAGGGTCTGCGGCTGCAGCTGGCTCGGCGCCTGGTTGATCTTGCGCACCTCGACCTTGTTGTAGTTGGCCGCCGCCGACCAGTCCACCCGGCCCCAGGAACCATAGCTGCTGTTCAGGGTGGCCACCGCTTCCAGCCCGCGGCTGCGGGTGTTGACGGCGTTCGTGAAGATGTTGATGCCGGTCTGTACCACGGTCGGATCGAGCACGTTGCCGTTGGCGAGGATCGCCGCCGTCACCGCCGGCGAGTTGACCGCGCCGCCCGAACCGTACACCGCGCCGCTGCCGACGATGCGGTCGCGGATGCTGATCTGGTAGGCGTCCAGCGTGATCGCCAGGTTGGGCGCCGGGTTCAGCACGATGCCGGCGGTGACGTTGGTCGAGGCTTCCGGACGCAGGCCGTCGATGCCCACCAGGCGCGCGCCGGGCGAGTTCGGGGCCAGCTGCACGAAGGCGGCGCGCGGCGACACGTTGGTGGCCGAATAGTAGGACTCGGCCAGGGTCGGCGCGCGGAAGCCGTTGCTGTAGGTGCCGCGCACGGCGAAGCTCGGCGAGAAGTCGTAGCGGTTGGTCAGCTTGCCCACCTTGGCCTTGCCGAAGTCGCTGAAGTGCTCGTAGCGGCCGGCGATGTCGATGGTCCAGCCGGGCAGGGGCTGGCCCGCGATGTTCACGTAGGCCGCCTTGTTGTTGCGGCTGTGGCGGCCGGCGTCGGTCAGCGAGAAGCCCGGATACGACTGCGAGCCTTCCTTGTAGCGCGAAGCGGGCTCGCCGGCCACGATCTCGTAGGTGTCGCGGCGGTGCTCGAGGCCGATCGCGAAGGTCATCGGCGTGGCCCAGCCGATCTCGAACTCGCGGCTCAGGTCGAAGTTGCTGGTCAGCTGGGAGGCGTGGAATTCGCCGGCGCGGAAGTCGAGCGGGGTGGCGCCGGTATCCTGGTACAGCGAGATGTTGGCCGAGTTGAGTACGCTCAGCTCGGCGACATCCTTGCCGTAGGTGCTGGACAGGTCCCAGTTCCAGTCGCCGAAGGCCTTGCCCTTGAGGCCGACCGTGAGCGCGTAGTCCTCCTCGTCGATGCTCTCCTGCGGGCTGAAGCCGAACGGATAGATCTCCGGCAGCCGGCCCGGCATGCGGTAGTTCTCGAAGGCCCGGGCTTCCTTCTTGCCGTAGGTGCCGAAGCTGTACAGCGACACGCCGGCGCCCAGTTCCGCGCCGAAGTTCATGGCGAAGATGTGCTGGCGGTACTGGGCGTCGCCCGCGATCTTGTTCAGGTACGGATAGCCCGGCGCCTGGGTCAGGCTCGGGAAGGCGGCCACGGTGGCGGGATCGATCACGCGCGGATCGATCCCGCCGCGGTTCGAGAAGCCGTGGTACTTGGATTCGAGCGTCAGGCTCAGGAAGGCGTCCTCGAACGGCGCCAGGCCGATGTTCGCCTGGGCGTCGCCGGTATGGCCGCCGCCGTCCATGTAGCCGCCGCCGTTGATGTTGGCGCTGCCGCCCTGGTAGTTCGACTTCAGGATGATGTTGACCACCCCCGCGATGGCGTCGCTGCCGTACTGCGCGGCGGCGCCGTCCTGCAGCACCTCGATGTGGTCGATCGCGGCCACCGGGATGAAGTTCAGGTCGGCCGCGGCGCCGCCCTGGTAGGGGCCGCCCAGCACGGCCAGGTTGGCGGTGCCGTGGCGGCGCTTGCCGTTGACCAGCACCAGGGTGTTGTTCGGGCTCAGGCCGCGCAGGCGCGCCGACAGGGTCATGTTGGCCATGTCGCCGCCGAAGGCCTGGGCGTTCAGCGAGGGCAGGTTCTGGGCCAGCGCCTGGATCAGGTCCGGCTGGCCGGTACGGGCCAGCGAGCTGGCGTCGAGCACCTGCACCGGCGAGGCGCTGTTCTCGACCTTCAGGCCGGCTGCGCGGGTGCCGGTCACGATCACGGTGCCGGTGGTGGTGGTGCCTGGCGCCGCGGGCTCGGGCGAGGCTGCGGCGGCGCCGGCCGGGACCTCGTCGGCTGGCGCGGCCGCCCTGTCGTCGGCGTGTGCAAGTCCCAGCCCGCAGGAGAGAAGGCCGGCGGCGACGCCGGAATGGATGATGGCCTTGTGCATGTGTTACCCCCTAATGACATCGAATCGAAGCGAATACGGACGGCGGGACGGCGGGCTGCTTATTTTTTGGCGGCGACCACCTCGATCTCGACCAGCCAGCCCGGGTTGCTGAGCGCGGCGACCTGCATCACCGCGCGCGCCGGCAGGTTCGGCTGCGGGCCGCCGAAGAACTGGGTGTAGCCCTCCATGAAGCCGCCGACGTCGGCGCGGCCCGACTTCGCGGGGTCGCCGACCAGGAACACCTGCATCTTCACGACGTCGCCCATGCCCAGGCCCATGCCGGCCAGGATCTCCTTGATGCGGCCCAGTACGCCGAGGGTCTGGGCTTTGGTGTCGCCGAAGGCGGCCAGCGAGTTCGGGTCGGCGCCCTTGTTGACCACCGGCGGCACCTGGCCGCTGATGAAGTGGATGGTGGCGCTGGGCGGTACGGACACCGCCAGGGCGATCGGAAAGTCCGAATTCGGGATCTTGTGGCGCACGATGTCCTGGGCGCCGGCGGCGGCGGGCAATACGAGCAGCAGGGCGGCAATGCGGTACGCGAGGGTGTTCTTCATGGAGTCGTCGTCTTTCGTGGATGGAAAAAGGAATTCAATGCTTGTTGCCGACGCGGCTGCGGCTGGCCGGCGCGACCTGCAGCGCCACGCGCTGGGCGCCGATTTCCTGCGCGGAGACCGCGCCGGCCCCGTTGCCCCAGTTGCCGCGCACATAGCTCAGGACCTCGGCGATCTCGGCGTCGTCCAGGCTGCTGCTGAAGTCCGGCATGCCGCCGCGGCCCTTGAGCAGGACGGTCGCCACCTCGGCCGGGGCGCCGGCCACGAAGCTGCTGGCGGCCAGCGCCGGGAAGGCGCCCGGGATGCCGCGGCCGTTGGCCTGGTGGCAGGCCGCGCAGTTCTTCGCGAACAGCGTCTTGCCGTCGGGACGGGCGGTGGGCGCTTCCTGCGCGCCGGCCTGGCCGGCCATCGCGGCCAGCAGCAACAGGATCGGATGTGCTGCTTTCATGCGCTTGCCCTCTTGTGGAGTTGTTCGATCTGCTGCCAGGCCGATTCAATGGCGCCGGCCTGCCATCCGGTCAGGTAGCTCAGGTGCTCGCCGGCGAGCAGCACGCGGTCCTGGCCTTCGAGCAGGAGCGGGTAGGCGCGTTCGCGCGCGGCCTCGCTCCATTCGGCCCAGCCGCCCAGGTTGTATTGCACGCGGTGCCAGGCCACCGAGAACGCGTTCTCGTAGGTCGAGCGGTAGGCCGGGAAGATCTTCTGGCCGGCCGCCAGGGCGAACTCCGCGCGCTCGGCGGGGTTCAGGGCGCTGGCCTCGATCGCGTCCAGCGCGTAGTGGTAGTAGCCGAGCACCACGCCCTTCTTCTGCTGCCAGTTGCCCGAGGGGAGGGAGATCACGTTGATCCCCTTCATGTCGGTCAGCACGTGGCCGCCGTAGATGTTGTCGTCCTCTTCCCAGAAGCGGCGTCCCATCTGCAGGCCGATCTTGCCGACCGGGGCGTAGGAGACGGCCTTGACCGCATCCTTGAAGGCGTTCGAGAAGTCGGTGTCGATGGTGCGCAGCACCGACAGCGGCAGCGTGCACAGGCAGTAGTCGGCGCTGGTGCTGGAAAGGCGGCCGCTGGCGCTGTCCTTGTAGTCGACCGTGACCTTGCCGCCCGCCTGGCGGATGCGCTGCACCTCGGCGTGGTAGCGCACGGCCTTGCCCAGGCGCCGGGCGAAGGCGCGCGGGATCTGGTCCATGCCGCCGACCGGCTGGAACATGGTCGCGTGCATCGGGAACTCCTGCACCGCGCTGTAGACCTTGCCGACCTTCGAGGCGAGCAGCTCGTTGAAGGCCAGCGGATCGGACGGCGTGCCCGGCTTCAGGCCGGCGCCCGGATTCACCGCATAGCCGCGGCCGTTGCGGCCCCGGTACTTCAGGTCGGACGTGCTGAGCGCGCCCTCGTGCGCCAGGTAGTCGAGCAGCATGGCCTGGTCGTCGGCGCTGAGCTGGGTGTCGAGCTGGCGGCCGCGCACGGTCTTGGCCAGCAGTTCGGCCACATGGCCGCGCATGTCGGCCTTGATCTCGGCGCCGCGCAGGCGCCGCCGCGACAGCGGGCCGCCATCCTCGAGATAGACATAGGCGTGGTCGTTGTCGTTGACCATGACCTCGAGCGGCACGTTGAACAGGCGCGTGTAGTACAGGGTCGACTGGTGGTCGAGCGGAATGCGCCACGGGCCGTGGTTCAGGTAATGGCCTTCGTCGTAGCGGCAGACCTGTTCCTCGCCGCCCAGTTCCTGCAGGCGGAAGCCCTTGCGCGCCGTCTGGCAGCGGCCGCCGGCGAAGCCGCGCGCTTCCAGCACCTCGCACTGGTAGCCCAGCTTGCCCAGCTCGTAGGCCGCGGTCAGCCCGGCCAGGCCGGCGCCGAGGATCACCACCTTCTTGCCCTTGCCGCTGCCGCCCAGGGCGGGCGGAGCGCTGGCGCGGGACGCGATGCCCATGCCCCAGGCATTCATGGTGTTCAACAGGAGCGCGGAGCCGCCGACGGCGGCTGCGCGATACAGGAATTGTCGTCGCGTCAGCGACGGTTTGGAACGATTCATCCGCACCTCTCCGGTTATTGCAAGGAAGACCTACTCTGTCGAGGTCTCTTTCAGCAATAGCCGTGCCAGCAAAGTGCGGAAAATGAGAAGAATTCTCAAATAAAATAAAGTATGGACGGTATTTTTTGATATGTAAGCTTGGGGTAAGCCGGCTTTATAAAATAATGTTTCGTCTTGCCGGGGGCGCGAAGGCAGGGAAGGAGACTTTGGGGAATCGTCGGGCCAGAGTCTGTTTTCCCTGTCCGGACATTGTTTTTGGCGCCGCTACCTTGCTTGTCGGCAGCGGCGCTATTGATGCTTTAAAGCAGTGCTTACAGTAAATTGCGGCAGTGCACCATGATGGCGATGGGATTGCACCGGATTGGCATGTTCAGGCTGTATCGTGCACCGCAGCAATTGCCTGTTCCGAGGATGCGCCATCGCGTTCCAGCCAGTAACTGAACTGGCCAAAACTCGGCACCGCGCCCGCCTCCCGGCCGCGGAAGAACTCTTCCAGCATCTGGCGATAGGCGGCGCGGCGCGAGAACCCGTCGTGGGTGACGGCGTAGCGCGCCGCCGCCGCGCGGAAGATGGCGCGGATCTCGGCGTCGGCATTGGTGCCGGCCTGGGCGTCCTTGCGCGGCCGGCCGCGCTTGACGCCGGCGGTGGCGGCGCGCGTGCGGCCGGGGGCGCCCGAATTGCCGTAGTCGGGCAGCAGCGCCTGCGGCGTCTGGCCGCGTTCCCAGTAGCGGCGCAGGTAGCGCATCACGCTGGACCTGGCGATACCGTGCGAGGCGGCATAGGCGGCGACCATGGCGGCGCGCTCGCGCTGCCGGTACAGCGCGGGCAGGCCGGCATGCAGGGCCTGCACCGCATCGAGCGCCTTGGCCTGCAGCGCCAGGTAGCTGGCCGGCACCTGGTGCGTGACGCGCGGCGCGGCATAGGGATCGACCAGCAGCAGGCGCGCCCGGTGCGCCTGCACGTCGTTCACCAGCGCCTGCAAGGGCTGCGCCTGGGGCAGGGCGCTTTCCTGGCGCAAGGCGTAGGTGTAGGCCAGGGCCTGCGCGCGGTCGATCCACAGGATGCGGATGGCGCGGCGGGGCGGACCTGCGTACTCGAGCACATCGTTTTGCAAAAACATCGGTACCTCCCGGACGAGTTCAGGTAACCGGTTTCATGCAAGGTTCGCGCCAGCGTTCAGGTCATCCTCGGGTCAATTCATCGATGTCGGCAGCAAGCTTGATGAGTTCGCGGGTTTCATGCATCCAAAGATGGGGTTCTGGCTCGTACGCATGTCCGTTCGAAGGAGCACGATGCAGTCGCCCGATCCATTCTCGGCAATGGCGACAGCCAACGGCGCAAACCCGGACCATCCAGTACGAGATTCAGTTTCCCGCGCGATGTCGTTACAGGTTCTTGCAAGACGCCTTCTATCTGTACTGTCGAGGACAGGATGCATTTGCCACTCGTCGCCATCGATGACGACGCAGCCGGTCAGCCCTCGCGTGCCCCATGAAGCGCGAGCTGCGCAAGGAAGTCATCGAAGGTCAGGCAGGCATCCAGGATCTCGTACACGCGGATCGGCCGCCCGGGAATCTCGGCGCCATACCTGAAATCCGGCCCGATGATCCTCGCACTGCGCACGCTGGAGCGGCTGCTCTCCTGCGAGAGGGCGGTCAGCAGCACCGTGGGGCTGTCGCCCATCGGCCAGGTGCCGCCGACGTCGACGAAGTCCGGAGGATTGGTGAAGCGTTCGTACAGCCACGCGCTGAACGGCGAAATCGGCCGCATCCGGGCGCGCATTTCAGCCACCGAGAATTGCAGCTGGCGGTAGACATCCTGCGGGATCTGCCAGAGTGGAATCGTCGAACGCTCGATGACCTGCCTGGCGGCGGCCGCATCGGTCGCCAGGTTGTATTCCCAGCCTCCAGCCTGATACTGCCGCCGCCGATCCAGATCAGGGTCATGCGCCGGGCGATCCCGGGCTGTAGCCGCAGCGCGGCGGCGATGTTGGTCAGCGCACCGCCGCAGGTAATGTAGAGCGGCAGTGGATCGTCGCGCATCGCCTCCGCGACGATGGCGCGGGCGGCCGGCGACACCTGCTCGGCTCCGTCGCCGAAGGTCTCGGAACCGGTCACCACCGGCGGCGCCGACTGGAACTCGGCGCGCCGCAGCAGTTCGATGGCGATATCGCGCCCGGCCGCCGCCGTGCGCCCGGCCGGCGCGTCGCCCGCCAGCTTCGGATCGAGCGCCGACGACGTGATGAGCATCGTCTTCGTCCGCGGCGCCAGCAACTGGTGCGCCAGCGCCACCAGGGCATCGGGGTCGCCGGCGAAGTCATTGTCGACGATGACCCGGGCTGCAGGCCGCTGCGGGATGCGCCGATACGGCGCGGCGTGCAGTGTGACCGGAACCAGTGCGGAGCAGGCGGCTAGCGCCGCTCCGCGTACAAGATTACGACGCGAAATCACTGTTGCTCCTCCATGTCGAGTGCGCAGCAGGATGCGCCTGGAATTGTCGAGCGATCCTACCAGCCCGCCAGGACAGCTGCGCTTGGTACGGTGAATGGCAGGGATCGATCCGCTGAATGGAATGCCATATAGGCGCGAGCAGCCCCCAGAGCCGGCTGGGTGGTCCAAACTCGTCCATACAAGCTGGTCCATAAGATTGCAATATGCTTTAATAACATTTTACATTTTTGCCTTATTGCATTTTTCGCAAAACGGCCGACCGCCTGTGAAGTGTATCTTTCTCCTGTTTGCCCTGCTGGGATGGGCGGCGCCCGCCGCGGCCCTGGACGCCGCCCTGCGCCTCGACGCCTACCACCACGACGTCTGGAGCGGAAAACACGGCGCGCCGCGCGAGATCGACGCCATGGCGCAGACGCCTGATGGCTGGCTGTGGCTGGGAACCACCTCCGGCCTGTACCGCTTCGACGGCGTGAAGTTCGAAGCCTTCGTCCCGCACGCGGGCGAGAGCCTGCTGGGCCGGAGCATCACCGCCCTGGTGGCGCGCCCCGACGGCGAACTGTGGATCGGCTACACCTTCGGCGGCCTGAGCGTGCTGCGCGACGGACGCCTGCACCATGTGGCGCCGAAGCGCGGCGACCCGGTCGGCGCCACCTTCAGCATCGCCTTCGAGCGCGACGGCAGCGCCTGGGTCGCCTCGACCACCGGCCTGCTGCACTACCGCGACGGCGGCTGGACCCGCGCCGACGCGGCCTGGAACTATCCGGGCAAGCGCGCCGAATACGTGTACCGCGACCACTACGACCGCCTGTGGGCCTCGGACGGCAAGCTGCTCCACCTGCTCGACCGCGCGCGGCGCCGCTTCGAGCCGGTGATGGAAGTGGGGGACAACCCGCTGCTGCTGCCTTCGCCGGACGGCCGCATCTGGGTCTCCGACGGCGAGATGGTGCGCAGCCTGCCCGCGCCCGCAGGCGGCCTGCGCCCGCCGCCGCCATCGAGCGTGCATGCCAGTTCGTTCCAGAGCCTGTTCGACCGCGACGGCAACTACTGGAAGGGTAACTGCCCCGTGGGCCTGTGCCGGGCGTATCCGGCGACCTGGCAGGCCGGGAAGGGCGCCTTCCACCACCGCACCAGCGACGAGCGCCTCGACCAGCCCTGGCAGATGGCCAGCCTGAACGTGCATTCGATGATGGAGGACCGCGAAGGCAACCTGTGGGTGGGCACGGTCGCCGGACTGGAACGCTTCCGGCACAACAAGCTGGTCAAGGTGGGTTTTCCCGCCGACGCCGAGCGCCTCAGCCTGGCGCAGGACGCCAGCGGCGCCACCTGGGCCACGACCCAGAGCGGCGGCGACGCCGGCCACCTGTGGCGCATCCGGGACGGCCTCGCCGTGCGCGAGACCACCTCGCAGACCACCTATATCGTCAACCGCGCGCGCGACGGCAGCGTCCTGGTGGGCGGCAAGCGCCGGATCGAGCGCAGGCTGGGCGAGCGCCTGCTGGCCACCTATCCGCTGCCGCCGGTGCAGGACGGGGAGAACCCGCGCAACTTCGTGATGTTCGCCGTCGAGGACCGCGACAGCATCTGGGTCGGCATCGGCGGCCGCGGCGTCTACCGCTGGCACGACGGCAAGTGGCTGCCGCCGGCCAGCCACCCGCAGCTGCGCGGCCTGCTGTTCGCGGCCGTCGATGCGCAGGGCCGGACCTGGTTCGGGCTGCGCAACAACCGGGTGCTGATGCGCGACGGCGAACGCTGGCGCGAGTTCGGCGAGCGCGAAGGCGTGGCGCTGAGTTCCGTCCTGTTCATCGATGCGGGCAAGGAAGTCCTGATCGGCGGCGACAACGGCCTGGCGGTGCTGGAGGGCGAGCGCTTCCGCCCCGTGCCGGCGGAGCAGCCCGACCTGCTGTCGAACGTCTCCGGCGTCGCGGTCACGCCGGATGGCGACCGCTGGCTGAACACCAGCCGCGGCCTGCTGCACGTGCGCGCAGCGGACTGGCGGCGCAGCATGCTCGATGCGCAGGCGCCGCTGCGCGCCGCGCTCTGGGATGACGTGGACGGCTACCCGGGCGGCGCCGAGACGATCGCGCGCCTGCCGTCCGCGTTCGCCGCCCACGACGGCAAGGTCTGGGTGGCCGGCACGGCGGGCGCCGCCTGGTTCGACCCGGCCCGGCTGCGCCGCAACGCCCTGGCGCCGCCCGTGCAGGTCCAGGCCCTCACGGTGGGCGGCCGGCCTTACCGGCCCGGCGAAGTCGCCGCCTTCGCGCCCGGCACCGACCAGCTGCAGGTCGACTATACGGCGCTCAGCTACACCATGCCCGAGCGGGTCCGCTTCCGCTACCGGCTGGTCGGCCTCGATCACGGCTGGCAGGAGGTCGGCGCGCGCCGCGTCGCCTACTACACCAACCTGGGACCGGGCAGCTACCGCTTCGAGGTCGGCGCCATCAACGAGGACGGCGTCGCCAGCCCGGTCGTGGCCACGCCCGCCTTCGAGATCCGGCCGCGCTTCTACCAGAGCCGCTGGTTCGCCGCCCTCGGCGTGCTGCTGGCCAGCCTGGTGATCTACCTGCTGTACCTGCTGCGCCTGGCGCAGGTGACGCGCCAGTTCCATGCGCGCCTCGAAGAGCGGCTGCTCGAGCGGGAACGGATCGCGCGCACCCTGCACGACACCTTCCTGCAAAGCCTGCAGGGGCTGATCCTGCGCCTGCAGGGCGTGGCGATCCGGCTCGCGCCCGGCAGCGAGGCGCGCACCCAGCTGGACAACGCGCTCGACCTGGCCGACAAGGTGGTGGCGGAAGGGCGCGACCAGGTCATGGACCTGCGCCTGGTCGAAGCGCCCTCGCTCGACCAGGCGCTGGAGGAAGCCGCGCAGCTGCTGCGCGCCGGCGACCAGGTCCAGGTGCATATCCACACGGCGGGCCAGCCGCTGCGCCTGTCGCCCGAGCTGCACTACGAGGTCTACAACATCGGACGCGAGGCGCTCGCCAACGCCTTCCGGCACGCGCGGGCGAGCCGGATCGACATCGAACTGGTGTGGGAGCCGCGGGTCCTGAGGATCGCGGTGCGCGACGACGGCGTCGGCCTGGACGAGACGATCCTGGCCCATGGCCGCCCGGGACACTGGGGCCTGACCGGCATGCGCGAGCGCGCCGCGCGGATCGGAGCGGTG
This sequence comes from Massilia niastensis DSM 21313, assembly GCF_000382345.1. Taxonomy (GTDB): domain Bacteria; phylum Pseudomonadota; class Gammaproteobacteria; order Burkholderiales; family Burkholderiaceae_D; genus Telluria; species Telluria niastensis. The sequence goes on from NZ_KB908103.1 coordinate 40,786, forward strand.
CTCGTGATCCGCAACCGGAGCGGGGGCGGCGCCGAGGTGCAACTGAGCCTGCCGCGGCGGCTGCTGGCGGCCGGCCGCCGCGCACCGGCGCCGGGCCGCAAGGCGGAGCTCAGCGAAGTCTGAGGCTTACTCGAGCTCTTCCGGCGTGCTCATGCCGGCGGGAAAGGCCGGGCGGGCGGCGTCGCCAGCGTGATGACGTTGCCGTCGGGATCGCGCAGCTGCGCCAGCGTCGAATAGTCGCCCGGAATATCGTCCCCGAGCGCGATCCCCAGGCCCTGCAGCCGGTGGCGCTCGGCTGCGAGATCGTCGACGTAAAGGAACATCACGCCTTTGCCGGCTATCTCGCCGCTACTTGAAAGCATCAGCCCACCCTGGTCGAAGAGCTCCCACTGGACCAGCGTGTCCATCGGCCGGTGATACGGTCCGCGACCGAGCAGTTTCGTATACCAGTCTTCGGCCGCAGCAAGGTCTGCGGTGAGCAAAGCGGTGTAGATCTTCTTCGGGTTCATTGATTCTCCTCTGCGCCGGACCCGGTGTGACCGATGCCGGCAATGACGAGAAGACTTCATTCTATAGGAGACGCGTGAAGGCACCTAAGTGCTAAAACATGGGAGGAATGAAAGTCCGGAAATGGGCCGAAAGCGGTCCTTCGCCAACGCTCAGTATACGGCGCTTGTTGCTCGCAAGAGAACAGAGGTCCTGTTAAGAGGTTCCAGGCCGAATAGTCGGTGCCTGTGTGGATGATCCAAGCCTATGGGCCGCGTTTCCAGAAGCGGCCGTGTCAGGTCGCAGATGCAATCGGTCGAGCCAGCTCCAGGCCAGGCACTCAGGGCTGCTCGACGGCCTTGCGTCCGCGCTCCGCATCGATCCCGGCGCGCATCGCGCCGACCTGGCCGATGTAGTCGGCGACCGGGGCATCGGGGCTGGCGCGCATCTCGGGCGGCAGCAGCACCGACATGTAGAGTTCGTCGGCCATGCGCCCGTAGCGCTGCTCGTTCCCGACCAGCACCAGGCCCGATGCCAGCAGGGCCAGCCCGGCGCAGATGGCGCGCAGGCGCCGGCGCAGCTGCGGCTTGACGGTGGCCAGGTGGAAGTAGATGGTGCCGGCGACGGTCGCCACCGCCACGTGCGAGCCATAGCGGGTCAGCCACTCCCACGAATAGGCGTAGGCGAGGACGCCGGCCAGCAGGCGGAAGCCGACCAGGGCCGCGACCCCGCAGCCGAAGATGAACACATGCCGTCCCAGCCGCGCATGGCGTCCGAACAGGCGGTTGTTGAAGGCCCACAGCGCGCTCCACAGCAGGCAGATGCCGACCCCGATGGCGAGCGCCTGGACGTAGCGTTCCAGCCCGTAGACGCCGCGATCGGTCAGCCAGGCGACCACCAGGGCCACCAGGCCGGTGAGCAGGGTTCCCGCCGCTCCCGGCAGCAGGCCTTCCCAGCCGTGCATGGTGCGGTCGCGCAGTTCGGGCAGGACCGGGTGGTCGGCCCCGCGCACCCGCAGCGAGGTGTGCCCCATGCGCACCACGGTGTCGCCGCCGAGGGCGAGCGCCTTCACGCGCCGGCCCTTGTGCACGATGCCGTTGCGGGTGTCGAGGTCGCGCAGCAGCAGCTCGCCGTCGGGACCGGCCTCGATCACGGCGTGGTGCGGGGCGGCGTATTCGTCGTCGACGATGAAGTCGTTGTCGTAGGCGCGCCCGAGCCGGATCGGCAGCGACGCCAGGCGGTGGCGGTGCAGCACTTCGCCATTCCGCGCCAGCATCTCGATGGTCCAGGGGCCGTTCATCGGCGTCCGCTGCGCCCGAAGGCGCCCAGGAAGGCGCGCGTCACGCGCAGGCCGTTGTCGTAGGAGACGCCGGACACGTCGAGCCGGCTTTGCAGGCTGGCCTGGGCGGCGTCGGTGCTGGCCGTCAGCAGGGTGAAGTTGTACAGGCCCTCGAACTTGCGGTAGGCGCGCACGCAGGTCACGGCGCGCAGCGGCAGCGAACGCGTATGCACGAAGCGCTCGGTACAGAACGGCTTGGTCAGGCGCGGATCGTCGGTGTTGCCCAGGTTGTCGACGTTGAACAGGCTGCCCGCCAGCGCGCCGAAGCGCAGCGGGTGCATGCTGCCCGAGCGGATGTACTGGTGGGTCATGGCCACCTGGCCGGTCTGCTGCGACTCCGAGACGAAGACCGCGGACTGCATCACGCAGCTCATACCGTCCACGATGAACGCGGTCTCGGCCTTCACGTTCGAGCGCCCCCAGCAGCGCACCTGGCCGGAATCGCGCACCGGCACCAGGTAGGGCCCCATGCCCTTCAGGGTGAGCGGTTCGTCCAGCAGGCGGTCGACCATGCCGCCCTGGTGCGTCAGCAACTGCTGGCCGATCAGGGGATTGAAGTCCTTCGGCGGGCCGGGCTGCGCCGCGACCTGGCGCAGCAGCTCCTGCGCATACTTGACCGGCACCAGGAAGCTCACCGATTCGCCGTCGCGCCGGCGCGAGACGTTGATGCCGGCCACGGTGCCGCTCGCGGTGATGCTGGGGCCGCCGCTCATGCCGGAGTTGATCGGGCCGCTGAAGATCAGGCGGTTGTAGAAGCTGCGCGTGAACACGCCGTTGTAGGCGCCTTCGGAAATGGCGAAGCCCAGGTCGAGCGGATTGCCGAGCGAATACAGGTATTGGCCCTGGCTCAGCCGCACCGGCCGTTCCGGGACCTTGAAGAAGCCGCTGCCGTTGCGGTTGATGCGCACCACCGCCAGGTCGTGCAGGACGTCGACCGCCATCAGCTCGACCGGCCCGGTATTGCCGTCGGTGTCGATGTACTCGGCGGTGTAGACGTCGGGATCGAGCGCCATCTGCGACACCACGTGGTAGTTGGTGAGCGCCAGGTTGCTGGTGCCGACCAGGAAGCCCGAACCGACCGTGGACTGGGTGCGTCCGTTCTTGAGCAGCATGCGGATCTGCAGCAGGTCGCCGCGCGCCGCGGCGTACAGGTCCTGGGCCGCCGAGGAGGGCGGCGGCAGGGCGTCCTGCGGATCGACGTCGCCGGGGCCGGGCGCCGGCGGCGTGGCCGCGGGCGGGGTGGTGTTCGGCATCGGCATGGGCGCAGGCGCGGTCCGGCCGGCGGGAGTCGGCTGGGCGGGACGGCTGGCGGGCGGCGCGGACGGTGCTGTCGCCGCGCTAACCGTCAGGCAGGACAGCAGGAAAGCGATGGCAACCCGTTTCATGCATTCTCATGATGACAAGACGAAGATGCCTATCTTGCCACCGGATGGGCAGCTTGTGCGCGCGTTAGAAGGTTTTCAGGGTTCGGCGCGGGCCGCGATGGCCTCGGCCAGTGGGGTCATCATGTGTCCCAGCTTGGCCTGCTTGGTGTTCAGGTAGCTGTCGTTGAAGACGTTGCGGTTGACCAGCAGCGGCACGCGCTCGGCGACCTCGATGCCGAGGCGGGTGAGGGCGTCGATCTTGCGCGGGTTGTTGGTCATCAGGCGCACCGCCTGGATGCCGAACTGGTTCAGCATCGGGCGGCACAGCTCGTAGTTGCGGGCGTCGGCGTGGAAGCCCAGCTGCAGGTTGGCCTCGACCGTGTCGGCGCCGGCTTCCTGCAGGCGGTAGGCGCGGATCTTGTTCACCAGGCCGATGCCGCGGCCTTCCTGGCGCAGGTACAGCAGGATGCCGCGGCCTTCCTCGGCGATGCGCTGCAGCGCGCCTTCGAGCTGGGCGCCGCAGTCGCAGCGCTGCGAGAACATCACGTCGCCGGTCAGGCATTCGGAGTGGATCCGCGCCAGCACCGGTTCGCCGGTGGTCAGGTCGCCCAGGGCCATGGCCAGGTGCTCCTTGCCCGTCGCCGGCTCGACCCAGGCGTGCAGGGTGAACTGGGCCCAGGGCGTCGGCAGCGTGCACGAGGTGGCGTAGTCGAGAAGGGCTGGGCTGGCGGTGGCGGTGGCTTGCATGAGGTGTTCCAATCGTTGCGTGATTGCTCGTAGCCGGCAAGTTTACCGGAAATCCGTTATGGCCGTGCGGAATCCCCGGGTATCCCATAGGAATGATCGCGCCACGGGCTACCCTTCCCGGGTGAGCTGCGTGCCAATTGTCCGTCCGGCATCTCTGCTGTGGTACGCTTTCGGCTTCGCTTTTCCCGAGTCTCCATGCCGATCTTCCGCTTCCTGCCTGAACGCCTGAAACCGCACGGCCTGGGGGCCTGGCTGGCGCTGGCCTTCTCCTCGCTGACCGTGGTGCTGACCCTGCTGCTGGTCGAAGTGGTCGAAAGCGCCTCCACCGAACAGGTCAAGAGCACCATCGGCCACGGGCTGGGCGAGCTGGCGCTGCAGACCACCGACAAGCTCGATCGCGGCATGTTCGAGCGCTACCGCGAGGTCAGCCTGATGGCGCGCCGGCGCGACCTGGCCGATCCGTCCACCAGTACCGTGGAGCGGCGCCGGATCCTGGCCGACATGCAGGACACCTACTTCTACTACGAATGGATCGGCATGGCCGGCCTGGACGGCAAGGTGCAGGTCGAGGCGCGCGGCCTGCTGGAAGGCGCCAACGTGGCGCAGCGGCCCTGGTTCCGCGACGCCCTGCGCGGCACCTATGTCGGCGACGTGCACGAGGCGGTGCTGCTGGCCAAGCTGCTGCCGATGCAGGAGGGCGAGCCGCGCCGCTTCGTCGACGTCGCCTTCCCCTACCTCGACGCGCTCGGCAAGCCGGCCGGGGTGCTGGGCGTGCACCTGTCCTGGCAGTGGGCGCGCGACGTGGAGCGCTCGATCATCGCCCCGGTGCAGGCGCGCGGCAGGGTGCAGGCGCTGATCGTCAGCGCCGAGGGCGTGGTCCTGCTCGGTCCCGACGACCTGCAGGGCAAGACCCTCGACCTGGCCAGCCTGCGCGAGGCGCGCCAGCAGCGCAACGGCTTCATCGAGGAGCACTGGCCGGACGGCCGCACCTACCTGGTCGGCTATGGCGCCACCAGGGGCCGCGGCATCTATCCGGGCCTGGGCTGGAAGGTGCTGGTGCGCCAGGATATCGAGGACGCCTACCGCCCGGTGCAGCGCCTGCGCGCGCGGGCGCTGTGGAGCGGGGCCGCGCTGGCGGTGCTGTTCTCGCTGGCCGGCCTGCTGGTGGCGCGGCGCATCACGCGTCCGCTCGGGGAGCTGGCCGAATCGGCCGACCGCCTGCGGCGCGGCGACAGCAGCGCGCTGGTGCCGAGCACGGACGGCTACGACGAGGTGCGCAAGCTGTCCGGGGCGCTGAATGCGCTGGTGGCCAACCTGGTGCAGCGGCGCGCCGAGCTGCAGGACCTGAACGCCAACCTCGAGCACCGCGTCGAGGAGCGTACCCGCGACCTGGAGCGCGCGCTGGTGGCGGTGCGCGCCAGCGAACAGCGCATCGGCGCGATCGTCGAGTCGGCGCAGGACGCCTACATCGCGGTCGACCGGCGCGGCATGATCACCGACTGGAACCGCAGCGCCGAGCGCATGTTCGGATGGAGCCACCACGAAGCGGTGGGCTGGCCGCTGGCGGAGCTGGTGGTGCCGGAGCGCTTCCGGGCCAGCCTGGGCAGGGCGCTGCATGCCTACCGCCAGACCGGCAAGCTGGGCGCGATCGGGCGGCGCATCGAGCGCACCGTGATCGACCGCCAGGGCGCCGAGTTCATGATCGAGATGACGGTGGGGCTGGCGGGGCAGGGAGAGGGCGCGTTCTTCAGCGTGTTCCTGCACGATATCTCGGAGCGCAAGAAGATCGAGCGCATGAAGAACGAGTTCATCTCGACGGTGTCGCACGAGCTGCGCACGCCGCTGACCTCGATCCAGGCCTCGCTGGCGATGCTCGACGAGGGCATGGCGGGCGAACTGCCGCCCGACGCGGCGCACCTGATCCGCATCGCCGGCCAGAGCAGCGAGCGGCTGGTGCGGATGGTGAACGACCTGCTGGACATCCAGAGGATCGAGTCCGGCAACATCACGTACCACCGCCTGTCGCAGCCGCTGCTGCCGCTGCTGGAGCACACGCTGGGCGCGATGCACGGCCAGGCGCAGCAGGCCGGGGTGGCGCTGCGGCTCGACCGGCCGCAGGGCGCGGAGCTCATCACCGCCGCGATCGACCATGACCGCATCGTGCAGGTGCTGACCAACCTGCTGTCGAACGCGGTCAAGTTCACGCCGGCCGGCAAGGCGGTCACCCTGGGGCTGTCGCAGCGCCAGGGCTGGGTGCGGATCACGGTGACGGATGAAGGACCGGGCATCCCGCCGGAATTCCACGGGCGGATCTTCCAGCGCTTCGCGCAGGCCGATTCGGCGGATTCACGGCAGCGCGGCGGGACGGGGCTGGGACTCAGTATCAGCAAGGCGATCGTCGAGGAGCATGGGGGGACGATCGGGTTCGAGACGGCGCAGGGGCAGGGGACCAGGTTCGTGGTGGAGTTGCCGTCGACCTGAGGCAAGTCCTTGAATGGCGCTATCGCCACTCATGCAAGGCAATCCCCGCAAACCCCTTCCACGCCCCGAACGTGCTCTCCAGCTTCGGCAGCAGCCTGGTGAGCGCCCCTTTGTCAGCATGGAAGGTCGTCGCCGATCCATCGATCCTGCGCGAACCGGTCAGCCTGAACGCCTGCGCCTGCGGATGCGACGCCGGTTCGCGCAGCAGCACCAGGAGCTGCTGCCCGCCCAGTTCGAACATCAGCATATCCCCCTTGGCCCCGGCCTCGAGCCGGCGATAGCGGCGCTGGACCTCGGCGCCGATCGGCCCGGCCTCGAGCGCGATGCGCACCTGCTTGCCGTGCGCCGCGGCCCAGTCCAGGAAGGGCACGGCGAAGCGGTAGATCTGCCCCGGATCGGTGCGGTAATCCATCACCGACAGCATGTCGGCATGCCGCGCCAGCTCGCGCAGCAGCTCGGTCTTGCTGTCCCACCAGAACGGCACCACGAACTCCAGCCGCATCGCGCCGGCCGCCTCGCGCAGCTGCGCGGCCAGTTCCAGGTAGCGGCGGTCGCGTTCCGACGGCGCCAGCACGTGGGCCGGGATCAGGTAGGGCTCGACGTCGAACTGCATGCCCTTCAGGCGCGCCGCCGGTTCCGCGGCCGCGTTGTAGGCCGCGTAGGCGCGCGCCCGCGCGGCGGTCGGGGCCTGCTGGGCCGGCATGATCATGTGCGGGTCGCCCTCGACCGCGGTGATCGCGATCCCGCGCGCGCCGGCGTCGCGCACGAAGGCGGCCAGCGCTTCCGGCTCCGCCACCTTGCCCTCGGCCAGCGGCACGGTGATGAACAGTTCGCCGATCTTTTCGGCCGCCGCCCAGTCGATCAGCGCCGCGCCGCGCTCGCGCCATTCGGTGCGGCGCCAGATCCAGGTCGAGCGCGGCGCGCGCGTGGCGGCGGCCGGCTCCAGGCTCAGGGCGTCGAGCGCCAGGCTGGCCGCCGCGTTCGGGCACAGCACCGTGAACTGGCGCCACTGGCCGGGCTCCAGCCCGCCGGGCAGGGGCAGGCGCGCGCTGGCCTGCCTGCCCGTCGCGGCAAGCGTGCCCATGTCGCGCGCGCCCTCGCGTTCGGCCAGCGCCGCGTCGGCAACCTGCCAGGCGAACTGGCCGCTGCCGGAAAAGCTTGCCTGCAGCCCCAGCTCGGCGCGCGGCAGGAACCAGGGGCCGCGCAGCAGCACGCCGGCGGGGCGGCTGCCGGCCTTGCAGTCGATGCGCAGACGGCCGTTCTCCAGGCGCGCCTGCACCCTTTCCTCGATGCCGAAACTGCGCACCCCCATCGCGTCCAGCAGGTTGTCCCCGAACGGCATCGGTCCAGCCGGATCGGGCTCGGGCTTCGATGGCAGCAGGGTGTGCTCGCTGACGTCGAAACCGCCGTCCTTGTCGTCGCCCTGCAGCAGGATGGTCTGCTCCGGATTCGCGTCGCGCGGCAGCGGATACACCGCCTGGACGCGCGCGGCGTCCAGGCCCAGGCGCAGCGCGCGGCAGCCCGGGACGGCGGCGGCATCGACGACCACCGCGCGCAGGCGCGTCTCGTCCGGGGCGGTGATGCTGGTCCCCACGGCCCCGGCGGGCGCCCCGGCGGCGGGGCACAGGTGCAGGGTGGCGGCGTGGACGCCTGGCGCGCTCATGAGCAGGAAAGGAAGCAGGTAGCGGGACATCGGGTCAGCCCAGGGAAAAATAGAAGGATGGCGCGCTCACTTCTGCGTGCCGCTTTGCCAGGTGCCCTTGCGCTTCATCGCGCCCCAGCTCGATTCCTTCTGGGTCGCCCAGCGCCACATGCCGGTCAGGCGCCACCAGGAATTGAGCTGGCGGTAGCCGAAGTTCTCCAGGATCACGACGGCGCCCAGGACCAGCAGCTGCTTGCCGCGCGGGTAGATGTGGAAGGACATCTCTTCCAGCAGCAGGCCGGAGGCCGACAGCAGGATCCCGAGCCCGACCGCCACGAACAGGAAGGCGCCGAAGGCCTGCCACGAGATCAGGCCGGTGAAGAAGGCATAGGCCATGAAGGCGTAGCCGCCCAGCTCGACCAGCGGGCCGAGCCACTCGAACAGCAGCATGAAGGGGAAGGCCACCCAGCCGGGCACGCCGCCGTTGCGCGAGAACGGCAGGCCCCAGTTGGCGTTCAGGCTCTCGGCCAGGCCGCGCTGCCAGCGGATGCGCTGGTTCTTCAGCGTTTTGAAGTCTTCCGGGGCCTCGGTCCAGCATACCGGATCGGGCACGAACTCGATCCTGTAGGGCTGGCGCTTCTCGCGCAGCAGGCGGTGCATGCGCACCACCAGTTCCATGTCTTCGCCGATGGTGTCGCGCCGGTAGCCGCCGGCCAGCACCACCGCGTCCTTGCGGAACACGCCGAACGCGCCCGAGATGATCAGCATGCCGTTCATCGACGACCAGCCCAGGCGCCCGAACAGGAAGGCGCGCAGGTATTCGACCACCTGGAACAGCGCCCAGATGTTCTTCGGCAGGCCGACGTCGGTGAGGAAGCCGCCGCTGACCTTGCAGCCGTTGGCCACCCGCACCGTGCCGCCGGCCGCCACCACGGTGGGGTCGCGCAGGAAGGGTTCGGTGACCTTGGCCAGGCTGTCGCGCTGCAGGATCGAGTCGGCGTCCACGCCGCAGAACAGCGGGTAGCGCGAGGCGTTGATGCCGGCGTTGAGCGAGTCGGCCTTGCCGCCGTTGAGCTTGTCGATCACGCGCACGTTCGGGTAGCGCGTGGAGCGGTACACCTGGCGCACCTCTTTCGTCTGGAGCTGGCGCCGGTAGGCTTCGGGGAAGGGCAGCAGGGCGAACTCGCGCTTGAGGACGTCCAGGGTGCCGTCCTTCGAGCCGTCGTTGATGACGATGATCTCGAATTCCGCATAGCTCAGCTGGAGCATCGAGCGGATCGAGGCGGCGATCGTGGCTTCCTCGTTGTAGGCCGGGACCAGGATGCTGACCGGCGGCTCCAGGCCGGAATAGGCGCGCGGCAGCTCGGAAATGAACAGTTCCTGGCCCTTGCGGTGCAGCGAGCGCAGCGCGAACAGGTTGAGCGACAGGTAGCCGGCGTTCAGCGCGATGAAGTAGCAGAACACGAACCAGGTGATGAAATCGACCAGCAGCTGGCTGAAGTTCGGGCTGGACATCATGCGGTCTCCTCCTCGGCCAATACCTGTTCCAGCATGTCGGCGGCGAAGCGGTCGGTGACCGAGGCCCGCACCGCTTCCAGGTCGGCGCGGCTCAGCGCCGGCAGTTCGCGCAGGGCCTGGGCCGCGCGGTAGCGCACCCACCACTGCGGATCGGCCAGCAGCGCGGTGAGGCGCTCGGCGTCGGCCTTCTCGCCGATCCGTCCCAGGGCGCGCGCGGCCTGCACCCGCACCTGCCAGTCCTCGTGGCCGAGCAGGGCGCGCACGTCGCCGATGGTGTCGGGGGTGATGACGCTGCGCAGGCCGGCGATCACCACCGGCACGGCGCTGCTCCGCAGCGCGCCGGCCAGGACCGGGCCCGGCAGCGGCACGCGCAGCGCCTCGGCGATGCGCAGCGCGCGCGGCAGGCGTTCCTCCGGGAGCCCGGGCAGGATGCGGCCCAGCACCGCCGCGGTCGGGGCGGCGGCCTGCTGCAGGATGCCGGCCACGTGCGACAGCGCCCAGTCCTCGCGCTCGATGAACAGCGGGGTCAGGTAATCGGCGGCGGCATCCGGGTCGACCCGCACCAGCGCCCACAGGGCGGTCAGCGAGAGCGCGCTGTCGGCGAGGCCGGCCAGCGGCAGCAGGTGCGGCCAGGCGGCGCGGTCGCGCAGGTGTCCCAGCACCAGGGCCGCCAGCAGGCGTTCCTCGCGCGCGCCGCGCGCCAGCATGGTGCGCGCGAGCGCGTCCACGCCCAGGCTGCGCGCCATCTCGTTCAATGCCTCGGTGGCTTCGCCGCGCAGCGATCCCTGCAGGTGGACCCACAGGCGCAGGAAGGGCATGCGCTCGCGGGCGGACAGCGCCGGCAGCGCCGGGCTGTCGCCGACGATCACCTGGTTCAGCAGCGGGCGCCAGCGCGCCAGCACCCGCGCCTCGCGCCGCTCGCGGCGGCGCAGGGCCAGGCGCAGCAGGACGATCTGCACGCCCAGCAGCAGGGTCAGGCCCAGCGCGATGCTGCCGGTCCAGACGGCGATGGTGACGAAGCTGCTAGAAGACTGGGCGAGGGACAAGGTGGTCGCCTTTGCGGTCGTCGCGATAGACAGGGAACGGCGCCGGCGCCACGACCGTCATGGACCGGTCCTCAGGTGGCGGCGCACGCGCGCCAGCAGTTCGTTCGGCTGGAAGGGCTTGATCACGAAGTCGCTGGCGCCGGCGTCGAGGGCGCGCACGGTGTCGCGCTCGGTGTTCTTGGCGGTCAGCATCAGGATCGGCACCGTCGCCCAGCCGGCCCGGTCGCGCACCAGGCGCACCAGCTCGAAGCCGTCCACGTAGGGCAGCATCACGTCGAGCAGGATCAGGTCGGGTACGCCCCCGGCCGTGGCGATGTGTTCGCTGGCGGCGCGGCCGTCGGCCAGGTGCGTGACGCGATAGCCCTGGCGCTCGAGCATGAAGCGCAGCACCTGGGCGATATGGTCGTCGTCTTCGACCACCAGCACCAGCGGCGGGGAAGAATTGTCGTTCTGCATAAGTGTGTTCCGGTTGGCAGCCCCGATTATACCGACGACTGCTGCCCTGGGGCTGCTACTGTTGCTACGTAGCAGCATGTCGGGATGGCATGCGGCGTAGCCCGTGTCAGCGGCGGCCGCGCAAGGGATCGAGCAGGGCGCGCAGGTCGTTATGATCGAGCTCGTACATCAGGGCCAGCAGCTGGCCCAGCTCGCCGCGCGGAAAGCCTTCGCGCGCGAACCAGCCGAGGTAATGGCCGGGCAGGTCGGCGATCTTGCGGCCCTTGTATTTGCCGTATGGCATCTCACGGACGAGGAGCAGTTGCAGGTGGTCGGAATTCATGGCGTGTGGCGCTTGTCTAACAGGCTTGACGTTGTAGCATGTCGGGACAGGGAGGGGAATATGGATACAGGTGTTGACCTTGAACGCTTCGTCCGGGCCCAGGCGCCGGTGTACGACACGGTCGTGGCCGAACTGCGCGCCGGACACAAGCGCAGCCACTGGATGTGGTTCGTCTTTCCGCAGGTGGCAGGGCTGGGGAGCAGCGAGATGGCGCAGCGCTATGCGATCGCATCGAGCGACGAGGCGGCCGCCTACCTGGCGCATCCGCTGCTGGGGGCGCGCCTGCGCGAATGCGCCGCCATCGTGGCCGCCCTCGATACCGATACGATCGAGGACGTCTTTCCCCATCCGGACCAGCTCAAGTTCCACTCGTCGATGACGCTGTTTGCCGACGTGGCCCCGGACGAGGCGGTGTTCCAGGCCTGCATCGACAAGTACTACGACGGCCGCCCGGACCGCGACACGCTGGCCCGGCTCTAGTGGGTCTCAGGCCCGGGCGTACAGCGCTTCCAGCTCGTCCTTCCTGTCGCGCGTGGCGATGTGGAGGATGAGCGTCGTTTCCAGCGCCAGGGCGGGATGCCTGGCGCGGTGCCTGGCGAACCAGAAGACTTCCTCCAGGTCCTCGTCCTCGTCCCAGGTGGTCAGGACGCGCTTGTCTTCCGGGATGTCGTCGTAGTCGAAGGCTTCCAGCGCCGCGTCGTCGACCGACTCGGCCCAGCTTTCGCACTTCTTGCCCCAGGCCAGCAGGAAGCGGCAACCGGAGGCGACCAGCCAGCGGGCGGCGTCCCAGCGCCACATTTCGTCGGCGTCGTCGTCGACCACGAGGATGGCGGCAAACGGCGCGTGCCGTGCGATGTCCGGCAGCTCGCCTTCGGGAAGGATCTGCAGGTAAGTGAGGTGGGGCTTGTGCATCGGTTCATTCTGCGGGATGGGTCAAGATGCGCATTTTGACAGAAGCGCCGGGGGAGGGGGCATGCATGATCGACATGCGCGTACCGTGCCACGCAGCTTGTTGCGTATAATCGCCGCTAGCTTGTCCTATTATTACCAGAGAACAATAAACTCATGGCTTCATCTTCCGACAATATCAGCATGGCGGTGTTTTGCGACTTCGAGAACGTCGCACTGGGCGTTCGCGACGCCAATTACGAAAAATTCGACATCAAGCCGGTGCTGGAGCGGCTGCTGCTCAAGGGCAGTATCGTCGTCAAGAAAGCCTACTGCGACTGGGACCGCTACAAGGGCTTCAAGTCGACGATGCACGAAGCGAACTTCGAGCTGATCGAGATCCCGCACGTGCGCCAGTCCGGCAAGAACTCGGCCGACATCCGCCTCGTGGTCGACGCCCTCGACCTGTGCTACACCAAGTCGCACGTGAACACCTTCGTCATCATCAGCGGCGATTCCGACTTCTCGCCGCTGGTCTCCAAGCTGCGCGAGAACGCGAAGCAGGTGATCGGCGTGGGCGTCAAGCAGTCGACCTCCGACCTGCTGGTGGCCAACTGCGACGAATTCATCTTCTATGACGACCTGGTGCGCGAGCAGCGCCGCGCCGCCGCCAAGCGCGACGAGCGCAAGGCCCAGCCCCAGGCCCGCCGTCCGAGCGACGACCGGCGCAAGGAAGAACTCGAGGCGCGCAAGGTGCAGGCGCTCGAGATGGTGGTCGAGACCTTCGATGCGCTGGTGTCCGAGCGCGGCGACTCCGGCAAGATCTGGGCGTCGCTGCTGAAGGACACCCTGAAGCGCCGCCGTCCCGATTTTTCCGAGACCTATTACGGCTTCCGCACCTTCGGCAACCTGCTCGAGGAAGCGCAGACGCGCGGCCTGTTCGAGTTCGGCCGCGACGAGAAGTCCGGCACCTATGTCTACCGCAGCGCGAATGCCCCGACCCTGATCCCCGCTGCCGAGACGGTGCCGGCGTCGGCGTCCGACGCGCTGGCGATCGAGGAGGCGCCTGCCTACGAGGCTGCCCAGGAAGAGCCGTCCGGCGCCGACTCGCGCCGCCGCGGCCGTGGCGGGCGCAGCGGGCGTGGCCGCGCCGAAGCGCCGGCGCCGGTGGAGGTGCCGGTGGAGGCGGCGGAAGCGGAGGTGCTGGAACTGACCACGGCGGGCGTCGGCGAACCCGCGCCGGCGCCGGAACAGGTCCAGGCGGATACGCGCCGCCGCGGCCGCGGCGGACGCAACCAGCGTGGCCGCGCCGAAGCGCCGCCGGTGCTGGAAGTGGTGGCGGAGGCGCCGGTGGAGGTGCCGTCGGACGTGGCGGAACCGGAGGTGCTGGAAGTGACCACGGCCGGCGTGGAAGCGCCGGCGCCGGCCGCCGGCCCGGCTGGCGACGATGCCGCGGCCCCGGCCAAGGAACGCCGCCGTCCGGCGCGCAAGCCGGCTGCGAAGAAGGCGGCGCGCGTCGCCGAGGTGGCGGCCGAGGACAATGCCGCTCCGGCGCCCGAGCCCGCGGCGCCGGCGCCTGTCGCCGAGGCGGTTGCAGAGGCTGTTGCCGAGGCGGGTGGCGAGGCCGGCGACGACGCCGACAAGTCCGCGCGCAAGAAACCGGTGCGCGGCGCCCACAAGGCGCCGGCCCGCAAGAGCGCGCCGCGCGGGCGCCGTCCGGCCAAGCCGAAAGGCACGCCGGACAACGGCTGATGCAGCACCGGCGCGTGCGCCATGCACGCGCCGGCGATGCAATAATCGTCAGGCCTGCGGTGGTGCAGGCTGACCGTCGAAGGAGCCTGCCATGCGAGTGCCTGCCGCATTGTTGCTGTTGTCCGTGCTGGGCGGTCCGTCACTGGCGGCGCCGGCGGCCGACCACCCCATCCTCGGCATCTGGCGGCTCAGCCTGCCGGAACTGGGCTGCTCCGAAACCTACCGCTTCCGCGGCGACGGCACCACGCTCGTCACCAGCGCCGAGGAAGTATCCGAGAGCGAATTCAACATTCCCGACAAGCCCAGCGCCAAGGGCTTTTATCGCCTCGACGACCGCATCACCAAGGACAATGGCAAGAAGGATTGTTCCGGGATGATCATGAAGGTCGGCACGCGCGCCACCAATTTCATCCGTTTTCATCCGTCCGGCGCGCTGTTCCTGATGTGCCAGGACGAGTCCATGGAGGCCTGCATCGGGCCGTTCGAGCGCGTGAAGGGCGAGGAAGCCTAGCCCGTTCGGCGACGTCGCTTCCGGCTGGAATTGCGCAAGTGAAACCAACAGGAGAGTCGCATGGCACGACGTCCGGGGATCTTTCCCACATTTTTTCTATCCGGCTTTGAATGCTCCACCTTCTTGTGGGGCAATAATGTGCGGCGTAACCTGGTGGCGGAAACCAGGCACGACCTTCATGCCGCCGAGGATTACCGGATCCTGAGCAGCCTGGGCATCGCCGTGGCCCGCGAAGGCATACCGTGGCCCATGGTGGACAGGGGCGGCTGCTGCGACTTCTCGTCCATCGATCCCTTCATCGAGGCCATGAACGCGTCAAGCGTCATCCCGATCTGGGACCTCTGCCACTATGGCTACCCGGATGAGCTCGACCCGTTTTCCGACGCCTTCGTGAGCCGCTTCGCGGCGTACTGCCGCGCCGCCGCCGAATACGTGCTGCCGAAGGTCCGCGGCCCGCATTTCTTCACACCAATCAACGAGATCACCTTCTTTTCCTTCTGCGCCGGCGAATGGGGCTGGGCCGCGCCCTATCGCTGCAGCCGGGACGACAGGATGCGCCTGCGGCTGGCGCTGTGCCGGGCCGCGATCGCCGGCGTGAAGGCGATACGGGAGGTCGATTCCGATGCGCGCATGGTGCACGTCGATCCGCTGGTGCGGGTCGTGGCGCCGCGCGACCGCCCCGACCAGGTGGAGGCCGCGCACCACGAGACCATGGTCGACACCTTCCTGTCCTGGGACATCATCTCCGGGCGGGAGCATCCCGAATTCGGCGGATCGCCCGAGATCCTGGACATCGTCGGCGCGAACGCCTATTCATTCGGACAGATGGAATACCGCGAGCGTGGACCGCATGCGCCGCTGCCGCCCGGCGACGAGCGCATCGCGCCGCTGTGCGACATGCTGGACATGGTGTGGCAACGCTATCGCCGGCCGATGATCATCGGCGAGACCAGCGGCCTGTTCGATGGCCGCGCAAGCTGGCTCAGGGATGTGATGGGGGAGTCGCTGGCGGCGGTGCGTCGCGGCATGGATCTGCAGGGGATCTGCCTGTTCCCCGGGGTCGACATGCCGGACTGGCATACCGGTGCGTGGGTGAAGAACGGCATCTGCGACCTGGTCGAGGAAAACGGAGACCTGAAGCGGGTGCCGAACCAGGAGTACGTCGATGAATTGCGGCGCTGGCAAAAGGAGCTGAACCGGGTCACCCGGCTGGACGAGGATCCGTTCAGCGATCCGGTGGAACTGCAGGATGTGATCGATGCGGCGCATCGGCTCGACATGCAGCCGGACAAGGACTGGCACTGAGCGACCGGGCGGTCAACCTGCGCCGGCGTCCGCACCGCGCGAGCGCAGGCTGTACCAGGCGATGCCGAGCAGTTCGTACACGGCATACCAGGAGCGGCGCATGCCCTCGGCGCTCGGCACCCAGGCGCCGAGTCCCTTCGACTGCTGGCCGAGGAACATGGTCGGCGCACTGACCACCTCGAGCCCGGCGCGTTCGAACGCGGCGCGGGCGCGCGCCATGTGCATCGCATCGGTCACGAGGAGGATGCGCCTGACGCCATCCGTGCGCAGCAGCGCGGCGCTATGGGTCGCGTTCTCGCCGGTATCGCGGGAGCGCGTCTCGACCCATTGCACCGGCACGCCGAAATCCTCGCGCAGCGCCGTCGCCATCGCATCGGCCTTGGTATAGGCGCGCTCCTCCGCGGCGACCCCGGCTCCGCTGGCGCCGTTGCCGCCACTCACGAGTACGGGCAGCCCGGTACGCCGCTGCAGGTGCGCCGCGTAGCGCAGGCGCGCCAGGGCGACGTAGTCGGGGATGTCGCGGTCGCCGTATTCGGGCGCATGCTGCACCCGCCCGGCGGCGAGCACGACAATCGCCTGCGCCCCGGCGCGTTCGGGAGCCTGGAGGGGCGAGGTCAGCCGTTCGAGCGGCGCGACGAACAGGCGTGCGCCGGCGGTACTGGACAGGAAGGCCAGCGCCGCCAGCCCGGCGCCGGCGACCATGCGCCCGGCGCGCGGCCAGCGGCGCCAGATCGCCAGGCCGACAGCGATCAGCAGGAACAGGCTGGCCGGAGGAAGGAAAAAGTCGCGGGGGATGGCGTTGATCAGCTCGAGCACGGTGTGGGGGCGTGAGTTGCATTCAAGATGCAGGCAGCCAGAGTAAACCGCAAGCGGAGGCGTGACGTCAAGAAATCCCGGGTGGCGCTGTCATCCGGAAAGCTAGTGGGTCACTTGGCAACGGGAGTGGCCAATAAAAGCGATGGATTTTTGCGCCAGGCCAGGCGCAAACCGCAGCGATAGCTGGCTATCGCGAGGATTTGCAACAACGCCTGGCGCAAAAAGACGCGCTTTTATGCCACGATCTGCTGCCAGGTGACCCACTAGTTCGTGCTCGGCGAGAGTTGCTGGAGGATGGCGTGGGCGGCCTTGACCCTGGCCGGAATCGGATAATTCTTGTTCGCCAGCATCACGATACCGATCTTCTTGCCAGGCACGAAGGCGACATAGGCGCCGAATCCCCTCGTGGAGCCAGTCTTGTCGAACAGCGTGCCGGGTGGAGGCGCGCTTGGCGGATTCAGTTTCCTGGCCGGATTGGCCGAACGGATCATGTGCTCCGCATTGCCGGCCAGTAGACGTTCCAGGCTGACGGGGTAGGGGAACTGCTCCCACCCGAGCCCCTGCACCATGGCCCCGGTGTCGAAATAGCCGGTGTGGGTGCCCTCCACCGCGCGCCGGACCGGTCCATCGAGCCGCCGTGGCTCGATGTTCGCCTGCACGAAGCGGATCATGTCGGCGGCCGTCGACTTGACGCCATAGGCTTCGGCGTCGAATACCCCCGGACTGACCCGGACCGGCTGGTTCGCCCTGTCGTAGCCCCACGCATAATTCGCCATCGCCTTGTCCGGCACGCGGACGTGGCTTTGCTTCAGGCCGAGGGCAGGGAACAGCCGGTGCTCCAGGGCGTCGCCAAAATCTGTCTGCAATGCGAGGGCGGTGACATGGCCGAGCAGGCCGATGCTGGGATTGGAATACCTGCGCCGGGTACCGGGTTCGGCCTCGGCTTGCCAGTGCCGGAAAAAGGCGAGCATCCGCTTGTCGTCCGTCACCTCGTCTGGAAACTGCAGGGGCAGTCCCCCGGCGGCGTAGGCGCCCAGGTCGAGCAGGCTGGCCTTGTCCACCGCGCTGCCCTTCAGCGCGGGAAGGTAGGCGCCCGGGTGCTCGTCCAGGGACAGTTTGCCGAGGGCCTGGGCGTAGCAGGCCAGGGTGGCCGTGAAGGTCTTGCTGATGGAGCCGAGCTCGAACAGCGTGTGCGCGCTGACCGGCGTCGCCTGCTCCCGCGACGCCACGCCATAGTTGAAGAAGTGGGCCCGGCCATCGACGGTGACGGCGACCGCCATGCCGGGCACGTCGTACTTCGCCATGAGCGGACGGATGGCGCTGTCGACGGCGCGTTCGATGCGCGCGGCGTCGGAGGCGGCCCGGCTGCCGAAGGGCAGCAGGCAAACGAGGGCGATTGCCAGGCAGGCGACAGGTCTTGGCCAGATGTTCAAGGACTTCTCCAGTTCTTCGTTCGACAGGTGTGGTGAGCCGAAGTATAGGGACGGCAGGGCTGGCGGGAACAGCGCGGTCATCCCGGCCCTCCGGTGTTTCGTCACATCGCCGACTTCACCGCGCACACATGGCGTTCGCTGACCGCCACCACGCCGCCGCCGCGCAGCAGGAGACGCCAGGCGCAGTCGCCGCTGACCTCCAGGCGCGCGATCTGGTCGCGCCGGACGATCGCGCCCCGGTGCACGCGCAGGAAGGCGCCGGGATCGAGCAGCGCCTCGAGGCGGTTGAGGGTCATCCGGTGCAGGACCGTGCGCGCGGCCAGGTGCAGCTCGACATAATTGCCGGCCGATGCGATCCACAGGATGTCGCCGACGAGGACCTGCTCGATGCGGCCGACCGAGCGCACATTGATGCGTTCCACGCGCGGCGCGCCGCCGCCATCGAGGTAGTCGCGCAGGGCCGCGCCATAGGCTTCGCGCTGGCGCAGGCGCAGCATGGCGCCGGCGCGCTCGGTGGCCTGCGCCAGCCTGGCATCGTCGAGCGGCTTGAGGAGATAGTCGAGCGCGTGGACCTCGAAGGCGTCGATCGCATGCGCGCCGTAGGCGGTCACGAAGATGACCAGGGGCGGGGCGCGCAGCTGGCTGAGCGCGCGCGCGAGCGCGAGTCCCGATTCGGCCGGCATGTGGATGTCCAGGAACACCACGTCGATGTCGTGGCTGGCCAGGGCCGAGCGCGCGGCCGCCGCGCTGTCGCATTCGGCGCAAAGCAGCCAGTCCGGATGCGCAGCCATGGCCAGGCGCAGGTTGCGCCGTCCCGGCGCCTCGTCGTCGACGATCAGGTAGCGCACGGTCATGGCTGGTCCGGGTCCGTGAGCGGCAGGCGGACCTCGGCCACGAAGCGGTCGCCCTGCGGGCCGGCCCGCAGCGATGCGGCCGGGTTCATGAGCCCCAGCCGGTCGCGCGTATTGGCCAGTCCGAGACCGGCGCCCGGATTCGCCGAAGCTGGCCCGCCCACGGGATTCGTGACCCGGATGAGCAGGGCCTCGCCCTGCCGCTCGAAGGACAGCCGGATGTCGCCCGGCCCATCGCGGCAGTCGAGATCGTGGCGCAAGGCGTTCTCGACCAGCGGCTGCAGCAGCAGGGGCGGGCACTCGACCTCGTGCAGGAGGTCGCCGTCGCCGGCTATCCGCACCTGCAGCCTGGCGCCGTAGCGCAGGCGCTGCAGTTCGAGGTAGTCGCGCACGAACTGCAGTTCCGCGGCGACGGTGACCGTATTGCGCGCGCTGGCCGACAGGGCGTAGCGCAGCAGGCTGCTCAGGCGGCCGATGCCTCCCAGCGCCAGCGTCCTGTCGCCGTCCCGCACCAGCGCGCTGATCGCGTTCAGGGCATTGAACAGGAAGTGCGGCTCGAGTTGCGCGCGCAGCGCCAGCAGGCGCTGTTCTTCCAGCGCCAGGCGCAGGTTGAGCATGTCGGTCTGGGCGCGTTGCCAGCCCAGTTCGCGCTCCCTGGCCTGCCGTCCGTAGTGGATGGCCAGGATGGCGGCAAAGGTGCCGGTGGTCGAGAACCAGCCGACCAGCAGCATCTTCAGCAGCAGCTGCCATGCCTCGTCCAGGCTGGCCACGTCCAGGTAGCCGCGCAGCCAGGCGATATACAGCCATTGGGCCGGCTGGAACACCAGCACCAGGCCGATGAAAAGCAGCACCACGTGCCGTGGGCGATCGATGAGGACCGGCCAGCGCGCCAGCGCCATGCCCAGGCCGACGCTCAGGACGATCAGCGGCACGGCGTATTCGATGAACCAGGTGAGCAGCAGGGAGGAATACGGGCTGGCGACGCCGATCCGCAGGTTGTCGCTATAGGTCTGCAGGGCGCCCAGGGCGCTGATCGCCATCCACAGGAGCACGGTCGACACGATGGTCCCGAGCGCCGGCGGGATGGCGGGAAACGGAGCGGGGAGGGGAAGGAATTGCCGTGTATTCATCGATAAAAGTATAACAGTGGCAAATATCGTCGAAAGTGCAGCCGGCGGGAGCCGTCACGCGGATCCGGCGTTTGGTCACATTCCTGCTGCCGGGCCGCCTGGCGCGCCGCACAATCGGCGCGATCCAGCCCATCCGAAGGAGGTCGTTTGAAACAGCTTTCCCGCCTGGTTTTTTCCCTGTGCTGCCTTGCCGGCGCCGCCGCCGCGGCCCCGCTCGACCCCTTCCTGCTCGAGAACACCGAGGTGCGCGACATCCAGGCCCGGGCCCTGAAGCGCGACTACCAGGTGTACGTCGCGCTGCCCGAGTCCTACCGCGGGTCGAGCCGGCGTTACCCGGTCCTGTTCGTCACCGATGCCGGCTATGCCTTCCCGGTCGTGCGCAGCATCGCCCAGCGCCTGGCCAGGCATGCCGGCATGGAGGAAGTCATCGTCGTCGGCCTGTCGTATGCCAGGGGCGACGGCGCCATCCACAGCCGCCGCCGCGACTACACGCCGACGGTGCCGCGCGGGCACACTTACCGTTCCGACATGCCGGGGCGCGCGCCCGCGTTCGGCGAGGCGGCGGCCTATGGGCGCTTCATCGCCGCCGAGGTGTTCCCGATGATCGCCGCCCACTATCGCGCCGACATGAAGCGGAAGATCTTCGTGGGCCATTCGTACGGCAGCCTGCTGGGCCTGCAGATACTGCTGGACCAGCCGCGCACCTTCGAGCACTACATCCTGGGCAGCCCTTCGCTGTGGTTCGACCGTGGCGTGATGTTCGAGCGCGAACAGGACTACGCGGCGAAGCACAGGGATCTGCCGGCGTCGCTCTACTTCGGCATCGGCGGCGCCGAGACGCTGGCGCCCGGGAAGAAGCGTTCGCGTTCGGAGGAAAACGCGGACATGGTCGCCGACCTGCGCGATTTCGACAGGTCGCTGGCGGCGCGCCGCTATCCCGGCCTGAGCACGCGGCTCGAGGTCTTCGCCGGCGAAGACCACGCGAGCGTCTTCCCCTTCGTGCTCACCCGCGGATTGCGCTCCTACCTGGGCCAGCACAAGTGAAAAGGGGCGGCCGGCCGGCGGCGACATGGATGACGCTTCGGTGTATATTGCTGGGCGAAACGACAACCCCACTGGTTCCCCATGTCTCCGGTTCTACTTTTTTGCATCCTCATCGCCTATTTCGCCCTCTTGCTCGCGGTCGCCTGGGCGACCTCGCGCAACGCCAACAACGACAGCTTCTTCATCGGTAACAAGAGCAGCAACTGGATGCTGGTCGCCTTCGGCATGGTCGGCACCACCCTGTCCGGCGCCACCTTCATCAGCGTGCCGGGCGCGGTCGGGGCCGACGGCTTCGGCTACGCCCAGATCCTGATCGGCTACGTGATCGGCTACATCGCCGTCGCCTACATCCTGCTGCCGCTGTACTACCGGCTCAAGCTGACCTCGATCTACCACTACCTCGACGTGCGCCTCGGGCGCCGCGCCTACCAGAGCGGGGCGGGCTTCTTCATCATCTCGCGCCTGCTGGGCGCCACCGCGCGTCTCTATTTAGTAGTCAATATCCTGCAGGCGATCATCCTCGACAGCCTGGGCATTCCGTTCTGGATCACCACCCTGGTCATCCTGGGCATGATCCTGATGTACACCTACCAGGGCGGCGTCAAGACCATCGTCTGGACCGACACCCTGCAAACCACCTGCATGCTGTTCGGCCTGTTCGCCTGCGTCTGGTTCCTGCTGAACGAACTGGGCATGTCGATTCCCGAGAGCCTGAACCAGATGCAGTCGCAGGGCCTGTCGCGCATCTTCACGATGGACTTCGACAGCCCCAACTTCTTCCTCAAGCAGATCCTGGCCGGCGCCTTCATCGTGCTGACCATGACCGGCATGGACCAGGAGATGATGCAGAAGACCATTTCGGTGAAGACCCTGGGCGACTCGCAGAAGAATCTCTTGAGCCTGACGGCGGTGCTGGTGGTGGTGCTGATGTCCTTCCTGTTCCTGGGCGGCCTGCTCTACCTGTACGCGCCCGCCGCCGGCGTGGCCGTCACCGGCGACAAGATCTTCCCGGCCGTGGTGATGGGCCACCTGCCGGCCACGGTGCAGATCATCTTCCTGGTCGCCCTGATCTCGGCGCTGTTCCCGAGCGCGGACGGCGCCATCACGGCGCTCACCTCCTCGTTCTGCATCGACATCCTGGGCATCAAGCGCCGCACCGACCTGAGCGAAGCGGGCAAGGAACGCCTGCGCCGCCACGTGCACCTGGGCTTCGCCTTCCTGTTCCTGCTGCTGGTGATGGCCTTCAAGGTGGCCGACAGCCCGAGCATGATCGTGGTGATCCTGAAACTGGCCAGCTATACCTATGGCCCGCTGCTGGGCCTGTTCGCCTTCGGCATGCTGACCCGCCGCACCCTGACCGACCGCCTGGTGCCGTTCGTCACGATTGGCGCACCGGTTCTTTGCGCGCTCCTTGAGTACAATCAGGAATACCTGCTCGGCTCGTATCGACTCGGGCTGGAATTGCTCATGGTAAATGGCATACTGGTCTATGCCGGCCTGTTCGCGATCTCGCAGCGCGCACAGGCCGGGGCCGGTCCGGCCGCCGTCGCCGCGTAATCCCGGCGTCACTTTCTAACGGAGTTTTGATGGCCTTCAAACCCTTCAGCGCCCTGCGGCGCGGGTTCGGCTGGTTGTGGAGCGCGCTCGACGCCACCCGCCGGACCTTCTTCAACCTGCTGTTCCTGCTGTTTATCATCCTGCTGGCCTGGATGGTCTTCGGCGGCAGCGGCGTCAAGCCACTGAGCAAGAACACGACGCTGGTGCTGGAACTGAAAGGCGACCTGGTCGAGCAGTACCAGACCACCCTGCGCGAAACCGTGCTCGACAGCGTGGGCGGCGACAGCAAGCGCACCGTGCGCCTGCGCGACGTGCTGGTGGCGCTGGACGAGGCCGCCAAGGACCCGCACATCTCCACCGTCGTGCTGCTGCTCGACGAGATGGAGGGCGGGGGCCTGGCCATGCTGCGCGAATTCGGCGCCGCGGTCGACCGCGTCAAGGCGGGCGGCAAGAAAGTCGTGGCCTGGAGCGGTCAGTACGACCAGAAACGCTACCTGGTGGCCTCCCACGCGAACGAGGTCTACATCCATCCGATGGGCATGGTGCTGATCGAAGGTTTCGGGCGCCACAAGAATTACTATCGCGACGCGCTCGACAAGCTGGGCGTGACGGTCAACCTGATCAAGGTCGGCACCTACAAGAGCTTCGCCGAACCCTACATCGCCAACGGCCCGTCGGACGCCGCGCGCGAAGCCGACAGCTACCTGTACAACGCCCTGTGGAGCGGCTATACCGGCCTGGTCGAGAAGAACCGCAAGCTGCCCGAAGGCAGCGTCGCGTCCTTCATCGAGACGCTGCCGCAGCAGATGGAAGCGGCCGGCGGCAACGCCGCCCAGGTGGCGCTGCAGGCGAAACTGGTCGACGGCCTGAAGACCCGCGACGAGGTGCGCGATCTCTTGATCAAGCGCGGCGTCTACGACGAGAAGATCAAGTCGTTCCGCCAGGTCGGCTTCTACGACTACGTGTCGCGCCACCAGCAGAAGCCCTTCGGCGACGCGGTCGGCGTGATCGTCGCTGCCGGCAACATCACCGAAGGCATCGGCGGCCCGGGCGTGGTCGGCGGCCTGACCACCGCCAACCTGATCCGCCATGCGCGCGAGGACGACCAGATCAAGGCCCTGGTGCTGCGCGTCGATTCGCCCGGCGGCAGCGCCTACGGCTCGGAGCTGATCCGGCGCGAACTGGAGCTGACGCGCGCCGCCGGCAAGCCGGTGGTGGTGTCGATGGGCAGCCTGGCGGCCTCGGGCGGCTACTGGATCTCGATGGCTTCCGACGAGGTGATCGCCGATCCGGCCACGATCACCGGCTCGATCGGGGTGTTCGCCATCCTGCCGACCGCCGACAAGGTGGGCGACAAGCTCGGCATCCATACCGATGGCGTGACCACCACCTGGCTGGCCGACGCCTACAACCCGCTGCGTCCGCTCGATCCGCGCTTCGGCAAGCTGGTCCAGAGCAGCATCAACCACGTCTACAGCGAGTTCACCACCAAGGCCGCGGCCGCGCGCAAGACCACGGTCGCGAAGATCGACGAAGTCGGGCAGGGCCGCGTCTGGACCGGCGCCCAGGCCAAGGAGCGCGGCCTGGTCGACCGTCTGGGCAGCTATGGCGACGCGCTGCAGTCGGCCGCGCGCCGCGCCAGGCTGGGCGAGGATTACCGCGTGGCCTATGTCGAGCGTCCGATCACCCGCGTCGAGCGCTTCCTGCAGCTCATGGGCGCCTCGGCGGCCCAGGCGGTGACGATCCAGGTCAAGCTCGGCCTGCTCGAAGAGGCGCTGCCGGCCGGACCGGTGGCCCAGGTGGCCGAGGACATGGCCTTCCTCTCGGAACTGGCGGACGGGCGCAAGCCGTTCGCGGCCGTCACGCACTGCCTGTGCGAGATCCCATGAAACGAAATGTAGCGACTTTGTAAGCATTTCTTACAGCGAAAAGACGGGTGCGGAAGGGATTTCGCACCCGTTTTTGTTTGTTTTGCCTGGAATTGCGCCGAACGGTGTAAATCGGCGTAAAGCCATTGCGGGGAGGAACGGTTCTGGGGCGGCGTTATGTACGTTACGAAACATAACGCTGGAAAACCCCATGCTAAAGTCGGTCGGAACAGTACTGTGCAGAACGCATACGTGCCCCGCAACGACGAGGATGGACATGAACCCCAAAGACCCGATCACCACGCCCCTGAGCCACCGGCCGCCGCGCACCCGGCGCGCCCGCATCGTCGGCACCGTCATCGCCGTGCTGGCGATGCTGGGGCTGGCGCTGCTGGCGTGGCGCCTGACGGGCGGGACCGCAGGTCCCGCCGCCGGCCGGTCCGATGCCTCGGCCGGTCCGGGCGCTGCCGCCGGGCCGGCGGCGGGCGGCCCCGGCGGCCCCGGCGGCGGACGCGGGGGCCGCGGCGCCCCGGCGACGACGGTCGGGGTGGCGACGGCGGAAAACGCCGACATCCCGGTCAACCTGGACGCGCTCGGCACCGTGGTGGCGGCGGCCACCGCGACGGTGCGGCCGCAGGTCTCGGGCGTGATCCAGAAGATCCACTTCACCGAGGGCCAGATGGTGAAGCCGGGGCAGGTGCTGGCGACGATCGACCAGCGCCCGTTCGAGATGGCGCTGCTGCAGGCGCGCGGCCAGCGCCAGCGCGACGAGGCCCAGCTGGAAAGCGCCCGCGTGACCCTGGCGCGCTTCCGCACCCTGCTGGAGCAGGATTCGATCGCGCGCCAGGAAGTCGACACCCAGGCCGCGCTGGTCAAGCAGCTCGAAGGCACGGTCATGACCGACCGCGCGGTCGAGGGCACGGCCAGGCTGAACCTGGGCTACGCATCGGTCAAGGCGCCGATCGGCGGGCGGGTCGGCCTGCGCACGGTGGACGTCGGCAACCTGGTCGGCAGCGGCGACGCCAACGGCATCGCCGTCATTACCCAGCTGTCGCCGATCGACGTCGAGTTCACGGTGCCGCAGGACCAGCTGCCGCTGATGCAGCAGCGCATCGCGCAGGACGCGAAGCTGCCCGCGACGGCGCTGGACCGCACCCGCACCGACGCGCTGGCGACCGGCGTCTTCGCCGCGCTCGACAACCAGGTGGACGTCCAGACCGGCACGGTGCGCGCCAAGGCGCGCTTCGCGAATGCCGACGGCAAGCTGTTCCCCAGCCAGTTCGTCAACCTGCGCCTGCAGGTGAACGTGATCGAGGACGCCGTGGTGGTGCCGGTGACGGCGCTGCGCCACGGAGCCAATGGCGACTTCGTGTATGTGCTGAACGCGGCCGAGCGCACGGTGGCGATGCGGCCGGTCAAGCGCGGTGCGGCGACCGTCGACAAGGTGCAGATCAGCACGGGGTTGAAGGCGGGGGAGCAGGTGATCACGGAAGGGGCGGACCGCCTGCGCGATGGCGCGAAGGTGACCTTGCCCGGGGATCGTCCGGCGGGTGCGCGGGGCCAGGGACAAGGACAGGGCACGCGTGGACAGGTCGAAGGCCGCCAGCGCCAGGGAGCGCAGCAATGACGCCCCGACGTCATCGGGGCACGGACGTGGGGTGCACGCGATGAGTCCCTCCGCACCCTTCATCCGCCGCCCGGTCGCGACCGCCCTCCTGATGCTGGCCATCGTCCTGTCCGGCCTGGTCGGCTACCGCTTCCTGCCGCTGTCCGCGCTGCCGCAGGTCGACTTCCCGACCATCCAGGTGCAGACCCTGTACCCCGGCGCCAGCCCCGAGGTGATGGCGCGCACCGTGACCGCGCCGCTGGAGCGCCAGTTCGGCCAGATGTCGGGCCTGACACGCATGAGTTCCACCAGCGCCGCCGGGGTCTCGGTGGTCACCCTGCAGTTCGGCCTCGGC
Organism: Massilia niastensis DSM 21313; assembly: GCF_000382345.1. Taxonomy (GTDB): domain Bacteria; phylum Pseudomonadota; class Gammaproteobacteria; order Burkholderiales; family Burkholderiaceae_D; genus Telluria; species Telluria niastensis. The sequence goes on from NZ_KB908103.1 coordinate 67,303, forward strand.
CAGACCCTCGACGTGGCCGAGCAGGAAGTGCAGGCCGCGATCAATGCGGGCGGCTCGCTGCTGCCGACCGACCTGCCGGCCCCGCCGGTCTACGCCAAGGTCAACCCGGCCGACGCCCCGGTGCTGACCCTGGCGATCACCTCCGACACCATCCCGCTCACCGAAGTCCAGAACCTGGTCAACACCCGCCTGGCGCTGAAGATCAGCCAGGTCTCGGGCGTGGGCCTGGTGACCCTGGCCGGCGGCCAGCGTCCGGCGGTGCGGATCCAGGCCGATACCGAGGCGCTGGCTTCCTACGGCCTGGGCCTGGACACCCTGCGCAGCGCGATCACGGCGGCCAACGCCAACAGCGCCAAGGGCAGCTTCGACGGCCCGACCCGCTCCTATGCGATCAACGCCAACGACCAGCTGGTCACGGTCCCGGACTACAAGAACCTGATCGTCGCCTACCGCAACGGCGCCCCGGTCAAGCTGGACGAGGTGGCGACGGTCGTCGACAGCGCCGAGAACGTGCGCCTGGGCGCCTGGGCCGACATGAAGCCGGCGATCATCCTGAACGTGCAGCGCCAGCCGGGCGCCAACGTGATCGCCACCGTCGACGCCATCAAGGAACGCCTGCCCGAACTCCAGGCCGGGCTGCCGCAGTCGGTGCGCATGGACGTGCTGAGCGACCGCACCGCCGGCATCCGCGCCTCGGTCGAGCACGTGCAGGTCGAGCTGCTGCTGGCCGTGGTGCTGGTGGTGCTGGTGATCTTCGCCTTCCTGCACAGCATCCGCGCCACCGTCATCGCCAGCCTGGCGGTGCCGATCTCGCTGATCGGCAGCTTCGGCGTCATGTACCTGCTCGGCTACAGCCTGAACAACCTGTCGCTGATGGCGCTCACGATCGCCACCGGCTTCGTGGTCGACGACGCGATCGTCATGATCGAGAACATCGCGCGCTACCTCGAGGAGGGCGAAAAGCCGATGGACGCCGCGCTCAAGGGCGCGACCCAGATCGGCTTCACCATCATTTCGCTGACCGTCTCGCTGATCGCGGTCCTGATCCCGCTGCTGTTCATGGGCGACGTGGTGGGCCGGCTGTTCCGCGAGTTCGCGGTCACCCTGGCGATCACGATCCTGATCTCGGGCGTGGTGTCCCTGACCCTGGTGCCGATGATGTCGGCGCGCTGGCTGCGCAGCCATGAGGACGAGCACCCGGGCCGCTTCGCCCGCAAGACCCAGGCCTTCTTCGACCGCGTGATCCAGCGCTACGACCGCTCGCTCGACTGGGTGCTGATGCGCCAGGGCCTGACCCTGGTGGTGGCGCTGGGCACCCTGGTGCTGACCGCGCTGCTGTGGGTGGTGATCCCGAAGGGCCTGTTCCCGACCCAGGACACCGGCCAGCTGCAGGCGCGGCTGCAGGCGCGCCAGTCGATCTCCTACCAGGAGATGGCGAAGCTGCAGCAGGCCGCCGCCAGGGAGATCCTGGCCGATCCGGAAGTCGCCTCGCTCAGCTCCTACGTGGGCGTGGACGCCGCCCACAACACGATGCTGCATACCGGGACCATGCTGATCAACCTGAAGGCCGACCGCGGCGACCAGGATGACACCATCGCGCGCCTGCGCGACCGGGTGGCCAGGGTGCCGGGCGTGACCCTGTACCTGCAGCCGACCCAGGACCTGACCATCGACGCCGAGAGCGGCCCGACCCAGTACCGGGTCTCGCTCGAGGGCGCCGACAGCGCCACCGTGCATGAGTGGGCGCACAAGCTGGTGCAGCAGATGCAGACCCGCAAGGAACTGCGCAATCCGGTCACCGACGCCGGCGCCACCGGCGCAGCGGCCTTCATCGACATCGACCGCGACACCGCCTCGCGCCTGTCGATCACGGCGGCCTCGATCGACGACGCGCTGTACAGCGCCTTCGGCCAGCGCATCGTCTCGACCATCTTCACCGAGACCAACCAGTACCGCGTGATCCTGGAAGCCCGCCAGGACGAGGCGATGTCGCTCGACGCGCTCTCGCGCCTGCAGCTGCGCACCGGTTCCGGCCAGGCGACGCCGCTGTCGGCGGTGGCCACCATCAGCGAGCGCGAGGCGCCGCTGCAGGTCACCCACGTGGCCCAGTACCCGGCCGCCACCGTCGGCTTCGACACCGCGCCCGGCGTCAAGCTGGGCCAGGCGGTGGATGCGATCCGCGAAGCCGCCGAAGCGATCAGGATGCCGGCCTCGGTCAGCCTGAGCTTCCTGGGCGCCTCCGGCGCCTACCAGGCCTCGCTGTCGAACCAGCTGTGGCTGATCCTGGCGGCGGTGGTGTGCGTCTACATCGTGCTGGGCGTGCTGTACGAGAGCTACATCCACCCGTTGACCATCCTGTCGACCCTGCCGTCGGCCGGCGTCGGCGCGCTGCTGGCGCTGTGGGTGACCGGGCAGGGGCTGGGGGTGATCGGCATCATCGGCATCATCCTCCTGATCGGCATCGTCAAGAAGAACGCGATCATGATGATCGACTTCGCGATCGAGGCCGAGCGCGACCAGGGCAAGACGCCGCTCGACGCGATCCGCCAGGCGGCGCTGCTGCGCTTCCGCCCGATCCTGATGACCACCCTGGCCGCGCTGTTCGCCGCGATCCCGCTGATGCTGGGCTGGGGCGAGGGCGCCGAGCTGCGCCGGCCGCTGGGCCTGGCCATCTTCGGCGGCCTGATCGTCAGCCAGCTGCTGACCCTGTACACCACGCCGGTGATCTACCTGGCCTTCGACCGCACCGCACGGCGCTGGACCGGCAAGGCGCCGAACAAGCCACGCGAGGCCGGCGCATGAACCTGTCCCGCCCCTTCGTCGAGCGCCCGATCGCGACCGTCCTGCTGACCCTGGGGATCGCGCTGGCCGGCATCGCCGCCTTCTTCGTGCTGCCGGTGTCGCCGCTGCCCCAGGTCGACTACCCGACCATCTCGGTGTCGGCCTCGCTGCCCGGCGCCAGCCCGGAAACGATGGCCTCGAGCGTGGCCACGCCATTGGAAAGGCGCCTGGGCGTGATCGCCGGCGTCAACGAGATGACCTCGAGCAGCAGCACCGGCTCGACCCGGGTCAGCCTGCAGTTCGACCTGAACCGCAAGATCGACTCGGCCGCGCGCGAGGTGCAGGCCGCGATCAATGCCGCGCGCGCCGACCTGCCTTCCACCCTGCGCAGCAACCCGACCTACCGCAAGGCCAACCCCTCCGACGCCCCGGTCATCATCCTGGCGCTGACCTCGAAAACACGCACCCCCGGCCAGATCTACGAATCGGTGTCGAACCTGGTGCAGCAGCGCCTGGCCCAGGTCAAGGGCGTGGGCGAGGTGGAGATCGGCGGCGGCTCGCTGCCGGCGGTGCGGGTCGAGCTGCTGCCGTATGCGCTGAACCGCTACGGCGTCTCGGCGGAAGACGTGCGCGCCGCGATCCAGGCCAGCAACCCGAACCGCCCGAAGGGCGCGATCGAAGGCAACGGCACGCGCCTGCAGATCTATTCGCAGCCGGCGCGTACTGGCACTGGCAACGGCGACGGCCGCAGCGCGGCCGACTACCGCGACCTGGTGGTGGCCTGGCGCGACGGCGCGGCGATCCGCCTGAGCGACGTGGCCGACGTGATCGACGGACCCGAGAACATCAACACCCTGGGCCTGTTCAATGGCCAGCCGGCGGTGATCGTGCTGGTCACGCGCCAGCCGGACGCCAACGTGATCGAGACCGTGGACGGCGTGCGCGCACTGCTGCCTTCGCTGCAGGCCCAGCTGCCGGGCGACGTCGCGCTGCAGGTGGCCTCGGACCGCACCAGTTCGATCCGCGCCTCGCTGCACGAGATCGAGTTCACCCTGATCCTGTCGGTGGTGCTGGTGGTGCTGGTGGTGAGCGTGTTCCTGCGCAGCGTGCGCGCGACCGTGGTGCCGGCGGTGGCGACCGTCGTGTCCCTGCTGGGCACCTTCGGCGTCATGCACCTGCTCGGGTTCTCGCTCAACAACCTGTCCCTGATGGCCCTGACGATCGCCACCGGTTTCGTGGTCGACGACGCCATCGTGGTGCTCGAGAATATCTCGCGCCACCTCGAGAACGGCATGGACCGCATGCAGGCGGCGCTGCTGGGGGCGCGCGAAGTCGGCTTCACGGTGCTGTCGATCAGCCTGTCGCTGGTGGCGGTCTTCATTCCGCTGCTGTTCATGGGCGGGCAGGTGGGCCGGCTGTTCCGCGAATTCGCCGTCACCCTGTCGGTGGCGGTCCTGATCTCGCTCGTGATCTCGCTCACCACCACGCCGATGATGTGCGCCTGGCTGCTGCGCCGCGACGACAGGGAGCGCAAGCCGGGACGCCTGGCGCGCTGGTCCGAGAAGGGCTTCGGCAAGCTGCTGCGCGCGTACGAGCACTCGCTCGACTGGGCGCTCGACAGCAAGCTGCTGGTGATGATCATCCTGGCCTTCGTGGTCGGCCTGAACGTCTACCTGTTCGCGGCCGCGCCCAAGGGCTTCTTCCCGCAGCAGGACACCGGACAGATCAGCGGCGGCATCCGCGCCGACCAGAGCATCTCGTTCCAGGCCATGCAGGCCAAGATGCGCCAGCTGGTCAACATCATCAAGGACGACCCGGCGGTCGACACCGTGGTGGGATTCACGGGCGGCGGGCGCGCCGGCGGCGGCTTCATGTTCATCAACCTGAAGCCGGCCGACCAGCGCACCGAGGCCGGACAGGCCGTGATCGCGCGCCTGCGTCCCAAGCTGGCCAAGGTCACCGGCGTGTCGATGTTCCTGAACCCGGTGCAGGACCTGCGCATGGGCGGGCGCTCGTCGAATTCGACCTACCAGTACACGCTCAAGAGCGACAACGCGGCCGACCTGAAGCTGTGGGCCGCGCGCCTGGCCGAATCGATGAAGCGCCAGCCGGCCCTGGTCGACGTCGACACCGACCAGGCCGAGAACGGCGTCGAGACCTTCGTCACCATCGACAAGGAATCCGCGGCGCGCGTGGGCATCAGCACGCGCGACGTCGACAATGCGCTGTACAACGCCTTCGGCCAGCGCCAGGTCGCGAATATCTACGATGAGCTGAACCAGTACCACGTGGTGATGGGCGTGGCGCAGCGCTACGCGCAGTCGCCGGAAGCGCTGCGCGACGTCCATGTGCCGGCGCGCGCCAGCGCCGGCGCCACGACCACGACGACGGCCACCACCACGACCACCACTGCCAGCGGCACGACGGGCACGACTGGCACGCCGGCGACGCCCTCGAACCTGACCGCCGCGCGCGATCCGTCCAGCGGGCAGGCGCTGGCCAGCTCGATGGCGACCATGGTGCCGCTGAGCGCCATCGCCAGCTTCGCCGAAAGCTCGACCCCGACCTCGGTCAACCACCAGGACGGCGAGCTGGCCACCACCGTGTCGTACAACCTGGCCGACGGCGCCAACCTGGAAGACGGCCAGGCCGCGGTGCGCCAGGCCGAGGCCGACATCGGCATGCCGACCAATGTGCGCGGCAGCTTCCAGGGCACGGCCAAGGCCGCGCAGGAATCGAACCAGCAGCAGCCGCTCCTGATCGCGGCGGCCATCATCGTGATCTACATCGTGCTGGGCATCCTGTACGAAAGCCTGGTGCACCCGGTGACGGTGCTGTCGACCCTGCCGTCGGCGGGCGTCGGCGCGGTGCTGGCGCTGCTGCTGTTCAAGATGGAGTTCTCGATCATCGCGCTGATCGGGGTGTTCCTCCTGATCGGCATCGTCAAGAAGAATGCGATCCTGATCATCGACTTCGCGCTGGAATCCGAACGGGCGCGCGGCCTGTCCCCGATGGAAGCGGTGCGCGAAGCCTGCCTGCTGCGCTTCCGCCCGATCCTGATGACCACCCTGGCCGCCGCCCTCGGCGCGCTGCCGCTGGCGATCGGCTTCGGCGAAGGCTCCGAACTGCGCCGCCCCCTGGGCATCGCCATCATCGGCGGCCTGATCGCCAGCCAGTTGCTGACCCTGCTCACCACGCCGGTGGTCTACGTCCTGCTCGACAAGCTGCGCACCCGCAGCCCATCCGAGCGCGAACTGACCCGCCATCCGCTCGACGGCGAAGCGCCGGCCCCTGCCAAACCATGAAGCCCATGCGAATCTCTCTTATTTTCCGCCTGCCAGCGATGGCGCTCGCCGCCAGCCTGGCGGCCGGCTGCGCCGTCGGTCCCGCCTACCAGCGCCCCACGGCGCCCGAACCCGCCGCCTTCAAGGAAGCACAGGGCTGGGTTCCCGCCGCCCCGGGCGACGCCCTCGAACGCGGCCCCTGGTGGACCCTGTTCGACGATGCGGAACTGAACCGGCTGGCGGAGCGCGCCGCGAGCGCGAACCAGGAGGTCGCGGCGGCGGTGGCCAACTACGAGCAGGCGCGTTCGCTGGTGGCGCAGGCGCGCGCCTCGCTGTTCCCGACCGTGTCGCTGGGCGCGGGCGCGGACCGCGCCGGCGGGGGCGAGCGCTCGCCGTCGAACCAGTACCGCGTCTCGATCGGCGGCAGCTGGGAGCCGGACCTGTTCGGACGGCTGCGCAATTCGGTGGCGGCGCAGCGCGCCAGTGCCGAGGCGACCGCCGCCGACCTGGCCAGCGCGAGGCTGGCGGTGCAGGGCGAGCTGGCCACCAATTATTTCGCGCTGCGCCAGGCCGACGCCCAGCGCGCGCTGCTGGCGACCACGGTGGAGGGCTACCAGCGGGTGCTGCAGATCACGCAGAACCGCTTCGATGCGGGCATCGCGGCCAGGTCCGACGTGCTGCAGGCCCAGACCCAGCTGGCCAATGCCCAGAGCGAGGCGCTGAGCCTGGAACGCCAGCGCGCCCAGTTCGAGCATGCGATCGCGGTGCTGGTGGGCAGCGCCCCGGCCGACTTCGCGCTGGCGGCCACGCCGTGGCAGGTGGTGGTGCCGGAGGTGCCGGCCGGCGTGCCTTCGCTCCTGCTGCAGCGGCGTCCGGACATCGCCGCGGCGGAACGCGACGTGGCGGCCGCGAATGCCGACATCGGCGTGGCGCGTTCGGCCTACTTCCCGAGCTTCGGCCTGACGGCTTCGTATGGCAATACCGCGAGCCGGGTCGGCGACCTGTTCTCGGCCTCGGCGGCGGCCTGGTCGTTCGGCCTGTCGGCGGCGCAGACCCTGTTCAACGCGGGCGCCACGCGCGCCGGCGTGGCCGGCGCCGAGGCGCGCCACCAGGCCGCGGTGGCGCGCTACCGGCAGACCGTTCTGGGCGCCTTCGCCGACGTCGAGGACCAGCTCGCGGCCACCCGCGTGCTGGCCCTGCAGCAGGACCTGCGGCGCCAGGCGGCCGAGGCGGCCGGGCTGGTCGAGGAACAGATCCTGAACCGCTACAAGGCGGGGCAGGTGAGCTACACCGAGGTGGTGCAGGCCCAGGTCACGGCGCTGTCGGCGCGCCGCGCGCTGGTGCAGGTGCAGGCCGACCGCCAGACCTCGGCGGTGGCCCTGATCCAGTCCCTGGGCGGGGGCTGGCGCGCCGACCAGTTACATGCGGCGCGCTGAGCGGCGCAGCTCAGGCCTTCGGCAGCGCCGCGGCCAGGTCCAGCCAGCCCTGCGGCAGCTCGCCCTTCTTGCGCACGCCGAAGAAGGTCACCACCAGCTCGCCGTTGGTGTCGAAGAACTCGACCGAGGTGACGCCGGCGCGCTTGGCCACGTAGCCGCTGCGCAGCGCGCTGTCGCGCAGGTGCAGGTTGAAGTTCGGATCCAGCACGTTGAACCAGCCCTCGGAGGCGGCGACCTTGTTGATCTTGCCGCTGTAGATCTGGGTGATCGCGCCGTTGCCCACGAAAGCCATGATCTCCACCTGCCGGCTGGCCGCCTGTTCGAGCAGCTGGCGCACCGCGCCCGGCGTCACCTTCGTCACCACGCCGCCCGGGGCCAGGCGCATGGCCTGCTCGCGGGTCATGCCGAACTCGGTGACGATGCGGTTGAACTGGTGGACGTCGCTCATGTCCTTCCAGGCTTCGTGGAATTCCTTGACGTCGATCGCGCTGTCTGGCTTTTCGGCCGCCTTCGGCTTTGCTGCAACGATGGCCGGTTTCTCCTGCTGGCGCGGATGCCGGAAGTCCTGGACCAGCTTGTCGAACACCGGGATGGCGGCGTCCTCCTTCACGTAGACCTTGTGCACCGCATTGCCGTTCTCGTCGAAGAACTGCAGGCTGCGGCTGACCGCGCCGTCGCGTCCCGGCTGGGTGACGGCGAAGGCGTGCTTCCACTTGACGAACTGGAAGCGCAGGTCGATCTCGCCGCCCAGGTAGCCGCCCGCGATGTTCAGCATGCGCGCTTCGCGTTCGGGGTCGTTGGCCGCGCCCGGCGCCGGGTCATCCTTCGGCTTGACGCGCATGGCGACGCCGGTGGTCTCGATCACGCCGTTCTCGTTGCGGCTCAGGGCCATGACCTTGCCCAGGTCGAGCGCGCGGCGCATGATCTCGCGCGGCGCATGGTCGGTGTCGCGCAGGCGCACAACGGTGCTGCCGATGCCGGTCGCCAGCAGCTCGGCTTCGGACACCTGGAGCTGGCGCGCGGCGTCGCGGATCTGGAGCCGCGGCTGCTGCGCGCGCAGCGTGTTCCATTGCTCGGTCAGGGCCGGCGCGGCGGCATGGCTGTGGGTGAAGGCCAGCGCGATCGCGGCGGCCAACAGGTAACGGGGTGCTTTCATAGTCTCTCTCCTCGGGGTGGTTAGTACATCAGTTTGAATGTGACGGCCGCATAGCGGCCCGGGCGCGCCTGGCGCTCGATATCGGCGGCGGCGAGCGCCGTGGTGCCGGCCGGCAGGCCGCGCGACGATGCGTAATCCCAGTACTTCCTGTCCGCCAGGTTGTAGATGCCGGCGGTGAGGGCGGCGCGCGCGCCGATATTCCAGTAGGCGGTCAGGTCCATCACGGTGGCCGAGGGCACTGCGAAACGCGGCTGGGTCACGCCCGCGATCACGTCCGGGGCGGCCTGCCTGGCGTCCACGTGGACCACGGCGAAGGCCGCGCCGCCGCGCCTGGCCGGGTCGTCCCAGGCGGCGATCAGGCTGGTCTTCTTCGGCAGGGTGGAGGCCAGTTCGCCTTTCGCGCCGGTGCGGATGTTGCGCGCCTTGCTGTGCTGGACGCCGCTGGCCAGGGTCAGGGTGGCGCCGGCCAGCGGCGCCGACCAGGCGCCGAGGTCGGCCTCGGCGCTCAGCTCGGCGCCCCAGGTGCGCGCGTTGCCGACGTTCTCGGGCCGGAACAGGCCGGAGGTGATGGTCGGGAAGTTGACCGGATCGGCCGGCTGGGCCGCGTACTCGATGAAGTTCTTGTAGCGCGTGTCGAACAGCGCGCCGTGCAGGCGCAGGCCGCGCGCCGCATTGCCCTTCAGGCCCAGCTCGAAGGCGTTGCTGGTTTCCTTCTCCAGGTCGGCGTTGCCCAGCACCGCATAGCCGTTGCCGGCCCCGGTATAGCTGAACGAATCGTAGGTGCCGGTGCGCTCGGCCGCGGTCGGCAGGCGGGTGCCGCGGCTGTACTGCAGGTAGGCGTCCAGGCCGGGGCGCAGCTGCGCCTGCAGGATCAGGCTCGGCGTCAGGTAGCTATCGGTTTCCTTGCGCAGCTCGCGGCGGGCGTTGGGGATGGCGGGAGCATAGCCGGCCACGCTGGCGGGTTTCATCTCGCGCCAGGTCGTGCGCAGTCCCGGCATCAGCGACAGCCAGCCGTTCAGGGCCAGGTCGCCGCGCACGAAGGCCGACAGCTTGAGCGTGTCCATGTCGGCCATCCGGTTCTTGGTCGTGACCTGGCGCGCGCCGGTGGCCAGGATGGTGCGGTCCTCGCGCCATGGCCGCCTGGTTTCCAGGTCCTCGACGCTGAAGCCGTATGCGATCTCATGGCGGCCTACGCGCTTGCTGGCGTTGCTGGCGAAGCCCACGCTGCGGTTCTCGTAGCTGGTCGCGATGTTGCGCAGGGCGGGCTGGCCGAACAGGTAGCGCGCGCTGGTGAGGTCCTCCACCTCTGCATCCTGGAGATAGATGCGGGTCTCGAGGCTGTCGAACCACGCGCCGGCGCCGGCGTAGCGGTGGTCGATGCTGGCGCGGTCGCGGCGGGTACGCGAGGCCTGGGTGGCGCCGTCCGGATACAGGGCGCCCTGCTTGTTGTCGAATGCGCGGTCGTGGCGGGCGCGGAAGGCGTCGATGGTGGCCGTGAAGTGGTGACCGGCCCATGGCGACCAGCTCAGCTTGGCGAGCAGGGCGTCGGAATCCCAGTCGTCCAGGTTCGCGCGGGCGCTGCCCTTCGTGTCGGCCTGGTTGCCGTCGCGGTGCACCAGCACCGCCAGCGCCTTGAGCGCGCCCGACTGGGCGGCGCCGGTCAGGGCGTGCATGCGCATGTCGGTCGAGCGGTCCGAGCCGAACTTGTACTCGGCATACACGGGACGCTGCGCGCTGACGTAGTCTTCGGGCGCTTTCGTGACGAAGCTGACGCTGCCGCCCAGGCCCTGGGTGCCGGGGCCGCTCGGCGCGGTGCCGGAGACGATGCTGATCGAGCGGAAGGTCTCGGGGTCGAAGTAGTCGCGGCCGACGCCGAAGGCGTTCAGGGTCGAGGCGTCCGGCTTGGGCGCGGCATCCGGCAGTTCGATCCCGTCCAGGTCCAGTCCCACCCGGTTGCCTTCGACGCCGCGCACGTTGAAGCCGGTGTTGCCCGCGCCATCCCAGATGTTGCCGCTGCCGCTGGCTGCGCCGGGCACGCTGACCAGGGGCGAATAGCGCGCCATGTTCTGCATGTCGGCGACGCCTTGCCGCGCCAGGGCCTCGGCGTCCAGCACCGTCACGGTGCCGGCCTTGTCGAGGCGCTGGCCGGTGACGACCACGGTATCGGGAGCGGCGGATTGGGCATGCGCCAGGGAGCCCAAGGCGCAGGCCAGCAGGGTCGGGAGGTGTCGCAGGCCGGGAAGGGAGGCTGCCATAGTGTTCCAGTCAAAGTCGTTTCATCACGCCGCCGCGCCGCACAGCGGCAACGGACGGCACCCATGCCAAATAATGAGAATGATTCTCATTCGCAGAAGTGGATATTGAATGATAATGATTCTCGTTTGCAATAAGGAAAGTTGTATTTTTTTGTATTGACGACCCAAGGGCAGGGGCCCGGCCGGCGCCGCAGCCATGATCCAAAAAGTCTGAATCTCCTCAATTTCTTGGTGGTATTATTCTTTCGATAAAGAAATTCGCCGATTCCTTCGAGGAGCCCTCATGCGCGTACCGGTTCATTCACTGATCGTCCTGGCCGCCTTCGGCGCCGGGGCCGCCCAGGCGGGCACGGTCATCGTCACTCCCGCCGACATGGTGAAGACGCCCACCATGAATGCCTGGCAGATGACGAACTACCGCGACGTCAGCACCGGCCACGCGTCGACCACGCTTGCCGAGATCAATGGCCAGAACGCACGCAACGGCAAGGGGTCGGTCGAGATGTCGCTGACCAGCGGCAGCGGCAAGGCCGACTTCGTCTACAACTGGGGTTTCGTGGATGGCCGCACCCTGGGCAGCCTGAACGGATTGCGCTTCGACTGGTACCGCGCCGGCGGCGGCAGTGCGCCCGCCCACCTGGCGCCGGCCTTGCGCCTGGTGTATGACATGGACGGCTCGGCGGCGACGGCGGCCGACCGTGGCTACCTGGTCTGGGAGCAGGCCTATAACGGCGCGACGGCGAGCGACGCCTGGGTCAGCAGCGACATCATGGGCGGCAACTTCTGGCAGCGCCAGCAATCGCCGGGCCATACCGTCGAACACTACGGCACTACGCTGGCCGAATGGATCGCCGGACCGCGTCCGGGCGATGCCGACCAGCTGAGCGCGAGCAGCGCCATCCTCGGGATCGAGTTTGGCATCGGTTCGGGATGGAACGGCAGCTTCCGCGGCTACGTCGACATGCTGAGCGTCGGCTTCGCCGGTCAGGGCAGCACCACTTTCAACTTCGAGACCGCACCGCCGGCCGGCGTGCCGGAACCGGGCAGCCTTGCGCTGCTGGGCCTGGGCATGCTGGGCCTGGTTGCCGGGCGCCGCAGGCGCGGCTGAACCTCGGGCCGCCCACGGCCGGCCTTGTCCACGGCTTGGCGACGGCCGGCCAGGGTCAGAGTCGAATTAACAGACAACTTTTATAAGTTTCCGTTAATTCAATTCCGACCCTCCTGTTTTTCAGCCAGGCTCAGCACTTCCATAATGAGGGTCAGAGTCTAATGCGGTTAAGTTAAGCCGCCTTTGATCATTTGGCTGTTGTAAACGTGTAGCGGCTCTGTTAACCTGCGGTTCCGATGCTAGCCGATACCCTCCCACTTGTAACCGCAGATCTTCCCGCTCCTGATTGGCAACGGCTGGGTGAGCATCTGCCAGTTGAGTGGATCGAGCAGGCGCTCAGCCATACAGGTAAGGCGAGCATTCGACGAAGACGTTTGCCAGCACAGCAGGTAGTGTGGTTGGTCATTGCGTTG
>NZ_KB908104.1 GCF_000382345.1 Massilia niastensis DSM 21313
CGGTGACGCGCCCGCCCAGCATCTCGGCCAGGGCTTCGCCGCCGCCGGAGAAGGGGACGTAGTTGAGCTTGCGGACATCGCCGCCGGCGGTCCTGGCCACCAGGCCGGCCAGGATGTGGTCGGCGCCGCCGGCCGATCCGCCCGCCCACACCACCTTCGCGGTGTCGGCCTTCAGGGCGGCGGCCAGGTCCTTGACCGTCTTGTGGGGCGAGCTGGCCGGGACCACGATCACCAGCGGATCGGCGGTCAGGCGCGCGATCGGGGTGACGGACTCCAGGTTGACCGGGGACCGGTTGGTGAGCACGGCGCCCAGCATGGTGATACCCATCGTCATCATCTGCTTGCCGTCGCCCCTGGCGCCGTTGACGAACTGGGCCAGGCCGACGGTGCCGCCGGCGCCGGGCACATTGAGGACCTGGACGCTCCTGGCGGCGCCGGTGGCGACCATGACCTGCTGCAGGGAGCGCGAGGCGCTGTCCCAGCCGCCGCCCGGCGCGGCCGGCGCCAGGATTTTCAGTTCCAGCGGCGCCTGCGCCATCGCGGGGGCGGCGGCGGCCAGGGCGGCGCCCAGAGCAATCGCACGGGCAAGGCTTCCATTGATCTTGTACATAGCAGCGTCTCCTTTGTGGGTTGCACCTGACATCGGTGCAATGTTGTATTGCCATCACTGCCACAGACAGCAGATTCATGGCGGCAAATCGGCGTAGTGGATCGTCAGTTTGCATTTAATTGCAAAATTATGCAATGCATTTTGTCGTTGCCGGTGTTGTTGAAATGTCCCATCCGCGTTTTTCCGCTGGTTGACTTGCTCGATTTCTAACTGCATTATGACGCGACGATATGCAATTTATTGCCGGATACAGAGGCTCTCATGAGCCTTGTGGCAGGCGCAATCGCTGTCGTACGCGCAGGGAGAGCAATGCGCCTTATTAAACTTATAACGGAGGAAGACGATGAATAAACGTGCTCTTGTGGCAGCGATTGCCGCTGCAGCCAGCGGCGCCGCCTGCGCCCAGTCGAATGCACAGGTCTATGGACTGCTGGATGCGGGCATCGAACACGTGACGAATGCCGATGCGTCGGGAGAAGGCACGACACGGGTCTACTCGGGCGGCTCGAACAACTCGCGTCTCGGTTTCCGCGGCACCGAGGACCTGGGAGGGGGACTCAAGGCGGTATTCAATCTCGAAGCAGGACTCCTGATCGATGCCGGCGCCAGCGACGGCCCGCTGTTCCGCCGCCAGGCCAACGTCGGGCTGGAAGGCCGGCTCGGCCGGATCGTGCTCGGCCGCTCGTTCACGACGGTCTACGACTTCGTCAATCCCTTCGACCCGATGGGTTACGCGCCGCGCTATTCGTGGATCCCGGGAGGCGGCGGCACCCTGTCCAGCAAATACGGCATGACGACCGCCTTCGACAATATGGTGAAGTACCAGGGCCAGTTCGGCGGCCTGAAGATCGGCGCATCGTACGGCGCGGGCGAGGTCGCGGGCAGCGAAGCCGATGGCAGGAAGTTCGCCGCCGCCAGCGCCTATGAAATGGGGCCCCTGCGTGTCGTCGTGACGGGCGAACGCGTGAACGGCACGACGAGCGCGGCGGGCATCCGTCCGGTGTCCAGGGTGTATCACGCGGCCACCGCCTACCAGGTCACCGAAGCCGTCAGCCTGAAGCTCGGCCTCAGGAACTACAAGCTGGAGCGGGGTACCGGGAGCGATGTGCGGGCGAATACCTGGTGGACAGGTACGAATGTCCAGGTCACGCCAGCCGTCGACCTGAGCGCGGTGGTCTACTACCAGGATATCAAGGCCGGGGTGACGCCGGGCGATACCGCCGCGGATCCGAAGATGTTCGTCGTCCGCGCCAAGTATGCGCTGTCGAAGCGGACCAGCGTGTACGCCACGGCTGCGCATGCCAGGGCAAGCGGCGGCGTCCCGGTCGGCGTGTCGCGCGATTCGTCCGAGGATGGCGGCGTGACCGGCTTTGCCGACCACCAGACCGCCGTGTTGGTGGGCATCCAGCACCGGTTCTGACGGACGGCGCCGGGCCATCGCGCGCCTGGTGCGCGCCGCGATGGCTGCACATGAGGTAGAACCAGGGTTACGCCGGGTGCTCGAGAAGGCGATCACCAGCGGCGAACCACTGATTCGGAGTTGCCATGAAACAGTACATGGGTTGCCTGGTATGGTGGGCGGCAGCGATGAGCCCTGCCCATGCCCAGGCGGACGCGCCGTCCGCCCCGGCGCTACGGACCGAATTCGTGTTCGGGGCGCGGATCAAGGTCGACAAGCCGCTGGTCATCGGCCAGAGCGCGCACGGCTTGCGGCGCGTGGTGCCGATCGTCGGCGGGACGGTCAGCGGTCCCGCCCTGACGGGCACGGTGGTGCCGGGCGGCGCCGACTGGCAGTTCGTCCGTCCGGACGGGGTGGTCGACGTGCAGGCGAAATACACGCTGAAGGCCGACGACGGCACCCTGGTCATGGTGGATAACCGCGGGGTGCGCCACGCGCCGCCAGCGGTGCTGGAGCGGATGGCGAAAGGGGAGCATGTGCCGGCGAACGCGTATTACTTCCGGACGACAGCGCGGTTCGAGGCGCCGCTCGGCAGCAAGTACGAGTGGCTCAACCGGGCCGTCTTCATCGGCGTGGCGGAGCGCCACCCGGATGCGGCGCTCATACGCTTCTACAGGGTCGACTGAAAGCGCACCAGGCAGCCCTGAACGGAAACGATCGCCATGTCCACTTCAGCCACCACCCTCGACAAGGACGCGCCAGTGATAACAGTGGAACAGGGCATCCAGGCGGCCGGCGTCGGCAGGTTCCAGTACCGCCTGTTTGTGATCTTCGGCCTGGTCTGGGCGGCCGACGCCATGCAGGTGCTGTCGATCGGCTTCAGCGCGCCCTCGATCGCCAGGACCTTCGGGGTGCCGATTCCGCAGGCCCTGCAGACGGGCACCTTCTTCTTCAGCGGGATGCTGGTCGGCGCCTTCGTGTTCGGCCGCCTCGCGGACCGGATCGGGCGGCGCCCGGTGCTGATGATGGCGGTGATCATCGATGCCTGCTGCGGCGTGGCGTCGGCATTCTCCCCCGATCTCGCCTGGCTCCTTGCGCTCCGGTTCTTGACCGGCATCGGCGTGGGCGGCACGCTGCCGGTGGACTACACGATGATGGCGGAATTCCTTCCCAGCGAACGCCGGGGCCGCTGGCTGGTCATGCTCGAATCCTTCTGGGCGATCGGCACCATTTTCCTGGCGGTCCTGGCCCTGGTCGCCGTGCGCTGGGGGGATGACGCCTGGCGGGTGATCTTCTTCGTCACCGGCATCCCCGCCTTGGTCGGTGTCGTACTGCGCTTCTACGTTCCCGAATCGCCGCTGTACCTGGCCCGCAGCGGACAAGCGGAACAGGCGCGCGCGGTCCTGGAGCGCGTGGCCAGGGCCAATGGCCGCACCGTCGAGATCCCGCCCCTGCAGGCGGAGACGCCCATGCACCGCTCGGTGTTTTCCCTGTTTTCCAGCGGCCTGCGCCGCCGCAGCATCTCCCTGTTCATTGCGTGGGGACTGATCTCGATCGCCTACTACGGCGTGTTCGTCTACCTGCCGGTGAAGCTGGGCGCCGAAGGATTCGGCTTCATGCGGGGCCAGGTCTTCCTGATCATCCTGGCGCTGGTCCAGTTGCCCGGCTTCGCCTTGTCGGCCTACGGCGTGGAGCGCTGGGGACGCAAGCCGACCCTGGTGGGCTTCCTGCTGCTGAGCGCCGTGGGCTGCATGGGCTATAGCCTCGGCAGTGCTCCCGCCATGGTCATCGGTTCGACCCTGCTGATGAGCTTTGCGCTGCTGGGCACATGGGGCGCCTTGTACGCCTTCACGCCCGAGGTGTATCCGACCGGCCTGCGCGCCAGCGGGATGGGCGTGGCCGGTGCGGTTGCGCGCTTCGGCGGCCTGTTCGCGCCGGCGATCATTGCGCCGGTGATGGCGACGCACTTCACGCTGTCGCTGGCGATGCTCTCGGGCTTCCTGGTGGCGGGGGCGATCGCGATCCTGTGCGTCGACATGGAGTCGCGCAACCGCGCACTGGATTGAGTGCCGAATCAAGGTTCGGCCGCGCCGGACACGCTTCGCTCGACGGCGAAGTAGGACAGGAACATCGATACCGCCGCGTCGACGACGGGCTCCTGTTCGGCCGGGTCCAGGGGCGGGGCGCCCATGGCCACCTGCGGCCAGAACGCAAACGCCTTGATCTGCCCCTGCAGCAGGGTCGCGGCGAACGTCGGATCGCCGGGCTTGAGCCTGCCGTCGGCCTGCGCCGCGCGGATCCATGCGGTCACGCCTTCCTCGCGTTCGCCCAGGCGGGCGAAGACCGGCAAGGCGCGTTCCGGCGCATGGATCGCCTCGGCCACCGCCACCCGCGCCAGGTCGAGAAAATCCCGCTCGGCCAGGGTACGCATCTTCAGGGTCATCAGTTCGACCAGCTGCTCGCGCAGGCCGCGGTCGCGTCGGTAGGCCAGCTCCACCATGCCGGCGCAGCTCTGGAACAGCTGCACCAGCGTCTCCTCGAACAGTTCTTCCTTGCTGGGAAAGTGGTTGTAGACGGTGCGCTTCGACACCCCGGCAAGCGCGGCGATCCGGTCCATGCTGGTGGCCTCGAAGCCATGCGAGCGGAACTGTTCGGCAGCCGCCGCGACGATGGCGCTGCGTTTGCGGTCGGTAAGGCGGGAGGGTGCGTTCATCCATGAATTTTACACTCACCAGTTTACTTTCACAAAAAGAGAAACTACACTGTGTAGTGTACTTTTAATCCGGAACCGCTTACCGATGCGCCTCCTGTCTATCACTCTCGTCCTGGGGATCCTGTCCATCATGGCTTACTGCAACACCTGGGCTTCAGTCCCCCTGTTTTTCCAGGACTCGCCCCAGTTCCGGGACGGCAAGTTCCACAATCCCGTCCCGATGCACCGGCAGAGCGCCGGCGAGACGGCGCGCCTGTTCTGGACCTTTATGTTCGACAAGCCGGCCGGCACGGCCCCCACGCAAGCGGTTCCCGTCCGCCCCCTCAGCCAGGGCGACCTGCTCGCCGCGCCGGACAATACCCTGTTCCGCCTGGGCCATTCGACCATGCTGATCAAGCTGGCGGGCGAGTTCTACCTGACCGATCCGGTGTTCTCGGAGCGGGCCTCGCCGGTGCAGTGGGCCGGTCCCGCGCGCTTCCATGCGCCGCCGATCGGCATCGACGAGCTGCCGCCGATCAAGGCCGCGATCCTCTCGCATGACCATTACGACCATCTCGACCACGCGGCCATCATGGCGCTCGCCGCCAGGACCACGCATTTCCTGGCGCCGCTGGGCGTGGGCAAGCGCCTGGTCGACTGGGGCGTCGATCCCGCCAAGGTCCGCCAGCTGGACTGGTGGCAGGAAGCCGACCTGGACGGGGTGCGCTTCGTGGCGACGCCGGCGCAGCATTTCTCGGGACGCGGCCTGAACGACGGCAACTCGACCCTGTGGGCGTCCTGGGTGATCCTGCATGACGAGCTGCGCCTGTTCTTCAGCGGCGACACGGGCTACTTCGCCGGCTTCAGGGAAATCGGCGACAGGTACGGTCCCTTCGACGTGGCCATGCTCGAGACGGGGGCGTACGACAAGCAGTGGCCGGACGTCCACATGCAGCCGGAAGAGACCTTGCAGGCCTTCCTCGATTTGAAGGGACGCTGGCTGCTGCCGGTCCACAACGGTACCTTCGACCTGGGCCTGCACCGCTGGCAGGAACCGTTCGACCGTATCGCCGGGCTCGCGGCCCAGCGCGGCGTCGCCTTGACGACGCCGGAAATGGGCGAGCCGCTCGATCTCGGGCAGCCGCATGCCGGCAACCCGTGGTGGCGGGCGCTGAAGTAGCGGGCCGGTCGCCCGCGTCGATCCGCTTCCAATTCGTGCGCTGGTTGACGTATCGTGTGCAGGTCGCCCGCGGCCATGCGCTCGCCCTGTTGCGGCGTGATGATCGCCAGGGGCGACCTGGCCGTCGAATCAACCTCGGGATGTTGAGTCTGGCCCATGCGTTCGCCGCGGCGCCGGGATGAGCCGCCTGTCGTGGTTCAAAGGTGCGCTGCGCGGGGCCCGGGCGCAGTAGGCTACGCGGATAACCCAACCCGATGGAGGGCATCATGCTATCTAACAAGGAAGCAATTGCAACGATCGGTGTGCGCGATGTGGAAGCGGCGAGGAAGTTCTACGGCAATGTGCTTGGATTACAGGAAGACAGCAGCGCGGGGGACAAGTGCGAAGGGGTCGTGTGCTACCTGAGCGGCAAGTCCCGGATCTTCGTCTACGAGTCGAAGTATGCCGGCACCAACCAGGCGACCGTGGTCACCTGGGACGTGGGCGCGGAAATCGGCGAGATCGTCGCCGCCCTGAAAGCGAAAGGCGCCAGCTTCGAGCACTACGAGATGGAAGGAATGCGGCTCGAAGGGGACATCCACGTCGGCGACCAGATGAAAGTGGTGTGGCTCAAAGACCCTGATGGCAACATTCTGAGCATCAACGGCAAATGAAGGGTTCTTCTTCCAGCCGTGCCGCCCAGGGAGGACAACGCGGTCCATCCCCGGGCGGATAGTGATTACTCTACAAATGCCTCCTCCCGTTTCTTGCGCAAGGCCGGCAGCATCACCATCACGAGGGCGATCACCGACATCGACAGCATCGTCGCGCTGATCGGGCTGCTCAGGAACACCATCGGATCGCTGCGCGACAGCAGCAAGGCGCGGCGCAGGTATTCTTCCATCATCGGCCCGATGATAAAGCCGAGCATGAGCGGCGCGGGCTCGCATTCGAGCTTGGCGCAGACATAGCCGAACAGTCCGAACACCGCCATCAGGTAGATATCGACATCGCTGTTGTTCAGGCTGAAGACGCCGATCGCGCAGAACAGCAGGATGGCCGGATACAGCAGGTGGTAGGGCACCATGATCATGCGCACCCACAGGCCGATCATCGGCAGGTTCAGCACCACCAGGAACAAGTTCCCGATCCACATCGAAGCGATGATCCCCCAGAACAGCGCCGGCTGCTCCGTCATCACGGCGGGGCCGGGCTGGATGCCCTGGATGATCATGGCGCCGATCATCAGCGCCATCACGGGGTTCGACGGGATGCCGAGCGTCAGCATCGGAATGAAGGAGGTCTGGGCGCCGGCATTGTTGGCCGCCTCGGGCGCGGCGACGCCCTCGATCGCGCCATGCCCGAACTGCGCCTTGTTCGGCGAGAGCTTCTTCTCGATCGAGTAGGAAGCAAACGACGACAGCATCGCGCCGCCGCCGGGCAGGATGCCGAGTATCGCGCCGAGGCCGGTACCGCGCAGGACCGGCGCCACGATGCGCCGCAGGTCGGCCCTGGTCGGCAGCAGTCCTTCCACCTTCCTGATCGTCATGGTGCGGGTCGACTCATGCTCCAGGTTCTTGATGATCTCTCCAATGCCGAACATCCCCATCGCCACGATGACGAAGTTGATGCCGTCCGCCAGCGGCGGCAGGTCGAAGGTGTAGCGCGTGGCGCCCGAATTGACGTCGGTGCCGACGAGGCCGAGGGCCAGGCCGAGCACCACCATGCCGAGCGCCTTGATCAGGGAGCCGTGGGCCAGCACCACGGATGCCACCAGGCCCAGGGTCATCAGCGAAAAATACTCGGCGGGACCGAACTTCAGCGCGAGCAGCGTGAGCGGCGGCGCGAACCACGCCAGCAGGAAGGTGGCCACGGTGCCGGCGAAGAAGGAGGCAAGGGCGGCGGTTGCCAGCGCGCGTCCGGCCTGGCCATTGCGCGCCATCTTGTAGCCGTCCAGCGCGGTGACCACCGAGGAGGCCTCGCCCGGCAGGTTGACGAGGATGGCGGTGGTGGAACCGCCGTACTGCGCGCCATAGTAGATCCCGGACAGCATGATCAGCGACGATACGGGCGGCAGTCCGAAAGTGATCGGTAACAGCATCGCGATCGTGGCCGTGGGACCGAGACCGGGCAAGACGCCGACGGCGGTCCCGACGAACACGCCGAGCAGGCAGTAAAACAGGTTAGCGAGGGTAAAGGCCGTTTCAAAGCCCAGTCCCAGGTTGGCGAGAATGTCCATGCCGATCTCCTGTCAGGCGCCGAGCCACGGGCCCAGGACGGGCAGGGGCAGGCCGAGCGCTTTCACGAACAGCAGCACGCAGAAGACGGTGGCGCCGATCGCCAGCGCCACGGTGGGGCGCCAGCGGAACTTGGCGCTGCCGAAGGCGCTGATGAGGATGAGGAGCGGGATCGCCACCACCAGTCCGGCGCCGCGCACCAGGAAGCCGAACAGCAGGACGGCGCCCAGGATCAGGGCCATGTCCTTGTAGGCAAAGCGCTCGAGCGGCTCGCCATCCGTCGTGAGCGAACCGAGCAGGGTGACGACAGCGATGGCGGCGAGCACCCATCCCAGCATGGTCGGGAAAAACCCGGGTCCCATTTGCCCCGCGGTGCCCATCGGGTATTCGCGGGCAATGAGCACGATGGCGAGGCTGAAAGCGAGGAACATGATCCCCGACCAGAAATCCTTCGGACTGCGTAGCGTCGATCGCATGACGATGTCTCCTTCTTGTTGGATGTGTGTGAGGCGTGCGACGGCCTGCCCGGCCGCTGCTGGCGGCCGGACGGCGTCTCGTGGTGATGCAGTGGGGGGTGTGGCGTGCGCTTAGTGCGCGCCCTTGAGGTTCGAGGCCTTCGCCACCTCGCGCCACAGCGCGAGTTCGGTGCCCAGCATCGAGCCGAACGCGGCCGGCGTGCCCGAGTAGGATGTGGCGCCTTCGCTGGCCAGGCGCGCCTTCATCGATTCCGAGGCGCTGAGTTCATTGATCACCTTGTTCAGCTTTGCGACGATCGGCGCAGGCGTGTTGGCCGGGGCAAGGACGCCCCACCAGGTGGTGATGTCGTACTTGGGAACGCCCGATTCCGCGATGGTCGGTACGTCAGGAAACAGCGGCGAGCGCTCGCTGCCGGTCACGGCGAGCAGGTCCACGGCGCCTGTCTTGACCTGCTGCGCCATCGCAGGAATGGTCGTGAAGAAGATCTGGGTGCGACCCGCCAGCAAATCCGCCGTCGCCGGACCGCTCCCCTTGTACGCGACGTGCGTCATGTTGGACCCGGTTCGCTGCTTGAACAGTTCTCCGGCCAGATGCAGGACGGTGCCAGGACCCGATGAGGCGAAGTTGATCCCTTCGGCCTTTTTCTTGGACGCCGTAATCAGCTGCGGGACCGTTTTTGCACCTACGCTCTTGTGGGTCACCAGGATCAGCGGGGCACGTCCTATCATGGCGATCGGTGCGTAATCCTTGACCACATCGTAGGAAGGCTTGGTTTCGATGGCGGCGTGGGTGACGAACGACGAGCTGACGAAGAGCAGCGTATAGCCGTCCGGATCCGACTTGGCCACCAGCTTGGAGCCGATGGCCCCGCCGCCGCCGCCGCGATTGTCGACCACGACCGCCTGGCCCAGCTTCTCGGACATGCCTTTGGCGAGGCCGCGGGCGACGTTGTCGGTGCCGCCGCCGGCGGCATAGGGAACGACCAGGGTGATGGCCCGTTTCGGATAGTCCTGCGCCATCGCGGCGGGCGCTACCGAGAGCAGCGTGGCTGCAGCCGTGGCGAGCAGGTAAGGGAAGGTGGTCGGTTTCATGTGTCGTCTCCTGGTTATATTAATGGCTGTCATGGCTGGATCGCAGGGAAAGCTGTAGCGCTGGGCACGAATACAGTCTCTCGCGGCGGGATTGATTTGTATATTGCAAACTTTCTTGGTATTGATGCGCCTGGCGCATTGCTCCAGGCGTCGAATACCTGGGGAAACTAGCCCGTCTTTTTCGCCGCCTGGACCACGGCTTTCCATTTCCCGAGTTCGGACTGCACCAGGCTGCGCAGTTCCCCGGGAGTGCTGGCATGGACCTCGGCGCCATCCTGCTCGATGCGCTGGATGAGTTCGGGGTCGGACAGGACTTTCCTGAGGCTCCGGTTCAACTTGTCGATGACCGCTTGCGGGGTTCCCGCGGGAGCGAACAGCGCATACCACTGGGTCACGTCCACGCCATCGATGCCGGCTTCCGCCAGTGTCGGGACGTCGGGCAGGATCGGCGTCCGCTTCGGACCGGCCACCGCCAGCGCGCGCAGCCTGCCGCTCTTGATCAGGCGCGCGCCCGTGAACAGGCTGGGGAACATGAAGTGCGCCTGTCCCGCCATGGTGGCGTCGACGGCATTCGCCGCGCCGTTGTAGGGCCGGTGCTGCATGTCGGTACCCGAATTCAGGGCGAACAGCGCGCCGGCGAAGTGCGGCGCCGTGCCGATGCCGGCCGACGCATAGCGGTACCGGTTCGGCGCGCTCCTCAGGCGCGCCACCAGGTCGCCGACGCTGTCGACCGCGACGTCCGGGCATGCCACCAGCAGGGTCGGCGAATAGGCCACCAGGCTGACCGGCTCGAAGTCGGCTACCGGGTCGTAGCGCAGTTGCTGCAGCGCCGGGTTCATGGCGTGGGTCGCGATATAGCCGAACATCAGCGTGTGGCCGTCCGGCGCGCTGCCAGCGACATACTCGGCGGCGATGGTCCCGTCGGCGCCGGCCCGGTTGTCGACGATGACGGGCTGCTCCAGGAGCACCGCCAGCGTCTTTGCGATGGCGCGCGCCATCGTGTCGTTGCCGCCGCCGGCCACGGTGGGCACGACGATCCTGATTGGCTTGCTCGGGAAGGCGGGGGCGTCGGGTACGGCGTCCGGTGCATTCCCGGCCAACCGCGGGGCATCCGCTTCGGCCGGTCGCGACAGCACATAGTCCGGGATATGCAGCTCGCCCTGCAGGATCTTGCGGGCGGTCCGCAACAGGGAAGCACGCTTGACCTGTGCCGACGCTCCGTTTCCTTCGACGTCGACTTCGATGTCGATGCGGCCGGAAGGGTGAAGCACCGTGACGTTGCCGACGCCGGCGCATGGTGCGCTGCGGCTGGCCACGGTGCCGGGCAGCGCAAAGGCGCTGGCGACCCCGATGGCGCCGGTGACGGCATGCGATGCGTGGCAGCGGCGCGGCGTGAAATAGCGCGAGGTGATGCTGTCGGCGCCGTCGCCGGCGCTGACAAGAACCGGCTTCGGCACCACGCTGTTCGACACGTCTCCCAGGCCCATCATGTCGCCTGCGACGAGGCGCAAGGCTTCGATCCGGTCGAGCAAGGCCTGGTTCGAATCGAGCTCGACCGGACTTTCGCCGCCATGCAGGCCCAGGTCGGCGGCGCGCACGATCATCAGGGGCATCGCCGCGTCGATGCAGGTCACCTCGATGCCGTCGATCGTGTCGATCCGGCGGCCGGTCGGGAACACGCTGCCGGTGACGGCGCCCCAGGCATCGAGGAAGTTCAGGTGGATCGGGGCCGCGGTCCCGGCGACGCCGTCGATGCGCGCGTCGCCTTCATAGGTGATGCGGCGTCCCGGCGTCTGCACCGTGACGTCGATGCGCGAACCGGTGTTCACGTTGAAGATGCGTGCGGTGGTCGTGCCTTCGGTCGCCTCGATCAACCCCTGTTCGAGCGCGAACGGGACCACGCCCGACAGCATGTTGCCGCAATTCGGCCGGGTGTCGACCGAACGCTGGCCGACGCCGACCTGGGCGAACAGGTAGTCGAGGTCGCAGCCGGGCCGGGTCGAGCGCGACACGATCGCCACCTTGCTGTTGAGGGTGCTGCCGCCGCCCACGCCATCGAGCTGCAGCGGATCCGAGGCCCCGATGGCGCCGATCAGGACCTGGTCGCGGGTCTCGTCGTCGTCGGGCAGCCACTCGCGCAGGAAGAAGGGGCCGCGCGAGGTGCCGGCGCGCATCAGTACACAGGGAAGGATTTTGCTCATGATGGTCGAGTCGCTTAGAAGTTGTGGCGGACGCCGAGGTTGAAGGCCTTGTCGCCGGTGCCGGTGTCGGTGGCGTTGCCGACCTTGAAGGCGGCGCCGTTGCGGTTGTCGATCACGGCGTAGGCGGCGTAGATGTCGGTCCGCTTGGACAGCTGCACGTGGTAGGCGATACCCCACTGGGACGCATCGTTGTTGGCCGCCGTTTCATCGTCATGGCGCACGTGCGAGAGCAGCAGCTTGTTGGCGCCGAACGGGACGGCCACGCCGGCCAGCATGTCCTTGCTGTCCGCCAGCCCTGGGCCCTTGTTGAGTGCATAGGACGCGTAGACCGTGACCGGCTTGAACTTGTAGTGTGCGGATACCAGCGTATTCCTGGTGGTGTCGGTCGCGGTGGCGTTCTCGATCCGGTGATGGGCCAGCTGGATGGTCAAGGGCCCGCCGGCATAGCCGACCGATCCGCCCAGCTGCCGGCTCCTGGTACTGTCGCCGGCGACTTCGCCGGGGGCGTAGGCGAGATCGACACGCACGCCGGCGAGAGCCGGGCTCACGTACTCGACCATGTTGTTGGCGCGGGTATTCGTGGCGAACAGGTTGCCGGAGCGGCCGGCCAGGCTGACCGCGCCGAACGGATCGCCGATGTCGCGCAGGGTCTTGTAGTAGGGCGTGTACTGGCGTCCGAGGGTGACGGCGCCGAACTTGCCGCTCAAGCCCACGAAGGCCTGGCGCCCGAACAGCACGCCGCCCTGGCCGGAGGCGCCGGTATCGGCATTGAAGCCGCTCTCGATCTGGAACACGGCGGCCAGGCCGCCGCCGAGATCCTCCTTGCCCTTGAAGCCCAGGCGCGATCCGGACGCGATGCCGCTGCTGATATTGGTCACGGGGCCGGCCGGGCCGCCGCTTTCCCGCACGACGCCGGCGTCGACGATGCCGTAGACGGACACGTTGGCCTGCGCCAGGGCGCCTGTCGAGAACAGGGCCAGCACTGCCAGCCCGAATGGGGATTTGTTCATGGGATGTCTCCGTTTATCGTTATGAATACCGGGGTGATGCTCGAGGTACGGATGCAAGGGGTCCTTGCACGTGGCGCGCAATGAAATACCTGGGAGAGGTCCGGGCTACTGATGCATCATCGAGCCCGGACCGGCGTGGCTTGTCAGCTCAGGTCGGCGCGCCTGGCGCGGCTGCGCAGGACCCGGTCGACCATCTCGCCCGACAGGCCGAGGTAGTTGGCGGGATCGCACAGGGAGGCCAGCGCCGCCCGGTCCAGGTGCCGGGAGATTTCCGCGTTCTCGACCAGCAGGTCGAGCAGCGGGCGCTCGTCCCTGATCGCGACCCGGCAGATGTCGTACACCAGGTCGTGCGCATATTCGCGCCCGAGGTAGGGGCCGAGCCCCATCATCACGGCCTCGGACACCACCAGGCCATTGGTGAGGTCGAGGTTGGCGCGCATGCGGCCCTGGTCCACTTCCAGGCCTTCCAGGACGAAGCGCGACTGGGCCAGCGCGCCCGCGGCCAGGCAGAACATCTCCGGCAGGACGATCCACTCGATCTCCCATGGCCCGGTCGAGCGTTCGTGGTCGGCGACATTGGCGTCGAGCAGGGCGGCGACGTGCTGGCGCACGACGCTGATGCAGGCGTGGATGTAGCAGGACGAAATCGGGTTGCGCTTCTGCGGCATGGTGCTGCTCGAGCCGCGGCCGTGCGCGAAGGGCTCGTACACTTCGCCGACTTCGGTCTGCATCATCAGCTTGACGTCGGTCGAGAACTTGCCCAGGGTGCCGGTCACCAGGCCGAGGAAGCAGCCGACTTCGGCGATATTGTCGCGAATGGTGTGCCAGGCGATGTCGGGCTGGCCGAGTCCCAGTTCCTGCATCAGGCCGGCCTGGGTCTCGAGTCCACCCTCGGAGAGGGAAGCGAGCGTGCCCGAGGCGCCGGCGAATTCGCCGACCAGCACGCGCGGACGCAGCTGCGCCAGGCGCTCGCGGTGGCGCTCGATGGCGCTCAGCAGGCCGGCGACCTTGTAGCCGAAGGTGATCGGGACCGCCTGCTGCAGGTTGCTGCGCCCGATCATCGGGGTGTCGCGGTGGCGCGCCGCCAGGTCGGCCATCGCGGCCGAGATGGCGGCCAGTTCGCCGTCGACCAGGTCGAGCGCTTCGCGGATCTGCAGCACGGTGGCGGTATCGGTGATGTCCTGGGTCGTGGCGCCCCAGTGGCAGTATTCGCCCAGCTTGTCGCGGCACAGCGCATTGATCTGCGAGACCACGCCCAGGATCGGGTAGCCGATGCGCTGGGTCTGCTCGGCCAGTTTCGCCATATCGATCTTGTCGAGCACGCAGTTCTTGACGATTTCCTCGGCGGCTTCCTGCGGAATGATGCCGAGGCGTCCCTGGACGCGGGCCAGCGCGGCTTCGATGTCCAGGTATTTGCGGGTGCGGTTCTCGTCCGACCAGATCTGGCGCATCGCTGCGGTGCTGAAGATGTTTCCGAAAATAGCTGAGTCGACAATGGTTGCGGGCATGATGGGTCTCCTGATTCGATTAGTAAGGTGTGGCTGGCGGCTGGTTCAGCATGGCGCTGGCCCTGAGCAGGACCGGGCGGTCGACCATCTTTCCGTCGACCTGGACTGCCCCCGAGCCTGACTGTGCGGCGGCGAGGACGCGCCTGGCCCAGTCGATCTGCTGCGGGGTGGGCGCCAGCATCGCGTGGACGGTGTCGATCTGGCGCGGGTGGATGCACATCTTTGCGCCGAAGCCGCAGCTTCTCGCCAGCTCGAAGTCGCTGCGCAGCGCGGCATCGTCATTGAATGCGGGCGTGATGCCGGCGATCGGGGACGGGAGTCCGGCGACCCGCGAGGCGAGGGCGATACGGCTGGCCGGATACAGCAGGCCGCGCGGATCGTCGGTCAAGCCGAGATCGAGCGCATAGTCGAGCGTACCGAAAGCCAGGCGCTGCACGCATGGCGCCTTGGCGATGGCGTCGACTTCGAGCAGGCCGGCAGCCGACTCGATCAAGGCAATCACGCTCGCGGCGGGAAGCAGTGCGGCGATGCGTTCCAGTTGGCTGCCCGATTCGGCCTTGGGCAGCATCACGGCGCAGGGACCGAGGGTGCGCAGCAGCGCCAGGTCGGCGTCGAACCATGCGCTGGCATCGTCATTGATGCGCACGACGAGTTGCGCGCCATGTCCCTGCTCTCCGGCGCCCCAGGCCGCGAGCGCCGTGCGCGCCGCTTCCTTCCGCTCCGGGGCGACCGCGTCTTCGAGATCGATGACGACGGCGTCGGCGCCGGATGCGAAGGCCCTGGCGTAGCGGTCGGGACGGTTGCCCGGGACGAACAGGTAGCTGCGTGCGACCTGTGGGGTGTCGGTGTTCATAGCGCCTTCTCCTCGCGCAGCCGGGCGATGCGGCCGGCCTCGTAGCCGAGTTCGGCCAGGATCGCATCGGTATGCTGCCCCAGCGCCGGCACGGCATCCATGCGCGGCGCCTGCTCTTCCCACGAACCGGGAGGCAGCAGGGCCGGGATGTTACCGACCGGGGAGGCGACTTCGGTCCAGCGGCCGCGCGCCGCCAGCTGCGGGTGCGCCCATACTTCGCTCATCGTGTTGACATTGGCGTTGGCGATCTGCGCCTCATCCAGCCGTGCGACGACGTCGGCTGCCGTCAGCGCGGCAAAGGCGTCGACGATCAGTGCGCGCAATTCAAGCCGGGCGGCGTTGCGTTTCGAGTTGCTGGCAAAGCGCGGATCAGCCGCGAGTTCCGGCGCCCGCAAGACCTTCTCGCAAAAGAGCGCCCACTCGCGTTCGTTCTGCAGGCCCAGCATGACGGTCTTCCCGTCGCCTGCAGGGAAGGGACCGTAGGGATAGATCGTCGCGTGGCTGGCGCCGGTCCGTGGCGGCGGCGGGGCGCCGTCGAAGGCGTAGTACAGCGGGTAGCTGGTCCACTCGACCAGCGATTCGAGCATCGAGATGTCGATGTGCCGGCCGCGGCCGGTCTTGGCGCGCTGGAGCAGGGCGGCCAGGATGTTGGTGTAGGCGTACATGCCGGCCGAAATATCGGCGATCGACGGACCCGCCTTGGCCGGTTCGTCGGCGCTGCCCGTCACCGACACGAATCCCGCTTCGCTCTGGATCAGGAGGTCGTAGGCCTTCTTGTCGCGGTAGGGGCCGTCGCTGCCGTAGCCGGAAATGTCGCACACGATCAGCCCGGGCTTGGCCTCGGACAGGGCCGCATACGACAGGCCCAGGCGCGCCGCGGCGCCCGGCGCCAGGTTCTGCACCACGACGTCGGCCTGTTCCATGATCAGGCGCCGCAGGATGACTTGCGCTTCGGGATGCTTGACGTCCAGCGTGAGGCTTTCCTTGGAACGGTTGGTCCAGACGAAGTGCGACGCCATGCCGCGCACCCGTTCGTCGTAGCCGCGCGCAAAGTCGCCCACGCCGGGACGTTCGACCTTGATGACGCGGGCGCCGAGATCGGCCAGCTGGCGGGTCGCGAACGGGGCGGCGATCGCATGTTCGAGCGTGACGACGGTGATCCCTTCGAGCGGCCTCATGCTGCACTCCCGGCCGCGGCCTGCAGGGTGGCGCGGGCATCCATCGTCAGCCAGCCCTGGTGGTCCCTGGCCCACAGGTGAACGCTGCCATCGGCGAGCTGCTCTGCGCAGACGAAGAAATGGTGGATGTCGAACACCGGGCGCAGCGCACGGAACTCGAAGCTGGCCACGACGGAATCGGGCAGGTGTTCGCGCAGCAGGTCGAGCAGCAGGGTGGCGACCAGCGGGCCATGCACGATCAGGCCCGGATAGCCTTCGACCTCGGTCACGTAGCGGCGGTCGTAATGGATGCGGTGGCCGTTGAAGGTCAGGGCGGAGTAGCGGAACAGCAGCACGTCGTCGGGCACCACCTTGCGTTCCCACTGGGCGTCGAGCGGTGCTGCGGTGGGTGCCGGTTCGGCTGCGCCCGGCTGGACGGCATCGCGGTAGACGATGTCATGGAATTCGGTCAGCGCGACCTGGTCCTCGCCGCGGCGGCGGATCTCGTGCTTCACCTTGACGAATACCAGCTTGCCGGTCCGGCCTTCCTTGTCGGTGACATTGTCGATGGTCGAGGTGCGGGTGACCTCGTCGCCGATATGCAAGGGCGCGTGGAAGCTGAACTGGCTGCCCGCCCACATGCGGCGCGGCAGGGTGACCGGCGGCAGGAAGGCGCCGCGCTTCGCGTGCCCGTCCGCACCGACCTCGGACTGCCGGTACAGGGGCAGGAAGTACAGCCAGTGCCACAGCGCCGGCAGCGCGGTGCCGGGTTGCGGCCGTTCCGCCGGGCGGTCGAGCGTCGCCGCCAGCGCGGCATAGGGCGTCGCGGTCAAGGTGTCGGTCACGGTTTCGCTGGTGCCGATCCATTCTTTCAGGTCCATCGTCGTCTCCCTGTGGTGTTCGTGCGGCGTGTTCGCCTGCTTGCAATGGAGTCAGTTTCGCGCTACCGTATTGATTTGTATATTGCAAATTTCCTTGGGATTGATGCGTCATGAACATGAATTTCGATCTCGCCGACCTGCGCGCGTTCGTGGCGGTGGCTGAACTGAACAGTTTCCGGGCGGCGGCGGATTCGATCCACCTGTCGCAGCCGGCGCTCAGCCGCCGGATCGAGAAGCTCGAGCTGGCGCTCGGGGTCCGGCTGTTCGAGCGCACCACGCGCAGCGTCAACCTGACCGCGGTGGGACGGGATTTTTCGCACAAGGCGCGCAGCCTGCTGGACGACCTGGAGAATTCCCTGCTGAGCATGCAGGCGGTGGCGGCGTCGCAGCTGGGCGAGGTGGTCATCGCCTGCGTGCCGTCGGCGGTGTATTACTTCCTGCCCAAGGTGCTGCGCCATTTCCACGAGCAGTATCCGCGCATCCGGGTCCGGATCATCGACGACAGCGCCAACGCCGTGCTGGAGAGCGTGGCGCGGGGAGAGGCGGATTTCGGGATCAACTTCATCGGCACCCAGGAGCCCGAGATCGCCTTCCAGGTCATCCTGAAGGAACCCTTTGTCGTGGCATGCCACCGCGACCACCCGCTGGCCAGCCGGCAGCAGGTCACCTGGGCGGAACTGGCGAAGTACGACTTCATGACGGTCGACAAGAGCAGCGGCAACCGGCTGGTGGTCGACCTGGCGCTGGCCAACTCCAACGTCCGGCCAAGCTGGTGCTTCGAGGCGAAGCACGTCTCGACCCTGCTGGGCCTGGTGGAAGCGGGGCTGGGGGTCGCGGTCGTGCCGCGCCTGTCCATGCCGCAGGGCGAGCATGCGACCCTGGCGAAGGTGGAGCTGGTCGAGCCGACGGTGGACCGGAATGTGGGCCTGATTCGCCGGCACGGACGGGAACTGTCCCCGTCCGCGCGCAAGCTGTACGATCTGATCGAAACGACCTGGCCGCTCGCCAGCGGCCAGCCCGAGTAGGGGATTACTTCGCGGGCAAGACGGCCTCGTAGGCCTGTTCCCGCTCTTCCTGGCTCAGTACCCGCGGCGCCGCCACGGGCCTGGTGCTGCCGGGCTGGAAGAACGGGCTCTTCTTCCAGCTCCCGTTCAGGCGCGCCCACACGACCGAACCGATGATGCGCCAGATGGCGAACAGCGCGCTCGCCGAGCTGGCGTCGCGCTTGGGCTTCCTGGCATCCTTCTTGTTCACCACGACGCGATTCGTTCCGAACTCCTTGTCCAGGTCGGCGGCCGGCATGCCCATGCAGGTGTGCACGAGCCCGATATACGACAGCCTGGGATCGCGCGCCGTGTTGCCGATCGGCGTATTGCAGCAGCTGGCGTACCAGCGCAGGACGCCCTGCCTGGACAGCATCAGGCAGGCGAGCGAGTCCGCGCCTTTCGTGAAGCGCAGGCGATGCTGCAGCGTGGCGATGACGTCCGTGCCGCCCAGTTCATCGAGTACCTGCCCGGGATTGCCCAGCGCATGCGCATAGGCTTGGCAGTCCCGGCAGTAACAGGCGAGGTGCATCGCGCCCACGGTGGACGTCAGTTCGCCTTCGAGCTGGCCGCAGCGGCATTGAATCTTGTGGGGTGTTTGTCCCATGTGTTCGTCTCTCTAAAAAATGACCATCCTGCGCATTGTGAGGCATGCCGTGCGTGGTGAACAGTATTCGTACCAGACATCGGATTTGTGGATACCTGATGTCGAAAATGTAGGTTAGACAAGCATGCTTGTTGAAGCTAGGATGCCTGCACTTGTACATGCGCCCGTGACAGGGCTGGACCTTCGTCGCGCGTGTATCAGCTTACTGAAAATAACAGACAGGCGATCGCCTGCCGGAGGAGATCCAATGGAATTGTTTTGCCTGCGTCCCCGCACCATCGCCCTGGCGGTGGCCTGTGCCGCACTGCCGGTACTGAGCGGCTGCGCCGCCCGCGGCCCCGTCCAGCAACTCGAGCAGCCAGCCATCGGGGTGCGCAGCAAGACCGTCCTGGACGTGGGCGGCTACCGCTTTCGCGACGCCAACGGCAACGGCCGCCTCGATGCCTATGAGGACTGGCGCCTCCCGGCCGAGCAGCGCGTGGCCGACCTGCTGCCGCGCATGACGAAGGAGCAGAAGGCCGGCATGATGCTGATCGACACCCTGAACGCGGGCTGCGCCGGCGACCTGGCGTCGACCGAGGCCGGCAAGTTCGTCCAGACCCAGAAGATGACGCGCTTCATCCTGCGCAACGTCGCCAGCGCCAGGCCGGATGCCTGCGACGGCAGCGTCAAGGCGGGACGCGGCGGCTTCACCGTCACCCCGCGCCAGTTTGCCGAATTCCAGAACGGGGTGCAGGGCCTGGCGGAGGCGGAATCCCTGGGCATCCCCGTGCTGTTCAAGGACAACCAGCGCAACCACTACAACAACGATCCGCGCTTCGGCATCTCGGGAGGCGCCGGCGCCTTCACCGAATTCCCCCGCGAGGCGGGCATGGCGGCGGCGGCCCTGGGCACCGGCGACATGTCGCCGATCCGCGCCCTGACCGAGGTGATGGGGACGGAGTTCCGTTCGGTCGGCCTGCGCGGCGTGTACGGCTACATGGCCGATCTCGCCACCGAGCCGCGCTGGTACCGGATCTCGGAAGCGTTCACCGAGAATGCCGACCTGAATGCGGACATCATGCGCGCACTGGTGGGCGGGCTGCAGGGCGGGCCCCTGAATCCGCGGTCCTCGGTCGCCCTGACCATGAAGCACTTCCCGGGCGGCGGCCCGCAGGAACAGGGACTGGATCCGCACTACTCCTTCGGCAAGCAGCAGGTGTACCCGGGCGGGAACTTCGGCTACCACCTCAAGCCGTTCAAGGCGGCGATCGACGCCGGCGTCGAGGCGATCATGCCTTACTACGGCGTGCCGATCAACGTGACCTACGAGGGTGTGACCTACGACCAGATCGGTTTCGCGTTCAGCAGGCAAATCGTCACCGACCTGCTGCGCGACAAGCTCGGTTACAAGGGCTACGTGAATTCCGATACCGGCATCATCAACGAGCGCGCCTGGGGGCTGGAAGGCAAGACGGTCGCCGAACGGGCGGCCACGGCCGTCAACGCGGGCGTCGATGTGCTGTCCGGATTCAATGACAACCAGGTCGTCACCGGCCTCGTCGAACGCGGACTGGTCAGGCAGGAACGCGTGGACGAAGCCGCCCGCCGCCTGCTGCTGGCGCAGTTCAGGCTCGGACTGTTCGAGAATCCCTACGTGGACGCCGACCAGGTCGACAGCGTGGTCGGCAATGCCGGGCACCGCGCCGCCGGGCTGCAGGTGCAGAAGCAGTCCATCGTGCTGCTGCAGAACCGCGAACAGAGCCCGAGCCGCCTGCTGCCGCTGGCGCCGGGCAAGCGCGTCTATACGATGGGGATGGGCAAGGCCGACGTCGAAGCCTACGGCTACCAGGTCACCGACGGCAACTACACCGCGCCGGGATCGCGCGCCAGCGCGGCCGGGCATGACGCGGCCATCATCCGGGTCCAGGTGACCAACCCGATGAAGTCCACGCTTGCTTACCGCACCAGGCAGATGGGAGCGGACACGGCCAGGCTGAACCCGCGCACCGGCAAGCCCTGGGGCTTTGAAGATCCATGCAACAGCTTCCCGGAGCAGAATCCGAAGTGCGTCGACGATCTCGGGCTGCTGTTCGGCGGACCCTTCCCGTGGGAAGTCAGCAACCTGTCCTTCACCACCATGGCGGCCTCCCAGTCCTGGCAGATCTCGCCGTCGCTGGCGGATATCCAGGCGGTGATGCGTGAAGTGGGCGCGGAGCGTACTGTCCTGGCGATCTATTTCCGCCAGCCCTATGTGCTGGACGAGGCCAGCGGCTTCCGGAATGCGGGCGCCTTGCTGGGCACCTTCGGTGTCAGCGACGTCGCCTTGCTCGAAGTCGTCAGCGGCAAATTCAAGCCCCAGGGCAAGCTGCCGTTCGCGCTGGCGAAGAATCTCGAGGCCATCGTCAACAAGCAGTCGGACGTGCCTGGCTATCCCGCGGCGGACACCCTGTTCCCCTATGGCTTCGGCCTGAGCTATTGAGAAGCCGAGCCCATATGGTTGACCGAAGAAAATTCCTTTGCGCCTCGGGACAGGCCGCCCTGCTGGGCGCCCTCGGGGCGCTGGCCTTCGCACAGGCGCACAAGGCCGGCCCTGCGGGCCACGGGTTCGGACTCCAGCTGTTCACGCTGTTCGACGTGCTCGATGCGGACGTGCAAGGCACGCTGCGGAAGGTCGCGCAGCTCGGCTATCGCGATCTTCAATCCTCGTACAGCAAGCAGGCGGGGATGTACGGCATGACGCCGCGCGCGTTTGCCGCGATGGTGGGCGAGCTCGGCATGACCTGGTCGTCGCATCACGTTCCGGGTGAGCCGCGCAGGATCGATCCGGCGGCCAAGCCGTTCCTCGACGCCAGCGGCAAGCCCAGGGTATTCGCCAGGGCCCTCAACCTCCGCGATAACATGCAGGAGATCATCGACTACGTCGCCGATGGCGGTCCGCGCTACCTGGTGTGCGCCGGTGTGCCGACCGCGACGCTCAAGGAGGTCGACGCGTCCATCGCGTTGTTGAACCGGGCCGGCGAGGCCTGCAAGAAGGCGGGCCTCATGCTCTCGCTGCATAACCACGAGACCGAGTTCAGGCCGCTGGGCGGTACGACGCCGTACGAGATGATCCTGAAGGGAACCAGTCCCGATCACCTCACCATGGAGCTGGACATCGCCTGGGCCGTCAAGGCCGGAGTCGATCCGGTCGTCCTGTTCCAGCGATACCCGGGCCGCTTCGGCCTGTGGCACGTCAAGGATATCGACGACAAGCGGCTCGCTCCTTTGCCGCTGGGGCAGGGCATCATCGATTTCCGCTCCATCTTCGATCACGCGAAGACCGCCGGCATGGCGCACTACTACGTCGAGCATGATTTCCCCGCCGATCCCATGGCCAGTATCGCTACCAGCCTGCACTACCTGCAGCGGATTCTCGGTCAACCCTGACCGGCATATATACCCAGGAAAATATAGATGAGTGTTCAAGGCTTGGTTCATCTGGTCGCCGCGTCGCTGGCGGCCGTCATGCTGCTTGGCGCCGGCGCCCATGCGTCCCCTGCGGCCGGCAGCGGACGCACCGAGACCTCGCTGGACAAGGACTGGCGCTTCGCATTCGGCGACGGGCACACCGAGCACTCCGACGACCGCCACTGGCAGGTCGTGACTCTTCCGCACACCTGGAACAGGATCGGCGGCCATGCGACGAAGACGCCTGACGCCAACGACCGCCGGGGGAAGGGATGGTATCGCCTG
This sequence comes from Massilia niastensis DSM 21313, assembly GCF_000382345.1. GTDB lineage: Bacteria > Pseudomonadota > Gammaproteobacteria > Burkholderiales > Burkholderiaceae_D > Telluria > Telluria niastensis. The sequence continues at coordinate 22,640 of NZ_KB908104.1, forward strand.
AGGTTCCGTGCCGACGCCTGGACGGCGAAGCCGCGCCGGACCTGGCTGCAGTTCGACGGCGCCAGCATCGTCAGCGATGTCTGGCTCAACGGCGTCCTGCTGGGACGCCACTCCGGCGGTGTGTCGGGATTCCGCTTCGACGTCAGCGATGCGATCCGCCCCGGCGACAACCTGCTGGTCGTGCGTACCGATAACACGGCGCCGGAGACCAGGGGCTCCGTCACCGCCGAGACGCTGCCGATGGGCGGCGACTGGTTCATGTATGGCGGCCTGTATCGCAAGGTATCGCTGGTGACGACCGCCCCCGTGCACATCGACCTGGCCGACCATGGCGGGCCGGGGGTGTATGCGCGCACCGTGGCGCTGGACGCCGCCCGCGCCCGCGTGGAGGTGGTGGCGAAGGTGCGCAACGACGCCGGCGCCGCGCAGTCGGTGAGGATCCGCACCTCGCTGGTCGATGCCAAGGGGACGGTCGTCGCCTCGACAACCCGGCCGCTCTCGCTGGCGGTGGCGGCGCAGCGCGACGTCCAGACCATCCTCGACGTGGCCAGGCCGCGCCTGTGGAACGGCGTGGCCGACCCCTACCTGTACAGGCTGCAGGTGGAGGTGCTGTCCGGCGCCGGCGCGCTGGACACGGTCGCCCAGAATATCGGCATCCGCACGATGCGCTTCGATCCCGACAAGGGCTTTTTCCTGAACGGCAAGCCGCTGGTGCTGCGTGGCGTCAACCGTCACCAGGAGACCGGCGCCAATGGATGGGCTGCCACGCAGGAGGAACTGGAGCGCGATTACGCCATCATCAAGGACATCGGCGCCAATACCGTGCGGCTGGCGCATTACCAGCACGCCCAGGCGGACTACGACCTGGCCGACCGGATGGGACTGGTGGTCTGGGCGGAAGTGCCCCTGGTCCTGTTGTCGGCGCCCTATGGCGAACCGGCCGCGACGCCAGGCTTCATCGCGAATGCGGAACAGCACCTGCGCGAACTGATCCGCCAGAACTTCAATCATCCGTCGGTCGCCGTCTGGTCGATCGCGAACGAACCGAACATCGGCAACGTCTGGATGAATCCCAAGCCGCCGACCGTGCCCCTGCTCGAGAGGCTGGCCAGGCTGTCGCGCGAAGAAGATCCTTCGCGGCCTCCGGTACTGGCGAGCTGCTGCGGAACGCTGCCGGGCTCCCTGATGCCGACCACGCCGGGGAAGGGCCTCGATTCACCTCCGCAGGCGGTCGACGTCTTCGGCGTCAACGTGTACTTCGGCTGGTATTACGCGAAGGTGTCGGACCTGGGCGCCTATCTCGACGAGGTGCATGCGTTCTACCCGGACAAGGCGATCAGCGTCACCGAGTACGGCGCCGGCGGGGCCCTGTCCCAGCATACCGACAATCCCCTTGGCGGCCCGGTCATCGCGGGCGGGCGTCCCCACCCGGAAGGCTTCCAGTCGTACATCCACGAACAGACCTGGCTCCAGCTGCGCGACAAGCCTTATTTGTGGGGGAGCTGGCTGTGGAACATGTTCGATTTCGGCACCGCGATCCGCATGGAAGGGGACCTGGTCGACACCAACGACAAGGGCATCGTCAGCTTCGACCGCAGCGTGAAGAAGGAATCCTTCTATTTCTACAAGGCCCACTGGAACCCGGAACCGATGATCTACCTGGCCGGACACCGCTACCTCGACCGGGCCAGCCCGGTGGCCGATGTCAAGGCCTACAGCAATGCCCCGAAGGCGCGCCTGTCCGTCAATGGCCGGGACCTGGGCAGCGTCGACTGCGTCGAGCGGATCTGCCTGTGGCCCAAGGTCGTGCTGGCCCAGGGCGACAACGAGATGGTCGTGCAGGCATCGCTGGACGGCCGGCAGCTGCGCGACCGCGCGGTATGGCGGCGCGCGGACGGACCGGGCGTCTACCGGGTCCTTGCGGGCCAGCTGGGGGTGACGGACACTAGCGCCGGGCTCTACGGTTCGGACAATTTCTTCAGCGGCGGCGAGGGCAGGCTGCTGAACGAGCCGGTGCGCCGCAATCCGCCGCCGCCGAAAGTGGTGGCCGGCGCCGCCGACCAGAAGATGTACCTGGCCTACCGCAGCGGCCGCTTCGCCTACGAGCTGCCGCTGCCCAATGGCGAGTATGTCCTGACCCTGCGCTTCGTCGAGCCGGTCGACGGGCAGCCGCTGGGCAAGCGGGTGTTCGACGTCCTGGTCCAGGGCAGCGTCGCGCTGGCGGATCTGGACCTCGCAGCGGTCGCCGGCAGCCTGAAGGCGGTCGAGCGCAGCGTTTCCTTGCGCGTCACCGACGGCAAGGGCAAATTCGCATTCGTTCCGAAAGCAGGCGAGGCGATCCTGTCCTCGTTCAGCGTGCATCCGCGCTGACGCATGACCCGGGAAGCCGGCAAGCCTGTTGCCGGCTCCTCCGCACACCCCTCCATCGCTGGACGGTCGCCGGCACCGTCCACATGCGTTCAATAGCTGTTGCTATTTCGCACGATTCCCCGTTTGCTGCGGAAACTAGAGCTCCGCTCACCAAGGTCCGTCGGCACTTGCGGTACCGCTACCACCATGCTCCTGCTGCCGGCGCGGGCGCCCTGGCGCTGGACGCATTGCTACCCGCGGCTTACAACAGAAACCCGGCAGCCATGTATCTGATTCTCCAATCCTCCGAATCCGATTTATCGATTGGACACATGCTTGCCCAGGGGAATAGCATCTCTTCAATCCGGTGATGGTACCGGTACCGCCGAAATCGTGAAGTCGATCCCGCTCACTGGATTTCCTCGTACCGACTGCGCGCGCTGATACACCCAGCTCCGCACACCAAAGAATTTAAAACAGCAGTGCTATTGGAGGAGAAAACATGCAAGGTCATTCGTCCCGCCCGGCAGTGAAGTGTTCCGTCATCGCCATCCATTCCGCCCTGGCGGCGCTCGGCATGCTGGCGCTGGCCGCGCCGGTTCATGCGCAAACGGACAACGCCGTCCCGGCGGCGCCAGTCGAGGCCCCGGCCGACGGCGCCGCATCCGCGGCACCGGCGCCGGCACTGACGCCGGCCGAGAGTGCAGCCCCGGCCCCTGTGCCGATGCAGTCCGTGGTCGTTTCCGCATCGCGTATCGATCGCGCCGGCTATGCGGCGCCCACCCCGACCACGACCGTGGGCGCGGCGACCCTGGAGCAGCGCGCCACCGTCAATATCGGCGACCTCCTCAATGAGATGCCGGCCTTCCGCGCTTCCAACACGCCTTCATCCGGCGGTATCGGCAACAACGGTTCGATCCTGGCCAACCTGCGCGGCCTCACGCCGGTGCGCACCATGGTGCTGCTGAACCGCGCGCGCCTGCCCAAGACCATCTTCCCGGATTCGAGGACCAGCGGCACGACCGACCTGAGCATCGTCCCGACCGGTATCCTGCGGAATGTCGACGTGGTCACCGGCGGCGCATCGGCAGCCTACGGCTCGGACGCGGTCGCCGGCGTGGTCAACATGGTGATCGACGACGCGATGGAGGGCGTCAAGGCGACCGTGCAGGGCGGCCAGACCCGCTACCACGATGCGCGCGACAAGTTCGTCAGTGTGACCGGCGGCACCTCGTTCGCCGGTGGCCGGGGCCATATCGTGGCCGGCGCGGAATACAACGACAATGACGGCACCGACATCTTCAACACCAAGCGTGCCTGGGGCGCGAACAGCTGGGAGGTGCTGGCGGTGCCAAATCCACGCCCGGCCGGTGTGGCGGCCAACGTGATCCGGCCGAATGCGAGGTTCGCGAATATCGCGCCGGGTGGATTGATCAGCCAGTCGAACAGCAATCCCGCCGCACTGCGCGGGCTGACCTTCGTGCCGAACGCCAATGGCTCCACCACCACTGCGCCCTTCGACTACGGCCAGTTCCCGGGTGTGTCGTTCATGGCGGGCGGCACCAACGCCTTGAACTACCAGCAATTGCGTGCGGCTATCGAGCGCGCTAACTTCCTCAGCCATGTCACCTACAAGCTGAGCGATAACGTGACGGCCTATGTCGAGCCGCTGTACGCAAGGCTGCACTCGACGAATATCGGTCCGCAACGGCGCGATGGCGGCGGCATGGGGCCGGCCTTGACGTTCAGGCGAGATAACTATTACCTGAACAACGCACTGACCGATGCGCAGCGCGCGCTGCTCACCGACAGCGGCCTGGCGATCGGTTACATGGGCAATGATTTCGGCCCTTCCGTGATCGATACCCGCGCCACCACGTCCCGCCTGCTCGCCGGTGTGCGCGGCAACGCCGGCGGCAGCTGGAAGTGGGATGCCTATGTCCAGAGCGGCAAGAGCGTCGTCGATTACGACATCAGCAAGGTCCACAACAATCCCAATTTCATGCGTGCCATCGACGCCGTGCAGGTGACGGCCGCCAACGTGGGCACGTCGGGACTGCCGCTGGGCTCGGTCGTCTGCCGCTCCACGCTGACGACGCCGGGCAATGGCTGCTCCCCGGTCAACATCCTGGGCCGGGCCAGCGGCTCCGAGGCTGCCTATGCCTACATCTTCGGCACTGCCAGCTCGCAGACGATCAGCAAGCTGCACGAAGCATCGTTCAGCCTGCAGGGTGAACCGCTCTCGACCTGGGCTGGCCCGGTCTCGGTCGGTACCGGCCTGGACTTCCGCAAGGAGGAACTCGAAACGACCGTGGATCCGATCTCCCAGGCAGGCGGCTGGTCGGCGCGCGCGCCTGTGGCACAGCCGCACGCGAGCTACAACGTGAAGGAAGCCTATCTGGAAACCATCGTCCCGCTGGCCAGGCATCTGATGCTGGCCAAGTCGCTGGACTTCAATGCCGCGGTGCGCCGCACCGATTACAGCACCTCGGGTGGGGTGACCACGTGGAAAGGCGGCCTGAGCTGGGAACCGATGGCGGATTTCCGCCTGCGCGGCACCCGTTCGCGCGATATCCGGGCGCCTAACCTCGGTGAGCTGTACACCCCGACCACGCCGGCGGTCCCGCTGCCAACCGTGCGCGACCCGCGTGCGGCCTTCAACAACAGCTATAACACGCAGGGCACCGCAGGCGGCAACGCCGACCTGAAGCCGGAAATCTCCAACACCACCACGTTCGGCGTGGTCTTCCAGCCCAGCTCGCTGAAGCGCCTGAGCATGTCGGCGGATTACTACCGCATCCGCATCAACGACGCGATCGGCACCAGTGCGGCCCAGGCCGTGGTCGACAGCTGCCTGGCCGGCGGCGTGCTGAACCCGTCCTCGCCGTACTGCTCGCAGATCACCTTCGCCAACAACGATCCGGTACGCGGCGCGATCACCCGTGTCGCCAGCAACTCCGCCAACGTGGCCAGCTTCCGCACCGACGGCGTCGACCTGCAGGCGTCCTATACCCAGCCGATGAAGGAACTGAACGGGAACCTGGCGGGCACCCTGAACCTGAACCTGCAGGCCACCCGGACGTTCGAATACTGGACCTCGACCGATATCTCGGCCTTGTTCCCGGAGGGGATCAATCGTGCGGGGCAGACTGGTGCAGGCTTTGGCGGTCCGGCCGGGCTGCCGAAATGGACGGCCAACGCCTCGCTCAGCTACCGCCTGAAGCGCCTGATGGCCAACGTCCAGGTGCGCCATATCAGCCGCAGCCACCAGAACAACGGCTTCATCGGACCTGACGATCCTGCCTACAGCCCGACCCTGGGCAACAGCATCGACAACAACATGATCCCGTCGATGACCTACGTGAACCTGGGCGCCAGCTACGACTTCGGCACCAATGGCCGGCGCGAGCTGTTCTTCACGGTCGATAACGCCTTCGACCGCGATCCGCCCAATCCCGCCAACAACAATGCCTACTACGACCTGATGGGACGCACCTACAAGCTGGGCCTGCGCGTCAGCTTCGACTAAGGGCAGGGAAGGAAAGTACCTGCGGCGGCCGGCGTGGAAACGCCGGCCGCCGCTGAAGCATGTCAGCACACATACAAGGAACAGGCCCGACCATGACACGCAATGCTATCGGCAACTACAGGTGGACCATCTGCGCCCTCCTGTTCTTCGCAACCACCATCAACTACCTCGACCGGCAAGTCCTCAGCCTGCTGGCCCCGATGCTGTCGCAGGAATTCGGCTGGTCGAACACCGACTACGCCAACATCGCGGCCGCCTTCCAGTTCATCTACGCCATCTCGATGCTGTTCGCCGGACGCGTCGTGGACCGCCTCGGCACCAGGCATTCCTACCAGCTGGCGATCCTGGTCTGGTCGCTCGGCGCGGTCGCGCATGCCTATGCGATCACGCTCGGCGAAGCCGTCAACAGCGTGTTCGCCACCATCGGCCTGGCCGCGGTGCCGGTCTCGGTCGCCGGCTTCATCGTGGCGCGCGCCATCCTGGCGATCGGGGAAGCGGGCAACTTCCCGGCGGCGATCAAGGCCACCGCCGAGTATTTCCCGAAGTCCGAGCGCTCCTTCGCGACCGGCATTTTCAATTCCGGCGCCAACATCGGCGCGATCCTGGCGCCGCTCACGGTGCCGATCATGGCCGTCCTGTGGGGCTGGCAATCCGCCTTCATCTGGATCGGCGCCATCGGCCTGGTCTGGATGGTGTTCTGGGGCGTGCTGTTCGACGAGCCCGCGCGCCAGCGGCGCCTGGGCAAGGCCGAGCTCGCGTACATCCAGGGCGACGCCGGCGAGGAGCCGCAAGCCACGCCGGCGCCCGCACGCAAGGCCTCCTGGTCCGAGCTGCTGCGCCAGCGCCAGACCTGGGCCTTCACGGCCGGGAAGTTCCTGACCGACGGCGTCTGGTGGTTCTTCCTGTTCTGGCTGCCGAAATACCTGTCCAGCACCTACCACATCAGCGCCACCGAGATGGTCCTGCCGCTGACGGTGGTGTACAGCATGACCATGGTCGGCAGCATCGCCGGCGGCTGGTGGCCCTCGGTCTTCATCAGGCGCGGCGACCGCCCGTTCGACGCCCGCATGAAAGCGATGCTGCGCATTGCCCTGATCCCGCTGGTGGTGCTGCTGGCCCAGCCGCTGGGCGCCATCAGCTACTGGCTGCCGGTGATCCTGATCGGCATCGGCGCCTCGGCCCACCAGGCCTGGTCCTGCAACCTGTTCACCACGACCTCGGACCTGTTCCCGAAGCACAGCGTGGCCTCGGTGGTCGGCGTCGGCGGCCTGGCGGGCGGCATCGGCGCGGTCCTGATGACCAAGCTGGGCGGCGCACTGTTCGACCACTACGGCGCGCTGGGCCGGATCCAGACCGGCTACATGATCATGTTCAGCATCTGCGCGACGGCCTACCTGGTGGCCTGGGGCGCGATCAAGCTGCTGGTCCCGGCCCAGGAGGCCCCAACCCTGCCCACGGAGCTGGCAAATGCAGGCTGAGATCGAACGTATCGGCGCACTCAACTGCGCGGTGGGCGAAAGCCCGGTGTGGAACGCACTGGAGAGCGCGTGGTATTGGGTCGACATCACGGCCCGCCGGATCTGGCGCCTGGATGGCGTCAGCGGGGCGCTGCGCTGCTGGAGTACGCCGGAGATGGTCGCCTGCATCGCCGTCGCCAGCGGCGGCGGCTTCATCGCCGGCATGGAAAGCGGCGTGTTCAGGCTGGAACTGGGCGCGGACGATGCGGTGGCGGCGCAGCTGCTCGCCGCGCCGGCGGAACTGGGACCGGGCATGCGCTTCAACGACGGTCGCTGCGACCGCCAGGGACGCTTCTGGGCCGGCACCATGGTCATGGACATGTCCCTGGCGCGCGCCGACGGCCGGCTGTACCGCTACGACGCCGCCGAAGGATTGTCGGCGCCGGTCGTGTCGGAACTGGTCACGCAGAACGGCCTGGCCTGGTCGCCGGATGGCCGCACCATGTACCTGTCCGATTCGCATCCTTCGCGCCAGCTGGTCTGGGCCTTCGACTACGATGTGGATGCCGGCATGCCGCATGGCCGCCGCCCGTTCGTCGACATGAACGGGTATCCCGGCCGGCCGGACGGGGCAGCGATCGACAGCGACAGCTGCTACTGGACCGCCGCCAACGACGCCGGCCTGCTGTTGCGCTTTACCCCGGAAGGCGTGCTCGATCGCGAGATTGCGCTGCCCATGGCCAAGCCATCGATGTGCAGCTTCGGTGGCCCGGATCTCGACACGCTGCTGGTCACCTCGATCAATCCCGCAAGCCCGGCCGGCCCGAAGGATGCCGCCGGCTTCCCGGGCGCCGTGCTGCTGGTGCGGCCGGGAGTGAGCGGCCTGGCGGAAACCCCGTTCGCCGCCTGAGCGCGACCGGCCTGCAGTATCATTATTTTTATTATTGTGACATTCGACCGATGACGAAACCATTCAAACGCATCCTGTTCACCGGCGCCGCGGGCAATCTCGGCCAGCGCCTGCGCGAACGCCTCCATGAATTCGCCGACATCGTGCGCCTGGCCGACATGGCGGACATCGGACCCGCCGGCCCCGGCGAAGAAGTGGTCCGGTGCGACCTCTCGAATCGCGACCAGGTCTTCCGGATGTGCGAAGGGGTGGAAGCCATCCTGCACTTCGGCGGCGTCTCGACCGAGCAGGCCTTCGAGCCCATCATGCAGGGCAACATCCTGGGGATGGTCAACCTGTACGAGGCGGTGCACAAGCTGGGCATCCGGCGCGTGGTGTTTGCCAGCACCAACCACACGATGGGCATGTACAAGACCACCGACAGCGTCGACGCCACGATGCCGACCCGGCCCGACGGCTACTACGGCGTATCGAAGGTCTTCGGCGAACAGCTGTCGCGCTATTACTGGGACCGGTTCGGCATCGAGACGGTATGCCTGCGCATCGGCTACTGCTTCCCGGAGCCGACCACCTATCGCCAGATGCTCACCTGGCTCGGGCTCGACGACCTGGTGCAGCTGCTGCGCCGCTCGCTGGTGACGCCGCGCGTGGGCCACACCATCGCCTTCGGCGTCTCGGACAATCCGGGCCGCTGGTGGGACGACCGCCACTCGCGCCACCTGGCCTACCGGCCGACCCAGGGCTCGAGCGAGTTCGCGCACCTGATTCCGGAGACGCCCGATTGGTCGGATCCCGAGGACATCACGCTCACGCACCAGGGCGGGGCATTCCTGATGAACGGGCCCAAGTACCCATCCTGAGCATTCCCATGAGCGAGAATCCAAGTGCTACCGCAGCGCCGCAGGAGACCGTGCGGCGCCGCCGCCGGCACGGCGGCCTAACCTTGCGCGACGTGGCCAAGCTGGCCGGGGTGGCCCCGATCACGGCCTCGCGCGCGCTGAACACCCCGGACGCGGTGTCGCCGGAGATCCTGGCGCGCGTGCGCGACGCGGTCGAGCGCACGGGCTATGTGCCGAACATCCTGGCCGGCGGCCTGGCGTCGCGCCAGACCCGGCTGGTGGCGGCGGTGGTTCCCACCATTTCCAGTCCGGTGTTCCCGGAGATGATCGAGGCCCTGACCAACGCGCTCGCCGCCGCCGGCTACCAGCTGATGCTGGGGCAGAGCGGCTATGCGGATTCGCGCGAGGACGAGCTGCTGGAAGCGATCATCGGGCGCCGTGCCGATGGGGTGGTGCTGACCGGCGTGTCGCGCTCCCCGCTGGCAAGGCGGCGGCTGATCGCAAGCGGCATCCCGGTCGTGGAGACCTGGGACTACACGCCGACGCCGATCGACATGCTGGTGGGTTTTTCGCACACCAAGCTCGGCAGCGCGGTCGCCGCCTACCTGCATGGGCGGGGACGGCGCCGGGTGGCCGTCATCGGCGCCGGCGACGAACGCGCGCGCCAGCGCACGAATGCATTCATCCAGACTGCCCAGGCGCTGAAGATGGCCGGGCCGGGCGGCCAGGTGCCGACCTTCCATGTGCCGGCGCCGACCACCGTGGGACTGGGACGAAGCGGGTTGCGGGCGCTGCTGGCCGAGCATCCCGATATCGACGCCGTGTTCTGCAGCTCGGACATGCTCGCCATGGGCGTGCTCCACGAGGCGCAGGCCCAGGGCATTGCGATTCCGGACCGGCTGGGCGTGATCGGGATGGGCGACCAGGGATTCTCGCGCGACGTGCATCCGGCGCTGACCACGGTGCGCATCGACGGCAACGTGATCGGGGAGACCGCCGCGCACTTCATCCTGGAGCGGATCGCCGGACGCCAGGTTGCCGATCCGGTGCGCGATATCGGCTTCACGATCGTCGAGCGGGCGACCATCTGACCCGCTTTCCGTGTCAGGCGCAGGCCGCCAGGCGCGGGCGCGCGCGTTCCCGGGACGCGGCGAGCGGCGGGGCGCCGGATGCGGCGCCGGCCGGCTCCGCGCTGGCCACCTCGACCAGCAGGGCGCGCAGCCACAGGTGCGCCGGATCCTGGTCGAGGAAGCGGTTCCATTGCATGCACATGTCCACGGTCGGGATGGGCAATGGCGGCGCGACCAGGCGGATCGGGTAATAGCGGGCCAGCGCATGCGCCAGGCGGGTGTGCATCGTCGCGATCCGGTTGGTGCCGATCACGAAGTGCGGGATGCTCGTAAAGTTGGTGGTCGTGACCTCGATGCGCCGGTCGTAGCCGCTCTCTTTCAGGAAGCACTGCTCGAAGCTGGCGATCGCATTGCCGAAGCGGGAAGACACGTGGCCCAGGCCCATGTACTGGTCCAGCGGCAGGGTCTCGCCCACGACGTCGTTGCCGCTCCAGACGATGCACGTATAGGTGTCTTCGAACAGCAGTTCGGTCGGTTGCAAGTCGGACGTGAATTTCCTGGGCAGGATCACCAGGTCGACTTCGCCGCGCTCGAGCTGCTCCATCGCGTTCGGCGTGGTGGGCAGAATGTCGAGCATGATGCCGGGCGCGATCGCGCCGACGCGGCGGCCCAGTTCCCCCAGCACGACGGTCGAGACATAGTCGGAAGCGAGGATGCGGAATGCGCGTTGCGCGGTCTGCGGATCGAACACGGGCTTGATTTCAATGGTCGCCTGGATCTGGAGCAGTACGCTCCGGACCGGTTCGCTCAGGCTGACGGCCAGCGGTGTGAGGGTGAGATTGCGGCCGACCGATACCAGCAGTTCGTCCTTGAAATAGTCGCGCAGCCGGGCCAGGACGCCACTGGTTGCGGACTGGCTCAGGTTGAGGCGCTTCGCACTGCGGGTGATGCTCTTTTCGCTGAGCAGCACGTCGAGGGCCACGAGCAGGTTGAGGTCAAGGCGGTTGAAACGCATGGGGGTCTCCTGGTGTCTTTCCTGGATATATGACAGCGCTGACATTTCCAGGTGATGCAAAAGATACCCACGGATGTCAGCGCTGTCAACGAATTATGAGAAAATGTTGCGTGCCGGCCCTGCGGCGCCTCGCGGGAATCCACCCAGGCTGCGCCAGCCTTTGCGGGGACGCTGTCGATGGAGGAGTGACGGTCAATATGGATGAGAATTGCTGTGCCAGATAGCCTTGAAGATCAAGTGCCCCTCGAAGGGCCCGCAAGCAGGAAGTCGCGCCAGGCCGGTCGTGGTTCGGTCACGATCGAGGACGTCGCCGCCTTGGCCGGCGTGTCGACCAAGACGGTATCGCGCGTGGTGAATGCGGAGCCAAACGTCAGGGTGGAAACCACGCGCGCCGTCCAGCAAGCGATACTGGAATTGAACTACCGTCCCAATCTCTCCGCCCGCAACCTGGCTGGAAGCCGGGCCTATCTGATCGCATTGTTGTACGACAATCCCAGCGACAGCTACCTCGTCAGTTTGCAGGAGGGGGCGCTGTATGCATGCGAGCAACTGGGCTACAGCTTGATACTGTTTCCGGCCAAGCTGGACAGCAGCCGCATGGTCGAGGATGTGGTGGCGTTCGTCAAGGAACGGCGCTTGAGCGGCGTCGTCATCGCACCGCCTTTGAGCGACCTGGCGCCCTTGCTCGATGCGCTCGAGCTGACCGAGGTCGACTACGCCAGGATTTCGCCGCGCGATACCTCGCGGCCGGGCCCCGTGGTGACGATGGACCATCGGCGGGCGAGCCGCGAGCTGACGGACTTCCTGATCGCGCAGGGCCATCGACGCATCGCTTTCATCAAGGGACCCGAGGCGCACGGGGCCGCCAGCCTGCGGTTCGAAGGCTTTCTCGATGCGCACCGCGAGCACGGCTTGCCGGTCGAGCAGGGCCTGATCGTCCAGGGCGCATTCACCTTCGAGACCGGCCAGGAATGCGGCAGGCTCCTGCTGGCGCGGCCGGATCGACCGACCGCCATCTTTGCGAGTAATGACGACATGGCCGCCGGTGTCCTGCACACTGCGCATGAGCTTGGAGTACGCGTTCCCGGGGAACTATCGGTAGCCGGCTTCGATGATTCGAGCCTGTCGCGGCAAGTGTGGCCTGGCTTGACCACGATACGCCAGCCGGTCCGGGCGATGTCGGAAGCTGCCGTACGCATGCTCGTGACGGCCGTACGGAATCGCCACCAGGCCAGTTCCGATGTTTCCAATGTCAATGTACTGCCGCACGAACTGATCGTACGGAACTCGACCGCTCAATGTGACTGATGAAATCTCTCCCAACAATACTATCCGACACGACTGTATCCCGCGCCGAGGTGACGGAACTGCTCGCCCAGGCTTCCGGCGCCCTGGTCTTCGATGGCTGCGACTTCGACGGCGCCGACCTGTCGCGCCTGGACCTGCAGGACGTGGAGTTCCGCAACTGCTCGCTGGTGGAAACGTCCTTGTACGCGGCGAAGCTGGCGCGCAGCAGGTGGCAGCGCTGCCGCGGCGGCCGGGCCGACTTCGACAGCGCGGATGCGGTCGACGCCCGCTTCGACGGCTGCGACCTGAACAACAGCAGCTGGCGCCGCGCCAGGGTGGCGTCGGCCACCTTCGCGGGATGCAAGCTGACGGGCGCGAATTTCGAAGAGGCGGGCCACCTGGGCCTGTCGTTCGAGCATTCGCGCCTGGCCGGCGCCGACCTGCGCCGCCTGTCGTTCCGCAAGGCGCGCCTGGTGGGACTGGATTTCCAGGAGGCCGACCTGTCCGGCTGCGACTTCCGCGAGGCCATCTTCGAGGAGTGCAGCATCCGGCACGCGCACCTGAAGGATACGCGCTTCGACGGCGCCGACCTGCGCGGCGCGGACATCGCCGGCGTCAGGCTGAGCAACGCCGGCATGTTCAAGGGAGCGATCATCTCGACCCGCCAGGCGGCCGAGCTGATGCGCGAGCTGGGCCTGCTGGTGGCCTGACGCAAGGCGGCCGGGGCGACGCCGGCCGCGCGGATCAGGTCATGGCGCGCCCGTACCGCCGGGATTGGCGGCGTCCAGGTAGTGCACGTCCTCGGATACCGCGCGCAACTGGGCGGCCGCCTGTTCCGGCGTCAGGTCGCGCTGGGGCTCGGCCAGCATCTCGAACCCGACCATGAACTTGCGCACCGAGGCCGAGCGCAGCAAAGGCGGGTAGAAATGGGCGTGCAGCTGCCACGGGGCGGCGTCGTCCGGCAAATACGGCGCGCCGTGCCAGCCCATTGAATACGGGAACGAGGTCTGGAACAGGTTGTCGTAACGGGTGGTCAGGCGCTTGAGCGCGAGCGCCAGGTCGGCGCGCTGGGCGTCGTCCAGGTCTTCCAGGCGCCGCACCGGGAAGCGGGGCAGCAGCAGCGTCTCGAAGGGCCAGGCGGCCCAGTAGGGCACCACGGCGAGCCAGTGCTCCGTGCTGACCACCACGCGTTCCTGCGCCGCGGCCTCGCGCTCGACGACGTCGAGCAGCAACGGCCGTCCTTGCTCGGCGAAATAGGCGCGCTGCTGCCGGTCTTCGGTGGCCGGCAGGTCCGGCAGGAAGCTGGTGGCCCAGATCTGCCCGTGCGGATGGGGGTTCGAGCAGCCCATCACCGCGCCCTTGTTCTCGAACACCTGGACCCAGCGATAGGTCGCGCCCAGTTCGGTGGTTTGCGCGCACCAGGTGTCGATCACTTCCCGGATCGCCGGCAGCGCGAGCTGCGGCAGCGACTTGCCGTGATCGGGCGAGAAGCAGATGACACGGCTGGTGCCGCGTGCGCTCATGTTCTGGAACAGCGGATCGCTGCCGGGTGCCGCCTCGGGCGTGTCCGGCGTCAGGGCCGCGAAGTCGTTCGAGAACACGTAGGTGCCCCGGTAGTCCGGGTTGCGTTCGCCATTCACGCGCGTATTGCCGGCGCACAGGTAGCAGGTCGGATCGTGGGCCGGCTTGGGCTCGCGATCGACGGCTTCCTGCTGGCCCTGCCAGGGGCGCTTGGCGCGGTGCGGCGATACCAGCACCCAGTCGCCCATCAGCGGATTATGGCGGCGGTGGGGATGATCCGAGGGATTGAACATGGGGTTCCTCTTCTGATGTCGATTCAAGAGATTACTGCATCGAAAGCAAGCGCGGCGCGTGCAAGCGGCTGGCCGCAGGCCTGCGCTGTGTCGGGACGGCCAAGCTTAGCGTGCTCCGGCCAAAAAGGCCAATCCGCACGGCACAAGCGACAAGGCAGCCGCCAGGGCTGCCTGTCCGGCCGCGCTACGCGATCGGTGCTACCACCAGGTCCCGTAGATGGCGGCGAGCAGGACGCAGATCACCGCCGAGCCGAGCGCGAAGCCGCCGTCGACCCGGAACAGCTGGCGGTCGATGTGCATGCGCTTCAGGGCGCCGTCGCGCTGGCCCATGGTGCTGATCAGGGCCATGCCGGCGACCACCACCAGGAACACGATCAGCATCCGGTCCAGGAAGGGAATTTCATACACACCGCTGCCATTGTCGACCGCGAAGCCGATCGGCGCCAGGAAGCCCAGGTCCATCATGAAGGGCAGGAATTTCAGGATGACCGAGAACACCAGCCCGCCGATGGTCGCGAACATCGCGGCGTCCGCGCTGGTCTTGCGCCAGAAGAAGCCCAGCAGGAACATGGCCAGGATGCCCGGCGAGACGAAGCCGGTGTATTCCTGGATGTACTGGAAGCCGCCTTTCTTGTCGATCCCCAGCAGCGGCGCGATCAGCACGGCGATGGCCATGGCCGCGACCACGGTCACGCGGCCGATCCATACCATCCGCTTCTCGCTGGCGTCGCGGTTGACATGCTTGTTGTAGATGTCGAGCGTGAAGATGGTGGCGATGCTGTTCGCCTTGCCGGCCAGCGAAGCGACCACCGCCGCGGTCAGGGCCGCGAAGGCGATGCCCTTCAGGCCCGAGGGGAGCAGGGCCAGCAGGGTCGGGTAGGCGCGGTCGGGATTCAGTTCGCCGCCCTGGCGCATGGCGTCGCCCAGCGCGCCGGATTTATCCAGGGCATAGGCGGCGATGCCCGGCAAGACCACGATCACCGGCATCAGGAGCTTCAGGAAGGCGGCGAACAGCAGGCCCTTGCGCGCGGTCGGCAGGTCGGCGCCGAGGGCGCGCTGGGTGATGTACTGGTTGCAGCCCCAGTAGTTCAGGTTGACGATCCACATGCCGCCGATGATGGTCGACAGGCCCGGCAAGTCCATGTAGTTGGGGTTGTCGCGCGCCAGCACCATGTCGAAATGCTCGCCCGCGCGCAGGAACAGTTCGCTGGCGCCGCGCATGGCGCCCTGGCCGCCGCCCAGGGCCGCCACCAGGTCGAGGGCGATCCAGGTCGTGACCAGGCCGCCGACCACCAGGCACAGCACCTGGATCACGTCGGTGTAGCCGATGACCTTCATGCCGCCCAGGGTGATGACGGTGGCGAATACGGCCAGGAACAGCATGCAGGCGAACACGTTCAGGCCGGCGATGCTGCTGATCGCCAGGGCGCCGAGGTAGAGGATCGAGGTCAGGTTGACCACCACGTACAGGCCGAGCCAGAACAGGGCCATGGTCGTGGCCACGGTCTTGCCGTAGCGCTGCTCGAGGAACTGGGGCATGGTGTAGATGCGGTTCTTCAGGTACACCGGCATGAAGAACACCGCCACGATGACCAGGGTGGCGGCCGCCATCAGTTCGTACACGGCGATCGCCATGCCGATCCGGTAGCCCGAGCCGCTCATGCCGATGAACTGTTCGGCCGAGATGTTGGAAGCGATCAGCGAGGCGCCGATGGCCCACCAGGTGAGCGAACCCTCGGCCAGGAAGTAGTCGTGGGAGGCTTTGCCGGAGCTGCTCTTCTTGCGCCGGTACACCCACACGCCATAGCCGGAGACGAGCAGGAAGTAGACGAGGAAGACGAAGGTGTCGAGGCTGGTGAATGGGGTCATGATGATGTTCTTGATGTCTCTGTGCGGCCGGGTACGGCGTCCCGGCCTGCTGGTTGTCTGGTCGTCGGCGAGGTTTCCTCGTGACCGGCTATGGCTTGCCTGCGCGGCACCCGGTCGCGCCGAGCCCCGCGGCCCATCCGATTCCCTGTTTCAGCAAGCGTCCTGCGGAAGGGTGGACATGGCTTTCCGGTAGATGGCCGATCGCGGTATAGAAGGACCTGCCGGCGCCGACGCAGCGCGTCCATGCGATCGGGTGGTCGCCCATGTGGAGGTCGCCGGTGAAACCGACGGGCTGGTAGCTGCGCTCGTCGAGCGTCACCAGGACCCGCGCTCCGGATTCCCGCGGGCTTGTGTGGAACGAATACCATTCTTCCGACATGGTCCAGCCGCGGTCCAGGCCGGCGACGATCTCGCTGCCGGTATCGTCCACGACCAGGCGTCCTTCCTGGAACTGCGGTTGCATCGGATGTCCCTTGAAGCGGGCCCCGACCAGCGTGTCGGCGTACCAGTCCCAGAACGTCACCGGATCGCCACTGCTGCCATGGATGCCGACGAAGCCGCCGCCGCCTTCGATGTAGGCCTTGAACGCAGCGCGCTGGCCGAGCGACAGCACGTCTCCGCTGACGTTGTTCCAGATGACGGCGTCGAAGCGCGCCAGGTCGCGGCTGTTGAAGCTGGCCGGGCGATCGGTGAACACCAGCTGCCAGCCATTCTCGCGCGCCATCGAACGGATCGCGGCGGCGGCCGCGTCGATGGCGGCCGGCAGCGGCGGCGGCGGCGCACCGTCGTAGCGGGCGCAGCGCATCCTGTCGTCGTCCGCGCCGAGGGGAAGGGCGCGCAAGGCCTGGTCGATCGCGGCAAGCGTCGCCTCGTCCGCGTTCCTCAACACGAAACGCGCGGGAAGGATGGCGGACAGCGATGGCAGGGTGGCGCCGGCGATGGCGGGAGGCAGGGCGGCGAGGACGCCCGGCGCCAGGCGCTCGACCGCCGCCCTGGCCTTCGGATTCGCCAGGATGTCGAACACCGGCGTGTGGACCGACAGGCGCTGGCCGGCGAGCGGGCAGTCGGACAAGGGGATCGCTTCGGTTTGCGCGATGGCTGCGGTCGAGGCAAGCAGCAGGGATAGAAGCCCGTAGCAGAGCGCCGGCTTGGTCATGTCTTCTCCGTTTCGCCAAGATTGTTGATGGGTGGGGGACATCGGTCGCTAGCCGTTCGCGCCATTCAGGCGCATCTGCGCGATGAAGTCGGAGAAATTCAGGCGCACGTCGATGGAGTGGTAGACCCGCACCTGGCGGCCGGCGAGCTGCTCGCCATAGCGCGAATCGTCGAGGATGCGTCGGACCGGCAGGGTGGTGAACGGCGTCAGCTCGGGGGCCAGCGCGGTCAGCGAGACCATCGGGCTGTCGCCGAAGGTGACCGACCCGCCGAGCTGGACGAACGGCGGCAGCTGCTGGTACAGGTCATACAGCCATTGTGCGGCCGGCGAAATGGGACGGAGAGAGCTGCTCAGCTCGGCAACGGAAATCTGGAAGCGCTTGTACTCGGCTTCCTGGATCTGCCATACCGGCAGCGCGGTCTCTTCCAGGACGAAGCGCGCCGCCTCGATATCCGTCGACAGGTTGTATTCGACACCGCCGTCGGGCGCGGAGGAGCCGCCGATCCAGACGAGTGTCATGCGGCCGGCAATCGCGGGATTGAGACGGAGAGCGGCAGCGACATTGGTCAAGGGCCCCCCGCAGGTCAGCACCAGGGGCAGAGGGTCGTCGCGCATGGCCTCGCTGACGATGGCCCGTGCCGCAGCATTAGGGCGTGCTTCGCCACCGGCGAACCCTTCCGCTCCCGTGACGACGGGCGGGGCGTTCCGCAATCCCAGCTGCTTCAGGATCTCGCGCGCCACGCGCGCGCCGGATGCCGCCGTCCTGGCGGGGTCGATACCCGCGAAGCCCGCCAGCTTCGGGTCCAGCGGCGACGCGGTAATCAGGACGGTGCGGGTCTTTGGAGACAGCAGCTGGTGCGCGAGCGCGATCAGGCCGTCCGGATCGCCGGCGAAATCATTGTCGATGATGACGCGGCTCGAGGCGCGCTGAAGAATATACTTCGGCGCCCGGGCGAACGCCGTCAGTACCGGAACAGCCGCGATACAGCCTAGGAGTGCCCGTCGTTTCATCGTGTTCCACAGTAGAGCCTATAGTGGCGTCAGCATAACGGGCGGCATCCGGCATCCATACGCTTTTTTGGAGATACCTGCTATCAGTGCGCGTCCGGCTGGCCCTTCCTGCCGCCAGGCTCCGCCAGCACCTCGCTGGCCCGGGCCTGGGCGAGCAGCCTGGCCGCGTCGTCGTCACGCAGGAGGCCGGCGGCGCCCTGCGCGGCCACCGCCTGCCGCACGCGCTCGACGAAGCCTTCATGCGTGCCGTAGCGCTCTTCCAGCGACAGCCGCGGATCGTTGCGCGCGATGCGCTCGGCGCGCGTGCGGGCGAACGGAATGAAGCCGCCGGCAAAGCCGCATCCACGTCCGCGGTCGTAGCCCTCGGCGTCTTCGTTCCACCCGGTGTAGGTGCCCAGCGGGACTTGCAACTGTACCGAGGGCAGCCCGGCCGTTTCGTTGCCGTCCTCGTTCACGCGCGGGACCAGCGACGGCATCACGCGCCGCAGCACGGGCGGTTGCGCGGCGACCCCGCTCACATCCCGGTACCGGAAGGACCTGCCGAAATCGTAGTCGACGAAGGTGTTGATCTTGCCGTCCGGCGCCGGCGAACCTGGAATCGCGGGCCAGCCCATGGCCTGCGCCGTCGGCGCCACCAGCTCGCCGCCTGCCAGGGTAGGGTAGCGGCTGGGCGGAGGTTCGGCGCCGGCCACGACCCACTGCACGAGGGCATCGCGCAGCGCCCGCAGGGTTTCGCGCGAGGGATTCGGATTGCCCTGCATCGTGCACGCGGGCTGCCCCGGATAGGCCTTTTCGGGTTCAGTGGGGAAGCCGCCTACCCAGGATCCGCCGTGCGTCACGCTCGGGAAGTAGTAGCGCCGCACATTGGCAGGCAAGGCGATATCCTCCCCGGCGGCCGTGCCCACCAGGTTGGGCGACATGCGCAGGCCCCAGAACTCGGCCGATCCGAAGGTTTCGACGATCTTCGGGCAGGTGCCGCCGGCCAGGCAGCGGTCGAGCAGGCTGGCCTTGCCGCGGCCCCGCACCCGGTCATCGTAAGGAGCCCACCATAAGGGCCCTTCGCTGCCGGCTTCATACTCGTTCGACGCGCCGCCCGGCACGCCGAAGCGCATGTTCAAGGGGACGTGGCGTCCGGCGATATGCGGATTGATACCGTCGAACACGATCCTGCCCTGTTCATCGGCGTTGAAACCTAGATGGAGAAAGCTGCGCAGGAAGTTACCCGATTGCGAGGTGCCGGTGGCGATCGTGGCGCGGATGGATCCGGCCAGCGGGTTGGCTGCCTGCGCATCGTCCGCCGGCGCGTGACGCAGGAAGGCGTTCAGGTCGCGCGTGGCGGCGAAGCCCAGGCCGAGCACCAGCGGATCCTTGCCCTCGTAGACCAGGGTATAGGCCCTGGCGGGATCGAAGCCCTTGCGCAGGCAGATTCTGGTCGGGTCCGGCGTGCCGGGAAAGGGCCGGATGGCGCAATCGGCAAAGGCCCAGTCGCCGGAAGGCAGCGTCGTGCGCCGATCGCTGTCGCGCGTCTGGTAGAACAGGCGCGCCCTGGCGGTCGACATCGACACCGGGAGAGGACGCCTGTTCTGGCCCATCAGGCCCGCCACCAGCGGCAGGGTCGTCGCGCCGGCCGGCATATCGACGAAGCGCGCCAGCGCCGGCCCGGTGACCGGCTTGCCGTTGCGTTGCCGTGCAACCGGGACGGCGGCGCTCTGGCGGCCCGGCGCGGGTTCCAGGTCGCCTTGCCAGCCACTGATGACCTGGACATGGCCGTCGGCGTCCGCGGCGACCTCGCCACGTCCCCGGTTGGGTACGTCGTACACCAGGACGCCGCTTGCGTCCTGCAAGGACACCGGCTTGGCGATGGCAAAGGTGGCGCTGTACTCGACGCGACCGCGCGCATTGCGCGGCGCCAGCGCCAGGTCGGTGATGAGCGCATTGTGCGCGGCGTCCGGATCGACTTCGCCGACGAAGTGGCCGCGCAGCAGTTCGTAGGCCGGGCCCTTGCCGGCGGACGGTATCGGCGTGCGGCTTTCGATGACAAAGCGGGTGACGTGGGCCTGGCTCCAGCCGGAGGCCATCAGTGCGCCGGCAAACAGCAGGCGGAAAGCGGTGGATATCGACATCGTGGTGGCTCCGGCAGTGCGCGTGACAGGAACGGTGCGCACGGCCATCACTCACGTTGCCGTTATTTGCGCCCCTCAGGAATATAAGGAGCGGGGGAGCCGGCGAATACTCGTATCTTGTGATACCAGGCATCGTCGAAGCGGATACCTGCGTGGGCGCGCCTTATGCGGGTGGGTCGACGATCAGCCGCGGGTCGAGCGCCCGTATCCGCGCTTCGACATAATAGCCGCCGGCCTCGACATACCTGAGGCAGCAGCGTCCGCATACCGTGCACTGCGAGACCGTACAACGGTTGGCGGGGTAGTGGCGCAGGGCGATCGGCGCGTCCGCCGACCAGTAATGCGTTCCAGCCGGATGAAATTCGGCGAAGGTGGGCTCCGCATAGGGATCGTCCATCAGGGTACCGATCACCTTCATCTGCTGTTCGGGAAACGACACCGGAACACGCGACCATTCCAGGTACGAGCCGATCGCGCACGCGCATTCCTGCGTGACTGCCGCCGATGCCAGCGCCAGTTCCATCAATTCATCGAGCTGCATTCTCGTATCCGGTCCCATGTCCTCGTCCTTTGCCGCGCTGCGTGATTTTTCCGGGGCGGCGCTAGCAGGGTAACCGAATTCGCGATGGCTTGCCGACGGCGCATTGGAGCGGAATCGGCGCGAGGCCGCACAGGGCATCGGCAACCCTGTTGCGATGCTGCCTCGACGACCACGCAGGCTAGTGCATGAGTCGCCGGGCTTTCATCCACTGCACAAAGTGCTCGCCCCAGTGATCGGCGCTGGTTCCCACCTTGCGCATGCTGAAGCCGTGTTCTCCCGCCGCGTAGACGTGCAGTTCGGCCGATTTGCCGGCTGCGCGCCAGTCTTCGAAGATGGGCACGCTCGCGTGGGCCAGCACGCCGTCGTCGGCGGCCACGGCGACGAACACCGGGGGCGCGTCCTTCGGCACCGCGCGGGCGGGCGAGGCGCCGTAGATCACGCCGACGAAATCAGGACGGCTGGCCGCATCGTAGGCGGTCGCCACATTCATGGCCGTCATGCCGCCCGCCGAGAAGCCCATGATGCCGATGCGGGCGGGATCGATGCCATAGTCGCCGGCATGCGCGCGCACCCAGCGGATCGCGGCCAGGCCGTCTTCCTGCGCCAGCAGGATCGCCTTGCTCTCGGTGGGATCGATATGGGTCCTGCGCGGATTCCCCTTGCGCATGCGCGCGCCCACGACTTTCAGGAATTCCGCGTTGTCCCCGGGGGTGGGGTCGAGCCGGTAGGTCAGGACGAAACTGGTCACGCCCTGTGCGGCCAGGTACTTCGCCACCAGCATGCCTTCGGTGTCGAACGCCAGGCTGAGGAAGGCGCCGCCGGGCGCAATGACGACGGCGGCGCCGTTTGCCTTGCCGGCGGCCGGCCTGACCGGATAGAGGGCCGCCTGGGTGACATTGCGCACCACACGGTGGCCGAACATGTTGACCCAGACCTCGCTGTCCGCCGATCCGCCATCGCGCAGCCGGATCGAGGTCTCGGGGGCAGGGCTGATCGGCTTGGGCGGATTCGCGGCCAGGTAGGCGGTCATGTCCTGCATCGTCATCGGCCTGGCCTGGCCGGCGTCCTGGGCGAAGGCCGATCCGCCGATCATCAAGGCGCCGGCGAAGACGGCGATGGTGCTGCGTGCCTGCATGGGATGTCTCCTGTTGTTGGATTATTTCCAAACAAGCATAAGGACATCCGGAGGGCGGCGGCACGCCTAAATCGCGATAGCAGGTATCGCCAGCCGCCTCCATCCCGCTGATTCGCGGCGGCTGCCGGCATGCATCCCCGATGCCTCGGATTTTCCGATAGCTGGTATCGGGAAAAACCACTGTTCTCCGGCTGGGGTGCGGACTACCCTGACTCTTGTGTAAATGCAGACAACATAAGCAAAAAAATTACACGTTCTTGGAGACAGACATGGCTATCGTCAAATACCTCGTTGGCACCTGCATCCTGCTGCTGGCGGCAGCCGGCGCCGGCAGCATCCTCGCCGAATCCCATCCCGGCCAGGCCGGCCCGCTGGCCCAGGCGACCGGCGGCTATCCTCCCACCGTCGACATGAGTCGCTTCCAGCAGGCATTCCCCAACTGAGTGCCGGAATGAGTCTGTTGTAAGGACGCCACGAACGTCCTGAAGGTCCACCGATCGCCATCGGTGGACCGTGTTCGCCGTTGCCTGGCGGCGCGACTACGCGCGCCGGTCCCTCCCGCGCAGGGCTTCCCACGATCCTGGATGCGGGGAGGTGACACCCGTCCTGGTATTCCTCCGTCAAACTCCCCGTGGCGAATTTACCATGCGCACCGTCCTACATGAAGGCGCGCGAACCCCCGACATTGTGCAGTGCAGCATTTTGGCATAATAGCCAAAAACCTGGAGACTTCATTGACATTACTTAGGAGTCGAAGATGCTGCATACAATGTTAGACACTTGGACCTCACTGGCCTTTGGCGGTTTCGGCGCTGCGCCCCTGCTGCCCGGAAGCCTGCCCGCGTCGGAGCGCGGGGCCGGCCAATTTACCAGTGGCCTGTTCGAGAGCGACGCCGGCTCACTGCACTACAAGCTGTTTGTACCAAGCACTTACGACGGAACGCCGCTGCCGCTCGTGGTCATGCTGCACGGCTGCGGCCAGAACGCCGACGATTTCGCGCTCGGCACCGGAATGAACGAACTCGCGGAACAATTCGGGTGCCTGGTCGTCTACCCCGAGCAGTCGCGCGGCGCCAACTGGCAAGGGTGCTGGAACTGGTTCGAGAAGGCGCATCATGAACGCGACCAGGGAGAGCCGGCCCTGATTGCCGGGATCACGCAAAAGATCATTGCCGACTATGCGGTCGACCGGACGCGGGTCGGGATCGCCGGGCTGTCGGCGGGTGGCTCGATGGCGGTCATCCTCGGACGGACCTACCCGGACCTCTATACCGCGGTCGGCTGTCACTCGGGCCTGGCGCATGGCAGCGCCACGGACAGCTTTGGCGCGATGCAGGCCATGCGTCATGGCGCCGACGTGTGCCCCTTGGTGGACACCGACTCGACGATCGATGTGCCGGTGATCGTGTTCCATGGCGACATGGACGACACGGTCCATCTGAGTAACAGCATGGGCGTGGTCCGGCAATCGATCGAGGCGTCCTCGGCACGCGTGACCGACGACGACGCCGAGGTGCTGACGGAAGACGCCGGCGCCGCCACGCGCGCCTTCACCCGCAGCGTCCATCGCGGGCAGGCAGGGGAGGTCCTCGCCGAACACTGGACAGTCCACGGCGCCGGCCATGCCTGGTCGGGCGGCAGCCGGCGCGGCACGTACACCGATGCGCATGGCCCTGACGCCAGCAAGGAAATGCTGCGCTTCTTCATCGGCGCGACCTGACCCGCCGCGCCGGAAGCGCCGAAGGGCCGCTCTGCGGCCCTTCGGGTCAGGATGGCGCGAGCCTCAGAAGCTGTAGTCGAGGGTCATGCCGACGCGGCGGAAGGAGTTCTCGCCCAGGCTGTAGGCGAAGCCCGAGCCGGCGCCCTTGCCCGGCAGCGGGTAGATGATGGCGTTCGGCACCCGCTTGTCGCTCAGGTTGCGCGCATACAGCTGGGCGCTCCATTTGCTGTCGGGCGAACGCAGGGTCAGGCGCAGCGAGGAGACATTGTGGCCGCCGAAGCCGCAATTCGGGTCGAGCGAATTGCACAGGCGCACGCGGCTCTTGTACACGATATCGCCGCCGAGCTTGAGTTCGTAGTCGCCCGGCAGGTCCCAGCTGTAGTCGCCCGAGAGCGTCGCCTTGCTCTTCGGCGAATACAGCAGGCGCTCGCCGCCGACGTTGTTGTTGTCGAAGGTGAAGCCTTCCGGGTACTCGGTATCCAGGATCACGGCCACGCTCATGCCCAGCTGCAGCTGCGGCAGCGGACGGGCACGGATGTCGGCCTCGAAGCCCTTGGTGATCACCTTCGGCACGTTCAGCGGCACGCAGCTCAGTGCGCCGACCGCGGTCAGGGTGCAGTTCTGTTCCTGGAAGTCCTTGATCCGCGTATGGAAAGCGGCCAGGTCGACGTCGAGCCTGCGATCGAGCAGGGTCAGCTTGGTGCCCACTTCGACGCTGGTCGGCAGTTCGGGCTTGACCAGGTTGCCGCTGTAATTGCCCGCCGTGGCGCCGACGGCCGATTCGTTGTCGATCTGCGGCCCCTTGTAGCCGCGGCTGACCGTGGCATAGATGTTCGCAGTCTTCGAGATCACGTGCTGCAGGCCGAGCTTGCCGGAGACATTGGTCTCGCGGGCGTTGCCGCTTGCCGTCTTGACGGTCGGCGGCAGTGCGAAGCCTGCGAAGCTCACCCGGCTGGACTGGTCGTAATCGCTGGAGACGGTATCGCGTGTATACCGCAGGCCCGCGATCATGCTGGTCGCATCGGTCAGGCGGAAGGTGGCCTGGCCGAACAGCGCCTTGGTGGTCAGGTCGGCGTTTTCGGTGGTGCCGGTCACGATCGAGCGCGGCACCGGCGGCGACGGCAGGACCGGGTTCGGCAGGATAGTGGTGATGGTGCGCTTGTCGTTCGACGAATCGGCGTAGAACAGGCCGGCCACGTACTCGAAACGCTGTCCGGTCGGCGAAGCGATGCGCAGCTCCTGCGAGACCTGCCTGGAATCCTGGTACGGGGTTACATTGCGGATCTTGTCGTAGCCGAGCGACATGTCGATGGCGACGTCGTTCGGGCCGACCTTGCGCGTGCGGTAGGCGGTGATCGAGGTCAGGGTGTTGCCGCCGCCCAGCGTCCAGTCGAGCTGGCCGGACACGCCGCGCACCTTGCTGCGCGTGAGTTCGGCGGCATCCGAGCAGACCTGGTTGTTGGTCGGGGAGACGGTCACGCCGCAGGCCGCGAATTCGGCCAGCGGGCGGTGGTTGCCGGCGGTGTTGACGGCATTCGCGACCATCGGTGCAAAGAATGTCGCGTGCTCGCTCTTGGAATTGGACGCTTCGGCGATCAGGTTGACGCTGACATCGCTGTTCGGCTTGAGCAGGTAGCGCACGCGCAGGCCGCCGTTGTCGGTGACGCTGTCCTCGTCCTTGAAGACGTTCTCGTAGACGCCCTTGTTGCGCTCGGCGAGGCCGGAAACGCGCAGGGCCGAGATATCGTTGATCGGCAGGTTGGCCGTGGCGCGCACGGCGGTGCCATGCGAACCCTTGAGCTCGAGCTGCACGTTGCCGCCGGACTCGCCGATCATCGGCGCCTGGGTCGACATGTTCAGCACGCCGGCCGAGGCGTTCTTGCCGAACAGGGTGCCTTGCGGACCGCGCAGCACCTCGACCCGCGCCAGGTCCAGCATCAGGCCGCTGGCCGTCGCGCCCTGCGGCACGCCGTCGACCACGACGCCCACCGAGCTTTCGGCCGAAATCGTGAACACGGCCGTGCCGATGCCGCGGATCGACGCGCTGCCGCCGGCGCCGCCGGCCTGCTGGTCGCCGAATTCGAGCGAGGCGGCGGTGCGGGACAGGTCGCCGATGTCTTTCACGCCGGCGTTGGCCAGCTGGGCCGCGTTCACGACGGTGATCGCGACCGGCACTTCCTTGATGTTCTGGCTGCGCTTCTGTGCGGTCACGACCACGGTCTCGATCGCCGTATCGGCCTTCCTGTCCGGCGCCGGCGCGGCGTCGGCGGCGCTTTGCGCCTGGGCCGGGCTCCAGATCGCGGCGAGGCTCATGCTCAGGATGGTCAGCGAACCGAGCGCTGAAGGGGAACGCGTAAAGGACATCTTGTCTCCTGTTATTTACCGGGCCGGTCGGCCGGCTTCTGTCTTGTGCTTCCTTGAACCCTGGACCTCCGCGATCCAGGATGTGAACCGAGTATAGGACCGGTTCTCTTCGGTTCTGAAGTTGTAATGCGTGATACCACCTATCATCAAATGTCGGGAGATAGGAAAGCCCGGACGCAGTAATCGGGAACGCTGATACGTCGTATCGCAACTCAGGCGTCCGGGTTCGCTCCCGCGCTGCTATCGTTGCCGCACAACGACAATGGAGACAGCCATGCAAACCAATCCCCCGGGCTGCGCCCCGGACAGCGGGCGCGGACGCGCCATCCTGATGCTGTGCCACTTCGTCGGCATGGTCGACCTGGTGGCCCTGCCGGTCTGGGTCGGCGCCCTGGTGAA
Organism: Massilia niastensis DSM 21313; assembly: GCF_000382345.1. GTDB lineage: Bacteria > Pseudomonadota > Gammaproteobacteria > Burkholderiales > Burkholderiaceae_D > Telluria > Telluria niastensis. The sequence continues at coordinate 49,228 of NZ_KB908104.1, forward strand.
GCATTACGGCTTCGACCTCGAACATGCCGTCATGATCGTCACCGCCTTCCTGGCCGGCGCGGTCGCGGCCAGCCTCGTCGCCGCGCCGCTGTTCAACCGCCTGCCGCGCACCGCCTGCGTGGTCGCCGGATACGGCGTCGCCGCGCTGGCATTCTTCGGCGCCTCCCAGGCCACCGGTTTCGGCGTCCTGGTCCCGCTGCACCTGCTGGCCGGCGCCGCCGCCGGCATGGCGCTGTCGGTCACCCACGGCACCATCGGCCGCAGCGCCAATCCGCACAAGCTGTTCGCCATCGTCGGCACCGCGCTCGGGGTCAGCGCGGTGCTGTTCTATGCGACGGTGCCGCCGGCGATCGCCCTTCACGGCGGCAGCATCCTGTTCAAGGTGTTCGCCGGCCTGATGGCGCTGGCCGCCGTGGCCGCGCTGGGCTTCCCCCGGGTCGCCAGCCGCGCCGAGCAGGCGGGAGGAAGCGGTCCGCTGCCGCGCGCCGCATGGTGGGCGATCTTCGGCGTGAGCAGCATGGCCCTCAACCAGGCGCTGACCTACAGCATGCTGGACCGGGTCGGCATCATGCGCGGTTTCAGCCAGGAGCAGGTCAATGGGCTGCTGGTGGTGTGCGGCCTGGTCAACCTGCTGCCGGCCGCGATCGCGGGCCTGCTCCAGAATCGGTTGAACCCGGTGCGCGTCGCGCTGGTGGCGGCGCCGCTGCAGGCCGCATTGGCGGTCACGATCACGCAGTCGGCTTCCTTTACCCAGTACGCCCTGGCGGCGAGCGTGTATTCGGCGGTCCTGATCTTCATGCACACCTTCCTGTTCGGCCTGATCGCCCGGCTCGATCCGAGCGGCCGCGCACTGGCCTCGACCCCGGCCATGATGATGACCGGCTCGGCGATCGGTCCGGCGCTGGCGGGCGCCGTGGCGATGCGCGCAGGTTTCGATGGCCTGGCCGTGCTGGCGGCGGTGGTGGGCGTTGCCGCCACCCTGTTCTTTTCACTGGTGGCGCGCCGCACCGGGCGCGTGGCAGCGGTACCGACAATTTAATCGATGAATGTGGAGCAGACAATGAGTGATAGCATGGGATTGAACCTCGAGCAGGCCAACCGGATCCTGACTGTCGCCCTGGCGGCGGCGCGCACGGCGGCCATGCAGCCGGTGGCGGTGGTGGTGCTGGATGCCGCCGGCCACCCGGTGGCGCTGCAGCGCGAAGACGGGGCCAGCATGCTGCGCGTCGATATCGCGCTGGGCAAGGCCTGGGCCGCCGCCGGCATGGGCGTGTCCAGCCGCGTGCTGCACGGGCGGGCGCAGGGCAATCCCGCCTTCTTCAATGCGTTGTCGGCCAACAACAACGGCAGGTTCATTCCCCAGACCGGCGCGGTGGTGATCAAGCGCGCCGACGGCGTGGTGATCGGTGCGGTCGGCGCCAGCGGCGGCAGCGGCGACGAGGACGAAGCGATCTGCATCGCCGGCGTCGCCGCCATCGGATTGAGCGCGGCATGAGCGGCGGCTACCCTCACGCGCCCGGTTGCGCCTGCGGCATCGACGTGCACGCGCACGTGATCCCGCACGATTTCCCGCGCTACCTCGGCAACGCCATTCCCGCCGACTGGCCCTCGATGGTGCCGGCGCACGCCTGCCACCGCCATGTCATGGTGTCCGGGAAGGTGTACCGCACCGTGTCCGATCGCACCTGGGACGCCAGCCGCCGCATCGAGGACATGGAGCCGATGGGCCTGTCGCACCAGGCGATCTCGCCGATGCCGGAACTGCTGTCCTACTGGATGGCCCCTGGCGCGGCGGCCCAGTTGCTGCGCTATGTGAACGAACAGATCGCGCAGATGGCCGCGCTGTCGGGTGGGCGCCTGGTCGGCATGGGCGCGGTGCCGCTGCAGGATATCGACCTGGCGCTGGCGGAACTGGATTACATCGTCGACAAGCTGGGCTTTCGCGCCATCGAAATCGGCAGCAACGTCAACGGCAAGCCGCCCGGCGCGCCCGAGTTCGCGCCCTTCTTCGCAGCCTGCGAAGAGAAGGGAGTCGCCGTGTTCGTGCACGCGCTCAAGCCGGCCGGCACGGAGCGCCTGGTCGGCCCGGCCAAGCTGCTGCCGGCGCTGGCCTATCCGACCGACGTCGGCCTGGCCGCCGCCTCGGTGCTCACGGCGAACCTGATGGCGCGCCACCCGAAGCTGCGGATCGCGTTCAGCCACGGCGGCGGCACCCTGGCCATGCTGCTGCCGCGGCTGGAACAGGCGCGCAAGGTGTTCCCCGAGCTGCATGACGCCATGCCCGCCAGCCCGTCCGAGCAGGCGCGCCAGCTCTACTACGACACCCTGGTGTTCGACCCAGGCACCCTGAACCTGCTGGTGGAGCGCTTCGGCGCCAGCCAGCTGATGATCGGCACCGATTACCCGTTCGCCTTCCACGACGCGCGCCCGGTCGAGAGCATCGCCACCGCGATTGCCGACCCGGCGGTGCGCGCCCAACTGACCACCCATAACGCGGCGCGCTTCCTCGCGCTCGACCTCAACGCATAAGGAGTTCCCATGCCAGCATCCCCAGCCGGCCAACTGCGCAGCATCGCCATCGGCGTCACCGACCTCGATGCCGCCGAACGCTTCTATACCGGCACCTGGAACCTGGAAAGCGTGGCGCGCACCGGTGACGCGGTCTACCTGCGCGGATCCGGAAGCTTCCATCACATCCTCTCCCTGCACCGGGGCGACAAGCCGGACGTGCGCAACGTGACCTTCAGCGTCGCCAGTGCCGAAGACCTGGACGCCATCGCCGCACGCACCCAGGCCAATGGCGGCAAACTGGTCGCCGGCCCGCAGCCGGTCGAGGAGCCGGGCGGCGGCACGGCCGTCACCATCGCCGACCCGCAGGGCAGGGTCCTGCGCTTCGTGCACGGCGATGAGCGCCTCGACGCGGCCGCGGACGACAGCCGCCGCCGCGACGCGCCCGAACGCATCACCCATGTGGTGTTCAACAGTTCCGACGTGGCCGTGGCCCAGCGCTTCTTCGAACAGGCGCTCGGCTTCTGCCTGTCGGACCGCACGAAGATCATGGCCTTCATGCGCTGCAACAGCGACCACCACAGCATCGCGCTGGCCGATTCCGATGCCGACACCCTGAACCACATCGCCTTCGTGATGCCGGATCTCGATGCGGTGATGCGCGGCGCCGGTCGCATGAGCGACGCCGGCTGGCCGATCGAGTGGGGCGTGGGCCGCCACGGCCCGGGCAACAACGTGTTCTCGTACTTCATCGGCCCGGACGATTTCGTCATCGAGTACACCGCCGACGTGCTGCAGGTCGACGACAGCTACAAGACCGGCGGCCCGTCCGACTGGACCTGGCCGGCGGGACGCTTCGACCAGTGGGGCGTGTCGAAACCGCCCTCGGACCGGATCAAGCAGGCCCAGAAAAAAATCCGCTTCATTGAATAATAAGCAATACTGACAGGAGAAGACCTTGAAATTCGTAAGCTACCGTGATGGCAACACCGCCCGCCTGGCTGTTCTCGACGGGAACAGCGTGATCGACCTGAACCGCCTGGTGCCGGAAGTGCCGTTTGACGCCCGCGCCGCGCTGCTGTCCGGCGTCGACCTGCTGGCCGCCGCGCGCCGCGCCATCGAACTGGCCGGCCCGAACGAGCGCCAGCCGCTGGACGGCCTGGCGCTGGCCCCGGTGGTGCCGGAACCCGGCAAGACCGTGTGCCTGGGCCTGAACTACTACGACCACGCCGCCGAGAGCGGCCGCGAGAAGCCGGTCTATCCGTGGTTCTTCCTGCGCGCCACCACCTCGCTGCTGGGCCATGGCGAAGCGTCGCCGCTGCCGCTGGTCTCGGAACGCTTCGACTACGAGGCCGAGCTGGCGGTGGTGATCGGCAAGCGCGCCCGCCACGTCAAGCGCGAGGATGCGCTGGACTATGTGTTCGGCTATTCGGTCTTCAACGACATCTCGGTGCGCGACTACCAGAAGCGCACCCCGCAATGGACGATCGGCAAGAACTTCGACCGTACCGGCGCCTTCGGCCCGGCCCTGGTCAGCGCCGACGAGCTGCCGGCCGGCGGCGCCGGCCTGCGCATCCAGTCGCGCCTGAACGGCCAGGTGATGCAGGACGCCAACACGACCGACATGATCTGGGACGTGGCCGAGACCATCGCGCTGCTGTCCGAATGCCTGACCCTGGAGCCGGGCGACGTGATCGCGATGGGCACCCCGGCCGGCGTGGGCCAGTCGCGCGTGCCGCCGGTGTGGATGAAGGATGGCGACACGATCGAAGTCGAGATCGAAGGCGTCGGCCTGCTGGTCAACAAGATCGTTAGCGAAGTCCAGCCATGAGCAGCCTGCGCGACCAGTCCAGCTACGACGTGGTGGTGGTCGGCTTCGGCCCGTCGGGCGCGGTGGCCGCCGCGCTGCTCGGGCAGGCGGGCGTGCGCACCCTGGTGGTGGACCGCAGCGACGAGGTCTATCCCAAGCCGCGCGCGATCGCCCTCGACCACGAGATCATGCGGGTGTTCCAGAACCTCGGCCTGCAGGATGCGGTCGCGCCGTTCTGCGAGCCCTTCACGCCGTCGGAATACTATGGCGTGGATGGCCAGCTGATCAAGCGCCTGGCCACCGTCGAACCGCCATACCCGCTCGGGCATACGCCGTCGATGGTGTTCACCCAGCCGCCGGTCGAACGCGCCTTGCGCGAGCACGTGCAGGCGCATCCCCTGGTCGACGTCGTGCTGGGCCAGCGCTTCACCGGCCTCGAGCAAACCGACAGGGAAGTCGCCGTGCGCTTCGAAGGCGCCGATGGCAGACAGGCCAGCGTGCAGGCGCGCTACGTGATCGGCTGCGACGGCGCCTCGAGCTCGGTGCGCGAGGCGGTCGGTATCGAGCTCGAGGACCTGCAGTTCGACGAACCGTGGCTGGTGGTCGACGTCCAGGTCAACGAGCAGGGCCTGGCCAAGCTGCCCAGGACCAGCGTGCAGTACTGCGAACCGGAGCGTCCCTGCACCTATGTGATCGGTCCGGGCAATCACCGGCGCTGGGAGATCTCGCTGCTGCCCGGCGAGGATCCGGCGTATATGGCGACCGAGGAGGGCGCCTGGAGCGTGCTGCGGCGCTGGATCGGCCCCGAGGACGCGAGCCTGTGGCGCCAGGCCAGCTACCGCTTCCACGCCCTGGTGGCGCGCGACTGGCGCAAGGGCCGGGTGTTCATCGCCGGCGACGCCGCGCACCAGCAGCCGCCCTTCCTGGGGCAGGGCATGTGCCAGGGCGTGCGCGACGTCGCCAACCTGGCGTGGAAGCTGCACGCGGTCCTCACCGGTGCGGCGCGCGACGCGGTGCTCGATACCTATGCCGAGGAGCGCCGCGAACATGTGCGCCGGCTGACCACGCGCATCAAGGAGATCGGCGCCGTCATCTGCGAACGCGACGTGGCGGCCGCAAGGAGCCGCGACGCCGGCCTGATCGCGGCCGCCGGCGGCACGATCAGGACGGTGCCGCGCCAGGACATCATCCCGCCGCTGAGCGGCGGCCTGCTGGACGAGGACCGCAGCAGCGGCGCCGGCCTGCTGTTCCCGCAGCCGCGCGTGAGCGGTCCCGAGGGACCGGTCCTGCTCGACCAGCTGACCGGCGCCGGCTGGCGCATCGTCACGACCCTGCGTCCCGACCAGCTCCCTCCCGGGCTGCTGCCGCTGGCGCTGTCGCTTGGCGCGCTGGTCTGCATCGCGCCGGGCGCACGGGAGTGTTCGATCGCGCCGCAATACCTGCAGGCCGGTGAGCTGGACGGCGTGCTGGCGGCCTGGTTCGAGCGCCACCACTGCTGCGCGGCGGTCGTGCGTCCGGATCACTACGTGTACGGTGCGACGGACAGCGGCGACGCGCTGCTGCACATGGTGGCCGAACTGCTGCACCGATTGAAGTAAAGCGGAACCCTTCACATAACAATAGACGAGACAAGCATGGCACAATCGAACGAGAACCACACCAATTCCGGGCGTCGCAAACTGCTGGGCATGGGCACGGCGCTGGCCGGCGCCGCGCTGCTCCCCGGCGCCGTGAGCGCCGCGGCCAAGGCCGGCCGCGGCTTCCCGAAAGGCTTCCTGTGGGGCGCGGCCATCGCGGGCCACCAGGCCGAAGGCGACAACGTCAACAGCGACGCCTGGTTCCTCGAGAATCTCCAGCCCACCGAGTTCAAGGAGCCGTCCGGTTCCGCGGTCGACCACTATCGCCTGTTCGACCAGGATATCGCCATGCTGGCCTCCGTCGGCCTGAACACCTTCCGCTTTTCCATCGAATGGGCCCGCGTCGAGCCGGTGGAAGGCATGTTCTCGGTGGCCGCGCTGGAGCATTACCGCGACGTCCTGCAAGCCTGCCGCAAGCGCGGGATCAAGACCGCGGTCAGCTTCAACCACTTCATCAACCCGCGCTGGTTCGCGGCCAGGGGCGGCTGGGAGGCGGAAGGTGCGCCACAGCTGTTTGCGCGCTACTGCGACAAGGTGGCGCGCCACCTCGGCCATCTGATGGACGTTGCCACCACCTTCAATGAGCCGAACCTGCCGCGCCTGCTGTTCGGGATCCCGGGTCCGCTGGCCGGGATGGCCGACAACCCGCGTATGCGCGAGATGCTGGGAAAGGCGGGCCAGCTGAGCGGCACCGGCAAATTCTCGGCATGGATCTTCGGCGACTTCGCGAAAATCGAAGCCGGCCTGCTGCAGGGGCATGAACTGGGCTACAAGGCGATCAAGGCGGTGCATCCGAAGCTGCCGGTCGGTCTCTCGATCGCGATCGCGGACGACCAGGCCGTGGACGGCGGGGAAGCGATGCGCGATCGCAAGCGCGCCATCGCCTACGAGCCCTGGTTCAAGGCGGTCACGCAACACGGCGACTTCATCGGCGTGCAGACCTATACGCGCGAACTGATCGGACCGGAAGGCGTGCGACCGCCGCCGAAGGGCGCCGAAATCACCTCGGGCCACATGGAGTACTACCCGCAGGCGCTGGAGGCGACCATCCGCTACACGGCGCAGAACGTGAAGCTGCCGATCTACGTGACCGAGAACGGCATCTCGACCGAAGACGACACCCGCCGCGTGGCCTACATCGGCACCGCGGTGCAAAGCGTGGCGAAGTGCCTGAAGGACGGCATCGACGTGCGCGGCTACATCCACTGGTCGCTGGTGGACAACTTCGAGTGGATCTTCGGCTACGGGCCGCGCTTCGGCCTGATCAGCGTCGACCGCAGCACGATGAAGCGCACCATCAAGCCGAGCGCCTGGGTGCTCGGGAAAATCGCCAGGGCCAACGGGATCTGATCGCCATGGGACGCGCCGGGATCGCGCCGCGCCTGCTGCTGCAGGAAGTCCGCCGACGATAGCAGGTATCGCCAAATTAGGCTTTGGCTGCCGTGGCGGCGCCGCTAAGCTGAAGCCTTCATTCGATGCAAACAACAGGAGACAACAACGTGGGCGGGATTATTTTTGACAACGTACGCATCTTCGACGGAGCGCAGATGCGCCCGGGCTGCGGCGCCGTGCGCGTGGAAGGCAACAGCATTACCGAGGTCGCCAGCGGCAGCATTGCGCCCCAGCCGGGCGACCGCGTGATCGACGGCCGCGGCGCCACCCTGATGCCGGGCCTGGTCGAGGCCCATGCCCACCTCTCGTGGCCAAGCTCGGTCGAGCGCTTCGTGCCCGGCATGGCGCTGCCGCCCGAAGACCTGGTGCTGACCACCGCACGCAACGCCCGCATCCTGCTCGACCATGGCTTCACCAGCGCGTATTCGGCGGGCGCCCTGAGCAAGTCGGTCGAAGTGGTGCTGAACAGTTTCATCACCAGCGGCGGGATGCCGGGGCCGCGCCTGATCGCCTCCTCGATCGAACGCTCGCCGCCGCAGGAAGGCGAGGAGCTCGATCCGGGCCAGGTGGCCGGCGGCAGCGGTCCGGAAGCGATGCGCGCCTTCGTGCGCGAGTGCGCCACGCTCGGCGCCAAGTCGGTCAAGTTCCTGCTGTCGGGCGAGGATGCGCTGATGCCGGGCGCCTCGCAGCAGTTGCTGTACACCCAGGAAGAAGCCAGCGCGGCCGGCGAGCAGGCGCGCGAATCCGGCGTCTGGCTGGCATGCCATGCGCAGGCGTCGGAAGCGGTCAAGATGGCGCTGCGCGCCAACTTCCGCGTGCTCTACCATTGCACCTATGCCGACCAGGAAGCGCTCGACATGCTCGAAGCCAAGCGCGACGAGATCTACATCGCCCCGGCGATCGGCATCATCCAGGCGACCCTGGACGCGGCGCCGCCGCCGCACTTCGACATGAGCCACATGAAGCGCAGCGCCGCCGAGGTGCTGGAACTGCAGAAGAAACTGGTGCCGGAACTGAGGCGGCGCGGCCTGAAGGTCCTGCCGGGCGGGGACTACGGCTTCCCGTTCAATCCGAACGGCCGCAATGCGCGCGACCTGGAGCTGTTCGTGCAGCACTTCGGCTATACCCCCGAGGAAGCGCTGTCGGCGGCGACCCTGCTGGGCGGCGAACTGATGGGCATGGGCGACAAGCTGGGGCAGATCCGGCCGGGCTTCCTGGCCGACCTGCTGCTGGTCGACGGCGACCCGGCGGAAGACGTCACCGTGCTGCAGGACCGCAAGCGCCTGCGCGCCATCATGAAGGATGGCCGCTTCCACAAGGATCCGGCGCTGGCCGAGCTGTAAGGGGATGCGATGACGCCAGAACTCGAACAGGCCATCCGGGCCGCCGGGCCGGTGATCGACCAGCCTGCGGCCAAGGCGCTGTATGCGCCCCTGCTGGCGGACGCGCCGCGCGGCGGCGCGGTGGTGCGCGACATCGCCTACGGCGACGACGAACGCCACCGGCTCGACCTCTACCTGCCGCTGGGCGCCGACGCTCCGGCGCCGGTCGTGATCTTCCTGCATGGCGGCGGCTTCGTCCGCGGCGACAAGGGCGACCGCTATCACGTGGGCGACTATTTTTCGCGCCATGGGGTGCTGGCGGTGCTGCCGAACTACCGTCTCGGCCCGCGCCATCGCTGGCCGGCCGGAGCGCAAGACGTGTCCTCGGTGCTGGCCTGGGCGCGCGACAACGTGGCGGCGCACGGCGGCAATCCGGAGCACATCGTGCTGGTCGGGGAGTCGGCCGGCGCCGCGCACATCGCGGCCGCGACGCTGATGCGGCGCTTCCATCCGCCCGGCGGCCTGAAGCTCGCCGGGGTGTTCCTGGCGTCCGGCGTGTACAACGCCGAACTGGAGCTGCTGGCGCGCAGCCAGCTCGGGATCGCGACGCCCGACCCGCGCAACGAAGCCTATTTCGGCACGGATTTCGCCGCTTACCGCGCGATGTCGACCGTGGCGCAGATCGATGCCGACCCGTTCCCGCTGGCGCTCAGCTACGCGGAGCTCGACCCGATCCAGATGCAGGCGCAGGCGGGGGAGCTGTTCGCCCGCCTGGTCACCCGGCATGGCTTCCAGCCGCGGATCTCGGTGGTGCGCGGCCACAACCACCTGACCCAGGTCTATTCGATCAACAGCGGCGACGAGGCGCTGTCGGGACTCATGCTCGCGTTCGTGCGCAAGCCGCTGGCCTGAGTACTCGCCCATCAATCAATGTGTTGTCGGCTTCCATGACCGGCGCGTTGCTGCGTTGGCTCCCGCTTGCAGTGCCCGCACTGCGGCGCGGTCGCCGTGTTGCGCCGTATCCGGTCCTGTTCGCCAAAACTCACATTTGTTTCTCTTCGAGTACTTGGCGTTTTTCCTGCGATTGCCGGTCCGCACCACGCTTTGCGCGCGGCGCGGGCTTTTTTTCGTGACAGATGGAGCAAAAATACATACAGTTAAGAAATAAGCTTCGAGCATATACAACGTAGGAGACAACAATGCGATTCAACAGGCTGGATCTGAACCTGCTGCTGGCGCTCGACGCGCTGCTGGAAGAACAGAACATCACCCGCGCGGCGACCCGCGTCAGCGTGAGCCAATCGGCAATGAGCGGAATGCTGGCGCGCCTGCGCGAGTTCTTCGAGGACGACCTGCTGGCCTCGGTCGGCCGCAACATGGAACTGACGGTGCTGGGCCAGCAACTGGTCGGGCCGGTACGCGACCTGATCCTGCATATCCACACCACGGTCGGCATGCGCGTCAGCTTCGACCCTGCGCGCGAGACGCGCTGCATGAAGATCATGGCCTCGGATTACGCGATCGAGGTCTTCCTCAACAAGGTGGTGGCGCGGGTCCTGCGCGACGCGCCCAACATGACCCTGGAACTGGTGCCGCTGTCCGACGACGCGGCCGAGAAGCTGCGGCGCGGGGAGAACGACTTCCTGATCATCCCGCGCAATTTCCTCGATCCCGAGCATCCGCAGCGGCTGCTGTTCGAAGACCATTACTGCACCGTGCTCTGGGAAGGCAATACCCAGGTCGGCGATACGCTCGATGCCGCCACCTATGAAAGCATGGTGCACATCGCGCCGATGCTGGGCCGTCCACGCTCGCCGACGGTGGAAGAACACATGCTGCAGGCCCAGAACGTCAAGCGCAAGATCCGCGTCACGACCTTCGATTTCACCAGCATGGCCACCGCCCTGGTCGGCACCGACCTGGTGGCGACCATGCATACGCGCCTGGCGCTGGCCTGCGCGCGCCGGCTGCCGATCCGGATCCTGCCGCTGCCCTACCAGTTGCCGGTAATGGCGGAATGCCTGCAATGGCACCGGTACCAGGAAAACGATCCCTGCCACATCTGGCTGCGCGGGATCATGCTGGAAATCGCGCGCGGCCTGCCGCCGAACGAGCAGTTGCCGATGGCGCCCCTGAGTGCAGGGTCCTTGAAGGCGGGGCCGTATGGCGGGGGGGAGCGCAAGAGTGGCGCTGCGAAGGGAAATCGGCAGGACGCAGGCGAGGCTGTCGTCAAGGCCTGACATGCAGGGTGGGCGGAGAAAATCAGTCCAGTGGACTGATTTCCCGCCCACCCTATACCGGACTTGCGCGGGACGCTAAGGCTTGAGTTCCTCCCGCCAGCGATCCCGATAGGCTTCCAGGCCCGGCAATGCCAGGGCCGCGACTGCCTTGCCGCTCCCGGGCGCCACGGCATCCCGATAGCGCAGCATCCATCCCCCGCACACCGTGCCGCTGGCGTCGTCCGAGTAGCTGACCGCCTGCTGCGGACGCAAGGCGGCGAGCAGCGCGCCAAACCAGGGATTGGCGGTAAAACTCCCTTCGACCGCCAGCGGCCCGCTGGCCCCCAGCGCATCCAGGCAGTAGTCGGTGAGCAGCACGCAGTACAGTGTCGCCAGCGCGTAGCGTTCGCGCGCGTCCGCCGGCGCCGGACCGGTCATGCCGCCGCTGCGCCCCGCGAACGGCCCGCCGGTGGCGGCGAAGCAGGGCAGGGCCATGCTTCCCTTGGCGATCAGGCGCGCCAGGTCGTCCGGCGTGCAGGCCTGCGGCTGGAGCCCGGCCAGCTCGCCGAATTCCCTTCCGCCCATGAAGCGCATGCAGGCCACCGGCTGGCCCAGCGCATTCGTGTTGGCCAGCATGTCGGCGCCTTCGTCCAGCGCATCGAGCGGCGCCCCCAGGGCGGCGGCGATCACCCAGGTGCCGGTGGACAGGACGGTGCGCGGCCCGGAGTCCCGATCCAGGTAGCGCATCAGCGACGCATTGCTGTCGTGGATCCCGCACAGCACCTGGCAGGAAGCCGGCAGGCCGGTGGCGGCCGCCACTTCCGGCAGGAGCCCGCCCAGCGCGGCATGGGGCGGCAGCAGCGGCGGCATCAGCGCCTGCCATCCGGTGCGCGCCACAAGGCTCGAATAGCGCTGTTCGCGCGCATTCCACAAGTCGGTGTGGCAGCCCAGCGACGTCGCTTCGCCGGCGGCGCAGCCCGACAGGCGCCAGGCCCAGTATTGCGGGTACATCAGGAGATGGCGTGCGCGTCCGAACTCTTCGGGAAAGCGCTGCGCCAGCCAGGCCAGCTGCCGGCCCAGGTTGAGGCCGGCCGGCAGGGCGGGCGAGCAGGTCTCGCCGAAGGATGGACGCAGGCCCGCATAGTCGACGCCGGGCAGCGCGGCCTCGTAGTCGAGCACCGGCAGCACCAGGCCGTCGTCGTCGACCAGCGCGGCGGTGGCGCCGTGGGTGACCGGGACGATGGCCGAGATGGCGGCCAGCGGCGCGAACTCGCGGCAAGCGGCCAGCAGCCATGCCCACAGGCCTTCGGTGTCGTGGTGCGGGTAGGGGCCGTCGGTGAGCACGGCGTTGGCGCGGCGGCGTTCGGCCAGCACGCGGCCGCTCGCGTCGACCAGGGCCAGCTTGGCATTGGTCTTGCCGATATCGAGGACGATCAGGGCGTCGGTAGTCATCATTGTCCTATCCGCGCGCGGCGCGTGCACGCAGCAGGCGCGGGAGGGCGATCGTGGCCAGCAGCAGGACGCCGACCACGATCGTCATGTAGATGCCCGGGATATTGGCCAGCGCCATGCCGTAGGTGACGGTCCCCAGGGTGAAGACCGCGAGCAGCACGCCGCCGATGGTGCCGGCCCCGCCCGCGATGCTGACGCCGCCGAGGATCACCATGGTGATGATCTCCAGCTCCCAGCCGCTGGCGATGTTCGGACGGGTGCTGCCGATCCGGCCGGTCAGCAGGAAGGCGGCCAGGCCGGCGACGGCGCCGGTCAGCATGAACAGCGCCAGGCGGTAGCGGTCGACGGCGATGCCGGAGAAGCGGGCCGCGTCCGGGTTGTTGCCGATGGCGTAGATGCGGCGTCCCCAGGAGGTCGTGTGCAGCAGCACGGCGAACAGGCTTGCCGCCACCAGCAGCACCACGAAGCTGCGCGGCACGATGCCGAATACATAACCCTGGCCCCAGTCGGCCAGCAGCGCCGGGTAGCCGGTAAAGGCCTTGTCGCCCAGCACCACGCTGGCCAGGCCGCGGAACAGCGACACGGTGCCGATGGTGACGACGATCGACGGCAGCGCGAAGCGGGTGACCAGGAAGCCGTTCAGGAAGCCGCAGGCGGTGCCGGTCGCCAGTGCCACCAGCGGCAGCGCCTCGGGCGGCATCCCGGCATTCATCGCCAGCCCCATCGCCACCGAGGACAGGGCGAGGATGCCGGCCACCGAGATGTCGATCTCGCGGCAGATGATGAGCAGGGCCATCGGCAGCGCGATCAGGGCCTTCTCGCTGAAGTTGGCGGTGCCGTCCAGCAGGTTGACCAGGTCGAGGAAGTAGGGCATCGCGACGCTGTTGAAGACGAACACCGCGACGAACAGGATCGCCAGCAGGCTTTCCCAGCGGCCGAACAGGTGTTTCAGCCGGCGCGTCTCGCGGTCGAGGATGGTGTAGCGGGATTGGGACATGGTGTCGCCCTGGATGGCAGTGGTCGGGTTCATGCGGCGCTCCTCATGGCTGGGAGCCCGGACTGGCGTTCGGCAGGATGCAGCGGCAGGATCTGGCGGCTGCGGTGCATGTTGCCGCGGGCGTTGATCAGGACCGCGACCAGGATCACCAGGCCGGTCAGTGCGCTTTGCCAGAACGGCGACACCTGCAGCACCGGCAGCGCGTTGCCGATCACGGTCAGGAACAGCGCCCCCAGCATCGCGCCGCCGACCGAACCCACGCCGCCGCTGATGCTCACGCCCCCGATCACGCAGGCGGCGATCACGGTGAACTCGAAGCCGTAGGCGATCTCGGTATAGGCCACCGCGTAGCGCGCCACCCACAGGTAGCCGCACAGGCCGGCGACGGCGCCGGACAGGCCGTAGGTCCACAGCAGCCGGCGCGCGCTCGGGATGCCGATGTAGGCGGCGCAGGCGGGGGCATTGCCGATCGCGTACAGGTCACGGCCGAAACGGCTGTGGCGCGCCAGGAACGACATCCCGATGACAGTGGCGGCGGCGATCCACACCAGGTGCGGAATACCGAGCAGGCGCTCGAGCGGGAAGGCGATGAAATCCTGGGGCATGTGGTGGGCCGAGACCCATTTGCCGCCGGACAGCGCGAACACCAGGCCGCGGTAGACGCTCATGGTGCCGAGCGTGATCACGATCGGCGGCAGCGCCAGCTGTCCGATCAGCCAGCCGTTGACCAGGCCCAGGACCAGGCCGACGCAGGTGGCGGCCAGCACGATCAGGAGCAGCGGCAGTTCGGGGTGCCGCGCGCCCAGCATCGCCGCGACCATGCCCGACAAGGCCAGGTTGGACGCCACCGACAGGTCGATGCCGCGCGTGACGATCACCAGCATCTGGGTCAGCGCCAGCATCACCAGCAGGGTGCTGTCGGTCACCAGGTTGCCCAGCGATGCGCCGGACAGGAAGACCGGCGCGCGCAGGCCGACCAGGCCCACCAGCAGCACGATCACGAGGGCGAGGAGAACCTCGCGTTGCTTGAGCAGCTTCATGCCGTCTCCACGTCTTGTTGGTTGTCGAGGTCGATGCCGGAGGCGGTCGCCACCACGCGTTCCGGCGTCGCTTCGGCGCGCTCGAACACGCGCTGCACCCGGCCATGGTGCATGACCACGATGCGGTCGGCCATGCCCAGCACTTCGGGCAGCTCGGACGACACCAGGATCACCGACAGGCCGCGCGTGACGAGCTGGCTGATGAAGCGGTGCACCGCCGCCTTGGAACCGATGTCGATGCCCTTGGTGGGTTCGTCCAGGATGATGATCTTCGGGTCGGTCGCGAGCCACTTGCCGAGCACCACCTTCTGCTGGTTGCCGCCCGAGAGTTCGGCCACGTTCTGGGCCAGGTGGCTGGCTTTCAGTTCGAGCTGCTCCGCGAAGTGGCGCGCGATCCTGGTCTCCTCGGCACGGCGCCCGCCGCGCAGGAAGAAGCCGATGCGCGACAGGATGGGCAGGGTGATGTTATGGATGATGGGCATGGTCAGGTGGGCGCCGTGATGCTGCCGGTCTTCCGGCACGTAGGCGATGCCGTGGGCGATCGCCTGGCCCGGCGTGCCGACGTGGACCGGCTTGCCCTCCAGGCGCACGCTGCCGCGCACGTCGCGCGTCATGCCGAACAGGGCCTGCATCACTTCCGAGCGTCCGGCGCCGACCAGGCCATAGAAGCCCAGGATCTCGCCACGGCGCAAGGTGAACGACACGCCGTCGAATTCGGTCGGGTGGCACAGGTTCTCGACTTCGAGCAGCGGCGCGCCGATCTCGGCATCCAGCTTGGGATAGGCCTGGTGCACGGCGCGGCCGACCATCAGCGCGACCAGTTCGGCCTCGCTGATGTCCGCCAGCTCCCCTTCGGCCACGAACTGCCCGTCGCGCAGCACCGTGTAGCAGTCGGCGACCTCGAAGATTTCGTCGAACTTGTGCGAGATGAAGATGACGGCGGTGCCGCTGGCCTTGAGCTGGGCGATGATGCGGTACAGCTCGCGGATCTCGTGCTGCGACAGGGCCGCGGTGGGTTCGTCCATGATGACCACGCGCGCTTCCTGCGACAGGGCGCGCGCGATCTCGACGAAATGGCGCTGCGCCACCGACAGGTCCTTGACCCGCGCGCGCACCGGCAGCGCCACCTCGAGGCGCGCGAACAGGGCTTCGGCATCGGACTCGATGCGCGCCCAGTCGATGCGGCCCATGGCGCGCGTGGGCTGGCGGCCGACGTAGATGTTCTCGGCCACCGTCAGTTCGTCGAACATCACGGTTTCCTGGTGCACCGCGGTGATCCCCGCGGCCATCGCCTCCTGGGGACTGGCGAAGGCGACCGGCTGGCCGTCCAGCAGGATGCTGCCTTCGTCCGGGCGATGGATGCCGGTCAGCGTCTTGACCATGGTGGACTTGCCGGCGCCGTTCTCGCCGACCAGGGCCATGACCTGGCCGGCCCGGATGGTGAGGTTCACGCCGTTCAGGGCATGGATGCCGTTGAAGCGCTTGCTGATCCCGGACAGTTGCAGTACCGGCGCGCCCGCGCCGCTGGTGGGCGCGGCGTCAAGCAGGGTAGGGCTGGAGCGTAGAGTGGCTGGCATATCGTTATGCAAACAGGTTGTGAACCGTACAGCGGCCGCGCAGGCCGTCATCCCTCGTTCCCGTGCACCGCGGAACGAGGTCTCGATGAAACACTGTGGATGAAACGCCTAGAACAGCTTCGCGAACTTGTCGATGTTGTCGCTGTTGTAGGTGAACGGCGGACCAAGTGCGGCTTCGCCCCTGGCGTCGAGCGTCACGCTGCCCATGCGTCCCACCGAGACCTGGGCGCCGGCCTTCGTCCCGGCCTTGCCCTTGACGAATTCGGCGGCCGCGTAGGTGGCGGCGTAGCCCAGGTCGATCGGGTTCCAGATCGCGAACTCGCGCACCGCGCCGCTCTTGACGTGGCCGGCCATCTCGGACGGCAGCCCGAGACCGGTCACGAAGACCTTGCCGACCAGTTTTTCGTCGGCCACCGCCTTGCTGGCGGCGACGATGCCCACCGTGGTCGGCGCGATGATCGCCTTCAGGTTCGGGTGGCTGCGCAGCAGGCCGATGGCCTCGCGGTAGCTCTTGTCCGACTGGTCGTCGCCATAGACCGTGGCGACCAGCTTGACTTTCGCATACTCGGGCTTCTCGAGCACCTTCTTCATGACCCCGATCCAGATGTTCTGGTTGGTCGCCTGGGCCGAGGCGGACAGGATCGCGATCTCGCCCGCGCCGCCGATGTTGTGCGCCGCCATCTGGATCTGCTTTTCGCCGATCAGGCTGGCGTTGGAGGGATTCAGCTGCATCTGGCGGCCTTCCGGCGCCAGGCCGCTGTCGAACGAGATCACCTTGATCCCGCGCTTCATCGCCTTCTGCGCGATCGGCACCAGGGCGTTCGGATCGTTGGCCGAGATCACGATCGCATCGACCTTCTGGCTGATCAGCGCGTTGATGATCTCGATCTGGCCTTCGGCGCTGGGCGTGGTCGGGCCGGTGTAGATCACCTCGACGTCGCCCAGCTGCCTGGCCGCTTCGTTCGCGCCCTGGTGGGCGGCATCGAAGAAGCCGTTGCCGAGGTTCTTGACGACCATCGCGATGCGGGTCTTTTCGGGTTTCCTGTCGCAGCCGGCGCTACCGAGGAGGGCGCCGGCGGCCAGCGCCGCCAGCAGGAGTCGTGTGAGCTTCAAAGGGTCGTCTCCATCTGTTCGTGCGCCTCGAAGTGCGCCGCGGCCTGCAGGTCGTACCGGGCGTCGAGGCCTGTTTCCAGGTTCGGCGCCGCGGCGTCGGGTTCGACGATGACCACCTTGATGCCATACCCTTCGAGCAGCTGCACCGCCTTGTCGGAGACCCCGGTGTCGGTGATCACGCAGGAGACCCGGTCCAGTCCGCACAGGATCAGGCCGGCCTTGCGCGCGAATTTCGAACTGTCGGCCAGCACCACCAGCTGCTCGGCCTGGCTGATCAGGCGCTTCTCCGCCTGGATCAGGACCGGGTCGGCTTCCATCAGGCCCAGCATCGACAGGCCGTACACGCTCATGAACATCTTGCTGGCGTAGTGGTGCTGGGTGATGTCGTTGTCGAACGGGGACAGGATGACGTTCTGCTCGCGGTAGATCTTCCCGCCCGGGACGATGATCTCGTTCTCGCTCGAGGTCAGCAGCCTTTCCGCCATCAGGAAGGAATTGGTCAGGATCTTCATCTGCTTGTCGGCCAGGAACTCGGCCATCATGAAGGTCGTGGTGCCGCCATTGATGATGATGGTCTCGCCGTCCGCGCACAGCGAGGCCGCGTGGCGCGCGATGGCGCGCTTGCAGTCGGCCTGGCAGCGGATGTTGTTCTGGAAGGTCTCGCTCGACAGCGGGTGCTGGCGCGACTTGGGCAGCAGGTTCTCCGCTCCGCCGCGGGTGCGGGTGAGCAGGTTGCGTTCCACCAGCCAGCTGATATCGCGCCTGACCGTGGCCGGCGAGGCGTTGAGCCATTCGACGAGCTGCGCGACAGTCGCGCTCTGGTGCTCGGCAAGCAGTTTCAATAACTGCTTGCGGCGTTTGTGATTCACCATGTGTCTCCTCCATATGCCGCCGTTGACGGTCGTGCATTTTTTTCAGCTTAATGAGCAGTCCCTGCCGGGTCAATCACCAAATGATCAACTTGCTGATTATTTTCCGTTGGTGTCGCGCCAATCCGCTCATTTCAATCAATTCCGTGATTATTCGCTGCTTCCGGGCCGGATCGGCCGGTTTGCCGTTGACACTGCCTGCACCGCTGATTTCTACTATTTTTGGACGCCACGGATGTGCATGCACGACGCGGAAGTAGCGCGACATGACCGCCATCGGGCGATGGCAGGCACACAACACATACGGAGATTCTGATGGGAGCATCGAGCGAAGCGAAGCAGCAGAAGGAAGCGATCACCTCACGCTGGGACGACCAGGTGGCGGCAAGCCTGGGCGAACCGGAACTGCTGCTGTACCGTTCCAACCTGCTGGGTTCCGACCTGCGCATCACCAATTTCGGCGGCGGGAATACCTCCGCCAAGGTCATGATGGCCGATCCGCTCTCCGGCGAGCAGGTCGAGGTGCTGTGGGTGAAGGGTTCGGGCGGCGACCTGGGCAGCATCAAGCTGGACGGCTTCTCGACCCTGTACATGGACAAGCTGAACGCGCTGAAGAACCGCTACCGCGGCCTCGAGCACGAGGACGAGATGGTCGGCTACCTGCCGCACTGCACCTTCGACCTGAACCCGCGCGCGGCCAGCATCGACACCCCGCTGCATGCCTACATCGACCGCAAGCACGTCGACCACATGCACCCGGATTCGGTGATCGCGATCGCCGCCTGCAAGAACAGCAAGGCGCTCACGCAGAAGATCTTCGAGGGTGAGCTGGGCTGGCTGCCGTGGCAGCGCCCGGGCTACGACCTCGGCCTGAAGCTGGAACAGCTGTCCAAGGAGCAGCCGCAGCTGAAAGGCATCATCCTGGAAGGCCACGGACTGTTCACCTGGGGCGACACCGCCAAGTCCTGCTACGAAACCACGCTGGCGATCATCAAGCGCGCCGAGGACTGGCTGGCGCAGAACATCCAGCAGCCGGTGTTCGGCGGCCAGAAATATGCGCCATTGCCGGCGCAGGAGCGTGCGGCCCTGGCGGCGCGCCTGATGCCCCTGTTGCGCGGCAAGATCAGCAGGACCGAATACAAGCTGGGCCACTTCGACGACAGCGAGGCCGTGCTGGAATTCGTCGGCAGCGCCGACCTGGCGCCGCTGGCGGCCCTCGGCACCTCCTGCCCGGACCACTTCCTGCGCACCAAGATTCGCCCGCTGGTGCTCGATTTCGACCCGACCGCCCCGGACTTCGAGCGCCTGGTGGCGGGCCTGGACCAGGCGCTGGAAGACTACCGCGCCGACTACACGGCCTACTACGAGCGCTGCAAGCGCGACACCAGCCCGAAAGTCCGTGACGCCAACCCGATCATCTACCTGGTCCCGGGCGTGGGCATGCTGTCCTTCGCCAAGGACAAGGCCACCGCGCGCATCGCCGGCGAGTTCTACGTCAACGCGATCAACGTGATGCGCGGCGCGAACGGCGTCGACAGCTATGTCGGCCTGCCGGAACAGGAAGCCTTCGACATCGAATACTGGCTGCTCGAGGAAGCCAAGCTGCAGCGCAGCCCTCGGCCGAAGAGCCTGGCCGGCCGCATCGCCCTGGTCACCGGCGGCGCCGGCGGCATCGGCCAGGCGGTCGCCCGCCAGCTGCTGCAGGAAGGCGCCTGCGTGATGCTGACCGATATCGACGCCGAAGCGCTGGAGCAGGCCAGGGCGGACCTGGTCAAGGTCGCGGGCAAGGATACCGTGGCCACCGTGCAGGCCAACATCACCAGCGAAGAGCAGGTGGGTAGCATCCTGGGCGCCACCGCGCTGCGCTTCGGCGGCGTCGACCTGCTGGTGTCGAACGCCGGCATCGCCTCGGCCGCGCCGCTGGACGAGACCTCGCTGGAAGTCTGGAAACGCAACCAGGACATCCTGGTCACCGGTTACTTCCTGGTCAGCCGCAACGCCTTCCAGGTCATGAAGCAGCAGAAGCTGGGCGGCAGCATCGTCTTCGTGGGCAGCAAGAACGGCCTGGTGGCGTCCGCCGGCGCCTCGGCCTACTGCACCGCCAAGGCCGCCGAGCTGCACCTGGCGCGCTGCATCGCGCTGGAAGGCGCCGAGCATGGCATCCGCGTCAACGTCGTGAATCCGGACGCCGTGATCCGCGGCTCGCGCATCTGGGACGGCAAGTGGAAGGAAGAGCGCGCCGCCTCGAACAAGATCGAGGCCGACGATGTCGAGGAGTTCTACCGCAAGCGCAGCATGCTGAAACTGAGCGTGTATCCGGAGGATATCGCCGAAGCCGTGTACTTCTTCGCCAGCAGCAAATCGGGCAAGAGCACCGGCAACATCCTGAACGTCGACGCCGGCAACGCCGGGGCCTTCACCCGCTAATTACCCTATAAAATGAAGCGGCGCGCCGCACAGGCGCGCCCGGTTCGACAAGGAGACACAACATGAACAAGATCATCGACACCGCGCTGGTGGCGGAGCACAACGCGAAACAGGCCGCCCGCCTGGAAGCGGATTACGAAGCGCTGGGCGGGATGCTGGCGCGCCGCGGCGTGGACATCGAGGCGCTGACGGCGCAGGCGCAGACCTTCGCCGTGGCCGTCCCGAGCTGGGGCGTGGGCACCGGCGGCACCCGCTTCGCGCGCTTCCCGGGACGCGGCGAACCGCGCAACGTGTTCGAGAAGATGGACGACTGCGCGGTGATCAACCAGCTCACCCGCGCCACCCCGGCCGTGTCGCTGCACTTCCCGTGGGACAAGCCGACCGACGTGCAGGAACTGCGGCAGGCGGCAGACGCCCTCGGGCTGGGCTTCGACGCGGTCAATTCGAACACCTTCCAGGACCAGGCCGACCAGGAACACAGCTACAAGTTCGGCAGCCTGACCTCGGCCAGCGCGCAAACGCGCGCCCAGGCGGTGGCCCACAACATCGAATGCATCGATCTCGGTCGACAGCTTGGTTCGAAGGCGCTGACCGTCTGGGTCGGCGACGGCGCCAACTTCCCCGGCCAGAGCAACCTGCGCGGCGCCCTCGAGCGCTACCTCGAGAGCATGCGCCAGATCTATGCGGCCCTGCCGGAGGACTGGAACGTCTTCATCGAGCACAAGCTGTTCGAGCCGGCTTTCTATGCCACCACGATCGCCGACTGGGGCACCAGCTTCGCCTGCGCCACCGCGCTCGGACCGAAGGCCAGGTGCCTGGTCGACCTGGGCCACCACGCTCCCAACACCAACATCGAGATGATCGTGGCGCGCCTGGCGCAGTTCGGCAAGCTGGGCGGCTTCCACTTCAACGACAGCAAGTACGGCGACGACGACCTGGACTCGGGCTCGATCAATCCGTTCCAGCTGTTCCTGGTGTTTAACGAGCTGGCCGACGCCGCACTGCGCGAAGGCGGGGCCTTCAAGCCGGCCTACATGCTCGACCAGTCGCACAATGTCACCGACCCGATCGAGAGCCTGATGAACAGCGCGGTCGAGGTGCAGCGTTCCTTCGTGCAGGCGGCGATGGTCGACCGCGCGCAGCTGGCCGAACTGCAGGCGCAGAACGACGTGTTGCAGGCGGCGCAGGCCCTGAAGCAGGCCTTCCGCACCGACGTCAGCCCGATCCTGGCGATGGCGCGGGTGCGCGCCGGCGGCGCGGCCGATCCGGTGGCCTGCTACCGCGCCAGCGGCTACCGCGACCGCGCGGCCAGCCTGCGTCCGGCGAAGGCGGGGGCGAGCGGCAGCGGCATCGTCTGATCGCGCGATGGACATGGACGATGGCGTCCATGTCGTCGTACACTGAACGGTATTCCTGCCAACGCTCCACGCCACATGATCATATCGTCCGCAACCGACTTTCGCGAAGCTGCGCGGCGCGCGCTGCCGCCTTTCCTGTTCCACTACCTCGATGGCGGCGCCGGCGCCGAGCAGACGCTGCGCGCCAATGTCGACGACCTGCAAGCGGTCAAGCTGCGCCAGCGGGTGCTGCGCGGCTCCGAACAGCTCGACCTGGCGGTCGACTGGTTCGGTGAACACTACGGGCTTCCGATCGCGCTGGCGCCGATCGGCCTGGCCGGCATGTATGCGCGCCGCGGCGAAGTGCAGGCGGTGCGCGCGGCCTGCCACCGGAAGATCCCCTTCATCCAGTCGACGGTGTCGGTCTGTCCCCTGGCCGAGGTGGCGGCCCAGGCCTCCCGGCCGATCTGGTTCCAGCTGTATGTGCTGAAGGACCGCGAGTTCATGCGCGACGTCATGCGGCGCGCATGGGAACTGGGCGCCAAGACCCTGGTGTTCACGGTCGACATGCCGGTGCCCGGCGCCCGCTACCGTGACGCGCACAGCGGCATGAGCGGTCCCAACGGCCCGCTGCGGCGCATCGCGCAGGCCATGCTGTGTCCGCGCTGGGCCTGGGACGTCGGCCTGCACGGGCGGCCTCACGACCTCGGGAATATCTCGACCTACCGCGGCCATGCCACCGGCCTCGCGGATTACATCGGCTGGCTGGGTTCCAATTTCGATCCCGACATCGGCTGGCAGGACTTGCAGTGGATCCGCGACGAGTGGAAGGGCACGTTGATCATCAAGGGCATCCTCGACCCCGACGATGCCCGCGATGCGATCGCCTTCGGCGCCGACGGCATCGTGGTGTCCAACCATGGCGGGCGCCAGCTGGACGGCGCCCTGTCCACCGCCCAGGCCTTGCCGTCCATCGCCGAGGCCGTCAAGGGGAAGCTGACGATCTTCGCCGACGGCGGCGTGCGCACCGGCACCGACGTGTTCCGCATGCTGGCCATGGGCGCCGACGGCGTCCTGATCGGACGGGCCTTCGTGTATGCGCTGGCCACGCAGGGCCAGGCGGGTGTCGAGCGCCTGCTGGCCATCATGGAAAAGGACCTGCGCACCAACATGGTCCTCACCGGCGCGAAGTCGGTGCGGGAGATCGGGCCGCACCTGCTGGCCAGGTAAGACCGGTCTGCGCGCGCGACGGCCTGCCGCGAGCCACCCACTGTTGCGTGTTGTAAACATGCCAAGGCGGGAAAGCATTTACCCGCCTGTTCCGTTCATGCCCTTGTTGCCCTCGCAACCCTCCCGATGTATCGTTGGAAAAAAGGCGAAGAAAGCGCTTTCCCGCGCCAACAAGGAGACAAGGACATGAATGTTCAGAGCATGCGGTTCAACCGCCTCGACCTGAATTTGCTGATTGGTTTGGATGTGTTGTTGACGGAATGCAGCATTACTCGCGCGGCACGCCGCCTGTGCCTGAGCCAGTCGGCCGCCAGCGGCATCCTCGCCCGCCTGCGCGAGTATTTCAACGACGAGCTGCTGGTCCAATCGGGGCGCAACATGGCGCCCACGCCCCTGGCGCTGTCGCTGATGCAGCCGGTGCGCGACATCCTCATGAAGATCAAGCAGACGGTCGAGACGGCGGTCGAATTCCGGCCCGAAGCCACGACCCGCCACTTCCGCGTGGTGGCCTCGGACTTCGTCAGCTCGGTGGTGCTGACCCACCTGACCGCGCAGCTGAACCATGTGGCGCCCTTCGTGACCATGGAGATCCTGCAGCCGAACGAGCGCTCCATGTCGCAGCTGGAGCGCGGCGAAATCGACATCCTGCTGATGCCGGAGCGTTACCTGTCGCGCAGCTACCCCAGCGAAGTGTTGTTTTCCGATGACTTCAACTGCATCGTCTGGAACGACAATGCCGACGTCGGCGAGCGGCTCACCGAAACCGATTACCGGCGCCTCGGACACGTCGCGACCTCGTTCGGTTCGCACCAGCAGTTCGCCTTCGACGAGTGGTTCTACAAGAGCATCGGCCTGAACCGGCGCATCGAGGTGGTGTGCTCCTCGTTCAACATGCTGCCGCAATTCGTGATCGGCACCCAGCGCATCGCCACCCTGCAGCGCCAGCTGGCCTTGCAGCTGGCGCGCTACTACCCGATCCGCGTGCTGGAAACCCCGGTGTCCGTCCCCAGGATCATCGAGTGCATGCAGTGGCACCAGTCCAACCACAACGACCCGGCCCATATCTGGCTGCGCTCGATGCTGCGCCGCGCCGCCCAGGCCAACACGGGCGGCGCGGAGGACACTTACTGCGCGATGCCCGGGACGCAGGAGCCGATCGGGGCCGACAGCAGCTGGACCGGTCCGATCATGCCGGAGTCCCTCAAGGGCGCGCTGGCGTCGTAGATTCCCGTGGCCTGGGTGACCCTGGCGGCGTCCGCCTGCGCATCTCCCACCAGGCGGTTGACCCACAGGTTGGTGACCCGGACCGCGAGTTCGTTCCGTCCCGCGCGCAGCAGCTGGCGCAGGTCGAAGCGGTAGGGCGGTTTCCACGCGGTGCCGACCGGCTGGCCGTTCAGGGTCACCTGGGCCAGGTCGTGCACCTGGCCGAGATCGAGGACGACCCGTTCCGGCAGTTTGCCGCCGACGCTGAAGGTCTTGCGGTAGGTCGCCGTTCCCGAGAAATAGCGCACGCCGGGGAGGGCGCTGTGGTTCCAGGGCTGGAGCTGCTCGACCGTCATCGGCTGCCCGGGTCCGCCGCGCCCCTGTTCGAAGCCGAGCTGCCACGGGCCGTCCAGCGTCGTCCACGCCGCCGGTTCGGCGCTGCCGCCCATCCGGCCCCGGGTTGCCGCGGCCCGCGGGAACACGACGAACAGCGATTGCTGCGCGGGCAGTTGCAGCGCCACGCTGGCGCCGCCCGCTTCCTGGCCGTGGGCGGTCGCGGCCACGCAGCCGCTGTCCGGATGCCAGATCTCGGGCGCCTGCCGCGCATCGCGGAACACTGCCTTGACCTCGCGCGCTTCAAGGCCGGTATTCGCAACGAAGTAGACCTCGTGGGTCGGAGTATGCCGCTGCGTGACCATGACCCCGTCCGCCGTTCCGTTCAACTGGACCGCGGGACGCAGCGCCAGTTGCGCCAGCGCGCCGGCCAGGTCGCCCGCGCCGTGGACGCTGCCGCGCCCGACCTTCCGGACCGCGGCCGGGCTGCCGGCAGGACCCCACAGCCGGTCCGCCAGCGCGGCGAAGTCGCCGGGCTGGTCGGCCTGGCTGGGCGAAGCCACGGGACGCCGGCCGACCACCACGGCGCCGGCCTGCACCAGCGCCGTAATGCGTTCCAGCGCCGCGACCGTCATGCGGCGGCTGGCGCCGCCCAGGTAGAGCACGCGGTAGCGTCCGCCGCTGCGGCTGGCCAGCTGTCCGTCCCTGACCGAGAACTGCTGCGCCAGGGCGCTCAGGTTCACGTAGTCGAAGCCGTAGCCGGCCGGGATATCGCGGTTCGGATCGGCGCCGAACAGTCCGGTGATCGGCGCTTCTTCCCCGTAGAAGTAGGCGATGTCGGCGACGTGCCGGCCCTGCTGCAGCATGAAGGAAGTGCGGGCCAGGTAGTCGATCCACGGCCTGGCCTGTTCCGCCCAGGTTTCGTGGCGCGAGAAATACTGGCCGAGGAAAGGCGCGAGCGACATGCCGGGAGTGAGGCCATCCAGCGGCTGGTGGGCCGAGGTATGGATCACGATGCGGTTCACGCCCAGCGCGAATTCGATGTCGGCGGTCTTCTTCAGGTCGCGCGGCGCGTAGCCCCATGGCTGGCCGAAGGCCGTCATCGATTCCGCCGCCACCAGGTTCTGGCCCCATACATGGGCCACCGAGGCGGCGCCCTGGATGTCGGCGACGAAGCTGGGACGCGGCTGACCCTTGGCGGGGACGGTCCACATGGCCGCCATCGGCACGTCGGCGTGGCGCCGCATGTCCATGTCGTCGCCGAGCTGCGGGCGGTTGTCCTCGAGCGCTTCGCCGTACACCTTGAGGCCGTGCCTGCGCGCGCCGCTGGCCACGGTGGCGTAGTGGCCGTCCGCATACAGCTCGGCGATGGTGCGGCGGAAGTCGAACAGGAAGCGGTCGCTGGCGCCGGCGTCGCCGACGATCCTGCCGGTGAGCGCCGGCAGCCAGCGCAGCAGCGGATAGCCGCGCCGGGTGGCGAAGGCCGTTTCCAGGCCGTCGGTCCAGTTCTGGAAGCCCGACTCGATGCTGTCGTTGAGCAGGGCCTTGATGCCGCGCCGTCCCAGCAGCTCCGGACCGACGGCCTGGCGCACCAGGCCCAGGTAGTCGTCCATGTACTGGCGCACGTGGCGCGCGTTCAGCTTGTCCACTTCGAGGCCGGTGGCTTCCTTCGGCGCGGGGCCGTTCTGCTTCCCGGTCAGGCTGTAGCCGAAACGCAGCAGCGTCCAGCGGCCGGGCGGCGCAGTCCAGTCGAGGCGCCCGTCCGGCTGCAGGTGGCGGCTGAGGTCGAGGATGCGTTCGGCGGGAATGCCCGGTGCGGACGGCGTATCGATGGCGTAGTAGTCGCGGGCGGCCGCGAAGCCGGCCTTTTCCTCGACCCGGTGCACGCGCGCCTGCGCGTGCAGGGTCACCTCGGCCAGCGGGAAGCGTTCGGCCGCCTTGCCGAACGGCGGCAGCAGCACGCCCGGCCCAGCCGGCGGCGCGCCGCCCGTGGCGCCGGCCTTGAGCCGCACGCGCCAGTGCTTCGCCGTGTGCGGGGCAAAGGCGATGGTCTGCTGCGGCGCGGTACTCAGAGTGATCGGCGCGATATCGGTATAGCGTTCGCCGTCCGCGCTCGCCTGCAGCACCACCTCGGGAAGCGGCGGCGTGCCGAAGCCGCGTGGCGCCGGAATCGTCAGGGTGACCGCCTGGAAGCTGGCGGCCTGCGGGTAGTCGAGACTGACCCAGGTGAGGCCGTCGCTGCCCAGTACGAGCCAGGCGGGCTGGCCCAGGCGGCCGTCGCTCAGCTGCGCCGTCAGGTCGTCTCCCGCGCGGCTGAGGATACGGGCCGGAACGGGGGCGGGTGCTTCGCTTGGTACCGCCAGCACCGCGATGTCGCGGTACCAGTCGGGCGCCGCGGAGTGATCCGGCGCCTCGGCATGGGCGGCCACGTCCAGGAAGGGGCCGGCCAGCTTCGGCGGCGCGGGCAGGGCCGGGTTCGCGCTGCCGCCTTCGACGCTCAGTTCGCTCCAGACCAGCTTCTTCATGGCCTGCTCGGGCCTGACCCATGGCCCGCCGGTCAGGCTCCAGCCGGGCGAACTGGCGACGGCGAATTCCAGGCCGAGGCGCTGCGCTTCGCCGGCCGCGGTGCGCAGGTAAGCCTGCCATGCGGGGCTGCGGTAGGCGGCGCGCTCGGCGACCACCTGCGGCGTGTGCAGGCTCGCATCGAACTGCTGCAGTCCGCCGAGGCCGACCCGCTTCATCCACTGCAGGTCGCGCAGGATGCCGGGTTGGCTCACATTCCCGTCCATCCAGTGCCACCAGGCGCGCGGGCGCGCCTCGTCGGGCGGATTGACGAAGCCGGCGTGCAGCGGTGTTGCAAAGCCGGGAGCCGCCAGCAGGGAAGTAATCAACAGGCTGATTGTTTTGAGGCGCATGGACAGGGAATGCCGTCGGATTGCAGGGTCTCCAGTGTAGGTTGGCAGGCGCGGGAAACTGAAGTCTTCATTCGAGATACCTCGGATTCGGGCAGGCCGATAGCTGTCGTATCAGTCAAACGAATAGGTCAACATCGACAGCGACAACTTTTTGGAGAGGCGAAGCTGCAGTAGCCTCACTCCATCGCTCGCATCAAGGCGACCTACAACAAGAGAAGACCTCGTCCCGCGGGGACGTCATTGGAGATACCATGCAATACAAACGAATGTTGGAGTGCCTGCTGGCCAGCGGCGCGATGCTGATTTCCACCCAGACCGCCTTTGCCCAGGTGGCGCCGGCGCCTGCCGAAGGCGCTCCCGTCGCCGAAGGCCAGAAGGCGGCGGCACCGGCCAGGCAGGACGACAACGTGGTGGTGGTGACGGCCAACCGCGTACGGACGAATGCCCAGACCACCGCCGTGGCGCTGAACGTCTACAGCGGCACCGCCCTGGCCGATGCAGGCGTCTCCAATGTCCAGGCCCTGCAGACCATCGACCCGAGCATCAACGTGACCAGCAATACCGGCGCCGCCTATGTCGCGATGCGCGGCATAGCATCGACCGACACGACCGAAATCGGCGATCCGGCGGTGCCGATCGCCCGTGATGGCCTCTTCACCAACCGTTCGTTCACCATCGCGTCCTCGATGTACGACGTCCAGCGTGTCGAGGTCCTGAAGGGCCCGCAAGGTACGCTGTTCGGACGTAACTCGACCGGTGGCCTGATCAACATCATCAGCGCCAAGCCGACCGAGGAATTCGGCGGCTACCTGAGCGCGGAATTCGGCAACTTCGACGCGCGCAACGTCGAAGGCGCGGTCAACCTGCCCCTGAGCGACAAGGTGCAACTGCGCTTCTCGGCCGTGTCGCGCCAGCATGACGGCTATCGCAATGTCACCGGCATCAATCTCAAGGGCGACGACGAGGATACCCGGTCGGCGCGCCTGCAACTGGCTTTCCAGCCGATCGGCGGCTTCGAAGGCCTGGTCTCGTACCAGAAGGACAGGATCGACGCGGTCGGCGACCTGACCAAGGTGGGGCCCCTGGGTGTCGTGACCCCGATCGGCGACGCCAGGACCTTCCCTGGCTGGGCGCCGACCGTGACCGACCTGACCGGTGAGCGCACCCGCTGGGAATTCAGCTATGACCGCCTGCCGTGGGACCTGACCCTGACCTATGCCGGCGGCTACGACAAGCAGGATTACCACCATGAGCTCGACGCGACCGGCGCGGCCTATCCGGGCATCCGCCAGTTCATCCAGAATGAAGATCCCGCAACGCGCAATCACGAGATCCGGATCGCAACCCCGCTCAAGGGCCGCTTCACCGCCCAGGCCGGCTATTTCTACTTCACGGAAAGGAACGTGATCGACAGCGGTGTGCGCGTCCTGTCGATGGACCCAGGCCTGCCCACCACCTTTGCCAACACCTTCGGCATCAAGTTCGATTACCTGATCAATACCAAGACCGAAGGCGTGTTCTCGCAGGTCGGCATGAACCTGACGGACGACCTGAAACTGACGCTCGGCGCCCGTTATTCGCGTGACGAAAAGACGCGCACGGGCCAGTCGCGCCTGACCCTGGGAGCGCTGGTCAGTCCCTTCATCGGTGCGCCGCCCATCACGAATCCCGGTAATGGCGAAATGAGCGATTCGAAGCCTACCTACCTGGTCGGCCTCGACTGGACGCTCACCCCGCAGAACTTCCTGTACGCGAAGTACGCCACCGGCTACAAGGCCGGCGGCTTCAACTCGAACGGCAGTGCCGCCGCGCTGCCTTACGATTCCGAGTCGGTCAAGTCGATCGAATTCGGCAGCAAGAACCAGTTCTGGGACCGCAAGATCAAGTTCAATGCGGCGCTGTTCTACCAGGATTACTCGAACTACCAGGCGTCGCAGGCAACCGATGCACTGGCCAGCGGCGGTGGCGTGTTCAACGTCGGCAGTGCGACCATCAAGGGCCTGGAGACCGAACTGGTGGCGAACATTCCGGACCTGGCGCGCTTCGACCTGAATGCGACCTTCCTGGACGCCACCTTCGGCAACAACATCATTGTCCGCGACGGCGCCAATCCGCCCGTCTCGCATAACATCGGCGGCAACGACCTGCCGAATGCGCCGAAGTACGTGATCACCGCGGGCGTCCAGCGCAGTGTCGATGTCGGTGGTGGCGAGCTGATGGCCCGCGTGTCGGCCAAGCACTCGAGCGACTTCTATTACACGGTGTTCAACGACCAGGACACGCGCTCCCCGTCCTTTACCACCGTGAATGCCCTGCTGAGCTACAAGCCGCACGACGGCGCCTGGGAAGTCCAGGCGTTTGGTAACAACGTGACCGACAAGGTGGTGCTGGCCAACGCACAGCGCAACTACGTCGCCCGTATCAACACGTACCAGTTCCAGCCGCCGCGCACCTTCGGTGTACGCCTGCGTTATAACTTCTAGACGCCAGCGAACAGCGCAGAGGCCCTGACGGGCCTCTCAGACTGCTGACAAAGTCAAAAGCCCTCGCCAACGGCGGGGGCTTTTGATTTAATGTCATCATGCTCAAGACACCTTCTCCCTTCCAGCACGAGCTGGAGATGGTCACGCTGGAACAGCTGGTACCGCAAGACCATTTGCTGCGTCTGATCGACCGCCACATCAAGTTCGATTTCATCCGGGAACAGACCGCGCATTTGTACTGCGCCGATAATGGTCGCCCAGCACTGGACCCTGTGACGCTGTTCAAGATGCTGTTCATCGGCTACCTGTTT
>NZ_KB908105.1 GCF_000382345.1 Massilia niastensis DSM 21313
GCCAATTGTCGATACTGCGCATCGTCACGCCGAACGCTTCGGCAATCTGTGCGGTCTCCCAGCCAGGGCCATGTTCACCCTCATCCAATTTGAGCAGCACCTGGGCGTGCAGAATCTTCCACGCTGCCGACTTGCCTGTATGGGCAATGCGTTCAAACTGCGCGCGCTCTTCAGCTGTCAGCTTCACAACATACTTCTTGTTCACGATGGCCTCCTGACAGGGTTTACCCGTCAGGTTAGACCTTTTGGAGAAAATTGTGGGTAGCCGCTCCACTAGTTTCCCTATCGCCGCGTGGACAGCAAGCTGTCCACCCTACCGCACTTAATCAGGCAGACTCCGACTCTGGCCACTGGCGCCGCTCCAGAAGCCATCGCCAGCCTCGCCGCCGCGCAGGTCCACCTCGATCGGCGCGCTGATCCGCCGCAGCGCATCGGCGCGCACCAGCCGCCCATCGGTCTCGTGCAGCCGGTACCAGAGAAACGCCACTCCCGACAGCCCCAGCCGCTGCCCGGTAAACAGGTTGTCGCGCACGATGCTCATGCCCTCCAGGCGCAGGTCGGCGTCCAGCACCAGGGCGTCGAGGCTGCGTTCGGCCTGGCCCAGGTAGCGCGCGGCGGTGAACAGGGGACTTTTTTCGCTGGCTTCGCCGGCCTTGAGCGACTCGATGAAGGTGTCGACCGCCTTCAGCTGGGCTTCGGCCGCATTGCCGACCGCCGCCAGTTCCTTCTTCAGGTCTCCCTTGGCCCCGGCCGCCAGCCGGTCGAGGGTGGCGATGTGCTGGGCCAGGTTCGCCCGGTGCCCGCCCAGCGCGCGCACCCGGCCCAGCAGGCGCTCGTGGCGGGTCCAGTCGAGCTCACCGAGATAGCCGCCGCCGAGTCCCGCCAGCCGCTCCGGGCAGGCGCGCGCCAGCGCACTGGCGAACAGGGCGCGCGCGCCCTCGCCATAGCCGATCCCGGCCGCCGACACATCGCCCTTGAACAGCGCCGCCAGGTCGGCCACCGCACGCAGGGTGGCCGGCGGCGTCGCCAGCCAAGCCAGCGGCAGGGCGCCGGCGCTGGAGCCGGGCGGGGTATGGGATTCTATATAGCGCGCCAGTTCGCGGTTGCGCGCCGCCAGCTCGTCCGCCAGCCGGAACAGCGCGGCGTCGACGCTGCGGGCGGCCACCACGCCCTGGGCCGTGGCCGGATCGTACACGACCGTCGTGCGGTCGGGCGGCAGCACGGCGCATACCTCAGAGGCCAGCTGGAGCGCCAGGTCGAAGGCGCGCGCCAGGCCGGCCGCGCCGAACTCGCGGGTGTCGACCCTGCCTGCGAGCGGTTTCGACTGGGCCGGCGGCAGGCGCGCCAGCAGTTCGGCGCGCTCGGCCTCGGCGATCGCCTGGCGCGTTTCCGCCTCCAGCAGCCGCGCCCGCGCCTCGGCCAGGTCGCTCGCCGGCTGGGCCGGAACAGGGCAGGGCATTAGCAACAATGTAGCCGCAAGTAAGCAAATAATGCTTCGTGGATAATCCCAATTGCTTGCCATTGTGGAATCTGCAATAAAACCGCCGGTGAGGATGCTTCTCCATCCAATTGCCGAAAAGAAAAGTGTAACAAATTGTCGATAAATATTAGGAGAAGTTTCAGGCGGATTGCTTGAAGTAGCGCAAACTTAATAGAATCTTCCGATTGTTCCTGAACAATCAAGGGCTTGCGAGAAGGCCGTGCAGAAGTGCTGCAGTGCACGATTGGTCGTTGGCGTAATAGAAATGCGATAGAATTGACGAGTTAACAAAGTGGTTCTATGAGTATTATTAACCTGCCATTCGCCAGTCTCGAACTCGGCTTTGCCGCCTCGCTCATTTGCTCGCTACTGCTGGTACTGACGACGCGCTGGCACGGCCGCTATTCGCTCGACGCCACCCACGGGGTGCAAAAATTTCACAACACGCCGACGCCACGCATCGGCGGCGCCGCGATCATGATCGGTCTGTGGCTGGCCCTGTGCGCCCTGCCGCAGCCGCAGCAGGAACTGCTGCTGCCGGTGCTGGTGGCTGCGCTGCCGGCCTTCGTCTTCGGCCTGGCCGAGGATCTCACCCGCAATGTCTCGGTGCGCGCGCGCCTGCTCGCGACCATGGCCAGCGGCGTGGTTTGCTGGAGCCTGACCGACATCAGCCTGCAGTACAGCGGCCTGGCGCCGCTCGACGCCATGCTGTCCTGGCTGCCGTTCTCGGTCGTGTTCACCGCCTTCGCGGTGGGCGGGGTGGCGAATGCCGTCAACATCATCGATGGCTTCAATGGCCTGGCCAGCGGCGCCGTCCTGATCAGCATGGGCGCGCTCGGCCTGATCGCCATGGACGCCGGCGACATCCACCTGGCCCAGCTATGCTTCGTCATCTGCGCCGTGACCGCCGGTTTCTTCCTGGTGAATTTCCCGTTCGGCAAGCTTTTCCTCGGCGATGGCGGCGCCTACCTGCTCGGTTTCCTGCTGGCCTGGATGTCGGTCATGCTGGTGTCGCGCAATCCCTCGGTGTCGGCCTGGGCGCCGCTGCTGGCCTGCGGCTACCCGGTGTTCGAGACCCTGTTCACCATCCTGCGCCGCCTGTGGTGCCGCCGCCATCCGGGCGAACCGGACAGCTGGCACCTGCACAGCCTGATCAAGGTGGCGATCGCCATGCGCTATTTCCGTGCGCTTCCCGCGCCCCTGCGCAACGCCTGCGTGTCGCCCTTCCTGTGGGCTGTCGCCCTGGTGCCAGCGCTGCTCGCCGTGCAGTTCGCCTACATTCCGGCACTGCTGCTGAACGCCGCCTTCTTCAGCTTTGCCCTGTACCTGGCCACCTATGCCTGCGTCGCCTCCGCAGGCCGCCGGCGCGCACGCCGCCGCATCGAATCGCTGCGCTCCGTCGAGGAGTTCGAGCTGGAGGGGACCGAGGCGCCCCTCGCCAAGTAAGCATCCATCCCGGCAGCGACTTCTGCCGGCCTGGAGTGGTTGCAAGGCTTTTTCTTCCCACCATGCGGCGCCGGCCTCGCCAGGTTCGCGCACCCGCCATGTCACTATTGATCTGCCGTCGTCCTGACGGTGGCTGAACATTTTTTACAAAAAACGACCTCGAGCAGGTCATCGCGGCCTACTAACCAGCTTCCGCGCTTTTGTCAATGCCGCCACATGCCATTTTGCTTGCATGTAGGTGCTTCATTTCCTTGTCTCACTGCTATTCCAGTGCGTCGTCCTAATTCCCTTTCATTGGTTTAGCAGTAAAATTCGTTGCTTCTACGCCACACATCAAGGGAAGTCCCAAATTATTTTTAGTTTCCGTATGGAAATAGCGCTGTTTATTCAGCATTCAAAGATGATCACCATTCTTGTGAGATTGTCGCCGAATGTCACCAAGCTGTTAGTTAATTTCCACAAAGACTGTCGCAATTGTTAAATTTTTTCGACGAACACAATTGACAGCCGCAATTTGTCCATATTTTTCGCTCAAAAATTGTATTTACACCGATAAACAGGTGGTCAGGCTAGGTCTAGAGCAAATTTTCCCTATGGACTACAATTCTCGAAGTTAAGTTTAGGTCCATCGATTTATTCCTCGGCCATTAGTGGTCCGCCTCCCTTCCGCAACGGTGCCTCCCTCTGTCGGGACGTCAATACATTGCTTTCATAGAAAGCTGAGGGGACTTATATTGGTAGCGTTTTGTCAATTGAGAAAACTCGCATGATCACGGCTTCCCGTTCAGGACTATCTATCACTGCTGCTACCTGGAAGGCACTGCTGCTGCGCGAGACGGTCAACCGTCTGGCGAGCGGACGTGCGGCCTGGGTCTGGCTGCTGGTCGAGCCACTGATCCACGTGTTTGTCATGCTGGCGCTGTTCACGATGGTGCGCGTCACCTCGGTCGGCGGCATCGACGCCACTGTCTGGCTGACCATCGGCATGCTGTCGTTCTTCCTGTTCCGCCGCACCGCGAACCAGTGCACGAATGCGATCAGCGCCAATCGCGCGCTGTTCACGTACCGCCAGGTGAAGCCGGTGGACACGGTGCTGGTGCGCGCCGCCTGCGAAGGCTTCCTGATGCTGCTCGTGGTCGTGCTGTCGGTCCTGATCCTGGCCCTGCTCGGGCACCAGGTCGGCCCGGCCGATCCGCTGGCCCTGCTGGGCGCACTGCTCGGACTATGGCTGTTCGGCCTGGGGTTTGGCCTCATTACCTCGGTGGCCGTCGAACTGATCCCCGAGATGGGCAAGCTGGTGAACATCATCATGATGCCGGCTTACATCGCCTCGGGCGTCATGGTCCAGATCGGCGCGATCCCCGAGCCCTACCGCGGCTTTCTGTCGCTGAACCCGCTGGTGCATGGCCTGGAATCGGCGCGCCTGGCGTTCGCGCCTTACTACCACACCCTGACCGACCTGAGCCTGGCCTACCTGTACGGCTGGGCCCTGGTGCTGGTCTTCTTCGGACTGGCGCTGCACGTGCGCTTTGCCAACCGCATGGTGAGCCAATGATCATCGTCGACGATGTGCACAAGCGCTACCGCACCGAGCGCGGCCCCGGCCGCTGGGTGCTGCAGGGCGTCTCGTTCACGATTCCGAAGAATGTCAGCGTCGGCCTGGTGGGCCGCAACGGCGCCGGCAAGTCGACCCTGCTGCGCCTGGTGGGCGGGATCGACACGCCGAGCCGCGGCCGGGTGGAGCGGCACTGCAATGTGTCCTGGCCGATGGGATTCGGCGGCGGCCTGCAGGGTTCGCTGACCGGGCGCCAGAACGCCAAGTTCGTCTGCCGCATCCATGGCCGCGAAGAAGACATGGCCGACCGCCTCGCCTTCATGCAGGACTTCGCCGAGATCGGCGCGTCGTTCGACGAACCTGTGAAGACCTATTCCTCCGGCATGAAGTCGCGCCTGCAGTTCGCGATGTCGATGGCCTTCGACTTCGACGTGTACATCTCCGACGAAGTCACCTCGACCGGCGACGCCGCCTTCCGCAGCAAGGCCAACAAGGCCTTCAAGGGCCTGGCCGATCGCGCCAGCCTGATCATGGTGTCGCACAGCGACAGCACGCTGCGTGAGTTCTGCACCGCCGGCATCTGGCTGCACGAGGGCAAGGCGCACTGGTTCGACGATATCGGCGACGCCCTGAAACACTACAAGGAAAGCATTGCTGTATGAATGACCGTATCAAGGAAGAGCTGATCGCCGGCCCGGTGCCGGCATCGAAGCTGGCGCGCCTGCGCCAGCGCGCGCTCCGCATGGCTGCGCCGGTGCGCAAGCGCGGCGTGTTCGGCATCGCCGGCATGGTCTGCGTGGCCGCCGCCCTGTACTGGGGCGTGATCGCGTCCGACCGCTATGTCTCGCAAGCCAACGTGATCGTCCAGCGCACCGACATGGCCGGTAGTCACACGATGGACTTCAGCTCGCTGCTGGGAGGCGTCAACGGCAGCCGCAGCGACGAGCTCCTGCTGCGCAACTACCTGCTGTCGATGGACATGCTCAGGAAGCTGGATGCGAAGCTGCACCTGCGTGCGCACTTCAGCGACAGCGGGCGCGACCCCTTGTCGCGCATGTGGTCGAAGGACGTGTCCGACGAATGGTTCCTCCAGTACTACCTGAGCCGTGTCAGCGTCGAGCTGGACGAGTATTCGGGCGTGCTGGTCATCAAGGCGCAGGGCTTCGACGCCCGCACCGCGCAGGCCATCACGACCGTGCTGGTGCAGGAAGGCGAGCGCGCCATGAACGAGATGGCGCACCAGCTGGCGCGCGAGCAGGTGGCCTTCGTCGAGAAGCAGGTGGCGCTGATGGCCGACCGCTTCCAGCAGACGCGCCAGGCGGTGATCCGCTTCCAGAACAAGCACGGACTGGTGTCGCCGCAAAGCCGCGCCGAGCAGCTGAACGGCGTCGTCGAACGCCTGCAGGCGCAGCGCACCGAGCTGCAGACGCGCCGTACCGCGCTGCTGGGCTACCTCGAGCCGACCGCCGCCGCGGTGGTCGAGATCGACCTGCAGATCGAGGCGATCGAGAAGCAGGTGGTGCAGGAAGAGGCGCGCCTGACCTCGAGCAACGGCAAGGCGCTGAACAGCACCGTCGAGGAATACCAGCGCCTGGAAATGGAAGCCGGCTTCGCCAACGACGTCTACAAGACGGCGCTGGTGGCGCTGGAAAAAGGCCGGGTCGAAGCCACGCGCAACATGAAGAAGGTTTCGGTGGTGCAGAGCCCGACCTTGCCGCAGCAGGCGCTCGAGCCGCGCCGCGTCTACAACATCATCGTGTCGGTACTGGTCACGCTGCTGCTGGCCGGTGTCGTCCACCTGCTCGCCGCGATCGTCCGCGACCACAAGGATTAATTCAGCATGATTCGTCGTTTTGTTTCCCGTTCTTTCGCCGTCGCGCTGCTGTCCGCCTGCGCCGCCGCGCTGGCCGCGCCGGCCACGCCGACCACGGCAACCGCGGCCCTGACCGGCAACCTGCTGGCCGAGCGCGCCGCCGCGGCGCAGGCCGCCGCCCAGCAGCCGCAGGCCGGCGCGCAGCCGCTGCCGGCCGAGGTGCCGATGCAGGCGCCGCAGCGCTACGACTACAGCGCCAACCGCGCCACCGACGTGTTCGGCGCCGCGCTGTTCTCGGGCAGCTTCGCGCTCGGCGGCGCGACCCAGTTCAATCCCGACTACCTGGTCGCGATCGGCGACCGCATCCAGGTACGGATCTGGGGCGGCTTCTCGTTCGACGGCATCCTGGTGGTGGACCCGCAGGGCAACCTGTTCGTACCGCAGGTCGGCCCGGTCAAGCTGGCCGGCGTGAGCAACCGCGACCTGCAGCGCACCCTGGAGGCGGCAATGCGCCGGGTGTTCCGCGCCAACGTGTCGGGCTATGCCAGCCTGGCGGCGGCGCAGCCGGTGCGGATCTTCGTCGGCGGTTTCGTCAACCGTCCCGGCATGTACAACGGCACCAGCATGGACAGCCTGCTCAACTACCTCGACCAGGCGGGCGGCATCGACCCCGATCGCGGCAGCTTCCTGACGGTGCAGGTCAAGCGCGGCCAGCAGGTGCGCGCCACGATCAACCTGTATGACTTCCTGCTCGATGGGACCATTCCGCAGATCCAGCTGAGCGACGGCGACGTGATCTTCGTGGCGCCGCGCCAGAGCACCGTGCGCGTGAGCGGCCTGGCCGCCAACGCCAAGCGCTTCGAATTCACCGGCGCCGGGATGACGATCGAGGAACTGGCGCGCCTGGCCAAGCCGTCCGCGGCCGCGACCCACGTGCGCGTGGTGCGCAACACCGGCGTGGTGCGCAACACCGATTACTACGCGCTGGCCGACGCCCGCGCGGTCCGCGTCGGCAACGGCGACGACGTCGAGTTCACGGCCGACAAGAAGCCCGGCACGATCACCGTGCGCGTCGAAGGCGAGCACCAGGGACAGCAGGAATACGTGCTGCCGTACGGCTCGCGCATCGGCGCACTGCTCGGCCAGGTGCGCATGACGCCGCTGTCGGACGCTGGCAGCATCCAGTTGTACCGCGTCAGCGTGCGTGAGCGCCAGCGCGCCATGCTGCAGACCTCGATGCGCAGCCTCGAGTCGGCGGTGCTCACCGCGCGCAGCGGCACCAGCGACGAAGCCGTCCTGCGCAAGCAGGAGTCGGACCTGATCCTGCAATGGGTAGAACGCGCGAAGAAGATCGAGCCGAGCGGCCAGGTGCAGATCGCATCGAGCGCCGGGCGCGACAGCCTGCTGCTCGAGAACGGCGACGTGATCCGTATCCCGACGCGCGACGGCCTGGTGCTGGTGAGCGGCGAGGTGATGTTCCCGAACGCGGTCGCCTTCGAGCGCACGCTGAAGGTGGGCGACTACATCGCACGCGCCGGCGGCTATACCCAGAACGCCGAGAGCTCGAAGATCGTGGTCGCGCACCGCGACGGCAGCTTCGAAGAGGGCGGCAATGCCACGCTGCGCCCGGGAGACGAAGTCCTGGTACTGCCGAAGGTCGACGTCAAGTCGCGCCAGATCTTCAAGGACATGACGCAAATTATTTACCAGATCGCCATCGCGGCGAAGGTTGTACTGGGCCTGTAAGCGGACGTACGCCCGCGGATGGCGCGGGCGGCGATGACACATCAGCATTCAAGAAAACTAGGGAACTGTTAAGCATGACTATTCTGGTTACCGGCGGCGCCGGTTTCATCGGGGCCAACTTTGTCCTCGACTGGCTCGCTCACAGCGGCGAGACCGTGGTGAACCTGGACAAGCTGACCTATGCGGGCAACCTGCAGAACCTGGTCAGCCTAGAGGGCGACGCGCGCCATGTCTTCGTCCATGGCGACATCGGCGACACGGCGCTGGTCGCGCGCCTGCTCGCCGAGCACAAGGTGCGCGCGGTGTTGAACTTCGCCGCCGAAAGCCACGTCGACCGCTCGATCGAAGGCCCGGGCGCCTTCATCCAGACCAACATCGTCGGCACCTTCAACCTGCTCGAAGCGGTGCGCGCCTACTGGAGCGGCCTGCCGCAGGACGAGCGCGCGGCGTTCCGCTTCCTGCACGTGTCGACCGACGAGGTGTACGGCTCGCTGGAAAGCGACGCGCCGGCCTTCAGCGAGACCCACCGCTACGAGCCGAACAGCCCGTACTCGGCCAGCAAGGCGGCTTCGGACCACCTGGTGCGCGCCTACCACCACACCTATGGCCTGCCGGTCCTGACCACCAACTGCTCGAACAACTACGGCCCGTACCACTTCCCGGAAAAGCTGATTCCGCTGGTGATCCACAACGCGCTGGCCGGCAAGGCGCTGCCGATCTACGGCGACGGCCAGCAGATCCGCGACTGGCTCTACGTGACCGACCACTGCAGCGCGATCCGCCGCGTGCTCGAAGCCGGCCGCCTGGGCGAGACCTACAACGTCGGCGGCTGGAACGAGAAGGCCAACATCGAGGTCGTGCGTACGCTGTGCGCGCTGCTCGACGAACTGCAGCCGCGCGCCGACGGCCAGCCGTACGCGTCGCAGATGACGTTCGTGAAGGACCGCCCCGGCCACGACCGCCGCTACGCGATCGACGCGGGCAAGCTGGAGCGCGAGCTCGGCTGGCGTCCTGCCGAAACCTTCGACAGCGGAATCCGCAAGACGGTGGAATGGTACCTGGCGAACCAGAAATGGGTTGGCAACGTCACCAGCGGCGCCTACCGCGAATGGACGGAAAGGCAGTACGCGGCATGAAGATCCTCCTGTTGGGCAAGGATGGCCAGGTTGGCTGGGAACTGCAGCGCGCGCTCGCGCCGCTGGGTGAACTGCGCGCCCTGGGGCGCGCGCAGGCCGACTTCACGCATCCCGAGTCGCTGCGCGACTGCGTCCGCGCCTTCGTCCCCGATGTCATCGTCAATGCGGCCGCCTACACGGCGGTCGACAAGGCCGAAAGCGATGCCGAGACCGCGCGCAATGTGAACGCCGTGGCGCCGGCGGTCCTGGCGCAGGAAGCGGCCGCCTGCGGCGCCTGGCTGGTGCACTACTCGACCGACTACGTGTTCGACGGCGCCAAGGACGGCGCCTATGTCGAGACGGATGCGACCAATCCGCTGTCGGTGTACGGCCGCACCAAGTGCGAAGGCGAGGAAGGCATTCGCGCCAGCGGCGCGCGCCACCTGATCCTGCGCACCAGCTGGGTGTTCGCGGCGCGCGGGGGCAATTTTGCCAAGACCATGTTGCGGCTGGCGAAGGAGCGCGAGCAGCTCAACGTCATCGCCGACCAGCATGGCGCGCCGACCAGCGCGGAATTGCTGGCCGATGCCACGGCGCTGGCGCTGCATCGCATCGCCTCTCTTGGCGACACGGCGCAGACGCTGTCCGGCACCTACCACCTGGCCGCGGCTGGCGCCACCACCTGGCATGGCTATGCACAGCATGTACTGGCGCAGGCGCTGGAACACGGCGCGGCGCTGAAAGCCCTGCCGCAACAGGTGAATGCAATCGCTACCGAGGCGTATCCGACCCTGGCGGCGCGTCCGCGCAATTCGCGCCTGGACACCGATCGATTCTGCGCAGAGTTCGGCCTCCAGTTGCCGGATTGGCGCCATTACGTGAACCGTTTGATTGCCGAACTGGCGGCGCAAGGAAACCTATGAAACGCAAGGGCATCATTCTCGCCGGCGGCAGCGGTACCCGCCTGTATCCGGCCACGCTGGCCATGTCGAAGCAGTTGCTGCCGGTGTTCGACAAGCCGATGATCTACTACCCGCTCAGCACCCTGATGCTGGCCGGGATCCGCGACATCCTGATCATCTCGACTCCGCAGGACGTTCCGCGCTTCCAGCAGCTGCTCGGCGACGGCGCCTACCTGGGCCTGAACCTCTCGTATGCGGTACAGGAGGCGCCGGAGGGCTTGCCGCAGGCATTCACGATCGGCGCAAATTTCCTGGATGGCAGCCCGTCGGCGCTGATCCTGGGCGACAACCTGTTCCACGGCCACGACTTCAACCACCTGCTGGAACGTGCCAACGCGCGCCTCGATGGCGCCAGCGTGTTCGCCTACCACGTGCAGGATCCCGAGCGTTATGGCGTGGTCGATTTCGACGCGCAGGGCAAGGCGCTCAGCCTGGAAGAAAAGCCGGCCGCGCCGCGCTCGAACTATGCGGTGACCGGGCTGTATTTCTACGACAGCAACGTGGTCGAACTCGCCCGCTCGCTCAAGCCATCGGCGCGCGGCGAACTCGAGATCACGGACCTGAACCGCATCTACATGGACCTCGGCAAGCTGGACGTCGAGATCATGGGCCGCGGCTATGCCTGGCTCGATACCGGTACCCACCAGTCGCTGCTCGAGGCCGGCCACTTCATCGCGACCCTGGAACACCGCCAGGGCCTGAAGGTCGCCTGCCTGGAAGAGATCGCATTCCGCAAGGGCTGGATCACCTCGGAACAGCTCGAGACGCTCGCCCTCCCGATGAAGAAGAACGGCTACGGCCAGTACCTGCTGCGCATCCTGAAAGAGACGGTTTTCTAAATGAACGCAATTCGCCTTGCCATTCCTGAAGTGATCCTGTTCGAGCCGCGCGTGTTCGGCGACGAACGCGGCTTCTTCTTCGAGAGCTTCAACCACCGCCGCTTCGAGGAAGCGGTGGGCCACCAGGTCAGCTTCGTCCAGGACAACCACTCGCGTTCCGCGTTCAACGTGCTGCGCGGCCTGCACTACCAGATCAAGCAGGCGCAGGGCAAGCTGGTGCGCGTGGTCGAAGGCAGCGTCTTCGACGTGGCCGTCGACCTTCGCAAGGGTTCGCCGACCTTCGGCCAATGGGTCGGCGAGATCCTGAGCGCCGAGAACAAGAAGCAGCTGTGGGTGCCGGAAGGCTTCGCTCACGGTTTCGTTGTGCTGTCCGAGTCGGCCGAGTTCCTGTACAAGACCACCGATTACTACTCGCCCGAACACGAGCGCTGCATCGCATGGAATGACCCGACCCTGGCCATCGACTGGCCGATCGCATCCGCGCCGTCCGTGTCGGTGAAGGACGACCGCGGCCTGCGCTTCGAAGCGGCAGAGGTATTTGCCTGATGTCGCTCGTGAAGTCAGCGAGGAAGCGCATGGCGCGAGTCGGGCGACGCCTGGCTCGCCATGCGCTTCCTCTCTTACGCAAGGCCTGGCCCGTGTACGGCCTCGGCGACTGGCTTCCTGCGCACCAACTGCGTCCGGCCGGCGGCAGCCGTGCGTTCGACTCGTACGGCTCGGATCCGCATTTTCGGCTGGCGCATACGGTGTCGGCCGGCTGGTACATGGTCGAGATGAAGCTGCGCCTGCCGTCGGCCTG
The DNA here is from genome assembly GCF_000382345.1 of Massilia niastensis DSM 21313. GTDB lineage: Bacteria > Pseudomonadota > Gammaproteobacteria > Burkholderiales > Burkholderiaceae_D > Telluria > Telluria niastensis. Next base: position 11,756 of record NZ_KB908105.1, read on the forward strand.
GGCGGACGCCAAGATCTATCTGGACACCGGTGCCGGCGAGTCGGAAGCGCTGGCCCTGCCGATGCGGGTGCGCACCGAGCGCATGAGCAAGCGATTGATCCATCTGCCGGCCGCGGCGCGGCTGCGCTTCGATCCATTGTCGGCACCAGGACGCATCGATGTACAGCACTTCCGCCTGGTGAAGGTGAGGGCAGGGTTTGCGCGCAAGCGCATGAACGAGAAGCTGGCGACGAACCACCCGCTGTACGCGCACCGTGCCGCGGCAGCCGGGACGGCGCTGGCCGATGCCGAGCTGTGGGCGGACTACTGCAAGCTGTTCGAAGCCGGTTCCGAGCTGGTGCCGTATGAGGACTGGATCGCGCACCGCGAACGTTCGCGGGTGCCCGGCCGTGCCGCGCAGCATGCTGCGATCTCTGGCTGGACCTGGACGCCGACCCTGTCGGTCGTGGTGCCGACCTATGACACCGACGCTGCGATGCTGCGCGCCTGCTTGGACAGCGTGCTGGCGCAGGGATATCCGCACTGGGAACTGTGCATTGCTGACGACGCCTCGACCAAGCCGCACGTGCGCGAGATCCTGACGGAGTACATGCGGCGCGACACGCGCATCAAGGTCGATTTTCGGACCAGCAATGGGCACATCGTGGAGGCCAGCAACAGCGCCCTGGCGCTGGCGAGCGGCGAGTTCGTTGCCTTGCTCGACCATGACGATGTGCTGCCATCGCACGCGCTGTTCACCGTGGCGCAGGCCTTACAGGACCGGCCGACCGCGCAACTGCTGTACTCGGACGAGGACAAGCTGGACAAGGAGGGCAGACGCTGCAGTCCGTACTTCAAGCCGGACTTCGCGCCCGACCTGCTGTATTCGCAGAACTACTTTTCGCACCTCGGCGTGTACCGCCGCGAACTGGTCGAAGCGATCGGCGGCTTCCGCGCTGGCTATGAAGGCAGTCAGGACTATGACCTGGCGCTGCGATGCGTGGCGCGGATCAAGGATTGCCGCGATATCGTCCATATTCCGCAGGTGTTGTATCACTGGCGCATGGCCGAAGGCTCAACGGCCAGCGGACAGGAGCAGAAATCGTACACGACCGAAGCCGCGCGTCGCGCGCTGCAAGACCACTTTGACAGCGGAAATCAACCAGTGACAGTCAGCGTCATTGCGCCGGGCTTGTATCGCCAGCACTGGGCGATCCCGGAGCAGGCACCGCAGGTCAGCCTGATCATACCCACGCGCGATTGTCATGACCTGCTCAAGACCTGCGTCGACTCGATCTTGCAGTATACCAGCTACGGCAACTACGAAATTCTGATCGTCGACAACGGTAGCACCTGTCCGAGCACCTTGGCCTACATGGCCGAACTCGACGCGGCCGGCAAAGCACGCGTGCTGCGCTATGACTTGCCGTTCAATTATGCTGCGATTAACAACTTCGCTGCTCAACACGCGCGTGGCAGCATCATCGGCCTCGTCAACAACGACATTGAGGTAATCGGTGCGGAGTGGCTGACCGAGATGGTGAGTCATGCCGTGCGTGCGGAGATCGGCTGCGTCGGCGCCAAGTTGTACTACCCGAACGACACGATCCAGCATGGTGGCGTAATCTGCGGCATTGGCGGCGTGGCCGGACATTCGCACAAGTACCAGCCCCGGGACGCGGACGGCTACTTCTCGCGCATGCGCATCGTCCATAACACGAGTGCGGTCACCGCGGCAGTCCTGCTGCTGCGCCGTGAGGTATTCGAGCAGGTCGGCGGCCTGGACGAGGTCGAGTTGCACGTCGCCTTTAATGATGTCGACTTGTGCCTAAAAGTAATGAAGGCTGGCTACCGCAACCTGTGGACACCGTTCGCGGAGCTGTACCACCACGAATCCGTCAGCCGCGGCACTGACGAGGCGCCCGAAAAGCGCGCACGTTTCCAGCGTGAGGTTGCCGTGATGCAGGCGCGCTGGCCTGACGTCCTGGCGCGCGACCCGTATTACAACCCGAACCTGACGCTCCAGCGCGAAGACTATTCGCTGGAAGTGGAGACCGAGACCTGAGATGACGCAGTTCGCATCGATTCGCAAGTTTGCGACCACCGCGTTGCATGCCTGGGCCCTGGACTTTCCCCAGGCCGACGCGGCCGCGCGCGTCAGCGAGCGCGGTTTGTACCTGCAGGGCTGGGCGCTTGGCCATCAAGGCTCCGTTTGCATGGGGCTGGTCGTGCGTACCCGCTCCAAAGAGGGCGAGCGGCTCCAGGACATCCCTTTCAACAACGGGCGTCCGGACGTGATCCAGCGGGTGCTGGGTGACGCGCCAGCCGGCCATGCGCAACTGCGCTGCGGTTTCATGGCATATCTGAAGGAAATTCCCCAATCCTTTACCCTGGGCGTCAGACAGGGCGACGAAACGGTCTGGCTGTGCGAGGTGCAGTTGACAGAAAGTGAGCCAGTCGTGAATACCGAGAATAAGCAGGCGGAAACGCAGGTTATTCGTGGTACCGGCGGCTGGCTGTTCCTGGATAATGACACCAATCGCAGCGTCGACCAGTACACCGGGCGCCTGTTGCTGGAGGCCGAAGGGCTGGGACATTGGCAGACCTACCTCGATGCCTGCGTATCGCTTGCCGCCGGCGTGGCGGCGCGCCATGCGCTGTTGATTGCGGCTTCCAAGGAGCAGGTACTGTCGGAACACTACCCGCACGTGAAAGGCGCGCTGACGGTACACGAACAGGTGCTGGGCCTGAGCCGTCCGGAACACAAGGTGCTCGACACCGTCGCGTTGCTGCGTGCACGTGCCGACAGGACGGAATGTTTTATCAAGACCGATACGCACTGGACCGAGCGTGGGGCCATGCACGCTGCGCTCGGGTTGATCACGCTACTTGGCCTTGACGCGGATATTGCGCGTCGATGCTGGTCGGATGACGTCTACTACACAAGCCAGTTCGCAGGTGACCTCGGTATCAAGCTCGTACCGCCGGTGTCCGAACCTACTGAATTTCTTCAGGCGCCTCCGGCAGCCAGGGAAGCGGTGTTCGACAACCACTTGCCGAACATCGGCCGCGTGCTGGTGTTCGATTGCGCTGGCGCGCAATGGGGAAGCCTGCTGCTGTTTGGCGCTTCATCGTCCTACCCGATGTTGAAGTACCTGAGGCGCCTGTTCAGGCGGATTGTGTTCGTGCACAGCGCAGGCAATGTCGACGTCGACATCGTGCGCCATGAGCGGCCCGATTTCCTGATCATGCAGACCACGGCGCGCTTCATGATCGAAGCGCCGGACACAAGCTTCGATGTCACCGGCGCCATCAGGAAGAAATTGAAGAACGCGGACCAGGCCTTGCGCGAGAAAACCCTGGCGCGCGCCCGGGACGGTGTCGACGACGCCCGCAACCTGCTTTATTTGCACATGCTAAAAGATGAAGAAAACGTATAAGCAAGCGGCGAGCCGAATCGCTGACAGAAGCTGTGCGATCGCATTCGCGGTCTCGCTCGCCGCCGGCCTGGCCGGGTGTGGCGGAGGGGGCAACGGAGCGACAAGCGCGACGCCGCCGGCACCACCGTCCGCAAGCATTCCTGCGGTGCCGGCCGGGTTCTGGGTCGTCATGGGATCGTCCACCGCCGCTGGGGCGGGCGCGTCCGCCGGCAAGACCTGGACCGGGCTGGTGCAAGGCGCATTCGCGGACCGTGCAAAGCTGGTCAATATCGCGGTTGGAGGGAGCACGACCTATCACGGCGTGAGCTCTTCAGCCGCTCCGGTCCGCGGCCGGCCGGCTGTCGATCCCGCCGCCAACGTGGACGCGGCCCTGGCGCACAAGCCGGTATTGTTGATCGTGTCGTATCCCACCAACGATACCGCGCTGGGCTACAGCACCGAGGAGACGGTGTCGAACCTGCTGTCGATCCGTTCGCAGGCCCTGGCCAAGGCGGTGCCAGTCGTGCTGCTCTCGACCCAGCCAAGGGCGCTGAACGCCGCCCAACTGGCCCAGCTCCAGTCCATTGACGAGCAACTCGCCGCACGGGTCGGCCCCTGTTTCGTCCAGGTGCGCGCGCTGCTCGCCGGACCCGACGGGAAGCTGGCGCCGGGCTACGACGCCGGTGACGGCGTCCACCCGAACGAGGCCGGCCATCAGGTGATCGCGACCCAGGTCAAAGCGCTGCTCGACGGCGGCAGTTGCGTGCGCCTCGGCGCGAACTGAACATGCCGGGCCTTCTCAATTCTCGGACTATTAACGGTAACCCATGAATACAATCGACAAAAACAATCCGGGGGCTATCCCATTGACGACAGCCGAGCTTGTCGAACAAGGTACTGCCAGCCCTTTGCTGTGGCGTCCCAAGTATCTCGCGCAATCGTCCTGGCTGGAGCACATTCCGTTCGCATTCTGGCTGATGGCCACGCTCAAGCCCAAGGTCGTCGTCGAACTGGGCTCCTACTATGGCGCGTCGTACTTCGCGTTCTGCCAGGCGGTGGAGCGCCTGTCCCTGGACACCCAGTGCTTCGCCGTCGATACCTGGAAAGGCGACGAGCATGCCGGCTTCTACGAAGAACAGGTTTATACGAAGGTAAAGCAGTACAACGACACGCAGTATTCGGGATTCTCCAGGCTGGTGCGTACGACCTTCGACGATGCGCTGGAACATTTCCGCGACGGGAGCATCGACCTGCTGCATATCGACGGCTTCCACACCTACGAAGAAGTACGCCACGACTTCGAGAACTGGCTGCCCAAGCTCTCCGAGCGCGCGGTGGTGATCATGCACGACTCCAATGTCCGCGAACGCGACTTCGGTGTCTACCGCCTGTTCGAACAGCTTCAAAAAACCTATCCGACCTTCGAATTCCTGCATGGCCATGGCTTGGGAATCGTCGGCGTCGGCAGTCGGCAGTGCGACAGGCTGGCGCGCCTCTACCGTGCGAACGATGACGCGGCAGACAAGCCGGAAATCCAGGAATTGTTTTCGCGCATGGGGCGCGCATGCGCGGATGCGTTCACGGCGGTCGATCAGCTGGAGCGGGCAGACAAGTTCTTCGCGGAAGTGAAGAAATTGCGTGAGCGGACCGAGGAACTCAAAGGCCTCCTGGAAAAAAACAAGGGCGATCTCCAGTCCCGATCGAAGGCGCTGGCCCAGGCGGAAACCGGCCTGTCGGAGGCAAGCGAGCGGCATACGGCCGAGCGGGGACAGTTGCGTGAACGGGCATCGCTGTTCCAGAGCCTGTACAACGAGCAGAAGGAGGATCTCGGCCGCTTGCAGGCGGCAATGCGGGACCTCGCCGCCGAACGTGACCGCAGCGCTACGGAAGCCGTGCGCCTCGTCGAACTGAACCAGGCTAGCCAGCAACAGGTGCAGACCTTTGCGCAACTGGTCAAGGAGCGCGACGCGCGCATCCAGGAACTGAAGCAGCAGAACGCCCAGATTGCCGTGCTGCGGCAGCGCGAAGTCCAATTGCGCGACCAGTTGACGTCGGCGGAGGCCGATGTCGCGCAGCACAAGCAGCAGCTCGACACGGCCCAGGCGCGGCAACGCGCTCTCGCCAAGCAGGTCGAGACCCTGCAGGCGGATCTGCGCGAGCGCGATGCGAAGCTCGGCGAGATGGCGCACATGCTCGACGAGCGTCGCCGGCAGGAAAGCGTGCTGGCGGAGCAGCGCGACGCCTTGCAGGCCGACCTGCGTGATCGCGATGCGAAGCTGGGCGACATGGAACGCATGCTCGACGAGCGTCGCCGGCAGGAAACCGTGCTGGCGGAGCAGCGCGACGCCTTGCAGGCCGACCTGCGTGATCGCGATGCGAAGCTGGGCGACATGGAACGCATGCTCGACGAGCGTCGCCGGCAGGAAACCGTGCTGGCGGAGCAGCGCGACGCCTTGCAGGCCGACCTGCGTGATCGCGATGCGAAGCTGGGCGACATGGAACGCATGCTCGACGAGCGTCGCCGGCAGGAAACCGTGCTGGAGGAGCAGCGCGACGCCTTTCAGGCGGACCTGCGCGATCGCGATGCGAAGCTGGGCGACATGGAACGCATGCTCGACGAGCGTCGCCGGCAGGAAACCGTGCTGGAGGAGCAGCGCGACGCCCTGCAGGCGGGCCTGCGCGAACGCGATGCGAAGCTGGGCGAGATGGAGCGCATGCTCGACGAGCGTCGCCGGCAGGAAACCGTGCTGGAGGAGCAGCGCGACGCCCTGCAGGCGGGCCTGCGCGAACGCGATGCGAAGCTGGGCGAGATGGAGCGCATGCTCGACGAGCGTCGCCGGCAGGAAACCGTGCTGGAGGAGCAGCGCGACGCCCTGCAGGCGGGCCTGCGCGAACGCGATGCGAAGCTGGGCGAGATGGAGCGCATGCTCGACGAGCGTCGCCGGCAGGAAACCGTGCTGGAGGAGCAGCGCGACGCCCTGCAGGCGGGCCTGCGCGAACGCGATGCGAAGCTGGGCGAGATGGAGCGCATGCTCGACGAGCGTCGCCGGCAGGAAACCGTGCTGGAGGAGCAACGCGACGCCGTGCAGGCGGACCTGCGCGATCGCGATGCGAAACTGGGCGAGATGGAACGCATGCTCGACGAGCGTCGCCGGCAGGAGACCGTGCTGGCGGATCAGCGCGATGCTTTGCAGGCGGCCCTGCGCGACCGCGACTCGCAGCTGACCGGTCTGGATACCGCACTCGGCGAGAAAGCCGAACAGCTCGGCATGCTGGAGCGTCACCGGAGCGAACTCGAAGGCACGGTCGCGAGCCTGGGCGACACCGTGAGCGCCAGGGACAAACAGCTTGCGGAGCTGGCGCAGACGCTGGACGAGCGGCAGGAAACGGCCGACCGGCAGGTCGCTTTGCTGAACAAGAAGCTGGCCACAGCCGACGAGGAGCTGCGAACCTTGCGACGCGTCGCCGCGGGCGACAAGGAGCGGCGCGCCACGATCGCCTTGCAGGAAGGCGAGATCAAGAAGCTGGGCGGCGAGAAGCGCGAGCTCCAGGACGAGATCGAGCGCTCGAAGCGTGCGATCGACGAGCGCTTCTTCGAGCTGGCCGAGCTGACCAGGATGCTGGAGTCCGCGACGACCGCGATGGACTCGCGGGAGCAGGAGATCGAAGGGCTCAAGCGACAGCTCATCGAGACCGAGCAGGAATCGCAGCGCAAGGGCGAGGCGGTGCGCCGCGAGCTCGAGCAGCGAATCGCGGCCGAGCGCTCCAGGAACGAGGCGCAGGTGGCGACGCTGGACGCCTCCTACGCTTCGCTGGCGCGCAGGGAAGCGGCGCTCCAGCACGTGGTGCGCCACACGATGCAGGCGCAGGTTCAGGAAGCGCAGCGTGACGAGGACAAGCCGTTCAGGATCGCTGCATTCCTCCCCCTGAATCCGAAGGCGAAGACGGCCATGAAGGCCGAAAGAAAGCTGTCGCGGCTCACCGGACTGGTGCGCTGCTCGGGGCTGTTCGATCCTGACTGGTATCTCGACAGATACCCGGATGTCAGGGACAGCAAATTCGATCCACTCGTCCATTACCTGAAGTTCGGCTCGGCGGAAGGACGCGATCCCGGACCGCTCTTCGATGCGCGCGCTTACTTGAGCGAGTATCCGGACGTGTCGGAGTCAAAAATGAATCCGCTGCTTCACTACTTGAAGCATGGATGCAAGGAAGGCCGAAACATTCGCTGCGTGGACGATTGAACTGTATGGAAGACCTACAACAACACATTGAACTGATTGGTGGCTCGGGACTGTTCGATCGTCCCTGGTACCTGGCCCAGTATCCGGACGTCGTCCGCCTCGGCATGGATCCGGTGGCCCACTACCTACGGATCGGCGCGAAGCTGCTCAGGAATCCGGGCCCGAAATTCGATACCGCCTTTTATTTGCGGTCGTATCCGGACGTCGCGCAGGCGCAGATCAATCCTCTCGTCCATTTCATTGCATTCGGGCAGAAGGAACAACGCCTGGCGCAAGCGCCCGGCAAGGCCGGCGTGACCGACATCGCCCTGCTCAAGGAGGCCTTGGTGCCGACTGGTGCGGTGGCGGCCAAGCCCGCCGCGCCGGTGGCGGTCAAGCCTGCCGCAACGGTGGCGGCCAAGCCGGCTGCGCCGGTGGCGGTCAGGAAGCAGCCTGCGAAAGCCCGCCCGGCGGGCGCCGGTGCGTCGCTGCGCGTGGGCGTGTACCTGCCGGCAGCCGCGATCAGGAACGACATGGCCGACGTGCGTGCCGCGCTGGCGCGCCTGGCTTCGAAGTATGCGTTGTACGTCAGCGCCGGCGCCGACAACCTGGATGAGCTCAAGCGGACGATCGGACGCCACTTTTCTCCTGTCGAGCTGGTTCTGTTGCCGGAAGCCGGCAGCGGAGATCAGGCGCCGATCCGGGCCTTGCGCCAGATGCGCGCGGACGGCATCCAGCTGGTGTGCTTCCTTGCGTCTTCGCAGGGCCTGGGAGATGCCGGCTGGCTGACCCCCAAGCTGCGCCAGTTGTGGTTCAAGCGCAGCCTCTCGCAATTGCTGGGAAATGCAGGCGGCACCCGCCGCATCCTGGAGGCATTCGAGACCAATGCGAACCTGGGCCTGGTGGGCCCGGCCGTCTTCTACAAGCCGGCGAGCCTGCCGCGATCGCTGCGCGAGTCCGCGCTCGTCCGCGCGCTCTCCGGAAGTGCGCATGCCTCGCCATGCGATGCGGAGTGGAGTTCGTTCGCCGGCGGCATGTTCTGGGCGCGCCTCGACATGTTCGCGGTCTTGCCGGACGCCCTCCAGCAGGAACAGGCGGACGCCGCCGATGGCGCGGGCGAGCAGGCCGGAAGCGGATTCGACGCGATCGTCGGCCTGCTGCCGCGCCTGGCCCGGATGCAGACCGCCGTCGTGCATGCGGCCACCCTCGGTGACGAGACGGTGTTCCTTGAAATCATCGATTCGGCCGGCAATCCGTACCGCAAGAGCCTCGAGCGCACCCTGGTGCAGGAACAGCGGATGGCCGCCGATCTGGCCCTGCTTGCCGACAGTCCCCTGTTCGATCGCGCCTTCTATCTGGCGCAGATGAAGGCGGACCACTGGAGCGAGGGAGATCCGGCGCTTCACTACCTGCGGTTCGGCGAAGACTTCGGCTACGAGCCCTCGGCGGAATTCGACGGCAAGCGCTATCTCCGGTATTACCCCGACGTGGCGACGTCGACGCTCAACCCGCTGGTGCATTACCTGCGTTTCGGCCGCGACGCGCAGCGCGACACCTTCGCTGCCGCGGCGCACCCGCAAAAGGATCGCGGGGTACGGGTCTTCATTTCGTGCTGGCTCAAGAACAAGGAATCGCTGCACGACGGGCTGGCGGAACTCGCGGAGCGCCTGCGCCAGCAGGGCGTGAATCCGATCTTCGTGACGAATGCGCGACCCCTGATCCAGAATCCCCAGCTGAGTGTCCTTGCGTCGAGCTTCCTGTTGAGCGATTGCGACGTGACCGGACCGGAGCTGCCGGCATGCTTCCCGTCGTGGCTTGCCGAAATCGCCGCGATCGAGTTGCGCTGGCTGGAAACCGCCGGCGCACCGGATGAGAAGCGCCATCCGGCTGCCCTGGCGCGCACCGTACGCAAGGCCTACGCATACTGGAAGTCGGTGCTGGAGCAGTCGCGGCCCGAATTCATGCTGGTCTGGGGAAGCACCGCGCCGCTGAGCAAACTTCACCTGCGCCTCTGCCAGGAGCTCTCGATCCCGACGCTGGTCCTGGAGCGTGGACATTTTGCGCGCTGCTTCTCGGTCGACCTGCTGGGACAGTTCGCCTACGGCGGCGTCAACCTCAAGCCGCACGCGTCCCAACTGGCGCCGGGCGAGCAGACGGCCGTCCGTGCCGCTGCCTGCATCGATTGGGTACGCAATTGCAACGAAGTGGCTTACGCGAAGAGCAACCAGTACCAGGACATCGAGACGGTCCTCGACGGCTATCGGAACGCTGGCCGCAGGATCGTCCTCTTCATCGGCGTCAATGACCTGGGTTCGGGCAGCGCCTACGCCTACGGCGATATCGCGGAGCGGCACGCACTGCTGTACAACTCGTCACTCGAGGCATTCCGCGCCACCCGGAAGGCGATCGAAGCGATCGACCCGACGGCGGTCCTGATCATCAAGCCGCATCCGTCCGACAGGCACGACTACCAGCGCGAGCAGTCCGACAGCGTCATCCTGGCGAAAGACTGGGATATCAACAAGCTGATCGGCCTGGTGGATGCCTGCGTGGCGATGTCCACGACGGCGCTGGCGCGCGCACTGGTCGAGTCCACGCCGATCGTTTCGCTCGGCCTGTCTGACCTGAGCATGAAAGGCCTGACCTACGAATGCCATTCGCCGACCGATCTGCCCGTGATGCTGCGCTCCGCACTCATCCGCGAGAACTTCGGGGCGATGAATGACAAGGCGGCGGTCTATCTTGAATACCTGTTCGACGAGCAACTGGTCGGCATCGACGCGGACGTTCCGACGAACTTCCGGATCGCCGACTTCAGTGCTTTCCTGGTGAAGCGCATCGCCGCCTATGCGCCGCTGGAACACAGGCATTACAGCGATATCGGCAGCGCCTTGCGCGCAAGCGATAACCCGCGCAAGAGCGTCTATTACCAGGAAGCGTACCAGCGCCCGTCGCGGGAGGCGCTCCTGCCTTACCACCATCCGGTCGACGTGGTGATCCCGGTATATGGCGATGCGACGGTCACCAAAGAATGTATCGACAGCGTACTGGCGTCGAAGCAGAGCATCCCATTCAGGTTGATCATCGTCAGCGACAAGAGCCCGTTCCCGGATGTCGTCGAAGTGGTCGATTCGTATGCGGACCGGCCGGATGTCGTCGTTCTGCACAATGAGATCAACCTCGGTTATCCGGGAACCGCGAACCGCGGGATGGCGTTCTCCGACGACGCGGACGTCATCGTCCTGAACAGCGACACCCTGGTGGCGAAAGGGTGGGTCGAAAGACTGCAGGCGCATGCATTCAGCGGGATCGATGTCGCGACCGTCACGCCGATGTCGAACAACGCGTCGATCTTCAGTTGCAGGAATCATCCGCAAGGCGCCGAGCTGCCCGGCGGCCTTGCCGAAGTGAAACGCATCAACGAGCTGTTCGGCCAGCGCCGGCCGGACACCGTCGAGGTGCCGGTCGGCCATGGCTTCTGCATGTACATCAAGCGCGCATGCATCCGGTCGGTGGGGTATTTCGACGAACTCACCTTCGGCCGCGGCTACAGCGAGGAGGTCGATTTTTGCCTGCGCGCGCGGCAGGCCGGCTTTACGAATGTCTGCGGGACCGACGTCTATGTCGGGCACGTTGGCGGTGTCAGCTTCGCCGATACGGCAAATACGCGAAAGATCGCGGCGCGGCGAATTATCCAGGAGCGATACCCTACGTATTTCTCCGAAATTAGCAAATTTTTGGCAACGGATCCATTGAAGGAGTATAGGAATTATGAGTGATATCAAACTGATCGACTGCACCCTCCGCGATGGCGGCTACTACAACAACTGGGATTTCTCCCAGGACCTGATCAGGGATTACCTGCGCGCCATGGCTGCGGCGGCAGTCGATTATGTCGAGCTCGGCTTCCGTTCGTTCGAGACCTCGAATGGCTTCCGTGGCGCCTGTGCGTACACGACCGACAGCTTCATCCGCAGCCTGGACATCCCGGCCGGAATGAAGATCGGCGTCATGATGAATGCGGCGGAGTTGGTCAATCATCCTGCCGGTCCCGTCGACGCTGCCAAGCTGCTGTTCGTTCCTGCCGCCGAATCGCCGGTGACGCTGGTGCGCTTCGCTTGTCACTTCCATGAAATCGAGAAGACCCTGCCTGTTTGCGCATGGCTCAAGAGCGTTGGCTACACCGTGGGCATCAACCTGATGCAGATCGCCGACCGCACCGAGGCCGAGATCGAGCAGCTGGCATTGTTGGCAAACGACTATCCGCTCGACGCCCTGTATTTCGCCGACAGCCTGGGCAGCATGGATCCCGCACAGACCGCCTACATCGTGCGCACGCTGCGCCGTCACTGGAAAGGCGCGCTCGGTATCCATACCCATGACAACATGGGCAAGGCGATCGCGAACACCCTGCGTGCGATCGAGGAAGGCGTGACCTGGGTCGACAGTACCGTCACCGGCATGGGCCGTGGCCCGGGCAATGCCCAGACGGAATACGTCGTGATCGAACTCGAGAAGCTGCGCGGCACCAAGGTGAACATGAGCCCGCTGCTGGCGCTGATCCGCGAGCATTTCGGCCCGATGAAGGCGCACTACGGCTGGGGTGCCAATCCTTATTACTACATCGCCGGACAGTACGGCCTGCACCCGACCTATATCCAGGAGATGCAAAGCGACCCGCGTTATGGTGAAGCGGAAATCCTGTCCGTCATCGAATACCTGCGCACGGTCGGTGGCAAGAAGTTCAGCGCGAAGGTGATGGACGCCGGCCGCCAGCTCTACGGCGGGGAACTCGACGGCACCTGGGCGCCGGCGGAGGACATCCAGTCGCGTGACGTGCTCATCATCGGCGCGGGCCCCGGCGTCGCGGCCCATCGCGCTGCGCTGGAACGCGTCGCACGCGAGAAGAACCTGTTCGTCATCGCTCTCAATACGCAGACCGGCATCGATGCCGACCTGATCGATGTACGCGCGGCCTGCCACCCGTTCCGCCTGCTGGCGGACCGTGAGGTGTACCGCACGCTGCCGCAACCGGTGGTGGTCCCGGCATCGCGCCTGACCGACCTGCTGGGCGATGCACCGTTCGCGCCGAACCAGCGCGACTTCGGCATGTCGGTCAAGCCAGGCGTGTTCGAATTCCATGAGCGCTTCGCCGTCGTGCCCTCGTCGCTGGTGGTGGCCTATGCACTCGCCCTGGCCACGAGCGGGAAGGCAAGCCGCATCCTGCTGGCCGGCTTCGACGGTTATGCCGCCGACGATCCGCGCATGGCGGAAGTGGAAGAGCTGCTGGCTGCTTACCAGAAGAGCTCGGGTGCATTGCCACTGCTGTCGGTGACGCCAACCCGCTTCAAGATTTCGTCCACCTCTGTCTACGCCCTTTAAGTCACTATCATGAAGTTTGTCGTTGTCATTCCAGCCCGGTACGAGTCCTCGCGTCTCCCGGGCAAGCCGCTGGTCAGCCTGTGCGGCGTACCGATGATCGTGCGTACCTATCGCCAGTGCATCAAGGCCGTCGACGCGGACCTCGTCTACGTCGCGACCGACGACGAGCGGATCCGCGCGGTGTGCGAGGCGGAAGGCATCAAGGTCGTGATGACGTCGTCGTCGTGCCAGACGGGGACCGATCGTGTCGCCGAGGTGGCCCGGCAGGTCGAGGCCGACGTGTATATCAACGTTCAGGGCGACGAACCGGTGTTCAACCCGGACGACCTGCGCCTGCTGGTCGACACCGTGCATGCGCATCCTGACGAGGTCATCAATGGTTTCTGCGCCATCCGGGACGAGGAGCAGTTCCGCAGCACGAGCATCCCGAAGGTTGTGATGCGGCCGGACGGACGTCTTCTGTACATGTCGCGCGGATCGGTCCCGTGCAACAAGAAGAACGGCTTCGAAGCGGGCTGGCGGCAGGTGTGCGCCTATGCCTTCCCGCGCGACGCGCTGCTGGCGTTCGCCGAACTGGGCGCCAAGACGCCGCTCGAGGCGATCGAGGACATCGAGATCCTGCGCTTCCTGGAACTGGGAAGGGAAGTGCGGATGATTCCGATGAGCGAATGCTCGGTCGCGGTGGATCACCCGGAAGACGTGATCCGGGCGGAAGCGGCGATACGCGCGGAGACCGCATGATGGGGCAGCCTGCAGGCATTGTCCGCTATACGACCTTCGTCTTCGACTGCGACGGCGTCCTGCTCGATTCGAATCGCATCAAGACTGAGGGTTTCCGGGCGGTCGCGGGACGGTTCGGGGCGGAAGCGGCCGAGGCGCTGGTCCAGTATCACGTGCAGCATGGCGGCATTTCGCGTTACCGCAAGTTCGAGCACTTGCTGGCCAATATCCTCCATCTTCCGGCTGGTGCGGAGGAGGTGCAGGCGCTGGCGGACGCCTACGGCGAGTATGTCGAGGAGAATCTGCTGACCTGCGCGGTGGCGCCCGGCTTGCCAGAGTTGCGCAAGGCGACGGCTGGCAGCCGCTGGATGGTGGTGTCCGGCGGCGACCAGGCGCAGTTGCGGCGCGTACTGACCAATCGTGGACTTGCCGAGTTGTTCGATGCGGGCATCTACGGCAGTCCGACCACCAAAGATGACATCCTCCAGCGTGAACTCGACGCGGGCAACCTGGAGCGGCCGGCGCTGTTCCTGGGTGACAGCCGTTACGATCACCAGGCTGCCCATGGTGCGGGACTGGATTTCGTGTTTCTGCACCAGTGGACCGAATTCGCCGACTGGACCAGCTATTGCTCGCATCGGGGCTTGCCCCATCTGACCTGTATCGCCGCCGTCGCCGATTGGCTGTCGGCTGCGGCCGTGCCCGGTCCGCAGATGTAAGTGTCGTATTTTTTATTCGTGAAACGACTCGGATGAGTTATCAATTTGAACTAGAACCACTCAAGTGCAGCGACTTCGAGCGCCTGATCACGAAGTGGAACCTCGACCTCCCGAAAGGCACCGAATCCCTGGACAAGCCAGGAATGGTCAGGATTCGGGGCTGGGTGCTGACGAAGGAAGCAGCCCAGGTCGTCCTGTTGCTGAAGAGCCCGGGTTCGACCGTGCGCGAGCCGCTGAACCGGGCACGTCCTGATGTCATCCGGACCGTCATCGGCGGCAACCCCGAAGAGTGTCCGCAACTCGTCTGCGGATTCGATCTGCAGATCCGCATGGACACCAGCCCGGTCCAGCTCGGATTCGAGGTCGATGGCGTGGCGCACTGGATTCGCACAATCAAGCTGAAGAAAGTGCTCAAGGTCCTGCAAGGCGAAAAGGGTTATCTGTTCCTTGCGAACGACTCGAATCGCAGCGTCGACCAGTTCGAGGGAAATTTTCCTATCACCGAGCGCAACCTCGAACGTTGGGATCAGTATTTTGCCAGCATGGTGCGCACGAAGGAGGACAGGTTCTTTCGCTGGACCTTGATGGTCGCCCCTGGAAAGGAATACCTCTTTCCGGAGTATTACCCGTTCCAGCGCGCCGAATCGACGCCAGTGGACCAGTTCCGGCAGCGCTTCGCCCGCTTCGAGCACGAAATCCTGTGTGCATGGGACGAGTTCGAAGCCCATCGCGAACTCAGCTACCCGAAAAGCGATACGCACTGGACGGATTACGGTGCGTCGATCGCCGCGCGCCAGGTCTGCCAGGCGCTCGGCCTCGACACGCAGCTCGACGATAGTGTGCGCTACCGCCTGGAGATGCGGACCGGCGACTTGGGCAGCAAGCTGAACCCCCCGGTACGCTATCCGATGTACGTGGCCGGTTTCGGGCAAACCCCGGCACGGCTGGTGTTCGACAACGGGATCACCAATCATGGAAAGATCCTCGCGTACGAAAATACCGAGGCACCGGTCGACGCACGCGCCGTGCTCTTCGGCGACTCGTTCTCGGTCAACATGGTGCGTTGGCTGAGCCTGGTGTTCAGGCGCATCGTCCTGGTGCATTCCGCGGCCTCGGTCGATCCGGAAGTGCTGGAGGTCGAGAACCCGGATTACGTCATCGCACAGACCAATGCCCGCTTCGTCGTGAGTCCGGCGGTGTTCGACCTCGACAGTCGCAACGTCGTGCGGGAAAAGATCGGCGGATTCTCCGCACAGGAACGGGCTGCGCTCGAGGAACACATTTCCCGTCAGCCAGACGTGGCCTACAAGGGCTGGATACTCGATGCGCTGTATTCTGCAGAGAAGGGTGAACTGATGTGCTGAACCTGGGAAGTCGGCGGATTCGCCAGCTCAAGGGATGGTTGCGCGGCCGGACCAAGGGTGTACCGGATCTGCAGGCAGCCGAGTACCTGTTGCTGACGAACGGCAGCAATGCATCGGTCAGCTATTTCATCGAGCCATGGCTTGCGGCGCAGGGCAAGGCGGCGGTGCTGATCGATACCCGGTCCCAGGCTCCGGCCGATATCCCCTATCCGGCTTGCCGCGTCGTGGTCATCGTGCGCTATCTTCCGCCGGAATGGACCGGGCCGCTCGCACGCTTCCGCCATGCCGGCGGCCGGATCGTCTACTTCATGGACGACGACCTGATGGACCGGGAGGTGATCGCCGCCCTGCCGTCGGATTACGCGCGCAGGATTGATGCGCACGCCACCCGGCAACGGGGATTCATCGAAGCGCACTGCGACGAGTTCCTGGTCTCGTCCCCCTACCTGGCGGACAAGTACCGTGCCTGGCATCCGCAGGTGCTTCCTGCACTTCCAGGCAATAGCCAGAAAAGCCTGCAGGACAGCGTGTCGATCTGCTACCACGGCACGGCTTCCCACCAGGCGGAACTCGCCTGGTTGGTCGATATCATCGACCGGGTGCTGGCGAAGGCGCACAATGCCCGCTTTGAAGTGTTCGGCAACCATGCGGCCAACCGCCAGTATCGCGATCTGCCGCGGGTGTCGGTGCTTCATCCGATGAGCTGGCAGAACTACCAGGCGTACACGGCGGCAGTGCAGCATGATATTGCGCTCGCGCCCTTGTTGCCCGGTCCATTCAACGCCGCGCGGGGACCCACCAAGTTCTTCGATTTTTCCCGGATGGGTGCGGTCGGCGTGTATACCGACGTCGCTCCTTATCGCGGGTTCGTTCGCCCCGGGGAGGATGGCGTGCTCCTGCCGAATGATGCGCAGCTCTGGGTCGATACGATCGTCGAGCTGGTTGCGGACGTGGCGCGCCGCAAACGGCTGGCGCGGGCCGCGCAGGACAGGGTGCAGGCATTGACAGTGGCAAGGGTAGCATTGTGATCGGAATTTTTTCTGCGGGTATTTGGAACATTCCCAACCTGACGTGTTTTCTCGGGGAGCCCTTGCGGCGGGAGCATGCGCTGTCCTGGCGCGGCATCGCTGACCTGAAGGCGGTAGCTGGCTGGGGGCGGCGTTCCACCGCCGAGCGGGCGCGAGTGTTCGCGCGGCGCCACGGCTTGCCATTCCTCGCCCTCGAAGATGGCTTCCTGCGCTCGGTCGGCCTTGGCGTCGCCGGCGCCGCCCCGCTGTCGCTGGTCGTCGACGACCTCGGCATCTACTACGACGCCACCCAGCCATCCCGCCTGGAAGCGATGATCGCCAGCCTGGCGCCCGACGCCGGCCTGCAGGAGAGGGCGCGGAGTGCGCTCGACCTGATCCGCCGCCACCGCCTGTCGAAATACAACCACGCGCCCGAGAAGCGCTTGCCGGCGATGGCGGCCCCCCATGTGGCGCGCGTGCTGGTGATCGACCAGACAATGGGCGACGTATCGGTCCGCCTCGGCGGCGCCGACCATGCCAGCTTCGCCGCCATGCTCGATGCCGCCCTGGCCGAGAACCCGCAGGCCGAGATCTGGGTCAAGACCCATCCCGACGTTCTGAGCGGCAAGAAACAGGGCTACCTGCCGGCCGCCGACCTGACGCGCCATCCCGACTTGCGCCTGCACCTGCTGGCCGACGACGTTTCGCCGATCGGCCTGCTGGAGCAGGTCGACAAGGTCTACGTCGTCACGTCCCAGATGGGCTTCGAGGCCCTGATGCTGCACAAGCCCGTGGTCTGCTTCGGCCAGCCCTGGTACGCCGGCTGGGGCCTGACGGACGACCGCCATGCCGGCATGCCGCAACTGCGCGCGCGCCGCAATGTCTCCCGTACGCTGGAACAGCTGTTCGAAGCCGCCTACCTGCACTACGCCCGCTATGTGAACCCGGATACGGGGGCGCCCGGCGACATCTTCGACGTCATCGACTGGCTGGCGCGGAACAAGAACGCCAACGACCTCACGCGCGGCACCCTGTACTGCGTCGGCATGAGCATGTGGAAGCGCGCCATCGTGCGCCCCTTCCTGGAGGGACCATCGACCCGCCTGCGCTTCATCCGTTCGGTCGACGCGCTGGAGCGCCAGACGCTGGTGCCGGATGCACGCATCGTGATGTGGGGCGTGCAGCAGGAGGCGCGCCTGACCGCGCTGGCCGCCGCGCGCCAGGTGCCGCTGTGGCGCATGGAAGACGGCTTCCTGCGTTCGGTCGGTCTCGGCTCGGACCTGTTCCGCCCGGTCTCGCTGGTGCTCGACACGTCCGGCATGTACTACGATCCCGCCTCCGGCAGCGCGCTCGAGCGCATGCTGGCCACGCAGGAACTCGATGCCGGCGAGCTGGCGCGCGCCGCCCGGTTCCGCCAGGCCTACGTAACCATGCGCATGAGTAAGTACAACCTGACGCCGACACCGCTGAAGATCGACGCGCGAGGCCGCCGCGTGCTGCTGGTGCCGGGCCAGGTCGAGGACGACGCCTCGATCATGCGCGGCTCGCCCGCCGTGCGCAGCAACCTCGAGCTGCTGCGCACGGTGCGCGCGGCCAATCCGGATGCCTGCATCCTGTACAAGGCGCACCCGGACGTGGTCGCCGGCAACCGCCGCGGCGCCGTGCCGCCGGACGAGCTGGCGCGGCTGGCCGACCAGTGCGTAAACGAGGCGAACATCATCGACTGCATCCTGGCCGCCGACGAAGTGCACACGATGACCTCGCTGTCGGGTTTCGAAGCCTTGCTTCACGGCCGCATCGTCCACTGCTACGGCGGTCCGTTCTACGCCGGCTGGGGCCTGACGATTGACCATTTCGCGCTTCCCCAGCGGCAGCGTAAGGTCAGCCTCGATGCGCTGGTCCACGCCGTCATGCTCGCCTATCCGCGCTACGTCCTGCCGGGCGTGCCGGGCTTCACCTCGGCCGAGCAGGTCATGCACCGCCTGGCCGAACAGTCGGCCCGGGCCGGCGCCGGACTCGAGACCGGCTGGCTGAGCAGAAAAGCACGTAAAGGCAGGGCGCTTGTCGAACTGTTGCGCAGCGAGTGGCTTGCACACAACAAATAGACTCGCAGAAACAATTTGTTACGCGGATTGTTACGAAGGTTGAATTTTTGCGCGGAAATTTTTCCTATAATCATTGCGCCGCAACAAATTTCCCCTTCTTCTCATGAATGCACGCTTAGACGCCAGGCAACTGGCCCGCTACCAGCAGGGCGACTTTTCCGTGCCTGGCTACTACAACCTGCTCCAGTGCCGCCGCGTCCTGATGTTGCAAGGGCCGATGGGAACTTTCTTCAACCGGGTTGCGGCATGGCTGGAAGAGCAGCATGTATCCGTGAAGAAAATAAATTTCAACGGCGGCGACTGGCTGTTTCACCGCAATCTCGATGCGGTGGACTACCGTGGTGCACTGCAAGATTTTCCGGAATTCCTGCGCGCCTTCCTGGTGGAGCACGACATCGACGGCGTGCTGTGCTTCGGCGACTGCCGCCACTATCACAAGGCGGCCAAGGCGGTGGTGGAAGAGCTGGGCATGCGCTTCTTCGTGTTTGAGGAAGGGTATGTGCGTCCGGACTACGTGACGCTCGAGTGCGGCGGCGTCAACGTGAACTCGCGCGTACCGCGCAGCCCGGCGTTCTACCTGTCGCTGCCGGACGTGGACGTGCCCAAGCCCCAGGCTGCGCATCCGAACTTCCGCCGCGCCGCGTGGTCGTCGATGTTCTATTACGCCGCCGGCCGCCTGCTGCGGGCGCACTATCCGCTGTACCGCCACCACAAGAAGTTCTCGATCCGCTACGAGGCGCGCGCCTGGTGCCGTTCGTGGGTGCGCAAGCACCTGAACCGCTGGCGCGACAAGCCGGTGTTCGAACAGCTGATGCGCGAACAGGACGGCAAGTATTTCGCCGTCGCGCTGCAGGTCTACAACGACAGCCAGGTGACCACGCACAGCCCCTATGCCGACGTGCGCGACTTCATCCGTGAAGTGGTGGCCTCGTTCGCGGCGCATGCCGACGCCAGCCATCACCTCGTGTTCAAGCACCATCCCATGGACCGCGGGCAGCGCGACTACCGCCGCCTGATCGAGGGCCTGTGCGCCGAACATGGCGTCAGCGGCCGCGTGCACTACGTGCACGACGTCCACCTGCCGACCTTGCTGCGCCATTCGCGCGGGGTGGTCACGATCAACAGCACCGTCGGACTGTCGACCCTGTACCACTACAAGCCGCTCAAGCTGATGGGCCGGGCGCTGTACGACATGGATGGGCTGACCTTCCAGGGCGAGCTGGCGCAGTTCTGGACCTCGGTGACGCGCTTCGACCGTAGCCTGTGGCGCCGCTTCCGCGCCTACCTGATCACCCAGACCCAGCTGAACGGCGCTTTCTACGGCCGCGATTTCCAGGACCTGCTGGGCCACGACGCGCCGGTGTGCAAGCACACGCTGTCGGCGCCGCTGCAGCTGAAGGTGATGCCGCCCGACACGGCCGGCGCCGCCAACGACGCCGACGACATCGACCTGGTCCGCGTCCTGCGCCACGGCACCTGAGCCGCCTGGAGGGACATCTTCAGCATCAGCAGCACGATGTTCCCTTTCGCCTTGCGTACCGACAGAACGCGTGGGCGGCTTTGCCGCCCACGCGTTCAACCAGCGCGGGCATGATCGATCAGGCGTCGCGTATCACCGCGTGGACGGCAGAGCCGTCCACCCTACCGGATTAACAATGTTCTGCCTGGATTCGGTCAGATACACCCTAGAGGGACATCCTGAACATCAGCAGCACGATGTTCCCCTTCGCCTTGCGTACCGACAGGCGCGGCACGTAGGTGGCGATCAGCTGGGTGTTGCGCCCCCCGATCGAGGCCATCGGGAGGAGCGCCGGGAAGGGCCGGCCTTCGAACCAGTCGTGGCGGCGGATCAGTAGTCCGGTCACCCCCACGCCCAGCTCGGCCTTGTCGCGCATCATCGGGAAGATCCACTGGTAGGCGTAGCCCGCCATCCACTGGGGACGCTCGTTCGAATCCTTGATGCCGAGCACGTAGAACGATTCGTCGTTGCCGCGCTCGGTGCGCCGCGTGCGCCCGAAGCCGCCGCCCCAGGTGTTTTCGTTCATCTTGCGCAGCTGGTTCCTGGAATAGGTATCGCGGTCGTGGTAGGCGTAACCCGATAGATAGACATCCCAGGTGACTTCCTTGCGCTGTTCCACCTCCGCCGTGAGCACGGCGGCGAAAGGATTTTCGGCCGCTGAGGGCTCGTCCGCGTAGGCGAGGCCGGGTTGCGCCAGCAGGGCGCCCAAGCTTGCCGCGATACCGCCGATTGTGCCGATTGTTACGTGGAAATTCTTCCTCATAGAGCCCTCGGACTGAATTGCATCGACCAATGCGGCGGCAGCGCCGCCATGGCAAGTCATCCCTTGTCAGCGAAAGTGTCCCTTTGGAATCAACAACATTGGGGCTTTTTGAGCTCTGCTGGACGATTTCATTGTAGAGCAGGCGCTGAAATGTCGTTGCACGTTTGGCTAGATTTTTTAGTAATGGTTTTTCGTATTTCAAACGCATAAATTTACATTCCTAACGTCATGATTTTCGGGACGGCGAAATAAGAGGGCCGTTTCTCCACTTGTTTGAGATATAGCCGTACGGCAATTGCCGCGATAATGTCGGCACACGTCATCGGGGACGTGATCAACAGGAGTGGTGCATGGCGGAAGACAGCGACGCGGAACGGACGGAACCAGCGTCACCCAGGCGCTTGGAGAAGGCGCGCGAAGACGGCGACGTTCCCCGATCGCGTGAAATCGCCACCTTCACCGTCCTGATGACGGCCGGCGCCTGCTTGTGGGCATTCGGCGGCATGCTGGTCGGCCGTCTCGGCGCCACCCTGCAGTCCGGCCTGACGCTCGACCGTGAGCAGGTCTACAACCCGAACGTCCTGCTCGAACGCATCTTCAACGACGTCGTCAACGTGATGCTGGCCTGCCTGCCGATCGCCGGCGCCATCATGCTGGTCGCGCTCGCCTCGCCGCTCCTGATCGGCGGCTGGCTGTTCTCGACCAAGGCCTTCACCCCGAATTTCATGAAGCTGAACCCGATGAAGGGGATCGGCAACATGTTCTCGACCAATTCCCTGATCGAACTGCTGAAGGCGATCGCCAAGACCCTGGTGGTCGGCGCCGTGGCCTGGGTCGTCATCATGGGCCAGAAGGAAGCGATGCTGGGGCTGGCGGTCGAGCCGCTCAACGCCGGCAGCGCCCACGCGGGCGCGATGATCGCCAAGGCTTTCCTGGTGATCGTCGGCGCGCTCGGCGTGATCGCGCTGATCGATGGCCCGTACCAGCTCTGGCACTACCACGACAAGATGAAGATGACGCGCCAGGAAGTCATCCAGGAATCGAAGGAATCGGACGGCAATCCGCAGATCAAGGGCAAGATCCGCCAGATGCAGCGCGAGATGGCGCGCGGCCGCATGATGCAGAACGTGCCGACCGCCGACGTGATCGTCACCAACCCGACCCACTATGCGGTGGCGCTGAAGTACGCCGACGGCCAGCGCGGCGCGCCGCGCGTGGTCGCCAAGGGTATCGACGAGATCGCGGCCAAGATCCGCGAACTGGGCGCCGAGCACAAGGTCGCGCTGCTGGAAGCGCCGGCCCTGGCCCGTGCGCTGTACAAGCACACCGACATCGACGAGGAAATCCCGGAAAAGCTGTACTCGGCCGTGGCCGAAGTGCTGGCCTATGTCTACCAGCTGCGCGCCTACAAGAAGGGCGAGGGCGAGTATCCGGATCGTCCGAACAAACTGGCGGTTCCGCCCGAGATGGACCCGCTGAACCCGGCTTCGCAACAGAAGCCGGACACCAATAACGGAGTGCTGCAATGAACAGTCTGAAACTGCCCGCCTGGATGAGCGGCCTCGGCGCCCGCGGCGGCAGCGCGCTCGCCGCGCCGCTGCTGATCATCCTGCTGCTGGCGATGATGATCCTGCCACTGCCGGCCTTCCTGCTCGACGTGTTCTTCACCTTCAACATCGCGCTGTCGGTGATCGTGCTGCTGACCGCGCTGTACACGGTCAAGCCGCTCGACTTCATGGCCTTCCCGACGATCCTGCTGGTGTCGACCATGCTGCGCCTGGCGCTCAATGTCGCCTCGACGCGTATCGTGCTGACCGAGGGCCACACCGGCGGCGCGGCGGCCGGCAAGGTCATCGAAGCTTTCGGCCACTTCCTGATCGGCGGCAATTACACGGTCGGTATCGTCGTGTTCATCATCCTGACCATCATTAACTTCAGCGTCGTGACCAAGGGTGCTGGCCGTATCGCCGAGGTCGGCGCGCGCTTCGCCCTGGACGCGATGCCGGGCAAGCAGATGGCGATCGACGCCGACCTGAACGCTGGCCTGATCGGCGAGGCGGACGCGCGCAAGCGGCGCGCGGAAGTCGGACAGGAAGCCGAGTTCTACGGTGCGATGGACGGTGCGTCCAAGTACGTGAAGGGCGACGCGGTCGCCGGCATCCTGATTACCCTGATTAACGTGATCGGCGGCCTGATCGTCGGCGTGGTGCAGCACGACCTGGCCATCGGCGAAGCGACCAAGCTGTACACCCTGCTGGCGATCGGTGACGGCCTGGTGGCGCAGCTGCCTTCCCTGATCATCTCGATCGCGGCCGGTATGGTCGTGTCGCGCGTGGCAAACGACCAGGACATCAGCTCGCAGCTGACCAAGCAGCTGTTCGCGCGCCCGGAAGTGCTGTACATCACGGGCGGCATCATCACCGGCCTGGGCCTGATCCCCGGCATGCCGAACCTGGTCTTCCTGCTGCTGGGCGGGGCCCTGCTGGGCGGCGGCTACCTGCTGTCCAAGCGCGCCAAGGTACAGCCGGCCCAGGAAGCGGCCGCGGCGGCGGCGGATGCGGCGGCGGCGGCCACCCAGGCCCCGGCCGAGTCCGAAGAAGCGACCTGGCAGGACGTGATGCCGGTCGACACCCTGGGCCTGGAAGTTGGCTATCGCCTGATCCCGCTGGTCGACAAGACCCAGGGCGGGGAGCTGCTCAAGCGCATCAAGGGCATCCGCAAGAAGTTCGCGCAGGAAGTCGGCTTCCTGGCGCCGCCGGTGCACATCCGCGACAACCTGGAGCTGAAGCCCTCCGGCTACCGCATCACGCTCAAGGGCGTCGAGGTCGGCGCCGGCGAGGCGCTCAACGGCCAGTTCCTGGCGATCAACCCGGGCATGGCCAGCGGCCACCTGCCGGGCCTGGTGACCACCGATCCGGCGTTCGGCCTGCCGGCCGTCTGGATCGAAGCCGGCCTGCGCGACGAGGCGCAGAGCATGGGCTACACCGTGGTCGACGCCGGCACCGTGGTGGCGACCCACCTGAACCACCTGATCACCCTGCACGCGTCGGAACTGCTGGGCCGCATGGAAGTGCAGGCGCTGCTCGACCACCTGGGCAAGGAAACGCCGAAGCTGGTCGAAGAGCTGGTGCCGAAGACCGTGTCGCTGTCGACCCTGCAAAAGGTGCTGCAGAACCTGCTGATCGAGGGCGTGCACATCCGCGACATGCGCACCATCGTCGAATCGCTGTCCGAATACGCGGTGCAGACCCAGGATCCGGCCGACCTGACCGCGATGGTGCGGGTGGCGCTGGGCCGCGCGATCGTGCAGCAGCTGTTCCCGGGCTCGAACGAACTGTCGGTGATGACCCTGGACAACCGCCTCGAACGCCTGCTGATGCAGGCGATGGGGGCGGGCGGCGACGGCACCGGCATCGAGCCGGGGCTGGCCGATACCATCGCTCAGCAGGCGGCCAATGCTGCCCAGCAGCAGGAACAGATGGGCTTGACCCCGGTGCTGCTGGTGCCGGCGCCGCTGCGGGTGCTGCTGTCGCGCTTCCTGCGCCGGGCGGTGCCGCAGCTGAAGGTGCTGTCGCATGCGGAGATTCCGGAGACCAAGACGATTCGGGTGACCAGCCTGGTCGGGGCGCCGATGTAAGGGAAATAGCCCCATTTCCCCATCCTGTTCCCCAGATCGTTTCCTCAGAGCATCGTCAATAATGCTTGCTATGGAAGGGCCACTGCGCCCTCGGCAAGCTAAAAGATGAAGTGCGGAGAATAACGATGAAGGTGAAGAAATTTACAGCGGCGACTTCCCGGGATGCCTTGCGCAAGGTGCGCGAAGCCCTCGGTCCGGACGCCGTCATCCTCTCCAACCGCCCGGTCGACGGCGTGGTCGAAATCCTCGCGCTCGACAACGACGACGTGGCCTCGCTGGCCTCGCCTTCCGAAGAATCCGGCATGGCCCAGCCGCAGCCGCACCTGCAGCACTTCCACGCCGATCCGGAACCGATCGCGCCAGGCTTCACCCAGCGCCGCTTCGACGAGCCGGCCCCGGCCTTCACCCAGCGCCGCATGGAAGAACCCGCTCCGGTCTTCGCCCAGCGCCGCATGGAAGAAGACACCCCGGTCTTCTCCCAGCGCCGCATCGAAGAGGAAGCCCCGGCCTTCGCAGCCGCCGCGCCGACCTATGCCAACCGCCGCGCCCCGGCCCCGGAGCCGAGCTTCGACATGGCCGCCATGACCTCGATGATGAGCGCCGCCATCGCCCAGGCCAAGGAATCGGCCGCCGCCGAGATGAGCGGCATGATGAGCGAGATCCGCGCCATGCGCGGCATGATGGAAAGCCAGCTGGCCGAACTGTCGTGGAACGCCACCCAGCAGCGCGAGCCGCAGAAGACCGCCGTGCTGCGCGAGATGCTGGCCGCCGGTTTCTCGGCCACCCTGGCGCGCTACCTGATCGACAAGATGCCGGCCACCAGGGATGCCGCCGACGCGCTGCGCTGGGTCAAGACCGTGCTGGCGCGTAACCTGACCACGATCGCCAACGAAGACGACCTGCTGTCCCGCGGCGGCGTGTTCGCCCTGGTCGGCCCGACCGGCGTCGGCAAGACCACCACCACCGCCAAGCTGGCCGCGCGCTGCGTGATGCGCCACGGCCCGGACAAGCTGGCCCTGATCACCACCGACGCCTACCGTATCGGCGGCCACGAACAGCTGCGCATCTACGGCAAGATCCTGGGCGTGATGGTGCACTCGGTGAAGGACGAAGCCGACCTGCGCATCGCCCTGAAGGAACTGCGCAACAAGCACACCGTGCTGATCGACACCATCGGCATGTCGCAGCGCGACCAGATGGTCACCGAGCAGGTGGCGATGCTGTCGGAGTCGGGCACGGACGTGAAGCGCCTGCTGTGCCTGAACGCCACCTCGACCAACGAAACCCTGAACGAAGTGGTGCGCGCCTACCAGGGCAGCGGCCTGGCCGGCTGCATCATGACCAAGCTCGACGAAGCCGCCTCGATCGGCAACGTGCTCGACGTGGTGATCCGCCAGAAGCTGAACCTGCACTACATCTCGACCGGCCAGCGGGTACCCGAAGACCTGCACCTGGCCGACCGCGCGATGCTGGTCGACCGCGCCTTCCGCACCCGCCGCGACGCGGCAAGCCAGATCAGCGACGACGACCTGCCGCTGATGATGTCGGGTACCGCCAACCTCAACAACGACCGCGGCCTGCGCGAGGTGTCCCTTGGCTAGTTTCGATTTCGACCAGGCAGAAGGCCTGCGCCGCATGCTGCAGGGCCCGCGCCCGCGCATCGTGACCTTCCTTTCCGCCACGCCCGAGGACGACAAGGGCGCCATGCTGGTCAACCTGGGCGCCTCGCTGGCCCAGGCCGGCCATGAAGTCCTGATCGTCGACGCCTGCGAGGTCGACTACGGCGTGGCGCGCCGACTCGGCCTGAACCGCGGCGCCTCGCTGCTGCAGGTGGCGCGCCAGGAATGCGCGCTGAACCAGGTGGTGCACCCGGTGCCGCAGGGCTTCTCGGTGGTGCCGATGGGACTGCCTTCCAGCGCCGACGACACCCGGCGCCTGGCCAAGACCTTCGGCGTGCTGGCCCAGCAGGCCGGCATCGTGATGGTCGACGGCGAACTCAAGCCGGACGGCAGTTTCCCGGTGCCGCTGATGGCCACGTCCGAGATCGTGGTGCAGGTCTCGACCAGCCCGACCTCGATCACCAACGCCTATGCGCTGATCAAGCGCCTGTCCCAGCAGCTCGGGCGCCGCCCGTTCGGAATCCTGGTCACGGGCGCGACGGAGGCGGAAGCGAAGGTGGTATACGATAATATGTCAGCCGCGGCAACACGTTACCTGGCTGTCAAGCTCAGTTCGATGGGCTCGGTGCCGGCCGACGAGTACCTGCACCGGGCCGCGCGCCTGGGCCGGGCCGTGGTGGATGCCTTCCCGCTGGCTGGCGCCTCGGTGGCATTCAGGCAGCTGGCCGGCAGGTTCGTGCATGCGATGCCGCAATTCGGCAGGCAGGGCGGCAGTGCACATTTTGGATCGTCGTAATTGGCGCCGATAACGATCACCGCGTGGGCGGGAAACCCGCCCACCCTACTATTTATTCGTAGGGTGGGCGGGTTTCCCGCCCACGCGGTGATAGTTAAAGGCAAGGTCATCGAGCACGACATCGGAAAATAAACAGCAAGGTAGATAGAACGCAGCATGTACACGGTCAAAGGGAAAGCGGACAAGAACCATTTACTGACGGAGCATATGCCGTTGGTAAAGCGTCTTGCCCACCACATGAAGGCCAAGCTGCCGCCTTCGGTGGAAGTGGATGACCTGGTACAGGCCGGCATGATCGGCCTGCTCGACGCCATCAACCGCTACGAAGACAACCACGGCGCCCAGTTCGAGACCTATGCGGTGCTGCGCATCCGCGGCGCCATGCTCGACGAGCTGCGCAACAACGACTGGATGCCGCGCAGCACGCGCCAGAACATGCGCAAGGTCGAGGCCGCGATGAACGAGCTGCAGCAGCGCCTGGGCCGTCCGCCGAGCGAATCCGAAGTCGCCAAGTCGCTCAAGCTGTCGCTGGCCGACTACCAGGACATGCTGGCCGACGGCGGCGGCCACCAGCTGGTCTACTACGAGGACTTCCACGACGACGACGGCAACGACAGTTTCCTCGACCGCTATGCGGTGGACGATGCCGATCCGCTGCGCAGCCTGCTCGACACCGACTTCCGCCAGGCCGTGATCGACGCCATCGACAACTTGCCGCCGCGCGAGAAGTTGCTGATGGGCCTGTACTACGAGGAAGAACTCAACCTGAAGGAAATCGGCGCCGTCATGGGCGTCAGCGAATCGCGGGTGTCGCAGCTGCACACCCAGGCAGTGGCGCGCCTGCGCGCGACGCTGCGGGAGCAATTGTGGACTGGGCCAGCGTAGCCGGGCTGGTGCTGGCGATCGCCGGCATCTTCGTCGGCCACACGCTCGATGGCGGCAGGTTCGCCTCGCTCGTCCAGCCGGCCGCCTTCGCCATCGTGGTGGTCGGCACCGGCGGCGCGGTGCTGCTGCAAAGCGAGCGGCGCGCCTTCCTGCGCGGCCTGCGCATGCTGCGCTGGGTGTTCGTGCCGCCCAGGGGCGAGCGCGAAAAGCTCTCGCGCGAGATCGCCCTGTGGAGCCTGTCGGCGCGCCGCGACGGCCTGCTGTCGCTGGAGCAGTACATGGGCACGCGCGACCAGTTCATCCAGAAGGGCCTGCGCCTGGTGATCGACGGCATCCAGCCCGACAAGCTGCGCAACCTGCTCGAGCACGAGATCAACGGCTACGAATTCGCCCAGCGCCAGGCGGCGCGCATCTGGGAATCGGCGGCCGGCTATGCGCCGACGATCGGCATCCTGGGCGCCGTGCTGGGCCTGATCCACGTGATGGAAAACCTGTCCGATCCGTCGCGGCTCGGCTCCGGCATCGCGGTGGCCTTCGTCTCCACCGTCTACGGCGTGGGACTGGCCAACCTGTTCTTCTACCCGGTCGGCATCAAGCTGAAGGCCATCGTGGCGGACAAGGTGTCGCAGTACGAGATCCTCACCGAAGTCTTCCACGACATCGCCAGCGGCGACCATAGCCGCGTGGTCGACGAGCGCGTGGCCAGCCTGCTGGCGCGCCACTGAGCCCGCCATGGCGCGCAAACCCTACGACGACTCCCCGAGCGAGCACCACGAGCGCTGGCTGATCTCGTACGCCGACTTCATCACGCTGCTGTTCGCCTTCTTCGTCGTGATGTACGCGATCTCGATCGTCAACGAAGGCAAGTACAAGGTGCTGTCCGACGCGCTGGGCGACGCCTTCGGCGGACGCGGCGCGGCCACCCAGGTCAACAGCCAGGTCGAGCCGGTGCTGCCGCTGTCGCACCTCGTCAACCGCAAGCGCAACGAAGCCGCGCGCCGCGAGCGCGAGCGCATGGCGGTGCTGGCGCGCGATTTGTCGGCGACCCTGCTGCCCCTGGTGAAGTCGGGGCAGGTGCGGGTGACGCAGAACGCACGCGGGGTGGGCGTCGAGATCAATGCCAGCGTGCTGTTCGACCAGGGCCAGGCGGCGCTGCACAGCGACGCGCGCGAAGTGCTGCAATCGGTCGCCGGCCTGCTGAAGGACGACACCCACCGCATCGAGGTGGAAGGGCATACCGACAACCTGCCGATCGGCAGCCGGCAGTATCCGTCGAACTGGGAACTGTCGGCCGCGCGCGCCAGCAGCGTGGTGCGCCTGTTCATCGACAGCGGCGTGGCGGAGCCGCGCCTGTCGGCGATCGGCTTCGCCGCGACGCGCCCGGTCGCACCCAACACCGACCCCGCAGGGCAGACGCGCAACCGGCGCGTGGCCGTGATGATCCTGGCGGCGCCGTAGGGTGGGCGAGTTCCTCGCCCACGCGTTCAACCCGTGCCGGCATGGCCCGGAATGCCCTTGGGTTGACGCGCACGATGGTTGAACGCGTGGGCGGGAGGACCCGCCCACCCTACATTGATATGCCTCATCGGCCACCATCACCGCCCCGATACGATGGCGGCATGTCCCATTTCCGCCGCCCCCGGTTCGGCTCCACATTCTTTTTCACGGTCGTTGCCTATCGTCGCCGGCCCATCCTGTGCGACGCCGCGGTTCGCCTGGCCCTGCGCGATGCGTTCGTACGCACGCGCATCCGTCTCCCCTTCATCGTCGACGCCCTAGCGCTGATGCCCGACCACCTGCACTGCATCTGGACACTGCCCGACGGCGATGTCGATTACTCCTCCCGCTGGTCGCAAATCAAGCATCGGGTCTCGTATGCGTGCCGGGACTTGTACGGGAACAGGATGGTCACAACCGCGCAGCGCCGAAGACGGGAGTCCCCGATCTGGCAGCGCCGCTTCTGGGATCACGCCATCCGTAATGAGGAGGACATGGAGCGG
Organism: Massilia niastensis DSM 21313; assembly: GCF_000382345.1. Taxonomy (GTDB): domain Bacteria; phylum Pseudomonadota; class Gammaproteobacteria; order Burkholderiales; family Burkholderiaceae_D; genus Telluria; species Telluria niastensis. The sequence continues at coordinate 41,893 of NZ_KB908105.1, forward strand.
CATGTCGATTACATTCATTACAACCCGGTCAAGCATGGATTGGCCGACAACGCTGGGACGTGGCCGTATTCGACCTTCTGGCGTTATGTTCAAGCTGGCGCTTATTCGAAGGACTGGGGTGGGACGGATTTTGCGCGCGAAATGAGCTTCGAATGAAAGTAGCGTGGGCGGCTTTGCCGCCCACGCGTTGATAGCTGGAGGCGAGATCCATCGAGGTCAGTATAGGAGACGGTAACGATCGCCGCGTGGGCGGAAATCAGTCCACTGGACTGATTTCCCCTGCCCACCCTACAACCGGAACTGTTCGTGGTAGGCTGTGTATTGCAATACTTTTACGCGGCCGGGCGCCGAGGGAGTGCACATGCATGTCAAACGAAGCATGCCGGCCTTGCTGCTGGCCCTGGCAGGACTGGTCGGTGCGGTGGGCGCCGTGGAGGCGGACGTGAACGTGCGCCACCGGCTCGAGGTGGAGACCAGCAACGGCAAGGTGCTGGTGCGCGTCACCATCGAAAACCATGGCGAGCAGACGATCTGGGTGCCGCGCGAAGTGGCCGCCGAGGACGAACTGACCGGCCGCCGCTTCGACCTGCGCGAGGCCAGGGGCGGCAAGGCGGTGGACTATGTCGGGCCGATGGTCAAGCGCGGGCCGTACACGGCCGCCGACTACCTGGCGGTGGAACCGCACACCATGCACCTGAACACCATCGACATCACCCGCGCCTATGCGTTCAAGCAGGGGCGGCACGGGTATGAAGTCCGCTATGCCGGACCGTGGCTGCTCGACGTCGGCAAGCTCGATGAGCAGAAGCAGAGCCCGTCGGAGCCGGTGCGGTTTTCCTTCAACCGGCCTTAGCCCAGGTTCTCACGCTGGTCCCGCGACCGGCGTTCTCGCCCGCATGCATGCGGCGTAAGGAGTGGGCCCTCGGGACGTTTTCCAGTTATCTTCGTGCGAAGGCGGCAACGCTGAATCGATTCATGTGTACTTTTCGTCGTGGCGCGCCACTAACATGGCGCTCCGACTATGGGTATGACGGAGCCGATGACATGACCGACATCGCAGGATTTCCCAAAGGCGCGCATATCCAGCGCATCGCGCTTGTCCTCCAGGGCGGCGGGGCGCTCGGCGCCTACCAGGCCGGCGTCTACCAGGCGCTGCACGAGAAGGGCTTTGCTCCCGACTGGGTCGCAGGGACGTCGATCGGTGCGATCAATGCCGCCATCATCGCCGGCAATGCCTTCGAGCAGCGCCTGGCGCGCCTGCGCGGCTTCTGGGACACCGTCGCGCGCGACGATCCCTGGAATCGTCCCGGTTTGCCCAAGGCGGTGCGCCAGGCCTGCGATGCGGGCGGCGTCGCCACCACCATTCTTTGCGGGCTGCCGGGCATGTTCGTCCCGCGCCTGCAGACTCCATGGCAAAGCTTCCTGCCGGGCGTCCCGGAACATCCCAGCTACTACGACACGGCGCCGCTGCACGACACCTTGTTGCGGCTGGTGGACTTCGACTACCTGAACCGGCATGAAGTGCGGCTGAGCCTTGGGGCCGTCCATGTGAAGACCGCCAGGGTGCGCTACTTCGACAGCCTGTTCCAGCACATCGGCCCGGAGCACATCATGGCAAGCGGCGCGCTCCCGCCCAGCTTCCCGGCGGTACCGGTGGACGGTGAACTGTACTGGGATGGCGGCATCGTCTCCAACACACCGCTCGAAGTGGTGCTGGACGATGTGCCGCGCGTGAACACCCTGTGTTTCATGGTCGACCTGTTCAGCCCGATCGGTCCGGAACCGGCTTCCATTGCCGACGTGTATGCGCGGCACAAGGATATTTCGTATGCAAACCGGTCCGAGCGCGGCATTCGCGACTACGAGGAGAAGCACAACCTGCGGCGCGCGGTGCGTGCTCTGTACAAGGCCTTGCCGGAAGCGCAAAGACATGATCCGGAACTCAGGCGGCTGGCCGCACTGGGATGCCACACGACCATGGAAATCGTCCATCTCAGCTACGGCGGCAAACCGTGGGAAACCGCCACCCGCGACGCCGACTTTTCATCGCTGGCCATCGGCGAGCGCTGGGGGCAGGGCTATGCGGATGGGTTGCGGGTGATCGAGCGCGCCGCCTGGCTGGAACCCGTGCCCGAGCATGCCGGCGTGGTGGTGTATGGCGCGCACGACGAGCCGGTGGAGCGCGCACGCCGCGGGAAGCCGTGACCGCCAGCGGCGGTCACGACGTGTCGGCGCTGCGGCCGACGATCAGGGCTTACTGCAGCGCCGGCGTGTTCTCGCCGAAGTACTCGTGCGAATCGGCGTTCTCGACCGCCAGCGCCGGATTGGTGATCGCCAGGTTGGCCGCCGCCGCCTGCCCGTACGCGTGGTCGTCGGTCCCCGCCACCACATTGAAGTGGCTCATCTCGTGCAGCAGGGTCCCGCCCTTCGAGTCGGTGCCCGTCAGCGGCGCCGACCAGAACGCCTTGCAGACATAGATCGTGTACGGCTGGGTCGGATACACATAGGCGTAATAGGTCTTCTTGCAGCCGCAATCCACCGTCACCGGCTTGTTCGCAAACGCATCCTTGATGGCCGCGAAGTTCGCCTTGACCCGGTTGACGCGCGCGCTGTCGGTGGCGCCGAACCACTTGGTGTAGCGCGGTCCGGGCGCGCCGCTGCTCATGTAGGCGTCGCTGTTGGTGGCCATGTTCAGGCCGGCCGACAGCGCCTGCGTGATCGTGGTCTGCTGGGTGGTCGTGCACTTGCTGAACGACAGGCTGCCGGCCGAGGGCGAGGGATTCGCCGCATCCCGCTTCATGGCCTCCAGGTCGAGCACGGCCTGCGGGGTGGCGCCGCGCGGCAGGCGGCCGTCGACCCAGACGGTGGCGGCTTCGGACGCCATCTCGCTCATGTCCTTGCCATGGCCGTTCCAGAACAGGTCGGGCGAGGCCGTCTTGTAGCTGATCTGGTAGTCGCCGGTGACGCTCATGTCGTACAGCGCCGAGAGCTCGACTTTCACGGTATGCGAGGCGCCCGGCTTGAGCAGGAAGTAATCGGACTGTTTCGGCGCGCCGCGCTTGACCAGGGCGCCGAGGTAGGGCACCGGCTCGCCGTCGCGCTTCACGTCGAACAGCGGCGCGTCCACGCCCTCGAACGGGGTGCGCCACTTGAGCAGGTACTGCGGCGAGTCCGAGGTATTCGTCACCGTGACGCTGACCACCACGTCGTCCTCCTGGCCAAGCGCATGCTTCTCGGGGACCACGCTCACTGCGATGCCCTTGGGCGCGGCCGAGGCCCCGCATGCCATCGCGAGCGCCGCCGCGCCCAATGCCGTCTTCCAGAGTCCGTTCAAGCTCATGTCTTTTCTCCGTATGAAAGTTTTATGCGGCCGTGCTGCAGCCTTATCGAGCCCCGCCCTCACTCTCGTGAAATGACGGCAAGGAAACTCGTTGACGATATTTACGGATTCGTACGGATGTGACAATCACTTTTCTACCTGGCGACACAATTTTTGCAAAATGCCAACGAACCCAAGCCCGGCGCAATCGTGCGCTGGCATATCGCTGCCAGGCGTGCTAGTAGGGTGGGCGGATTTCCGCCCACGCGGTGATAGTTGAAAGCGAGATCATCGAGCCCGATATCGGAACCCTTGGCGAGCACCGCGTGGACGGCATAGCCGTCCACCCTACTGCAGCGGAGGCGTATTCTCGCCGAAATACTCGTACGAATCGGCATTGTCGACCGCGCGCGCCGGCGCGGTGCGCGCCAGTTCCGCCGCGCCGGACTGGCCGTAGACATGGTCGTCGGTCCCGGCCACCACGTCGAAATGGCTGAGCTCATGCACCAGGGTGCCGCCGCGCGAATCGGTTCCCGTCAGCGGCGCCCCCCAGAACGCCTTGCACACGTAGACCGTGTAGGGCTGGGCCGGATAGACATAGGCGTAGTAGGGCGCATTGCAGCCGCAATCGATCCTCAAAGGCCTGGTCTCGAAGGCGTCCTTGATCGCCGTGAAGCTGGCGCCCACCTGCGCGCTGCGCTGCCCATCCTGCGCGCCGCGCTGCCCATCCTGGGCGCCGAACCAGGTCAGGTAGCGCGCCCCATAGGGCTGGCGGGTCGCCAGGTAGGCATGGCTGTCGGCGGCCATCGCCCGCCCGGCGTCGACGGCCGCGGCCAACTGTTCCTGCTGGGCGTTGGAGCACTTGCTGAAGGCCAGGCCGGGACTGGCGGCGGTGGCGGCCGCGGGCGCGCTCTTGCTGCCGCGCGGCAGCCGCCCCTCGACCCAGATGCTGACCGGCGCCGAGGTCAGTTCGCCGGCCACCGCCTGCATGGCCGCCGGCCCCTGCGGCGCGGCGGGGCTGTGGTAACGTACCGTGTAGGCCCCGGTCACGTTCATCTCGTACAGCGCCGACAGCTCGACGGTCTGGGTGACCGAGGCGTTCGGCGCGAGGCGCAGGTAGTCGGCGGCCGTGGGCGGCGCGCGCTTGACCTGGATGCCCAGGTAGCGCACCGGCGCGCCGTCGCGCCGGACTTCGAACAGCGGCGCCTCGACGCCGCCCTGCGGCGTGCGCCAGCGCAGCACGTGCTGGGCGACGCTCGAGGTATTGGTGAGCGTGACCCTCACCTGCACGTCGTCGCCGCGGCCGACCGCAGGGCGCAGCGGCGCCAGGTCGACCGTGACGGCAGCGCAGGCGGCCTGCGCGAAGCCAAGGACAAGGACTGCGGAAGTGGCGCGGCGGTACGATGTCATGATGCCTCCCTGAAAGGTTCACGACTCACTCTGGCCCGCCCGCGACGATAAAGTATTGCGCCAGTTCAACGGTTTGCAGCGTCGGGCGTGATGATCATGCTGGCGATAAGGCGGATAAACAACAGTTGTTGAATGATCACTAGATTGGATTGTGATCCATTTGCTATGATGCAACGATCCTATCCATTCAGCCATGGCCAGGCCCTTGCGGGTGCGGGCTTCTCTCCGATGACATCCCAAACGATAGCCGGACCCCTCCACCATCCGCTGCTGCCCGAGCGCGCGGAGGCCGGCATGAAAAAGCTGCTGGGAACGGTCGACATGATCGCGCGCGGGATCGGCCTGGCTGACGGCGAAGCGGAGGCGCGCCAGGCCTTCCTCGAGCAGGTCATCGACGGCATGCCGGCCGGGCTGGTGGTGGTCGACGCCGACTGCCGGGTGCGCTCGATGAACCGCATGATGGCGGACCTGCTGGGCGCGCCGGATAGCGCGATCGCGGCCGGCCTCCCGCTCGCCGGGCTGATTCCCTCTCCGGGGCTGGGCGAACGCGTGGCCGAGGCGCTGCGCTCGGGCGCGCCGCAGGACAACGTGCTGGTCACGCTGGACGGGCGCGCCGACGGCGTGCGCCACGTCGAATTCAACATCCGCCGCGCCGGGCCGGCGGGCGGGCAGCAGCTGCTGCTCCTGATCGGGCAGGACGTCACCTTCCGCCGCAAGGCGCGCCTGCGCCTGCAGGAGAGCGAGGAATTCTTCCGCCTGACCTTCAACCAGGTCGCGGTCGGGATCGTGCTGATCGCCGCCGACGGGCGCCTGCTGCGGGTGAACAACAAGATGGCGCAGATCCTCGGCTACAGCGAAGTCGAGCTGCTGCAGCGCTTCTTCCAGCAGCTGACCTGCGAGGACGACCTGCCCGACGAACTGGCCCTGATCAAGCGCCTGAAGGCGGGCGAGATCAACGACTACCAGCGCGAGAAGCGCCTGCTGCGGCGCGACGGCAGCCCGGTATGGGTGAACGTCAGCGTCTCGATGATGCGCGACGCGAACGGCAACCGGCGCTTCATTTCGGTGGTGAAGGACATTTCGCGCCGCAAGCAGGCCGAGGAAGCGCTGGTGCGCCTGGCCAGCCACGACGCCCTGACCGGCCTGCCCAACCGCGTGCTGCTGCGGGACCGGCTGGCGCAGGCGATCGTGCATGCGCACCGCTCCAGCACCGAGGTGGCGGTGATGTTCATCGACCTGGACCGCTTCAAGCACGTCAACGACAGCCTCGGACACGAGGCCGGCGACCAGATGATCATCGAGATCGCGCGCCGCCTCGCCGCCAGCCTGCGCGAGAGCGACACGGTGGCGCGCCAGGGCGGCGACGAGTTCGTGGTCGTGCTGCCGGAACTGAACGGGGCGGACGACGCGGCGACCGTGGCCCGGAAGCTGCTGGACAACCTGTTCCAGCCGCTGGTGCTGTGCGGCCAGGAAGTCTTCCCGGCCGCCTCGATCGGCATCGCCATGTACCCGCACGACGGCGCCGACAGCGCGACCCTGCTCAAGAGCGCCGACAACGCAATGTACCGCGCCAAGGGCAAGGGCGGCAACCACTACTGCTTCTACGTGCCCGACATGGGCGCCCAGGCCTACGAGCACCTGCGCATGGAAGGCGCGCTGCAGCGCGCGCTGCAGCGCGACGAGTTCCTGCTGCATTACCAGCCGGTGGTGGACATCGGCAGCGGCGCGGTGAGCGGCGTCGAGGCGCTGCTGCGCTGGCAGCCGCATGGCAAGCCGATGGTGCCGCCGTCCGACTTCATCCCGCTGGCCGAGGAAACCGGCCTGATCGTGCCGATCGGCGAATGGGTGCTGGCCACCGCGATGGCGCAGCAGGTCATCTGGCGCCGCCAGGGCCTGCCGCCGGTGCGCATCAGCGTGAACCTGTCGGCGCGCCAGTTCCTGGGCCAGGACGTGGCCCAGCAGGTGGCGGAGCTGCTGGCCCGCACCGGCTGCGATCCGACTTACCTGACCCTGGAAATCACCGAGAGCGTGCTGATGGAAAACCCGGCGGCGGCCACCGAGACCATGGCGCGCCTGGCCGCGATGGGCGTGCAGCTGGCGATCGACGATTTCGGCACCGGCTACTCGAGCCTGGCCAGCCTGAAGCGCTTCCCGATCCACAGCCTGAAGATCGACCGCTCCTTCGTCAGCGACCTGACCCGGGATGCGGACGACGCGGCGATCGTCAACGCCGTGATCGCGCTGGCGCACTCGATGAAGCTGAACGTGATCGCGGAAGGGGTGGAGACCTCGGAACAGCTGGCTTTCCTGTCGGCGCGCGGCTGCGACCAGATGCAGGGCTACTGTTTCAGCCGCCCGGTCGAGCCGCAGGGCATCGAGGCATTGCTGCGCGCCGCGAAGGCGGCGTAGGATAGGGCCAGACGTGAATCCAGGCACAGGGACCCCATCATGATCCAGACCGACCTCCAGCTCCAGCAGGACCTGGACCCCCTGTCGAATCGCGACAGCCTGACGGGCATCGCGAGCCGCCACCTGTTCGACGCCATCTACCAGGCCGAATGGGCCAGGGCGTGCGCGCAGGGCGAGCCGCTGTCGCTGATCTTCATCGACGTCGATTACTTCAAGCAATACAACAACTACTACGGCCATGTGCAGGGCGACCAGTGCCTGCAGCGCATCGCCGCCACGTTCGCGCAGGCGGCCGAGCGTCCGCGCGACCTGTGCGCGCGCTTCGGCGGCGAGGTGTTCGCGCTGGTGCTGCCGGCGACCGACGCGCAGGCGGCCGGCGATATCGCCAGGCGCTGCCGCCAGCTGCTGGCGTGCGAGCAGCTGCCGCATGCCCGCTCCGACCTCGGCGGCGTGATCACGGCCAGCATGGGCGTGGGCACCATCCTTCCCGGCGCGGACGACAGCCTGGGGCGCTTCCTCGACCTGGTCGACCGCCGGCTCTACCGGGCCAAGGCGGAAGGGCGCGACCGGATCTTCGACGGCGCCGCCCCGGCCCGGGCTTGAAGCGCACCCTGACGGCGGTCTTGGCCCGGGATGGCGCCAGGCCGGGCCTGTGGACGGCGCGTCACACCATCCGTGGGGGATTCGCCGGCGGGACCGCTGCGCGGCCCATGGCGGCTCCTATAATCGCCGGACGATAACTCGACGGGGACCGGCCATGACTGCCACACGCCTTGCAACGACCGCTGCTTTTGTCCTGGTTCTTTCGCTGCTGGGGGCCGCCGCCTGGGCCGCCGATCCGGAAGAGCATTTCCTGCTGACGCCGGCGCTGGTGCAGAAGCTCAAGGCGGCCGGGCCCGACATCAAGAAGCTGGAAAAGCTGCGCGAGCAGGAGGGGAAGGAGGACGAGACCGACGGCGATGTCTCGGTCGACGAGTTCGCGCGCGCGATCGAGGCCGAGCCGCGGGCGAAGGCGGTGCTGGCCAAACACGGGATCGGAGTGAAGGAATTCGCGCTGAGCACCTATGCCATGGTGCATGCGGGGATGTTCGTGGCGCTGGAAGCCTCGATGGACAAGCAGAAGGCGGCCGAGATGATGGGGACGTTTACCAGGGAGCAGCGGGCGAATATTGCCTTGCTGCGCAAGATGGGACCGGCGGCGCATTGAACAACCGGGCGCCGGGGTGCCAGGCGGCGCCGCCCGGGCCGGCCTGTCAGCGACGTCCGCGATAAGCCGGCTTGGCCGGGCCGCCGCGCTTTTCGATGAAGCGGAAGGTGATGCGCCCCTTGCTGAGGTCATAGGGCGACAGTTCCAGGCTGACCTGGTCGCCTGCAAGGATGCGGATGTGATTCTTGCGCATCTTGCCGGACGTATAGGCGATCAGCTTGTGGCCATTTTCGCAATCGATGCGGAAGCGCGAATCCGGCAGGATCTCGGTAACGACGCCGTTCATTTCAATCAGTTCTTCTTTTGCCATGTATGGACTCCGGTGGTGTGAGGTCGGGCAGGGAGGCGCCCGGGATACGCAGCGGCATGTCCGGCAGGAAGGCCCGGTGGTGCGGCGGCGCGAAAAGGGTGAGATGGCGGCGCATGGACGGCGTGCGCTGCAAAGGCGAGCATGTTCTGCTCGTGGAGGAAAAAAAAGCCCGCATGCTGCGGGCTTCGTTTCAATGTGATGCCAATGCGCTGATCGCTGTTCCAGCCCATGCTATCTGCAAGGTGCGGAACGCCGGACGCTCACGCTATCTGCGTAATGCTCCGTCTGTAACCAATGAATATGGAATGACAGCCCCGGAATCGCGTACCGTGATGACGGGGAAGGAAAGAACCAAAGGCGCATTTCCTAAGAACGAAGTGTAGCACGCTTTTTTGTGCGGCGCACAAAAACAAATGGCGTATGTGCGCTTGTTGTCGACTTATTAGCGGGAAGCCTCAGCCCACCACGAAGCGCTTCGACGGTCCGCCGCCCAGCGTCTGCCCGGTCGCGCCGTAGATGGCGCCGGTCTGGGCGCCGGTCGGGGTGCGCAGGGCGTTGAGGACGCCCTGGTTGTGCGCCAGTTGCTTGTTGATCAGCATGCCGTTGACGCGGTTCAGTTCTTTCGCTTCGCGCGTCAGGTCCAGCAGGGCTTCCCACTGCGCACGCAGTGCCGGAGTGCCGGCCACGGCCAGCCACGGTTCCATGCCCGCTTCCGAGCCTTCGCATCCCGCCGCCGCCAGCGCCGCATGGCGCCCCTTCGACAGGGCCACCAGCTCCTGCAGCAGCGCGTTCTTCTTTGGTGTCAGCTCGGCCAGCCCGTCGGCATTAATTGCCACCAATAACTGCTGTTCCTCTTTCATCAACTCCACGAGGGAGGCGAGGTGCTGGTGTTCGGTGGGAAGCGTCTGGTGCGGGCTGGTCGTCATGGGTTAGCGTTTGCGTGAATGCAGCAAGTCGCGCACGGTCTCGAGCAGGCCGTCCGCGACTTTCTCGGAATTGACTTGGAATTGGCCATCGGCGATGGCCGCCTTGATGCGTTCGACTTTCTTGCTGTCGAACACCTGGTTGTTGCCGCCCACCGCATTGGCCATCGCCTGGCCCTGCGAGGACAGGCGTACGCTGTCGGTCTGCGCCGCAGTCGGCGCAGCGGTCGTGGCCTTGTCGGCGGCGCGCGTGTTGTTGGCCGGCGTCGTGGTCGGCTGAAGGCCTGGATTGCCCTTGAGAGTATCGTTGATTTTCACAGCATCATCCTTCTCTGTTCGGAGCGGAAACTCCGGGATCTGCCTGGATTAACGGCACGAACCCCGCAAACTTTAGCGCAGAAAAGGGCTTTCGGCATTTCATTTATTTACAGCACGACCTCGACCTGGCCGCCCGCCCTGGCGGTGCCGCTGACCACCGTCCCGGACTGCGTGCGCACCTGCACCACCTGGCCTTCGCCGGCGGTGCCGATCGCCTTCGCCTCGGCCGACACGGAGAAATTGGCGCCGCGCGACACCAGCCGCACGGCCTGGCCCTGCTGGACCACCGGTTTCGATTTCAGGGTGTCGAGGCGCAGGGCCATGCCTGCCGGCAGCGACACGGTCGGCGTGCGGCCAAGCGCCTGCGCCATGTCGGTAATGATGCCGTTCGGCATGGCCGCGATGTCGCCTTTCATCAGGACCAGCTGCGCCTGTTCGATCGGCTGGCCCTGGGCCAGCGGCACGGCGGCCGCGACATAGTCGGCGACCACGCTCACCTGGGCCTGGATATACACGGTCCACGCCGTCGGCGCCGTGCAGCGCACGCCCACCGTGGTTTTCCCCCACGCCCGCGCGCCCGGCTGCTGGAAGGCTTCCGGCGCCGGGCAGGCGGCCAGGCTCATGCGCTGGTCGATGGCGCCGACCTTGATGCTCACCTGGCCGGGCAGGCCCGCGCTCTGGGTCTGCAGGTATTGCTCGACCACGCCCTTCAGGGCGCCCGGGCTCTGGCGCTGCGAAGGAGCCTGCTGCGCCTGTGCGCAGGCAAAGGGCAGGGCGAGGAACAGCAGGACGGCAGGTTTCATGACAAGCTCGTGGGAACCGGAATACTGCCATCTTAGAAGAAGGGTTTCCGTAGCGAAACTATGAATAACCGGGTTTTGCCCGTCCTGCTCCTTCGATTGGGTGGAGACGGAGGTCCGTATGATCGATGCTGTCCCAACAAGAATCTGCCTGGAGGCGGCATGATCGGCAAACTCGACAGCTATATGCGCTTTAACGAAACGGTGTTGTCCCTGCGCTCGCAGCGCCAGGAACTGCTGGCGTCGAACATCGCCAACGCCGACACCCCGAACTACAAGGCGCGCGACATCGACTTTTCCAGCGCCCTGCAGGGCGCGCTGGCGCGCGGCGGCCAGGCCGGCGGCGCGCTTGCCGCCACCAGCCAGGGCCACATCGCGCGCGGCGCGCCGGCCGGCGACACGCTGCCGGATGGCACCCCGGTGCTGTACCGCGGCGTGGTGCAGGGCAGCGTCGACGGCAACACGGTCGACATGGACGTCGAGCGCAACCAGTTCGCCGACAACGCGCTGCGCTACGAAGCCGGGATCACGATGATCAACAGCCAGATCAAGGGCCTGCTGGCGGCCATCCAGGGCCAGTAATCATGTCGCTCTTTAATATCTTCAATGTCTCGGGCTCGGCCATGAGCGCCCAGGCCCAGCGCCTGAATACCACGGCCAGCAACCTCGCCAACGCCGACAGCGCCACCAGTTCCACCGGCGAAGCCTACCGCGCCAAGGCGGTCGTGTTCGAAGCGGTGCCGAGCGCCTCCGGCGCCACCGGCGTGCGGGTGCGCGAAGTGGTCGAGGATCCGTCCCCGCAGAAGCAGGTCTACGAACCGAACCACCCGCTGGCCGACGACAAGGGCTATGTGACGATGCCGAACGTGAACGTGGTCGACGAGATGGTGAACATGCTGTCGGCCTCGCGTTCCTACCAGACCAACGTCGAGACCATGAACGCGGCCAAGACCATGCTGCTCAAGACCCTGACCATCGGCCAATAATCAAGAATAAGTCCTCATGTCCACCACCATCAACAGCGCCAACACCCGTTCGTCCATCGATAACATCATGGACAGCATGAACCCGAAGCCGACGGCTCCGGCCGACAGCGTCCAGGCCGATACCGACAAGTTCATGAAACTCCTGGTCACCCAGCTGAAGAATCAGGATCCGCTGAATCCGCTCGACAACGCCCAGGTGACCAGCCAGCTGGCCCAGCTGTCGACCGTGACCGGGGTGAACAAGCTGAATACCACGCTGGAATCGCTGAAGGGGAGTTACCAGACCGCGGAATCGATGCAGGCGGCCAACCTGATCGAAAAGACCGTGCTGGTCGAAGGCGATACCACCTACCTGACGGATGGCGCGGCGGTTTTCGGCCTGGAACTGGGGACCCCGGCCGACAAGGTCAAGATCATCATCACCGATCCGGCCACCGGCAAGGACGTGGCGACGATCGACATGGGCGCGCAGGAAGCGGGCATCCTGCCGATCGGCTGGGACGGCGCGCCCGACCCGGCGGACCCGAACGCGCCCTCGACGCAGGTGATCCTGCCGAACGGCCAGTACACCTTCCGGGCCGAGGTCACCCGCGGCGGCGAAAAGCTCACCGACTTCAAGACACTGTCCTTCGACAGCGTGGGCAGCATCACGATCGACCCCAAGACCGGCGTCAAGCTGAACCTGGCCAACAAGGGCACGGTGACGATGTCCGACATCAAGCAAATCCTGTAAGCAAGCCGCTTACCCACCTCGTATCAGGAGAAATATATGTCATTTCAACAAGGACTGAGCGGCTTGAACGGCGCAGCGAAATCGCTGGATGTCATCGGTAACAACATCGCCAACGCGAGCACGGTCGGCTTCAAGGGCTCGACCGCCCAGTTCGCCGACGTGTACGCCAAGTCGCTCAACGGCGCGGGCGGCAATTCGCCCGGCATCGGCACCAAGGTGGCGGCCATCGCCCAGCAGTTTGTCCAGGGGAACGTCGAAGCGTCGAACAACCCGCTCGACATCGCCATCAACGGCGCCGGCTTCTTCCGCGTCGAGGCGGCGGGCGTGGTGCAGTACTCGCGCAACGGCCAGTTCTCGGTCGACAAGGATGGCTACATCATCAACGCACAGAGCGCCAAGCTGACCGGCTATGGCGTGAATGCGAATGGCCAGATCGTGGCGGGCTCCCCGGGGCCCTTGAAGATCGACACCTCCGACCTCGCGCCCAAGGCGAGCAAGAACATCAAGTTCGAGATCCAGCTCGATTCGCGCAGCACGGTGCCGCCGAATACGCCCTTCGATCCGAACGACTCGGATACCTACAACTACCAGAGCCCGCTGACCGTGTACGACACGCTCGGCAACTCCCATGCGGTGTCGGCCTACTATGTCAAGACCGGCCCGGGCCAGTGGGACGTGTACGCCACCAGCGATACCGGCGAGATCACCAAGCAGAAGGTGGCGGCCGCCGCCACCGGCACCGGCGCCCCCTTCGCCGCGGTGAACGCCGCGCGCACCGCCTGGGAAGCCGCGACCAAGGTGGTGCCGCCGGTGCAGGCCGACATCACCGCCGCCCTGGCTGCCTATGCCACCGCCGCCTCGGCCATGGTGACGGCAGCGGCCGGCGCCGCCGGCGGCACGGCCGCCAACCAGACCGAGATCGCCGCCGCCGCCGCCGCCGCCGCCGCGATCCCGGGCGCCACCCCGGGCGAGGTCGACGCCGCGATGGCCGGCGCGATCAAGGTGCCGCCGGTCGCGATCGGCAAGCTGGCGTTCGACACCAATGGCTCGCTCAACAAGACCCTGACCGGCACCGCCGGCAAGTTCGACGTCACCCTGCCGCTGTTCCCGTCGACCGGCGCCGAGCTGACCCTGCCGGTAACGATCGACTTCAACGGTTCCACCCAGTACGGCACGACGACCAACGAGAAGACGACCAAGGCCGACGGCTTCAAGGCCGGCGTCCTGCAGCGCTTCACGACCGGCGGCGACGGCGTGATCCTGGGACAGTACGACAACGGCGAAACCAGGCCGCTGGGCCAGGTCGTGCTGGCCAACTTCACCAACCCGAACGGCCTCGAGCCGCTGGGCAACAACGCCTGGGCCGAAACCTCCGACTCGGGCGGGCCGATGATCGGCACCCCGGACTCGGGCGGCCTCGGCGTGCTGAACGCGGGGGCGACCGAAGCCTCGAGCGTCGACCTGACCGCCGAGCTGGTCAACATGATCACGGCGCAGCGGGTCTACCAGGCCAATGCGCAGACCATCAAGACCCAGGACTCGGTGCTGCAGACGCTGGTGAACCTGCGCTGATGCCGGCGTGAGTTGAGCGCGTGGGCGGGAAACCCGCCCACCCTACGGCGCATGCCACATGTAGGGTGGGCAGCTTTGCTGCCCACGCGTCCAAGCAAGCTTCGCGTCACTGCAACACAACAAGGAACAACGAATGGACCGCCTGATCTACACCGCCGCCTCCGGGGCCAAGCACATCCTGGAACAGCAGGCCACGACCGCGAACAACCTGGCGAACGTCGGCACCACGGGCTTCCGCGCCCAGCTCGACATCTTCCGCGCGGCGCCGGTGCAGGGCGAGGGCTTGCCGACGCGCGCCTTCGTGGTCGACTCGACCGCCGGCCACGACTTCTCGTCGGGCCCGCTGCAGGTCACCGGCCGCGACCTCGACGTGGCGATCAAGGGCAAGGGCTGGATCGCGGTCCAGATGGCGGACGGCAGCGAAGCCTACACCCGCAACGGTGCGCTCCAGATGAGCCCGAACGGCCTGCTGCAGACCGCGTCCGGCAACACGATCGCGGGCGAGGGCGGTCCGATCACCATCCCGCCCGACGCCACCGTGACGGTCGGCGGCGACGGCACCATCTCGACCATCTCGACCACCGAGCAGCCGGCCGCGCCGGCCGTGCTCGGCCGCCTGAAGCTGGTCAATCCGCCGGAAGCTGACCTGGTGCGCGGCGACGACGGCCTGTTCCGCCTGAAGGACGGCAGCGCCGCGCCGCTCGATCCGGCGGTGGCGGTGGCCGGCGGCGCCCTGGAAGGCAGCAACGTCAGCGCGGTCGATGCGATGGTCGACATGATCGCCCTGGCGCGCTCCTTCGACACCCAAATGAGCCTGTTGAAGAACGCCGAGAATAACGCTGCGAAAGCTACCCAGATCCTCGCTTTGAATTGAGTGTTGCTCCAGCATAATTCTATGGTGCGTGGCGGGTTCCGTCTGCCGCCAATAGGAGAACACCATGATTCGTTCGCTGTTTATTGCCAAGACCGGCCTGGAAGCGCAGCAGACCAACCTCGACGTCATTTCGAACAACCTCGCCAACGTCAGCACGAATGGTTTCAAGCGTTCGCGCGCCGTGTTCGAGGACCTGCTGTACCAGAACGTGCGCCAGCCCGGCGCCCAGTCCTCGCAACAGACCAACCTGCCGTCGGGCCTGCAGGTCGGCACCGGCGTGCGCACCGTCGCCACCGAACGCATCTTCACCCAGGGTAACCCGCAGGCGACCGGCAACACGCGCGACCTGATGGTCGACGGCGCGGGCTTCTTCCCGGTCCTGCTGCCGGACGGCACCCAGGCCTATACCCGCGACGGTTCGTTCAAGACCGACCAGAACGGCCAGCTGGTCACCTCCAGCGGCTACGTGATCCAGCCCGCCATCACCATTCCGCCGAACGCCGAAGGGATTACCGTCGGCAAGGACGGCGTGGTCTCGGTCAAGCTGCCGGGCGTGGTCGCCACCACCCAGGTCGGCTCCATCCAGCTGGCCACCTTCGTCAACCCGGCCGGCCTGGAGTCGCGCGGCGAGAACCTGTACGTCGAGACCGGCGCCTCGGGCAATCCGAACCTCAACGTGCCGGGCACGAATGGCGCCGGCGACCTGTTGCAGGGCTATGTCGAATCCTCGAACGTCAACGTGGTCGAGGAAATGGTCAACATGATCCAGACCCAGCGCGCCTACGAGATCAACAGCAAGGCGATCACCACCTCCGACCAGATGCTGCAAAAGCTGGCCCAGTTATGAAAACGCTTCTCTTGTCCGTCGCCGCGCTGCTGGTCCTGGCCGGCTGCGCGACCGCGCCCAGCTCGATCGTGCAGGGGCCGACCAGCGCCCGTCCGATGCTGGTCGATGCCGCGCCGCCCAGCGACGGCGCGATCTACAACGCCAATTCCTACCGTCCGATGTTCGAGGACCGGCGCGCGCGCCACATCGGCGACCTCCTGACCATCAACATCAGCGAGCGCACCTCGGCCACCAAGGCCGGCGCCAGCTCGGGCAACAAGTCCGGCAGCGCCAGCCTGGCGGTGCCGGGCATCCTGCAGTCGAAGATCGGCGGCAGCCTGGCGCTCGAATCGGGCACCAAGTTTGCCGACGGCGACAACCAGAGCGCCTCGAACAATTTCACCGGCACCATCGGCGTGACCGTGACCGAAGTGCTGCCCAACGGGAACCTGATCGTGGCCGGCGAAAAGCAGGTCGCGATGAACAAGGGCGTGGAATTCATCCGCTTCTCGGGCATGGTCAGCCCCGACACCATCCAGCCGGGCAATATGGTGTCCTCGACCGTGGTGGCCGATGCGCGCGTCGAATACCGCACCAACAGCCGGATCGACCGCGCCGAGGTGAATTCGATGCTGTCGCGCTTCTTCCTGTCGATGCTGCCGTTCTAAGGTCTTTTTTATTTTTATGCGCAAGTTTTCTTCCCTCCTGCTGCTGTGCGCGGCCTTCCTCGGCGCCGCGCCGCTGGCCCGGGCCGAACGCCTGAAGGACCTGGCGACCATCGCCGGCGTGCGCCAGAACCAGCTGTCCGGCTACGGTATCGTGGTGGGCCTGGACGGCACCGGCGACCAGACCAGCCAGACCCCGTTCACGGTGCAGTCGATCCACGCGATGCTGCAGCAGAAGGGCGTCAACCTGCCGCCCGGCACCCAGCTGCAGCTGAAGAACGTCGCGGCCGTGATGGTCACGGCCTCGCTGCCGGCCTTCGCCCAGCCGGGCCAGACGATCGACATCACGGTGTCGTCGATCGGTAACGCCAAGAGCCTGCGCGGCGGCACCCTCCTGATGACCCCGCTGCACGGCGCCGACGGCCAGGTGTATGCGATGGGCCAGGGCAACCTGGTGGTCGGCGGCGTCGGCGCCCAGGCCGGCGGCGCCGCGGTCCAGGTCAACCACCTGGCGGTGGGCAAGATTTCCGGCGGCGCGACCGTCGAGCGCGCGGTGGCGTCGAACCTGGGCGAGAACAACCAGATCCGCCTGGAGCTGAAGGAAACCGACTTCGCCACCGTCGCGCGCGTGGTCGAGGCGATCAACGACCAGTACGGCGCCGGCGTGGCGACCGCGCTCGACGGCCGCGTGATCCGCGTGCGCACCCCGTCCTCGAGCGACCAGCGGGTGGCCTTCCTCGGCATGCTGGAACAGATGGACGTGAAGCCCACGGTGGCCTCGGCCAAGGTGATCCTGAACGCGCGCACCGGTTCGGTGGTGATGAACCAGGCCGTGATGCTGGACAACTGCGCCATCTCGCACGGCAACCTGTCGATCACGGTCGGTTCCGAACCCCAGGTCAGCCAGCCGGCGCCGGGCTCGCGCGGCGCGACCGTCGTCACCCAGGCCAGTTCGGTCGAGATCAAGAAGGATCCGGGCAAGGTCCTGATGGTCAAGGGCGGCGCTTCGCTGGCCGAGGTGGTCAAGGCCATGAATTCGATCGGCGCCACGCCGCAAGACCTGCTCGCCATCCTGCAGGCCCTGAAGGCCGCCGGCGCGCTGCGCGCCGAACTCGAGATTATTTAAGAAAACCGCATCATGATCGCCTCGACCTCCACCGACCTGTCTTCCAAGTTCGCCCTCGATACCCAGGGTTTGGGCGAACTCAAGAAAGGCGCGAAAACCGGTTCCCCGGCCGCGCTGAAGGAGGCAGCCACCCAGTTCGAGGCGATGTTCATCAACATGATGATGAAGAGCATGCGCGACGCCACGCCGCAGGAGGGCATGCTCGACAACGAGCAGACCAAGACCTTCACCGGCATGCTGGACCAGCAGACTAGCCAGAACCTGGCCAAGCGCGGCATGGGCCTGGCCGACGTGCTGGTGCGCCAGCTGGGCGCCCAGAACATGGGCCAGCAGGCGCTGGCGATCGGCGCCGACGGCAAGGGCGGCAAGGACATGCCGGCGCCGATGGATGCCGCCACCATGATCAAGACCGGCGCTCCCGCGGCCGGCGCGCCGGCGCTGCCGCTGACCACGGCCACGGGCCGGGTCCAGGCGCCGCATGTGCGCTCGTTCCAGGAAAAGCTGCACGTCCACGCGGCCGAGGCCGAGCGCGCCACCGGCGTGCCGGCCAAGTTCATGCTGGGCCAGGCCGCGCTCGAAACCGGCTGGGGCAAGCGCATGATCCGCAACGCCGATGGCAGCGACAGCAACAACCTGTTCGGCATCAAGGCCGGCCCCAACTGGAAGGGCAAGGTCGCCACCGCCGTCACCACCGAGTACGTGAACGGCCGGCCGCAGACCAGGGTGGAAAAGTTCCGCGCGTACGACTCACCGGCCGACTCGTTCAAGGATTACGCGAAGCTGCTGGCCAATAATTCGCGTTATGAAAAAGTCATCGACAGCGGCGGCGATGCGGCCGCCTTCGCCCAGGGCCTGCAGCGCGCCGGCTATGCGACCGACCCGCATTACGCGACCAAGCTGACCCGTATCATCAAGAATTCGCTGGCCTGACCGGACGGGACTAGCCTGGAGTTGCAAGAGTGACTTCAAGTTTTCAGAAAAGCTGCCGTTGACAGCATCGTTAGAGAAAGAAAAACACCATGTCCGGTAATCTCCTCAGCATAGGCAAGAGCGGTCTGTTCGCTGCGCAGGCGGGCCTGGCCACGACCGGCAACAACATCACCAATGCCAACGTGGCCGGCTACAGCCGCCAGGTGGTGATCCAGGCCACCACCGCGTCGCTCGCGACCAACGCCGGCTTCATGGGTACCGGCACCAAGATCGCCCAGATCAAGCGCTACAGCGACGAGTTCCTGAACGCCCAGGTGCGCACCGCCCAGGCCAGCACCGCCGGCTTCGACTCCTATCACACGCAGATCAAGCAGATCGACAACCTGTTGGCCGACCAGACCGCCGGCCTGTCGCCGACCCTGCAGGGTTTCTTCAGGGGCATCCAGGACATGGCCTCCAACCGCGCCTCGGTCGCGTCGCGCCAGTCGATGCTGTCGGCGGCGCAGACCATGGCCGCGCGCTTCCAGTCGCTGAATGGCCGTCTCGAGGAGCTGAAAGCCGGCGTGAACACCCAGATCGAGTCGCACGTCACGGTGGTCAACACCTATGCCTCGGAGATCGCCAAGCTGAACGACCAGATCAGCAAATACGGCACCCAGGAGCGCGCGCCGAACGACCTGCTCGACCGGCGCGACCAGCTGGTGCTGGAATTGAACAAGCACGTCAAGGCCAATGTCACCCCGGGCGACAACAACACCATCCGGGTGACGATCGGCAACGGCCAGCCGCTGGTGATGGGCGACCAGGCCTACCAGCTGGCGGCGGTCAAGTCGCCGACCGACCAGACCCGCGTGGAAGTCGGCTACGCGACCGGCAACGGGCAGGTCTCGATCCTGCCGTCCGGCGCCCTCGGCGGCGGCGAGCTGGGCGGCATCCTGGATTTTCGCAAGAACAGCCTGGACTCCGCCCAGAGCGCGCTCGGCAAGATCGCGATCGGCATGGCGATCGAATTCAACAAGCAGCACAAGCTGGGCCTGGACATGGAAGGCAAGCCGGGCGCGGCCTTCTTCGCCGAGTCGCAGGCCTTCGTGGGCAAGAACGTCAACAACGGCACCAGCAGCACCACCGATGTGACGGCCAAGGTCACCGACCCGAGCAAGCTGGTGGACAGCGACTACAAGGTCGAATTCGACGGCACCTATTACAACGTGATCCGCCTGTCGGACAACAAGCCGACCCGGATCGACCCGTACGATCCCGCCGGCACCACCCAGGTCGTGGACGGCGTCGAGTTCACGATCTCGGGCCTGGCCCAGGCCAAGGACAACTTCCTGGTGCGTCCGACCGTCAACGGCGCGGGCGACTTCAAGGTGCTGGCCAGCGACGTGTCGCAGATCGCGGCCGCGGCGCCGATCGTGGGCAACGTGCCGACTTCCAACAAGGGCAGCGGCAAGATCACCGAGGTCAAGGTCGGCGACAACTTCCTGGCCGGCCCGCCGCCGCTGCCGGTGACCCTGTCCTTCGACAGCGCCAGCGGCGACCTGACCGGCTTCCCGGCCGGGTTCCCGGTGAGCGTGGTCGACTCCAGCGGCAAGGACATCACCCCGATCCCGCCGGCCACCGTCAAGTTCGTCGCCGGCGCCACCTATACCTTCGGCGGCGCCAGCGTGACCCTGGGCGGCGCGCCGGGCAATGGCGATACCTTCGAGATCAAGAGCAATGTCAGCGGCGCCAACGGCGATACCCGCAACATCGAGCTGCTGGGCGCGCTGCAGACCAAGAACATCTTCAACAACAATAGCGCGACCTTCCAGTCGTCCTATGCCCAGCTGGTCAGCTCGGTCGGCAACAAGACCCGCGAGGTCGAAGTGAACGCCGAGGCCGGTTACGCGCTGCTGGCCCAGGTCGAAGGCGCCGCGCTGGACGTCTCGGGTGTCAACCTGGACGAGGAAGCGACCAACCTGGTCAAGTACCAGCAGTCCTACCAGGCAGCCGGCAAGGTGATGCAGATCGCCGGCACCATCTTCGACACGCTGTTGTCGATCGGATAAGGAATTCATCATGCGCCTCAGTACCCTGAATATCTACAAGTCCGCGACCAACCAGCTCGGCACCCTGCAAAGCGCGCTGGCGCGCACCCAGATGCAGCTGTCGACCCAGAAACGCATGCTGAGCCCGGCGGACGATCCGGTGGCGGCGGCGCGCGCGCTGGAAGTGAGCCAGTCGCAGGAGATGAACCTGCAGTTCGCGACCAACCGCAGCAATGCGCGCTCCTCGCTGTCGCTGGTGGAGGATTCGCTGCAGAATGCCGGCGACCTGCTCCAGGACATCCAGCAGCTGGCGGTCAATGCCGGCAACGCCACCATGCTGCCGAGCGACCGCGAGGCGCTGGCCACCGAGCTCGAAGGGCGCCTGGCGGACCTGCTGGGGGTGGCCAATTCCACCGACGGCTCGGGCGGCTACCTGTTCTCCGGCTACATGGCGACCACCCAGCCGTTCTCCCAGACCCCGACCGGCGCCCAGTACAACGGCGACCAGGGCCAGCGCAACCTGCAGGTGGGCGCCTCGCGCAAGATCCCGCTGTCGGCCTCGGGCAGTGCGATCTTCGAGGGCGGCCTGACCGGCAACGGCAGCTTCCAGACCCAGGCGGCCGGCGCCAATACCGGCGGCGGCATCATCTCGTCCGGCTCGGTGACCGACCGCGCCGCGCTGACCGGGAACGACTACGCGCTGAGCTTCACGGTGGCCGGCACGCCCGCGGTGACCACGTATAGCGTCAACAACATGAGCTCGGCCCCGCCGACGCCGGTGCTGGTCAACCAGCCTTACGAGCCGGGCAAGCAGATCGTCTTCGACGGACTGAGCTTCGACATCAAGGGCGCGCCGGCCAATGGCGACAGCTTCACGATCGAGCCGAGCGAGCGGCAGTCGGTGTTCACCACCGTGACCGACATGATCGCCGCGCTGCGCGCGCCGGCCGACGGCACGGGCGGCAAGGCGGCCCTGACGAACAACCTGAACAGCGCGCTGGACAACCTGAAATCGGCGCACGACAACGTGCTGACGGTGCAGGCCTCGGTGGGGGCGCACATGAAGGAGCTGGACTACCTCGACAGCGCGGGGGACGACCTCGACATCCATTACGCCAGCACCCTGTCGGACCTGCAGGACCTGGATGCGGTCAAGGCGGTGTCGGAGTTCGAGCAGCAGAAGCTGACCTTGCAGGCGGCGCAGCTGTCGTTCAAGACGATGTCGGGCTTGTCGCTGTTCAACTACATCGGATAAGCCGGGCAGGATGGAAAAACGGCGCCGATGGCGCCTTTTTTTCGCTTGCAGGGATGTAGGGTGGGCGGGTTTCCCGCCCACGCGTCCAACTACAGTATGCGTTGCCGCAGCGCGCCTGTGATTTGAACGCGTGGGCAGCGAAGCTGCCCACCCTACGTCCTACCGTGGTGCCGTTGCCGGTGCGGCCCCCGCCCGCGGCACCGCGCGTCCCGCCTCGATCCCCTGGTTGAACAGGTTGAGGATCGGCGTCCCCAGGTAAGGCAGGGCCAGGCTCAGGGTCAGGAAGCCCACCCCCAGCGTGATCGGAAACCCGATGCCGAAGATGTTCAGGGCCGGCGCCGCGCGCGTCAGGATGCCGAGGGCCACGTTGGTGATCAGGAGCGCCGCCACGATCGGCAGCGACAGCTGCAGCCCGGCCGAGAAGATGCGCCCGCCCCAGCGCACCAGTTCCAGCGGCGCGTTGCCCGAGAACGGGGTGCTGGAGATGGGGAGGCTGACGAAGCTTTCCGCCAGCGCCGCCAGCAGCACCAGGTGGGCGTTCACGGCCAGGAAGACCATGGTCGCCACCAGCGCCATGAACTGGCTGATCGCGCCCGAGCGGCCGCGCGTGTTGGGGTCGAAGAAGACGGCGAAGCTGAAACCCATGGTCGAGCTGGCGACCTCGCCCGCGAACTCGATCGCCGCGAACACGATGCGCATCGCAAAGCCCATCGCCACGCCGATCAGGAGTTCCTTCACCAGGATCAGCAGGCCGGCCCAGGAAGTCGGATCGGCCGCCGGTAGCGCCGGCACGGTGGGGGCGATGACGGTCGCCAGCAGCACGCCGAGCGCGACCTTGACCGAGACCGGCACCGCGGCATTGCCGAACAGGGGCGCGGCCGCGATCAGCCCGAGGATGCGGGTGAGCGGCCACAGCAGCCCCGCGATCCAGGCGTTCATCTCCGCCGCGGTGAGCGTCAGCATCGTGTCGCGGCTACCTTATCCGATCAGGCCGGGAATCCCGGTGAACACCTGCCGCATGTAGTCGAGCATCACCGACAGCATCCACGGCCCGGCCACGACCAGCGCAACAAAAATGCCGATCAGCTTCGGGATGAAGGACAGGGTGGCTTCGTTGATCTGGGTGGCGGCCTGGAAGATGCTGACGATCAGGCCGATGATCAGGGCCACCAGCAGCAGCGGGGCCGACACCATCAGGGTCACCTCCATGGCCGTGCGGCCCATGGTCATCACGCTTTCGGGAGTCATCTCGGTTCCTCAGTAGAAGCTCTGGGACAGCGAACCCAGCAGGAGTTGCCAGCCGTCCACCAGCACGAACAGCATCAGCTTGAACGGCAAGGCGATCACGGCCGGCGACATCATCATCATACCCATCGACATCAGGACCGAGGCCACCACCATGTCGATGATCAGGAAGGGGATGAAGATCGCGAAGCCGATCTGGAACGCGGTCTTCAGTTCGCTGGTGACGAAGGCCGGAATCAGCACCCGCAGCGGGATGTCCTCGGGGCCCTGCAGGGCCGGCGAGCGCGAGATCTTGACGAACAGCGCCAGGTCGGACTGGCGGGTCTGCTTGACCATGAATTCCTTGAGCGGCACCACGCCGCGGTTCATGGCCTCGGTCATCTGGATCCTGTTTTCCTGCAGCGGGACATAGGCCTCGCCGTAGATGCGGTCGAACGTCGGCCCCATCACGAACAGGGTCAGGAACAGGGCCAGGCCGACCATCACCTGGTTCGGCGGCGCGGTCTGGGTGCCGAGCGCCTGGCGCAGCAGGGACAGCACGATGATGATGCGGGTGAAGCTGGTCATCATCAGGAGCGCGGCCGGCAGGAAGGTCAGCGCGGTCAGCAGCAGCAGGGTCTGGACCGGCAGCGAGTAGGAGGTGCCGCCGCCGGGAGCGGGGCTGCTGACGAAGGCCGGGACGCCGGGCTGGGCCGCCACCGCCAGCGGCAGCAGGATCAGCCCTGCCGCCAGCAGGAGGTTCTTATTTCGCATTGCGTTTGTCGATCGTGTTCTTGAGCCAGTCGGAGAAGTTCGCCGCCGGCGAGGCATGGGTGGCCGGCACGGCGTCGAATGCCGCGCCTTCCTGGCGCGGCAGGGTGGCCAGTGCGTTGATGCGGCCCGGCGAGGCGCCGACCACGATCCACTGGTCGCCGACCTCGACCACCATGATGCGTTCGCGCCCGCCGATGTTGAGCGCGCCGACCAGTTTCAGGTTGGTGCCGCTGCCGGCCATGCGCGGACCGAAGCGCTTCAGGAACCAGGCCAGGCCGCCCAGCACGGCCAGCACCAGGGCCAGGGCCAGGATGGTCTGCAGCAGGCTGCCGGCGGCCGGCGTGGACGCCGGGCCGGGCAGGGCGACCTGGGGCGCCGGCGCCGGGGTGGCAGGCTGCTGCGCCGACGTGGCGGGCGCTTGCTTCGCCGCATCGCCAGGCAGGGGCGCGGTCGGCGGGACCTCGGCGGCGGGTATGGTCGACGGGGCGGGAAGGGCGGGGGAAGGCGGACGGCCGGCGGTGGTTTCACCGGCCTGGCGCGGGGTGGCGGCGTCTGGCTGGGCCGCCGGCGCGGGCTGGGCGCCGGCAAACAGCGGCGCCAGCAGCAGTGCGGTCACGACGGCACGACACGCTTTTGCGGCGGTGGTGGTGCGCTTGTTGCGGGCAAAAGCGTTGCGCTGGGTCATTTATTCAGTTTTCTGATCCGTTCCGATGGCGTGATGATATCAGTCAGGCGAATACCGAACTTGTCGTTCACGACCACCACCTCGCCCTGGGCGATCAGGCAGCCGTTGACCAGCACGTCCATCGGCTCGCCGGCCAGGCCATCCAGTTCGACCACCGACCCCTGCGCCAGCTGCAGCAGGTTCTTGATGGCGATCTTGGTGCGGCCCAGTTCCACGGTCAGCTGGACCGGGATGTCGAGGATGAAGTCGATGTCGTTCGGCGTCTCGTTGCGCGTGCCCTTGTTCGAGAAATCCTTGAACACGGCGGCGGTCGCGGTCGCCTGCTGCTGTTGCTGGCGTTCCAGCGCCGCCGCTTCGGCCGCGGCCTGCTCGGCGATCGCGGCGCCCCAATCGTCGTCGAGGCTGCTCTGGTCGTCCTGGTTGTCAGACATGGTCTCTCCTGTGTTGCTCAGCTGCTTACTTGTTGAAGGTATCGCTGTTGGCGAGCAGTTTCTCGACCTTCAGCGCATATTGTCCGTTGAAAACGCCGTAACTGCAGTCCATCACGGGCACGCCGTCGACGGTGGCCTGGATGGTTTCCGGCACGCTGATCGGGATCACGTCGCCGATCTTCATGTTCAGGATCTCGTCGAAGTTCGCCTTGCCGTGGCCGAGCATGGCCACCAGCTCGACTTCGGCGACCTGGATCTGCTGCGTCATCAGGCGCACCCAGCGCTTGTCGACTTCCAGCGCCTCGCCCTGGATGCTCGAGGTCAGCGCGTCGCGGATCGGCTCGATCATCGAGTAGGGCATGCAGAAGTGGATCTGGCCCGACACCGAGCCGAGCTCGACGGTAAAGGTGCAGGACACCACGACCTCGTTCGGGGTCGCGATGTTGGCGAACTGGGTGTTCATCTCGGAACGGATGTACTCGAACTCGATCGGGTACACCGGTTCCCACGACTTGGCATAGGCCTCGAACACGATATCGAGGATGCGCATGATGATGCGCTGCTCGGTCTGGGTAAAGTCGCGGCCCTCGACGCGGGTGTGGAAGCGCCCGTCGCCCCCGAACAGGTTGTCCACCAGCAGGAACACCAGGCCCGGATCGAACACCATCAGGGCGGTGCCGCGCAGCGGCTTCATGTGGATCAGGTTCAGGTTGGTGGGGACCACCAGGTTGCGGATGAACTCGCTGTACTTCGAGACCCGCACCGAACCCACCGAGACTTCGGCGCTGCGGCGCAGGAAATTGAACAGGCCGACCCGCAGGTACCTGGCGAAACGCTCGTTGATGATCTCGAGCGTCGGCATGCGGCCGCGCACGATGCGCTCCTGCGTCGCCAGGTTGTAGGTGCGTACTCCCGAGGTGTCTTCAGGCGCCGCGATGTCGTCCTGATCGCCGTTGACCCCCTTGAGGAGGGCATCGACTTCTTCCTGTGAGAGGAAATTATCGGCCATGGTGCTTCTTTACTGGATGATAAACGAGGTAAATAGTACGTCGGTCACTTCCTGTTCGTCGCCGTGCTTCTCGAACGGTTCCTTGACGGCGGCCTGGATCTCGCTGGCGAGCTGCTGCTTGCCTTCCACGCTGCTGATGTCCGACGCCTTCTTGCTGGACAGGAGCAGCAGCACGCGGTTGCGCACCATCGCCATGTTGTCCTTGACCAGCTGGACCTGTTCCGGCCCTTCGATTTGCAGGGTGAACTGTACCTGAAGGTATTGCTCGCCGTTTTCCGGTTGCAGGTTGACGGTGAAGGACTCGATCGGGACGTACTCCGGCTTGGCGCTGTCGTCCTTCTTTTTCTTCTTCTTGTGTTCCTTGGCCGACACTTCCTCGCCGCCGTCGTGCGACTGGGTGAAGTACCAGCCGCCGCCGGCGCCGCCGGCCAGCACCAGGACCGCGGCCGCGATCATGATCATCAGCTTTTTCTTCGAGCCGGCCGGCGCTGCTGCCGCCGCGTCCGCTTTCGGATCGGCCTTCGTTTTCGGGTTCGCTTTCAAGATGCCTCTGCTATGTACTCGTTACTGCCAGGTGATCGGGTCCGTCATTATGGCATTGTGCGGGAAAGATGCACCCGGGCAAGCCTCGAAAAGAAGGAAGAAGGGGTGGTATTCCCGCTGATTGTTGCGCAGGCGCGATGACGGAATGGAAATGTAGAAGCTGGCTCGTCGGTGGGCGGATTTCCCGCCCGCGCGGTGACCGTTTTCGGCGCCGTTCCAGCGTACGGGTCGGCTGACGCAGCTTGAACGCGTCGGCGGCGCTAGGCGAAGGTGTCGACCATGCCACGCTCGCCCAGTGCGACCGTGCGGGTTGCGCGCGGCGCGCCCTCGGAGGCCGAAGCGCCGCCGTCGCGGCCGCTGCCCGTCAGGCCGTGGCCGCCGGAGCGGCGCTCGGCGCCGTCCTGCGAGGCCTGGCGCTGGTCCGGCATGCCGGCATCGACCGTCGCGTTGCCCAGTGCGATGCCGCTTTCGCTCATCATCTCACGCAGGCGCGGGATGGCGTTTTCCAGGGCCTGGCGCACTTCCATCTGGTTCGACGAGAAGGCCACGCTGGCCTGGTCGTTGCTCACGTTGAGCACCACCTGCACCGGGCCGAGGTCCGGCGGGTTCAGGGTCAGGGTGGCGGCCTGTTCCTTGCCCAGCATGTAGACGATGCGCTGGCTGACCTGGTTGTCCCAGGCCTGGGTGCCGACCCGGGCCGGGATGCGGTCGGCCATGGCGGCCGGGTTCTGCACCGCTTCCAGCCTGGCGGCCTGGGCCTGCAGCTGGGTGATGGCCGGGGTGGCTTCCTGGGTGGCGGCCTGCTGGGTCGCTTCGCGCAGCTGGGCCTGGAACTGGACGGCATCCAGCTGGGCCTTCGGCAACGCGGTCTCCAGCGTCGCGCCCTGCTGGGCGGTGCGCAGCTCGGCCGGCGCCTGCTGGACGCCGCTGGCCAGGGCCAGGCCGGCGTTCGCGTCCTGCGCCAGGGGATCGTCGGCCGCCACGGTCGCGGCGCCATCCCCGGCAAGCGGGGTGGCCAGCGCGGCCAGGTCCAGCGCGGCGCCGCCGCCGGCCGGGAGCGCATCCTGGGCGGCCTCGGCGCCCGGCGCCGCCGGCGTCGCCGGCGCCGGCTGGGCCAGGCTGGCCATGTAGGCCAGCATGTCGGTCACCGGCGTGGCGGCGGCCTGCGCGGCGGCGGCGGCGCCGGCGGCGTCTTCCGCCTGTTCCGCAGCCTCGCCGGCAGCCTCGGCGCCCTTGTCCTGCGCGGCTTCGTTCGGCTGGGCCGGCTTGGCCGCTTCGCGCACGGCGCTGCGCTGCGCCTGGGCCGGCCTGTCGGCGGATTGCGCCTTGTTCGGCTGGGCCGGCTTGTTCTGGGCCGCGGCCGGGACCGGGGCTTGCTGCTGCGTCAGGTGCTGGCGCTGCGCCAGCTCGCGCGACAGGGTGTCGCCGAAGGCCTTGCCGCCATCCGAAGCGGCGCCCGGCAGGACCGGGGCGCGCTGCGGCTGGGCGCCGGAAACCTGGAACGGAAGGGAGTTGGTGTGCATCGTCATGTTGGTCTCAGCGTTTGTAGAAGGCGCCACGGGCCGCGTGGTCGTCCATCAGTTTCTGGTCGCGCTTGTTTTCGATCCGGAGCGCTTCCAAGGCCGCCCGTTCGTTCAGGGTGCGGTAGGACAGGCGCTTGCGCTCGCTTTCCTGCCATGTGGATTTTTCCTTGTCGGCCTTGTACTTCGCATGCTTGAGGACTTCGCGCTGGCCGTTGATCGCGTTGTCGAGCTTGCCGATGAAGGCGACGAAATTGTGGTACGCGAAGGGCGTGATGCCTGCCGCCTGGGCGGCGTCGAGCTTGCGCGCGTATTCGTCGCGGTAGCCGAGCAGCATCTCGTGCTTCTGCTCGGCTTCCTCGACGGCCTTGAGGGCCGCGCCGAGGCGTTTGGCGGCAGCGTCGGAATCGCGCTGGGCCAGGTCGATCAGTGTGTCGAGGGCGGATGCTTGAGCCATGTTGGATCACAGTATAGTGCCATGAAGCATCCTTTCATCATCAGAATAGAGAGGTAAGTTGCCCCAAGCTCTCCAGCAGGCTGGCGTTGTCGTGGATTTCCTGGCACAGGAATTCCTCGATCTGGCCGTGCTTGGCGATCGCCTGGTCGAGCACCGGATCGCTGCCGGCGGCGTAGGCGCCGACGCTGATCAGGTCGCGCGAACGCTGGTAGCGCGAGTACAGCTGCTTGAGCTTGCGCGCCGCCAGCTGGTGCTCGTGGGTGGTGATCGAATGCATCGCGCGCGAGATCGACTGTTCGATGTCGATCGCCGGGTAGTGGCCGGCCTCGGCCAGGTGGCGGTTCAGCACGATGTGGCCGTCCAGGATGCCGCGCGCCGCATCGGCGATCGGGTCCTGCTGGTCGTCGCCCTCGGACAGCACGGTGTAGAAGGCGGTGATCGAGCCGCCGCCCTCGAGGCCGTTGCCGGCGCGTTCCACCAGTACCGGCAGCTTGGCGAACACCGACGGCGGATAGCCCTTGGTGGCGGGTGGCTCGCCGATCGCGAGCGCGATCTCGCGCTGCGCCATCGCATAGCGGGTCAGCGAATCCATGATCAGGAGCACGTTCTTGCCCTGGTCGCGGAAGTGCTCGGCGATCGCGGTGGCGTAGGCCGCGCCCTGCAGGCGCATCAGCGGCGGCGCATCGGCCGGCGCGGCCACCACGGCCGAGCGGGCGCGTCCTTCCGGCCCCAGGATTTGCTCGATGAATTCCTTCACTTCGCGGCCCCGTTCGCCGATCAGGCCGACCACGATCACTTCGGCTTCGGTGTAGCGCGCGATCATCCCGAGCAGCACCGACTTGCCCACGCCGGTGCCGGCGAACAGGCCCAGGCGCTGGCCGCGGCCGACCGTCAGCATGGCGTTGATGGCGCGCACGCCGACGTCGAGGGTGGTCTTGATCGGGGCGCGGTCGAGCGGGTTGACCGGGCGCGCATTGATCGGCGCCATCTCGTGGGTGCCGAGCGGTCCCAGGCCGTCGAGCGGGCGGCCGGCGCCGTCCACCACCCGGCCCAGCAGCTGCTCGCCGACCGGCAGGTGGCGCGCGCGGTCGCTCGGGCGGCGGCGCGGATGCGGCACGCTGCCCGGTTTCGGCAGGGCGCTCTCGACCGGGAACACGCGCGAGCCGGGCACCACGCCCTCGACGTCGGATTGCGGCATCAGGAACAGGCGCTCGCCCTCGAAGCCGACCACTTCGGCCTCGATCCGGTTGCCGTTCGCGGTCGGGATGGTGCAGGCGCTGCCAACCGCCAGGCGCAGGCCGACGCATTCCATCACCAGCCCGGCCACGCGCGTGACGCGGCCCGAGACCTGCATCGCTTCGGCGAAGCCGACCAGGGCGTCGCAGTCGCGCAGGTAGGATTTCCAGCGCGCGGTGTGGCGGTCGGCGGGTTCCGCGGGGGCGGCGCCGGGCATGGCGGAGACGGTCATTACTGGCCCATCCATTCGATGTTGGCGCCCAGCGCGTGGGTCAGGCGCTGCCAGCGGGCGCCGGCCTGGGCGTCGATCTGGTTGCTCGCGGTCTCGACCTTGCAGCCGCCGCGCGCGAGCTGGCTGTCTTCGACGATGCGCCAGCCGCCCTTGACGAGTTCATCGCCCATGCCCTGGCGCACGATGAGGGCGTCTTCCGGGTGCAGGCTCAGGATCGCCGGCTGCTGCAGCACCGGCAGGTAGCCGATCGCTTCGCGCACCACCGGCAGGATCAGTTCGGGACGCACGTCGAAGGCGGTGCGCACCATGCCGCGCGCCAGGCGCAGCGCCAGTTCCAGCACGTCGGCCGCGATCGTCTCGTCGGCCTGGGCGACCGCGTCGCCGAAGGTGGCGGCGATCGAGCGCAGGTGTTCGAGTTCGTTCGAGGCCTCCGCCTGGCCGGCTTCGGCGCCGTCGGCGTAGCCCTGGGTGCGGCCTTCGGCATAGCCCTGTTCGCGGCCTTCGGCGAGGCCGCGCGCATGGGCTTCGGCATAGGCGGCCTGGCGGATCGCCTCGAGTTCCTCTTCGCTCGGCAGCACCACGTGCGGCACCGGCGGCGGCGCGGCCGGCGGAGACGGGGCGGCGGCGGCGCGCTGCGCCAGGCTGCTCGGGCGCTCGTCGCCGAAGGAGGCCATTTCCCAGCGCTGGTAGGCGCTCTGCTGTTCTTTCGGAATCACCATCAGACGAACGAATCCTCACCCTTGCCGCCCAGGACGATCTGGCCTTCGTCGGCCAGGCGGCGGACGATCTGCAGGATCTGCTTCTGCTGGGACTCCACTTCGGACAGGCGCACCGGACCCTTCGACTCCAGGTCCTCGCGCATCATTTCGCCGGCACGCTGCGACATGTTCTTGAAAATCTTCTCGCGCAGGTCCTGCGAGGCGCCCTTCAAGGCGATGATCAGCATCTCGGACTGCACTTCGCGCAGCAGCAGCTGGATGCCGCGGTCGTCGATGTCGATGATGTTATCGAACACGAACATCTCGTCCATGATCTTCTGCGCCATGTCGTTGTCGTAGTTCTTGATGTTGTCCATCACCGCCGCTTCCTGGTCGCCGCTCATGAAGTTCAGGATCTCGGCCGCGGTGCGCACGCCGCCCAGCGAGGACTTCTTGATGTGCTCGTTACCCGACAGGAGCTTGGTCAGCACGTCGTTCAGCTCGCGCAGCGCGGCCGGCTGCACGCCGTCCAGGGTGGCGATGCGCAGCACCACGTCGTTGCGCAGGCGTTCGGTGAAGTGTGCCAGGATTTCGCAGGCCTGGTCGCGCTCGAGGTGCACCAGGATGGTGGCGATGATCTGCGGGTGTTCGTTGCGGATCAGTTCCGAGACCGACTGCGCGTCCATCCACTTCAGGCTTTCGATGCCCGAGGCGTCCTTGCCGCCCAGGATGCGGTTGAGCAGCACGGCGGCCTTGTCGTCGCCCAGCGCCTTGGTCAGCACCTGGCGGATGTATTCGTCCGAATCCAGGCCGACGGTCGAGTGCAGGTTGGTCTCCTCGACGAAGTTTTCCAGCACCGACACCACCTGCTCGTGCTGCACCGCCTTCATCTGGGCCATCGCCGCGCCCAGCTTGAGCACTTCGCGCGGGCCGAGGAACTTCATCACCTCGGCCGCTTCGGCCTCGCCCAGCGCCAGCATCAGGATGGCCGCCTTGGTCGTGCCTTCTTTATCCTTGTCACTCATTTGATCCCAACCATGCCTTGATTACGTTTGCGACGATGCGCGGATCTTCGCGCGCCAGGTCCTGCGCCATCTGGAGGTTCGCGCGGTAGCCCATGTCCTGGCGCTGCTTCTCCACTTCCTCTTCCTTCGCCTCGTCCGCCTCGGCGGCCTCTTCGTCGGCGTCTTCCTGGTCCTGCTCCTCTTCCTTTTCCTCCTCGGGGATCGCGGTGGCCTCGTCGAACTTCTTGATCGCGGGGCGCAGCAGCGGGCGCAGGAAGCGGTAGTAGAGGAAGGCGATGACGCCGAACACCAGCAGATAGCGGCCGATCTCCTTGAACAGCGGGAAGTTGGCCGGGTCGCGCCACCAGTCCGGCGCCTGCACCGCCTCGGCCGGCTTGTCGACGCCGTCGAACGGCGCGTTGGTCACGTTCAGGGTGTCGCCGCGCGCCTGGCTGTAGCCCATCGCCTGCTTGACCAGTTCATTGATCTGGGCCACTTCGGCGGCCGACAGCGGACGCACGGTGACCTTGCCGGTGGCGGCGTCGACGCTGCGGCGGTAATTCACGACCACCCCGACCGTCAGGCGCTTGATGCCGCCCATCGGGCGCTGCTCGTAGCGGATGGTCTTGTCGACTTCGAAGTTGGTGGTCGAGTCGCGGCGGCTCGGGCCGGCGCCGGCGGCCTGGCCGTTCGCGGCCTGCTGGCCTTCGATCGGCGCGCTGTTCACGCCCGGCGGCTGGTTCGACAGCGCGCCCGGGATGCCCGAGGCGCCGGCGCCCGGCTGGTTCGATTCCGAGGTCTGCTGGCTGCGGATCGCCTGCGGCTCCGGCGGCGAGTTCGGCTTGTACATCTCGGCCGCGGTATCGACCTGGGCGAAGTCCACCTCGGCGGTCGCCTCGGCGCGCACGTTGCCGTCGCCGACCAGCGGCTTGATGATCGATTCGACCTGCTTGATGATGTTCTGCTGCAGCTGCTCGACGTACTTGAGCTGGTTCGGGTCGAGCTGCTTGCCGCCGGCCGCCTTGTTGGTCGGATCCGACAGCAGGTTGCCGTTCTGGTCGACGACGGTGACGCTGCCGGTGGTCAGTTCCGGCACGCTGGACGCCACCAGGTGCACGATCGCGCTGACCTGGCCCGGATCGAGGGCGCGGCCCGGCTGCAGGTTGAGCAGCACCGAGGCGGTGGGCTTCTGCTGGTCGCGCACGAACACGGACGGCTTCGGCAGGGCCAGGTGCACGCGCGCGGCGCTGACCGAGCCGAGCGACTGGATCGAGCGCGCCAGTTCGCCCTCGAGCGAGCGCTGGTAGTTGACCTGTTCCAGGAACTGGGACACGCCCAGCTTCTGGTTTTCCATCAGCTCGAAGCCGACGTTGCCGCCCTTGGGCAGGCCCTGGGCCGCCAGCTTCAGGCGCAGGTCGTGGATCTGCTCGGCCGGCACCAGGATCGCGGAGCCGCCTTCGGAAAACTTGTACGGCACCCCCATCTGGTCGAGCGAGGCGGTGATCGCGCCGCCGTCGCGGTCGCTGTAGTTCGAGAACAGCACGCGGTACTCCGGCGCCTGGCTCCACATCCAGACCGCGAGCATGACCGCCAGCACGACGGCGATGCCGGCGCCGACCGCGACCCGCTTGCCCATCGTCGTCTGGAAGAAGGTGGGGGCGGGTGCCGGGGGAGTATCGAGGAGGTCGTCCGCTGCTGCTGCCATGGTCTGTTGTCGTAAGGGGGGAGTGGGGCTCAGGCAGCATTATGGAGCCGTAGGGCAACAGTCAAACGTAGAAACAGGGGGTGTTTTACGCCCTTACTCACGTCTCGAACTGGCCCATCCGCTGATATTCTGACAGCCTGAGTCATTTGGTGATGATTCTACAAGGCAACAACCAGCAGGAGAAGAGAATGAGTATTGGCGGCATCGGCGGCATCGACAGCAGCCGGATCCAGGCGATGATGGAGCAGTTGAAGGCGGCGGCGGCCAAGCCGGCGGCGCAGCCGCTCGCGCCGGCCGGGCTGGGCGAGAAGCCGGCGGCCAGGCTCGACTTCGCCGACGCCCTGCACAACACCCTGCAAGGCGTCAGCGACCGCGCCAAGACCGCGGAGAACCTGGGCAAGCGCTTCGCCATGGGCGACGACAGCGTCAGCCTGTCGGACACCATGATCGCCATGCAGAAGTCGAGCATCTCCTTCCAGGCGACGGTCCAGGTGCGCAACAAGCTGGTGTCGGCCTATCACGACATCATGAACATGCAGGTGTGAGATGTGCTGGCGCTGGCACCGGCGTGACGCATTGCCAGGCGCCAGAAAATTATTCGGTCTTTACCGGATAAAAAGCCCTGCAGGCGAAAGCGGAAAATCGGCACGGTGAAAAGCGTGTTAAAAGCCAAGCGTTTTTGCCGGGGTGAATTCGCATTAATTTCCGTAATACTCAAAGGTAATGGCGCTCGCCATGATTATCGCCTTTATCTAACAAAAAAAGCCTCGCAACCCAGGAAGTTCGGGTGTGGTAAATAATTCCAAGTCTTTTGAAGGCTTGCGCCAGGGTTGGCTGCCGCTATTCTGGTAGTCCGTACTTCAAACAGTCTGGAAAAGCAAACGCCGAATCGCAAAAAAGGGGTTGTGGCGATTCCGGATCAGGCGTCGGAAAAGGCTGCAATCAAGCCAGCAATGTGCATCATGTGCTGCTGAGTGCCATTATCTTTTTTCCTTTTGAATAAGCCGGTCATTCATATCACCTTCATTGGCTTTATCAGAATTTTTCTGTTCTAGGAGGGGAATCATGAGCAAGCTTAAGGAAGCACTGATTTAATCGGCGCCACTCCACGGCAGCGAGCTCAGCTGGCACAATAGCGCATCCAATGTTGGCATGTACCTGATGAAGCAATCGACCTTTTCCGACGCCGAGTTCGCCCAGAAGAAGAAGCAGACACGACGCGACCGCTTTCTCGCCGAGATCGAGGCCGTGACGCCGTGGGCGACATTGGTCGCCGCGCTGCTGCCGCACTATCCGAAGGGTGATGGGCGGGGCCGTCCGCCAGTTGGACTGGAGCGCATGCTGCGAATGTACATTG
>NZ_KB908106.1 GCF_000382345.1 Massilia niastensis DSM 21313
TTCGGTACTGCATTTTTGCTGCACTGCGAAGCGTTGTGTTCGTCAGCAGCAGAGAAGCGAGATTATGCGGTGTTTTGCGTTTGTCGTCAACTTCTTTTTGTTTCACCCTCTGTTCAGAGCGCTTTGCAGCACTGTCTGCGTCGAGGGAGCGAGACTATAGCAAGCCGCGCCCGGTTAACGCAAGAGGGACATGCAGTTGGCGTTCGCTTACAACAACCAGTCGATGGGCAGCCAGGACATCAGCCAGACGGCCGTGCGCTTGCGCCAGGTCGTGCCCGGCTCCACGTCATGCCGCAGCGTCCTCCCCTCCTGACGTTCGATCCAATACAGGGCGCCGTCCTTGTCGAGGCGAACCTCATAGGCACGCTTCGGGATGGCGCGATCCAGCCTCAGCGCCAGGCGGCGCGCCAGCTCCGGGCTATCGATGACCACGCCCATTTCGGTATTCAGGTGCATGGAGCGCTGGTCGAGATTGAAGGAACCGACGAACAGGCGCTCTCCGTCCACGGCGAACGTCTTTGCATGCAGGGCCGAATCCGAGCTTCCCGGACCGCCCGCCTGCTTTTCCCCCGGCTCTCCCGCCCATTCGCGCCGCAATTCATACAATCTCACACCCGCCTCCAGCAGCGGCTTGCGCCACTCGGCATAACCGGCATGCACCGCCGCGACGTCGGTCGCTTCCAGTGAATTGGTCAGCACCCGGACGCTTGCGCCGCGCCTGGCGAAGCCGATGAACTCATTCGCGGTGTCCTTGCCGGGCACAAAATACGGCGAGACGAGGTCGAGACCGCGCTGCGGATTGCCGAACAAGGCCCTGAGCTTGTCGGCGACGATCCCATTCTTCCCCGGGTTGCCGGTCACTTTGCCGGGCGAGTCGCTGAGCAGCCGCACCGGCGCCCAGTCGAAGGACGGCGCTCCCTGCGTCAGCTGGTCGAAAAATGGCAAATTCCGGACCGCCTCCATATATGTGTGCGCAAGCGCGGCGTCGCGCGTCGGCTGCGCAGCACCGGCAGCGGCAGCGGACACGATCGAGGCCAGCGGATAGGCGGAGGGGCTGTTCCAGTAGCGGTCGAAGGTGTTCGAAACCTCCCTCACCACCGGCCCGACGGTGATCACGTCCAGGTCGACAAACAGCACCGCGCTCGCGGCGCCGTAGTATTCGTCGCCGACGTTGCGCCCGCCGACGATGCTGATCTGGTTATCCGCAGTGAAGGACTTGTTATGCATGCGCCGGTTCACGCGCGCGAAATCGGTCACGAAATTGAGTGCACGCGGCTTCCGGATTGCGAACGGATTGAACAGGCGGACTTCGATCAGCGGATGCGCATCCAGCTCCGCCAGCACCGCGTCGAGTCCGGACGTGGTGTTATCGTCGAGTAGCAGGCGAACCCGCACGCCGCGGCCGGCCGCCGCCTTGAGTTCGTCGAACAGCAGGGTGCCGGTGGTGTCGTTGCGCCAGATGTAGTACTGGATATCCAGGCTGCGCTGCGCATGCTGCGCCAGCAGGGCCCGGGCGGCGAAGGCCTCGCGCCCTTCCTGCAGCGCATGAATCCCCGTCAACCCGGGATGGGCGACGGTCAGCGGAACGATACACCTGCCCAGGTAGGTGTCGTCGGTGCCGGTCACGGCCACCGAGGCGGCGCGCCGGTTCAGCGCCGGCAACGAATCGACCTTGCTCGCGACCACGATCACTCCCGCGAAGAGCGCCAACGAGAGCAGCCAAAGCAGCTTTCGTGGCGCCCTCACTCGTCAGAGCCCTTCGAAATTCGGCTTGCGTTTCTCCAGGAAGGCCGACATGCCCTCTTTCTGGGCCGGCGTGCCGAATGCGGCGTGGAAGAAACGGCGCTCATAGCGTACGCCCTCGGTCAGGGTCGTCTCATAGGCGCGGTTGACCGAATCCTTGATCGCCATCGCGACGCTCACCGGCATCTCGGCGATCTGGGTCGCGACCGCCAGCGCCTCTTCCATCAGCCGGTCGGCCGGGAAGATGCGCGACACCAGTCCGGTGCGCTCGGCTTCCGCCGCATCGATCATGCGCGAGGTCAGCAGCATGTCCATCGCCTTCGACTTGCCGATCGCGCGCGGCAGGCGCTGGGTGCCGCCGGCGCCCGGGGTCACGCCGACCTTGATCTCAGGCTGGCCGAACTTGGCGCTGTCGGAAGCGATCAGGAAGTCGCACATCATCGCCAGTTCGCAGCCGCCGCCCAGGGCGTAGCCGGCCACCACGCCGATGACCGGCTTGCGCACATTCAGGATGTGTTCCCAGTTGCGGCCGATGTAATTACCCGGATAGGTATCGGCATAGGTGTAGTTGGCCATCGCGGCGATGTCCGCGCCCGCGGCGAACACCTTGTCGCTGCCCGACAGGACGATGACGTTGACGGCCGGGTCGGCGTCGAACTTGTACAGGGCCTGGCCCAGCTCGTTCATCATGTTGTCGTTCAGCGCGTTCATCGCCTTCGGACGGTTCAGGCGGATCACGGCGACCTTGCCGTGGGTTTCGATCAGCAGATCTGCATATTCCATGAGACATCCCTTCATCGGTTTGGACGGATTGCCGCGATTGTAACGGTTCCTGCCGCGTAATCGGCGGTATGATTATTTGTTCAGCAATACGCTCCGCGAGACTACCATCCTTTTCCTACGCAACAAGCGCATCGCCCGCCACTTCGCCGGCGACAGGCTGCTGGGCAGCGCCGATTTCCGCCGTTTCTGGTTCAGCAGCATCCTGGCCCACTTCGGCTCCCAGATCACCCTGCTGGCCCTGCCGATCTGCGCCGCCCTGCTGATGCACGCGACACCCGGCCAGATGGGCATCCTGGCCGCCTTCGAATCCCTGCCCTTCCTGCTGTTCGGGCTCCCGTCCGGCGTCCTGCTGGACCGCAACCGGCGCCTGCCGATCATGATGTGCAGCGACCTGATGGTGGCCACCGCCCTGGCCAGCGTGCCGCTCGCCTGGTGGTTCGACGCGCTGTCGGTTGGCTGGCTGTACGCGGTGGGCTTCGCCATCGGCACCGGCTACGTGGTCGGCGGCAGCGCCGAGCAGGTATTCCTGACCTTCCTGGTCGGACGCGACGGCCTGGTGGATGCGCAATCGAAGTTCGCCGCGACCGAGTCGGCGGCCCGGCTGGTCGGTCCGGGCATGGCCGGCGCCCTGGTGCAGGTACTGGGCGCCCCGGTAGCCATCTTATGCAACGTCGCCGGCTTCGTCCTCTCCCTGTGGAACCTGACCCGCATCCGGGCGCGCGAACCGAAACCGGAGCGCCCGCCTTCGCATCCGCTGCGCGACATCCAGGAAGGGCTGGCCTTCGTCTGGAACCACCGGCTGCTGCGCACCCTCGCCTATACCTCGGCCAGCTGGCACCTGCTGTTCTATGGCTACACGGCCCTGCACGTGCTGTTCGCCACCCGCGTGCTCGGCATGTCGCCCGGCGTGATGGGAACGGCGCAAATGCTGGGCGGCGCCGGCATCCTGGCGGCGTCGATGCTGGTCAAGCCGCTCTCGCGGCGGCTGGGCACCGGCAGCGCGATCCTGGTCGGACTGTGCATGTCGGCGCTCGGCTTCGCCCTGGTGCCGGCGATTCCGCCGGCGCTGTTCGGCAGCGCCACCCTGACGGCGCTCGCCTACGGCATCGTGGTGTTCTGGATCGATTGCGGCGCCACCCTGTTCTTCGTCCCCTATTCCGCGCTGCGCCAGCGGGTCACGCCGGACGCGCTGCTGGGACGGATGGTGGCGACCATGCGCGCGCTCACCGTGGCCGCCGCGCCGCTGGGAGCGATGCTGGCCGGCGCGCTCGGGGAGGGTTTCGGCGTGCGCGCGGGACTGGTGTGCATCGCGCTGGGCGCGATTGCGCTGGCGGCAGGCGCCGTGTTCGGCGCCCGCCTGCGCGAGGTGCGCGATTAAAAAGGACTAGCGCTGCCGCGACACCGACTGGGCCGGCGCCAACGGCGCCGCCGGGCGCGGCAACAGCACCCAGATCGTGCCGCGCTGCTTCATCTTCCCTGCGTTGTCCACCGCCGGGGCGCCGAAGCCGTAGAAGAAGTCCGCCCGCACCGCGCCGCGGATGGCGCCGCCGGTATCCTGCGCCATCATCAGGCGCTGCATCGGCACTTCGCTGCCGGCCTCGGTGGTGGCCAGGAACAGCGGCGCGCCGAGCGGCACGAAGGCCGGGTCGATCGCCACCGAGCGCCCCGGGGTCAGCGGCACGCCCAGCGCGCCCTTCGGGCCGACAGAAGGGTCGGGCAGGCGCTCCTCGCGGAAGAAGATATAGCTGGGATTGACGTTGAACAGCTCCTGCTGGCGTCCCGGATGGGTGGCGATCCAGGCGCGGATACCCTGGGCGGTCGCCTCCTCGGCGCTCAGTTCGCCCTGCTCCACCAGCCAGCGGCCGATCGCCTTGTAGGGATGGCCGTTCTGGTCGGCGTAGGAGACGCGCACGGTTTCGCCGCTATCGAGCTGCACGCGGCCCGAACCCTGCACCTCGAGGAAGAAGGCTTCGACCGGATCGTTCACCCACAGCAGCTCCTTGCCCGACAGCGGCGCGCGCGCGATGTCGGCCCGGCTGTTATAGGGAATGACGCTCTTGCCCGACAGGCGGCCGCGCAGGCGCCGGCTCTTCAGGTCGGGGTAGACGCTGCCCAGGTCGATGGTGATGAGGTCGTCCGGCACCCGGTAGAGCGGGGTCTGGTAGGCGCCGTTGCGCTTGCGCGAGCCATACAGCATCGCCTCGTAGTAGCCGGTGATCAGGCCGGTGTCGGCGCCATCCGCGCTGCGCATCAGGTTGGGGACGAAGTAGCCCTCGAAGAACTGGCGCACGGCGGCGGCATCGCCCGCATCGACCGTGCGCGCGGCCGCGCAGGGCAGCTTCCAGTCGGCCTTGGACGCCAGGCCGCGGCAGGACTGCATGAAGGCGGGCCAGGCTTCGCGCAGATCGTCCTGCTCCCAGCCGGGCAGCGCGCCGAAGGTGGTGGGCGTCATCGGGGGCACCGGCTGGACCGGCGGCACCACCACGGGGCCGAGCGGCGGCGGCATCCGGTCGGGCGGGATCGGCGCCTGCTGCGGCGTGGGCGGGATCGGCGGGACCGCCGGCTCGGGCGGGATCGGGCCCTGCGGCGGCGTGGTGGAACAGGCGCTCAAAAAGGCGACGAGGGCAAGCGAAGCGGTTACACTGCGGCGTGTCGAAAGCATAAGGAACGATATGTGGATCTTGATGGTGGAAGCCGGCGTGGCATTGTTCCTGCTGGTGTTTATCGTCTGGTGGACGATGTTCGCCGGCCGCAAGGACGTCGACCGCAAGGCCCCTCCCCGGCCGCCGGCGCCGGGTGACGCACGAAGCGACGGCGACCGGGACAAGCCTTGATCAGTGCAATGCGCGCGGCAGCGACAGCACGAACTCGGGAATGGTGACTTCGAAGCGATGGCCGTCCTCGGCCACGCAGAAGTATTCACCCGCCATCGAGCCCTGCGGCGTGGCGATCTGGGTGCCGCTCGAGTATTCGAACTGCTCGCCCGGCTGCAGCAGCGGCTGGTGGCCGACCACGCCCAGGCCGCGCACTTCCTGTACATGATTGCTGGCATCGGTAATCACCCAATGACGCGAGATCAGCTGCGCGGCGATACTGCCGGTGTTCCTGATCGTGATCGTATAAGTGAACACGAAATTGCCCTGGTCCGGATTGGACTGCTCCGGCAAGTATTGCGTTTTGACGGTAACAGCGAAATCGTAAGCGGACATTGACTTTCCTTGCGTGGAATTGGAAATTGCTCGCCTGACATCAGAGCGGGCGCTTGTGCCGTATGGCGCAAACGACAATCATACCGCCTGTGGACGAAAGCAGTCGCCAGGCCTGCGGCGGCTTGCACCCAAGCAGCGTAAAATAGCGGATTCACCGTAACCGCACCGTCCTCCCATGACCTACCGTATCGCTCCCAGCATCCTGTCCGCCGACTTTGCCCGCCTGGGCGAGGAAGTGCGCAATGTCGTCGCCGCCGGCGCCGACATCATCCACTTCGACGTGATGGACAACCACTACGTCCCCAACCTGACCATCGGCCCGCTGGTGTGCCAGGCGATCCGCCCGCACGTGCAGGTGCCGATCGACGTGCACCTGATGGTCAAGCCGGTCGACCGCATCATCCCGGACTTCGCCAAGGCCGGCGCCGACATCATCACCTTCCACCCGGAAGCGTCGGACCATATCGACCGCACCCTGCAGCTGATCCGCGACAACGGCTGCAAGGCCGGCCTGGTGTTCAACCCGCACACCCCGATGCACTACCTGGACCACGTGATGGACAAGATCGACATCATCCTGATCATGTCGGTCAACCCGGGCTTCGGCGGCCAGTCCTTCATCCCGCAGGCACTCAAGAAGACCGCGATCGCGCGCCGCATGATCGACGAATCGGGCCGCGACATCATGCTGGAAGTCGATGGCGGCATCAAGGCCGAGAACATCGCCGAAGTGGCGGCCGCAGGCGCCGACACCTTCGTGGCCGGTTCGGCCATCTTCGGCAAACCCGACTACAAGGCCGTGATCGACGCCATGCGCGCCGAACTGGCCAAGGTCGGTAAATAATGCGGGCCGGCGCAGCGGCGATCAAGGCCGCCATCATCGACCTGGACGGCACCATGCTCGACACGGTGCCCGACTTCGAGGCGGCCCTGAACGGCATGCGCCGCGACCTGGGCCTGGCTCCCATCACCCAGGAGACCATCAAGCCGCTGGTCGGCAAGGGCTCCGAGAAGCTGGTGCGCGACGTGCTCTCGCTCGACTGGGAAACGGCGCGCGTGGAGGAGGCCTACCATGACGCCATGGCCGGCTACCAGCGCCACTACCTCGCCATCAACGGCGAACGCGCCACCCTGTTCGACGGCGTGCTCGAGGGGCTGGACGCCATGCGCGCGCTGGGCCTGCGCCTGGCCTGCGTGACCAACAAGCCGGTCGCGTTCACCACCCCGCTGCTGGCGCAAAAAGGATTGGCGCCGTATTTCGAGCTGGTCTACGGCGGCGATTCGTTCCCGAAGAAGAAGCCCGACCCGATGCCGCTGCTGCAGGTGTGCAGCGCCTTCGACCTGCCGCCGAGCCAGGTGGTGGCGATCGGCGATTCCTCGAACGACGCCGAAGCCGCGCGGGCCGCTGCCTGCTATGTGCTCACCGTGCCATATGGATATAACCACGGACGGCCTATACAAGAAATTAATTCCGATGGTATAGTTAGTTCGCTGCTGGACGCAGCTGACCTGATCCGTGCCCACAATCGCACATCACGCTAACTTATATATACATGTTTTTCACCAAAAAACACACTGTCAACCAGACCGGCGCCCTTGAGGCCTGGCTGTGGCGACGCTGGCAATCCTGGGCTAAGTAACCCGTCCCGATTGCTGCCGGTCGCGCTCGTCCTCCGGCAGGTTTTTTGACAAGAACCACCGCCCCTCCTTGGGCGGTCTGGAGAAAAGCATGACCGAACTCGAATTCAAATCGCTGGCCAACCAGGGCTACAACCGCATCCCATTGATCGCGGAAGCCTTCGCCGACCTCGAAACCCCGCTCACGCTGTACCTCAAGCTGGCCCAGTCCCAGCAGTCCGGCAAGAACACCTTCCTGCTGGAGTCGGTGGTCGGCGGCGAGCGCTTCGGCCGCTATTCCTTCATCGGCCTGCCCGCGTCGACGCTGGTGCGCACCACCGGCACCCGCACCGAGGTCGTGAAGCACGGCGAAACGGTCGAGACCTTCGACGGCAATCCGCTCGACTTCATCGAACAGTACCAGCAGCGCTTCAGGGTCGCGCTGCGCCCCGGCCTGCCGCGCTTCTGCGGCGGCCTGGCCGGCTACTTCGGCTACGACACCGTGCGCCACATCGAGCGCAAGCTGGCGCACACCTGCCCGCCCGACGAACTGGGCCTGCCGGACATCCAGCTGATGCTGACCGAAGAACTGGCGGTGATCGACAACCTGTCGGGCAAGCTGTACCTGATCGTGTACGCCGACCCGTCGCTGCCGGAAGCCTTCGCCCGCGGACGCCAGCGCCTGAAGGACCTGCGCATGATGCTGCGCCGGAGCGTCGACGCCCCCGTCACCTCCAGCTCGGTGCGCACCGAAGCCGTGCGCGACTTCAGCAAGGAAGACTACCTGAAAGCGGTGGCCCGGGCCCACGAATACGTGATGGCCGGCGACCTGATGCAGGTCCAGATCGGCCAGCGCATCCGCAAGCCCTACGTCGACTCGCCGCTGTCGCTGTACCGCTCGCTGCGCTCGCTGAATCCCTCGCCCTACATGTACTACTACAACTTCGGCGACATGCAGATCGTCGGCGCCTCGCCGGAGATCCTGGTGCGCAACGAGGCCCTGCCGGAGGGCGGCAAGAAGATCACCCTGCGCCCGATCGCCGGCACCCGTCCGCGCGGTTCGACGCCGGAGCGCGACACCGAGCTGGCGGCCGAACTGCTGGCCGATCCGAAGGAGATCGCCGAGCACGTGATGCTGATCGACCTGGCGCGCAACGACATCGGGCGCATCGCCGAAACCGGCAGCGTCAAGGTCACCGACCGCCTGGTGATCGAGAAGTACTCGCACGTGCAGCACATCGTCTCGAACGTCGAAGGCCGCCTGAAGGACGGCATGTCGAACCTCGACGTGCTGCGTGCGACCTTCCCGGCCGGCACCCTGACCGGCGCGCCGAAAGTGCGCGCCATGGAAATCATCGACGAGCTGGAGCCGGTCAAGCGCGGCATCTATGGCGGCGCGTGCGGCTACCTGTCGTTCGGCGGCGAGATGGACGTGGCGATCGCGATCCGCACCGGCGTGATCAAGGACGGCAACCTGTACGTGCAGGCCGCGGCCGGCATCGTGGCGGACTCCATTCCCGAGATGGAATGGCAGGAAACCGAGAACAAGGCGCGCGCGGTGCTGCGCGCCGCCGAACAGGTCCAGGACGGCCTGGATGGGGAGCTCTGACATGCTGCTGATGATCGACAACTACGACTCGTTCACCTATAACATCGTCCAGTATTTCGGCGAACTGGGTCAGGACGTGCGCACCGTGCGCAACGACGAAATCACGCTCGAGCAGATCGAGGCCATGAAGCCGGAACGCATCTGCATCTCGCCGGGACCGAAGTCGCCGAAGGATGCCGGCATCTCGCTCGACATCCTGCGCGAGTTCAAGGGCAAGCTGCCGATCCTGGGCGTGTGCCTGGGCCACCAGGCCATCGGCGAAGCCTTTGGCGGCAAGGTGATCCGCGCCAAGCAGGTCATGCACGGCAAGACCTCGCTGATCGCCCACACCGGCGAAGGCGTGTTCAAGGACCTGCCGACTCCCTTCACCGTGATCCGTTACCACTCGCTGGCCATCGAACGCGCTTCGCTGCCGGCCTGCCTCGAAGTGACCGCCTGGACCGACGACGGCGAGATCATGGGCGTGCGCCACAAGGAGTACGACATCGAGGGGGTGCAGTTCCACCCGGAGTCGATCCTGTCGGAACACGGCCATACGCTGCTGAAGAATTTCCTCACGCGCTGATCCGCAGCCGTGCTGGCGCCGCCACGGCGGCCTGACGCCCCTATTACGCCTAGCATACTGGAACCGCCATGCCGATCACCCCACAAGAAGCCCTGCTGCGCTGCATCGAACACCGTGAGATCTTCCACGACGAGATGCTGCACCTGTTCCGCCAGATCATGTCGGGCGAAATGTCGCCCACCATGATCGCCGCGCTGACCATGGGCCTGC
This sequence comes from Massilia niastensis DSM 21313, assembly GCF_000382345.1. Taxonomy (GTDB): domain Bacteria; phylum Pseudomonadota; class Gammaproteobacteria; order Burkholderiales; family Burkholderiaceae_D; genus Telluria; species Telluria niastensis. Next base: position 9,737 of record NZ_KB908106.1, read on the forward strand.
GCGTGAAGAAGGAAACCATCGGCGAGATCACCGCCGCCGCCCAGGTCATGCGCGAGTTCTCGACCAAGGTGCCGATGGCCGACACTACCCACCTGCTCGACATCGTCGGCACCGGCGGCGACGGCGCCAACACCTTCAACATCTCGAGCGCCTCGATGTTCGTGGCCGCCGCCGCCGGCGCGCGGGTCGCCAAGCACGGCGGGCGCAGCGTGTCCTCCTCGTCCGGCAGCGCCGACGTGATCGAGGCGCTGGGCGCCTGCATCGACCTGAAACCCGAGCAGATCGCGCAGTCGATCGCGCAGACCGGCATCGGCTTCATGTTCGCGCCGAACCACCACGCGGCGATGAAGCACGCCGCCCCGGTGCGCCGCGAACTGGGCGTGCGCACGATCTTCAACATCCTCGGACCGCTGACCAACCCGGCCGGCGCGCCGAACATCCTGATGGGCGTGTTCCACCCCGACCTGGTCGGCATCCAGGTGCGCGTGCTGCAGCGCCTGGGCGCCCAGCATGCGATGGTGGTCTGGGGCCGCGACAACATGGACGAGGTCTCGCTCGGCGCCGGCACCCTGGTCGGTGAACTGGTCAATGGCGAGATCCGCGAATACGAGATCCACCCGGAGGACTACGGCCTCTCGATGATCTCCAGCCGCAACCTGAAGGTGGCCGACAGTACCGAATCGAAGGCGCGCGTGCTGGAAGCGCTGCGCGGCGAGCCGGGACCGGCGCACGACATCGTCGCCCTGAACGCCGGCACCGCGCTGTACGCGGCGGGCGTCTGCGCCTCGATCGAGGAAGGCCTGGCCAGGGCGCGCGCGGCGATCGCCTCCGGCGCGGCGCTGGCCAAGCTGGAGCAGTTCGTGCAGGTCACCCGCCAGCTGGGCGGCGCGGCCTGAGGCGCGGCATCGCGCTGGCGCTATCGAAACAACCCTGAAAGTCCCACATGTCCGACATCCTGAACAAGATCCTGGCCGTCAAGGCCGACGAAGTGGCCGCCGCCAGGAAGCAGCGCGACCTGGCCAGCCTGCGCCGCGAGGTCGAGAGCGACCTGGAAGCGCGCCGCACCCTGCGCGGCTTCGAGAACGGCCTGTGCGCGAAGATCGCCGCCGGCCACGCCGGCGTCATCGCCGAGGTGAAGAAGGCTTCGCCCTCGAAAGGCGTGTTGCGCCCCGACTTCCAGCCGGCCGCGATCGCGCAAAGCTATGCCGAACATGGCGCCGCCTGCCTGTCGGTGCTGACCGACGTCCAGTTCTTCCAGGGCTCGCCCGACTACCTGCGCCAGGCGCGCGCCGCCTGCCCGCTGCCGGTGCTGCGCAAGGACTTCATGGTCGACCTGTACCAGGTCTACGAGGCGCGCGCGATGGGCGCCGATGCGATCCTCCTGATCGTCTCGGCCCTCGACCATGGCCTGATGGCGGACCTGGAAGCCTGCGCCCTCGAACTGGGCATGGATGTGCTGGTGGAGGTGCACGACGGCGAGGAACTCGACGCCGCGCTGAAGCTGCGCACGCGCCTGCTGGGCATCAACAACCGCAACCTGCGCAGCTTCGAGGTCACGCTCGACACCACCCTGGGACTGCTGCCGCGCATCCCTGCGGACAAGCTGGTGGTGACCGAGTCGGGCATCCTCGGCCCGGGCGATGTGCAGCGCATGCGCGACGCCGACGTGCACGCCTTCCTGGTCGGCGAAGCCTTCATGCGCGCGCCGAATCCGGGACTGGAACTGCAGCGGCTGTTCGCCTGAACCCCGCCGGGCGGACTCTCCCACTTCCCCTTCCGGCGAATGCGCTGCGCCCGATGCGCCGCGCATTGCGCCCTCCCCGCGACCTTGCGGCCTGCGCCGCCGCACTGCCATGCCATGGCGCCCGCTCCGTACGCGCACAGGCAAGGGCCTTGGAGTATCGTATCGATACTGGCCGCGAGGCGCCGGCCTTCTCGCCATATGAATGGGTGCTGCCAAATATGCAACAATTTGACAGTTCATTTTTTCTCTCCCATGTGCATGGATCAACTACACTGACGCCTTTCCCGAGCAAATGAATCGTATGCACGATTGCGCCAACGAGCCTTCCACTCCGCCGACAGAGCGGAGAATTGTTCCCAGCCATATCGACTTCCCGGTCGTGGGCATCGGCGCTTCCGCCGGCGGCCTGCCGGCCCTGCTACGCTTTTTCGAGAACATGCCTCAGCGGACCGGCATGGCCTTCGTCGTGATCCTGCACCTGTCGCCGAAACACCAGAGTTCGGCGGACAAGGTCCTGCAGCGCGCGACCGGCATGCCTGTCATCCAGGTCGTGGCGCCGGTACTGCTCGAGCCTGACCACGTGTACGTGATCGCACCCAGCAAGCAGCTGTCGATGGTCGACGGTTACCTCAGCCTGTCCGAGCTGCAACGTCCGCGCGGCGGGCATATCGCGATCGATATCTTCTTCCGCACCCTGGCCGAAGTGCATCGCGAACGCGCGATCGCCATCGTGTTGTCGGGCACCGGGTCGGACGGCGCGGTCGGCCTGACGCGGGTCAAGGAACAGGGTGGCCTGACCCTGGTGCAGTCTCCGGAAGACGCCGAGCACGACGGCATGCCGCAGGCGGCCATCCGCACCGGCATGGTCGATTTCGTGCTGCCGGTGGCGGACCTGCCGCAAAAGCTGGTCGACCTGTGGGACAACGCGCGCATCATCGAGCTGCCGCCGACCGGCGAAGGCGAGGATCCGGGTGCCCACCTGCCGGACCCGTCCGCCGTCGACCTGGCCGAGGATGCGCTGCAGCGCATCATCGCGCTCCTGCTCAGCCGCACCGGCCGCGATTTCCGCCAGTACAAGCGCGCGACCGTGCTGCGCCGCATCGAGCGGCGCCTGCAGGTGCGCGGCGTGCACACGCTGCCGGATTACTGCGCCCTGCTCGAATCCGACCCGCGCGAGCACGCCGCCCTGCTGGACGACATGCTGATCGGGGTCACGAACTTCTTCCGCGACCGCGATTCCTTCGAAGCCGTCGAGCGCGAGATCGTTCCCGAGCTGTTCAAGGACCGCGGGCCCACGGAGGAAGTCAGGGTGTGGGTGGCCGCCTGTTCCACCGGCGAGGAAGCCTACTCGATGGCGATGCTGCTGGCCGACCACGCGGCCGAGATGGCCCAGCCGCCCTCGTTCCAGGTCTTCGCTTCCGATATCGACGAGCAGGCCATCGTCCAGGCCCGCAACGGCGTCTATCCGGCCTCGATCATCACCGACGTGGCGCCGGTGCGCCTGCGCCAGCACTTCGCCAAGGATGGCGACCGCTACCGCATCCGCAAGGCGATCCGCGACCGCATCCTGTTCGCCGCCCACGATCTCCTGCGCGACCCGCCGTTCTCGCGGCTCGACCTGGTCTCGTGCCGCAACCTGCTGATCTACCTGAACCGCGACGCCCAGTCCCGCGTCCTCGAAATGTTCCATTTCGCGCTCAAGCCGGGCGGCTACCTGTTCCTCGGCAGCTCGGAGTCGGCCGAGTCGGTCAGCGATTTCTTCATCCCGGTCGACAAGAAGAACCGCATCTACCGCGCCCGTCCGACCGCGCGCGCCGTGCGCTACAGCGGCGGCCAGGTGTCCGGCAACATCGCCCGCATCCCGGACGCCGTCGCGCGCCAGCCGGCCCGGCGCCAGTTCTCGTATGCGGAAGTACACCAGCGCGCCCTGGCCCAGGTCGCGCCGCCCTCGGTCGTGCTCGACCGCGAATCGAACATCGTCCACATGTCGCAGCCGGCCGGACAGTTCCTGCGCATGGGTGGCGGCGAGCCCTCGCGCAACGTGCTGGCGCTGGTGCTGCCCGAGCTGCGGCTCGAACTGCGCAGCGCGCTGTACCAGGCGCACCAGAACGGCGTCACCGTCGAATGCCGCCCCATCCCGCTCCAGCTGCCCACCGGCTCGCTCACCATCGGCATGCGGGTCCAGCCCTATCGCGACGAGGAAAGCGCCGGCGAGTTCATCCTGGTGCTGTTCACCGAAGTGGCGCCCGACACGGTGGCGCCGCCCGGCGGCGAGGTACGCGGCGCCGACGTGGTCCTGGCCCAGCTGGAAGCGGAGCTGCAGCGCGTCAAGGAGCAGCTGCGCGAGACAATCGAGTATTCCGAGGTCTCGACCGAGGAGCTGCGCGCCTCCAACGAAGAGCTGCAGGCCATCAACGAGGAGCTGCGCTCGGCGACCGAGGAGCTGGAAACCAGCAAGGAAGAGCTGCAGTCGGTCAATGAAGAGCTGATCACGGTCAACTACGAGCTCAAGGTCAAGGTCGAGGAAACCGGCAAGGCCAACGACGACCTCAACAACCTGATCGCGTCCACCGACATCGCCACCGTGTTCGTCGACAGCGCGCTGCGCATCAAGCGCTTCACGCCGCGCGCGGCCGACATCTTCAGCATCATTCCGTCCGACCTCGGCCGCTCCCTGCTCGACCTGACCCACCGGCTCGACTACGACGAGCTGGCCGATGACGTCAGCGCCACCTTCGAATCCCTGCGTCCGGTCGAGCGCGAGGTGCGCAGCAACGACGGACGCTGCTACATCGTGCGCCTGCTGCCGTACCGCACCATCGAGGACCGGATCGAAGGCGCCGTGATGACCTTCTTCGACATCAGCGCGCGCCGCCAGGCCGAGGAACAGGTGCGGGCCGGCGAGGCGCGCATGCGCCTGGTAGCCGAAAGCACCCATGACTACGCCATCGTCACCACCGATGCCGGCGGACGGGTCACCAGCTGGAACAAGGGCGCCGAACGGATCTTCGGACATACCGAACAGGAAATGCTGGGCTGCCTGCTCGACCGCCTGTACGTGCCCGAAGACCTCGAACGGGGCGCTCCCGAGGACGAGATGCGGCGCGCCCGCGAGGAAGGCCGCGCCGAGGACGAGCGCTGGCACATGCGCAAGGATGGCAGCCGCTTCTTCTCGAGCGGCGTCACCACCCCGCTGGGCCCCAACGCGGCGTACGGCTATGCCAAGATCGCGCGCGACCAGACCGACCGCCTGCGCCAGATGAGCGAACGCGACGAGGCGATCAGCCACGAACAGCGCGAACGCTACAGCGCCGAGAATGCGATGGCGATGAAGGACGAGTTCCTCGCGATCATGTCGCATGAACTGCGCCAGCCGCTCAACATGATCAACATCAACGCCGAACTGCTGTCGCGGGTGCCCCAGGTGCGCGAATCCGGCACCGCGCTGCGGTGCACCAAGGCGATCCGCCAGTCGGTCATGAGCCAGGCCACGATCATCGAAGACCTGCTCGACATGTCGCGCGTGCGTACCGGCAAGCTGGCGCTGTCGATGGCGCCGGTAGACATCGGCAAGGTGGTCGGCGCCATCATCGAGGTGGCGCACGCCGACCCCGTGTCGCGCGGGCTCGAGATCGCCCTCAGCGTGGTCGACGAGGGCATGTGCGTGATGGCCGATGCGGTGCGCCTCGAGCAGGTGGTGATGAACCTGCTCAGCAATGCCATCAAGTTCACGCCGGCGGGCGGCCGGATCGAAGTCCGCCTGGCGTGCGAGAACGGGAAGGCGCGGATCGACGTGGCCGATACGGGCCAGGGCATCGCACCGGGAAGCCTGCCGAAGATCTTCGACATGTTCGGCCAGCCCAACTCGGTGACCACCCGCTCCAAGGGTGGCCTCGGCATCGGCCTGGCGCTGGTGCGCGAACTGGTCGGCCTGCATGGCGGACGGATCGAGGCGTTTTCGGAGGGGATCGGCAAGGGCTCCCTCTTCTCGGTCTGGCTGCCGCTGCTGGAGCAGCAGCATCCGGCCGCCGACGGCGCCGAGGGCGAGGCGACAGGCCCGCACATCAATGGCTTGCGCATCCTGGTGGTCGACGATGTCGAGGATGCGGTGGAGGTCATGAAGGCGCTGCTCGACATGCATGGCGCCCACGTGCTGACCGCCACCAGTGCGCTGGACGCACTCCGGCTGCTCGAGCACGAACAGGTCGACCTGCTGGTATCGGACATCTCGATGCCGGCGATGGACGGCTATGCGCTGCTGCGCGAAGTGCACGCCATGCCCCGCCATGCCCACCTGCCGGCGGTGGCGGTCACCGGGCTGGGACGCGAGCAGGACATCGCCCAGGCGCGCGAAGCCGGCTTCGCGGCGCATCTCGGCAAGCCGATGTCGATCGACCGCCTGATGGCGATCATTCCCGAGCTGCTGCGGCGGCGCGCGCACTAGGCCGGGCGGCCGCGCAGCACGCGCACAGGCGCCGGTTGCGCAGGTGCGCGTACAGCAGCAGCACGCCGCTGGCGATCGCGCAGCCCGCTTCCGCCAGTTCGCCGAACAGCGGGCTGATGACGAATACGGCGGCGAGGAAGCAGCCGAGTCCCGCGATGCCGGCCGCCAGCACCCTGGCGTCGCGGTGCCTCAGGTAACCGGGCAGCAGCGCCAGCAGGACCGGCAGGCTGATCGCGGCCAGCAGGGTGTCGTGGAAGCCGTCATGCGCGTGCGCCAGGCCGAGCATGGGAAAGGCCGCCAGCAGCAGCGGCATGGCCAGGCAGTGCGCCAGGCACAGCGCGGACGCCGTCATGCCTGCATAGTCGCCGAATCTGATCAGGCCCTTCATGTCCACCTCCATGTCAATCGATGACGGGCCGGCCCCATGCCGGCCCACTGGTGCGCGCGTCAGAAGACCAGGCGCAGGCCGGCGGTCAGGTTGCGGCCGGTCAGCGGCGCCGCTTCCTTGATGAAGGAGGTGTGGCTGAACGCCAGTTCGTCGGCCAGGTTGTTGATGCGTGCGTAGAACTGCGCCGGCACGCCGCCGATGCGGGTGGTGTAATGGGTACCCAGGTTCAGCATGTTGTAGCCGCCGGTCGGGGCTTCGAAGTCCGCCACCTTGTCCTGCTTGCCGACGCGGTAGAACTCCACCAGGCCGTGCCAGTTCCGCCAGTTGCCGTCCAGCTTGACGCCGACGCGGTGGGCCGGGATGCGCGGCAGGTTGCGGCCGCCCTCCCCGCCGTCGAACCTCGCGCGCACGTAGTCGCCGAACACGGTCGCGTCGAGCGACGCCGACAGCTTGCGGCGGATCTCGCCTTCCAGGCCGGTGAAGGTCGCGTCGCGCTGGGCGTACTCGATCAGCTGGAAGCCCTCGTGGTCGTCGAGCGTGTGCGCGTGGATGTAATTGTCCACGCGGTTGTGGAAGGCGCTCAGCGAGAACGTGGTCGGGCCCGCGAACTTGCGCAGGGTCAGGTCCAGGTTGTTCGAGGTTTCCTTGACCAGGTCCGGGTTGCCGATCTCGTAGGTGGCGGTGGCCAGGTGCACGCCGTCCGCATACAGTTCCTCTGCGCTCGGCAGGCGGTGGCTGCGCGAGAACGAGGCGCGCAGCGAGTAGTCGGGGCGGAACTTCCAGACCGCGCCCACCGACGCAGAGGTGCCGCGCGCGCTGGTGTCGTCCAGGCTGCTGCCTGCGACCGCGATATCCTGCCATTCGTGGCGCAGGCCGGCCTCGAAGCGCCAGTCCTTCAGCTTGTATTCCTCGGTCAGGAAGGCGGCATGCTTCTTCGTGACGCTCGACGGCACGTAGGCTTCCGCGCCGGTGGCGCTGAAGTCGCGCCGCGTGGTCTGCACGCCCGCCACGCCGCGCCAGCCCTTCATCGGCGCGTGTTCGGCCTCGAGGCGCAGGTCGTGGCCCTGGCTGGCGAACGAGGTCGCCACCTCGGTGCCCTCGATCTCGTCGTGGCGGTACTCGGTGAACGAGGCGCGCAGGCGCAGCTTCTCGATGCCCGCCACCGGATTGCGGTACTCGCCGCGCACGTCCCAGCGGTCGCTCTCGAGCTTCACGTAAGGCGCCGCGCCATGCTCGTCGCCATGCTCGTGCTCGTGCCCGCCCTCTTCCTCCCCGTGCTCCTCGCCGCCGCAATGCAGGTGGTCTCCATGCGGGTGGCAGCTTTCGAACTCGTGGTGGTGGCCGGGGATGCCGTATTCGGTACGCTCCCTGGTATACGCCGCGCCGAGGTAGCCGCGTGCGCCGATCCAGGACAGGCCGACGGTGCCGGTCGCGGTTTCCTTGTAGCTGCCTTCGACCTTGCGGCCTTCGCTCCAGCCGCTGCCGACCCGGTAGGGCTGGGCGTCGCGCTTGACGCCTTCGGCGTGGACCGCGATGTGATCGCCCGCACGCCCGGTCAGCTCGAAGGCGCCGGTCTTCTCGCGCGCCGCCGAATTGGTGCGCACTTCGGCGCTGCCTTCGACCGCCTTGTCCGGCATCCGGGTCGGGATCTTGCGGTCGAGGATATTCACCACCCCGCCCACCGCGCCGCCGCCATAGGCCAGCGCCGACGGGCCGCGCAGCACCTCGATGCGCTCGGCCAGCACCGGCTCGAAGGCGATCGCATGGTCGGGGCTGATGGTGGAGGCATCCTGCACTTCCGCGCCGTCCGACAGGATCTTCACGCGCGGACCGTCCATGCCGCGGATCACCGGGCGGCTGGCGCCGGCGCCGAAGTGGCTGGACGTGATGCCGGGCTGGTTGGCCAGGGTTTCGCCCAGGGTCGACTCGCGCACGCGCACCAGTTCCCCGCCGCCGAGCGAGGTCACCGGCGTGACCATGTCGTCGCTGATCACCCCAAGCGCGCTGGCGGAAACGACGACGGTCGGCACGCTGTCCGGATCGGCGGCCAGGCGGTCCGGCGCGGTCTGGGCGAATGCGGCCAGCGGCGCGCCGAAGGCCAGCGCGAGCGCCAGGGTGAGCGGCGTGCGCTTGCAGGTGAAGTCAGGCATGGATGCTTCCTCGATGATGGATGAATGAGCCGGTCCGGGCGCTGCCGCGGCGCTCCGGAACCTCATTGATAGTGATAAGCCATTATCAATAAGCACTAATGATAAAGCATTCTCATTAGAGACTCAAGCCTCGGCTGGCCGGCGAGCGGGCCTTGATGTATTCTTCGGGGATGCAACGCAATACACGCCAGAAATCCGCCATCCTGCATGCGATCGAACATGCGCGCCGCCCGCTTTCCCCGCAGGAGGTGCTGGCCGAGGCCAGCCAGCAGGTGAGCCAGCTGGGCATGGCGACCGTGTACCGCAACCTGAAGACGCTGGTGGACGAAGGTTCCCTGAAGGTGGTGACCCTGCCGGGCGAAAGCGCGCGCTACGAGCCGACCAGCGCCGCCGAGCACCACCACCACCACTTCCAGTGCACCAGCTGCCAGCGGGTGTTCGACGTGCACGCCTGCCCGGGCGACATCGAGCACATGGCGCCGAAGGGATTCAGCGTCGAGCGGCACGAACTGACCCTGTACGGCCGCTGCGCCGACTGCCTGAAGGCGTCCTGAACGGAGCGCCGGGCGCCGCGGAAGCCCGCGGCGCTGCCTATCGCATGCTTACTTCGCGAGGACGTTCAGCACGGCCAGGCTCATCGCCTGCGCACCCGTCCTGATCGACGGTTCCGGCACCGGCGCATAGAACGGCGAGTGGTTGAAGGCGATCGGCTTGCCGCCCGGGCGCTCCGCCTCGGCCAGCGTCTTCGGATCGTACACGCCGGTGAAGAAGAACATCGACGGCACGCCTTCGTTCACGAACAGCGAGAAGTCCTCGCTGGCCGTCATCGCCGGCATGCGCTGGGCGTTCGCGGCGCCGAAGGCATCCTTGAACACGGCTTCGGTCTTGCGCACCAGTTCCTCGCTGTTGACGATGGCCTGCCCGCCGCCGACCAGCTGCACGTCCGGCGCCGGGGCGCCGGCCATCGCGGCCGAGGCGTTGGCCACGCGCCGCACGCCGTCGAGCAGCTTGGCGCGCACCTGCGGGCTGTAGGAACGGATGGTGCCGCGCACCTGCACGCTGTCGGGAATGATGTTGCCCACCGTCCCGCCCTGGATCGCGCCGATGGTGACGACGCCGAATTCCTTCGGGTCCTTCTCGCGGCTGACCACGGTCTGCACGTCGACCACGAAACGCGCGGCGATCGCGATCGGGTCGACCGTCTTGTCCGGCGCCGAGCCGTGACCGCCGCGGCCCTTGAACACGATCTCGAGCGAATCCGAGTTCGACGACACCGGGCCGTCGTTGAAACCGACCGTGCCGTGCGCCAGCGGCCACGAATGCAGGGCGAAGGCGTAGTCCGGCTTGGGGAAGCGCTTGAACAGGCCGTCGTCCAGCATGGCCTTCGCGCCCGCGACGATTTCCTCGGCCGGCTGGCCGATGAAGACCAGGGTGCCCTTCCACTGCGACTTCAGCTCGACCAGGGTGCGCGCCGCGCCCAGCCAGCTGGCCATGTGGATGTCGTGGCCGCAGCTGTGGGTGACGAAGCTGTCGCGTCCATCGCTGACCGCTTTCGCCCGGCTGGCATACGGCAGGCCGGTCTTTTCTTCCATCGGCAGGCCGTCCATGTCGGTCCGCACCAGCACGGTCGGGCCCTTGCCGTTCCTGTAGACCGCGACCACGCCGGTCTTGCCGACCTTTTCGGTCACCTCGAAGCCCAGCGCGCGCATCTCGGCGGCCAGCTTGCCGGCGGTGCGCACTTCCTGGAAGGCGATCTCGGGATGGGCGTGCAGGTCCTTGTAGACCTTGTCGAGCCACGGGTACATGGCGCCCACGCGGGTGGCGACATCGGATTTAAGCGGGGCGGCCTGCTGGGCCGATGCGGGAAGGATGGACAGCGTCAGGGCGGCTGCGGCGGCGATGCGGGTGAGTGGATGGGTCAATTGGGCCTCTTGTGAGCGGGGTTGGAATTCCGCTCACAACGATAACATGCCGCCCCTATCCGGTCACACCGCGCTCGGACGCTTGATCGCGGCCGACTTCTTGCCGGCCACCGCCGGCGCCAGCGTGATGCCCGCCGTCTTGTCGCCCTGCAGGACCAGTTCGAAGGCCATCAGCTCGTCGCGCCGGAAGGCGTGCACGGTCACCGTGTCGCCGACCCGGTAGCGTCCCAGCAGCGCGTCGACGTTCGACGGCATGCCGGATACGCGCAGGCCGTCGATCGCGATCACCACGTCATGCGCCGACAGGCCGGCCAGGTGCGCCGCCCCGCCCTCGTGCACCTGGGTCAGCTTGGCGCCCAGCGGATCGCGGGCCAGGCCGGCGTCCAGCGAAGGCTTGCCGCTCTTGCGCTCGTCCACCAGCTTCACGCCCAGCGGCGCATACAGCTTGGCCAGCGGCAGGTCTTCGGTGCCGCGCACCCAGCGCTCGAACAGGTTCTTCAGCTTCAGGCCGCTGACTTCGTCGAACAGCGCCTCCACCTCGGCCTCGGTCACGCCGCGGCCGACGCCCGGATAGAAGTCGCGGCCGTAGCGCTCCCACAGCGCCAGCATCACGTCGTCGAGCGACTTCGCGCCATTCGTCTTGGCGCGGATGGTCAGGTCGAAGGCCAGCGCGATCAGCGAACCCTTGGCGTAGTAGCTGATGATCGCGTTCGGCGAATTCTCGTCCTGGCGGTAGTACTTGCTCCAGGCGTCGAAGCTGGAATCGGCCACGCTCTGCTTGGTGCGGCCGCTGCCGCGCAGCACGCCGCCGATGGTCTTGGCCAGCAGCTTGAAATACGTGGCTTCGCCGATGATCCCGCTGCGCACCAGCATCAGGTCGTCGTAGTAGCTGGTGAAGCCTTCGAACAGCCACAGCAGCGGCGTGTAGTTCTCGACCTGCAGGTCGTAGGGCGCGAACACCGACGGCTTGATGCGCTTGACGTTCCAGGTGTGGAAGTACTCATGGCTGCACAGGCCCAGGAAGCGCAGGTAGCCTTCGTTCGGCTCGCCGCTCTTGGGCGCCGCGGTGCCCGGCAGGTCGGCGCGCGCGCAGATCAGGGCGGTCGAGGCGCGGTGCTCCAGGCCGCCGTAGCCGTCGCCGACCGCCATCGTCATGAACACGTAGCGGTCCATCGGCGCGCGCCTGCTGCGCGGCTCGAAGAAGGCGATCTGGGTTTCGCAGATCGCCTTCAGGTCGGCCTGCAGGCGCGCCATGTCCAGGTTCGGCACGCGGCCGGTGATCACGATGTCGTGCGGGATGCCGTGCGCCTTGAAGCTCGCCAGTTCGAAGTCGCCCATCTCCACCGGATGGTCGATCAGCTCGTCGTAGCTGGCGGCCGCATAGGTGCCGAAGCCGTAGCGTTTGGCGCCCAGTTCCGGCATCGCGGTCGCCACGCGCCAGGTCCTGGCGGCGGGATCGGCCGGGCGCTGGATGTCGACCTGGTGCGCCATCGCCTCCTGCCCCACGACGCGCAGGAACACGCTGGTGCCGTTGAAGAAGCCGTGGGTCTGGTCGAGGTGGGCGGCGCGCACCGACAGGTCCCAGGCGTACACCTCGTAGTGCAGGGTCAGCGGGCCGGCGACGGGCGCCGCGCGCCAGGAATGCTTGTCGAGCTTGGCCAGTGCGACCTCGGCGCCGCCCGACTCGGCGCGGATGCGCACGATGTTGCGGGCGAACTCGCGGATCATGTAGCTGCCCGGGATCCAGGCCGGCAGCGCGAACTCCTGTCCTTCAGGGTCCGGGGCGGCGACCGTCACGGTCACGTCGAACAGGTGGCCGGCCAGGTCCCTGGGGACGATGGTGTACTGGATTGCAGGCTGCTTTTTTTGGGATGGTTTCTTCATGATGAGCTAAGTGTCTCTCGACCGCGCCGGATACCCGGTAGTGTAGCAAAAAGGTCAACCCGGCAGGTCGAGCGGGCTGTCGATATCGCGAAAAATGCCGGGGTCGGCCACCTCGATGGCGGTGACCGGACTGCCCGCGAGCAGGCGGCGCGCGCCCTGGTCGCCACCCAGCGCCAGCAGCGCATCGAGGTGCTCCGGGCCGAAGCCGACCGGATTGCCGCGTCGCCCGCCGGTCACCGGCGCGACGATGCCGGCCCCCGCCTCGAGCGCCGCGCGCAGCGCGCGCAGGGTCGATTCATGGACGAAGGGCATGTCGCCCAGCGCGACCAGCCAGCCCTGCGCCGGCAGCGAATGACGCACGGCGTGCGCCAGCGACAGGCCCATGCCGCCATCGGCGTCCGGACAGACGGTGACCTCGCAGCCCAGCCGGCGCAGGGCGTCGGCCACGCCGCCATCGTCGGGCGGGACCACCGCCACCACGCGCGGGAAGACGGACAGGAGACGGCGCGCGCTGGCGGCCACCACGAGGTCGCCGCCGGGCAGCTGCTGGAGCAGCTTGTTGCGCGCACCCAGGGGATCGAAGCGGCGGCCCCGGCCGGCGGCAAGCAGGAGGCCAACCGGGAACATCGCGGTCAGGACCATCGTTTACGCCGCCAGGTCGAACGGCAGCTTGCGCAGGCGCTTGCCGGTCAGCCTGAACACGGCGTTGGCCAGCGCCGGCGCCAGCGGCGGCAGGCCCGGTTCGCCCATGCCGGTCGGCGGGTCGTTCGACGGCACGATGTGCACCTCCACCTGCGGCATCTCGTTGTGGCGCGCCACCACGTAGTCGCCGAAGTTCTGCTGCTCGACCACGCCGTCCTTCAGCGTGATCGCGGCGCCCGGCAGGGTCGTGCCCAGGCCCATCAGGGCCGCGCCCTGGACCTGCGCCTCGATCGACAAGGGATTGACCGGCTGGTTGCAGTGCACGCCGGCGGTCACCTTGTGCAGCTTCGGCGCGCCGTCAAGCATCGAGGCCTCGACCACGTAGGCGACCACGGTGTCGAACGATTCGTGCACCGCCACGCCCCAGGCGCGGCCCTTCGGCAGCGTCTTCCTGCCGTAGCCGGACCTGGCCACCGCCAGGTCGAGCGCCGCCAGGTGGCGCTGGTGCTTCTCGCCCATCAGCTTCTTGCGGTAGGCCACCGGGTCCATTCTTGCCAGGTGCGCGGCCTCGTCGATCAGGGTCTCCATCACGAAGGCGGTATGGGTCGAGCCCACCGCGCGCCACCACAGCACCGGCACGTTGGCCTTGACCGTGTGCACCGCCAGGTGCATCGGCACCGCGTAGGGCTCGGCCATGCCTTCGACGGTGGTGGCGTCGACGCCGTTCTTGACCATCATCGGCTCGAACAGGGTGCCGTCCACGATCGACTGGCCGACGATCTTGTGGTCCCAGGCGAGGATCCGGCCGTCCGCATCCAGGCCGATGTCGGCGCGGTGCACGTAGGCCGGACGGTAGTAGCCGCCTCGGATGTCGTCCTCGCGGCTCCACACGACCTTCACCGGTTCATCGTGGCCGGCGGCGCGCCACGCCCTGGCGATGCGCACCGAGTCGCCGATCCAGTCCGAGGACGGCACCGCACGCCGGCCGAAGCCGCCGCCCGCCATCATCGTGTTGATCGTGACCTGTTCGGGCTTGAGGCCGACGATCTTGGCGGCCACCTGCTGGTCCACGGTCTGGAACTGGGTGCCGGCCCAGATCGTGCAGCTGTCGCCCTTCAGGTCGACCACGCAGTTGAGCGGCTCCATCGGCGCGTGCGCGAGATACGGGAATTCGTAGATGGCCGAGATCCTGTGGGCGGCCGTCGCCAGCTTCGACACGTCGGCCTGGCGCGCGACCGCGCCGCCGCCCTCCTTTGCCAGGGCCGTGAATTCGGCCAGCTGCTGCGCCGAGCTGACTTTCCCGACCGCGCTGGTGTCCCAGTCGAGCTTGAGCGCGTCGCGGCCCTGCTTCGCCGGCCAGTAGCCGTCGGCCACGACCGCCACGCCGCGTGCGCCGCGGTCCAGGTCGACCTCGATCACGTCGACCACGCCCCTGATGGCGCGCGCGGCGGCGGCGTCGACGCTCTTCACCTTCGCGCCGAACACCGGCGGACGCGCGACCAGCACGGTCCTGGCGTCCTGCGGCTTGAAGTCGATGCCGAACTGCTGCCTGCCGGTCGACTTGGCCAGCGCGTCGATACGGCGGGTCGGCTTGCCGATATAGCGGAACTGCTTCGGCTCCTTGAGCGTGACCTGCTGCGGCGCCGGCTGCTTCATGGCGGCGTCGGCCAGCGAGCCGTAGCTCGCCTTGCGGCCGGCCGGGCCGAGCACCATCCCCTTCGCGGTGCTGCACCGGGACGGCGGGACCTTCCACTGTTCGGCGGCGGCCGCCACCAGCATCGCACGGGCGCGCGCGCCGATCTCGCGGTACTGGATATACGAGTGGGCGATGGTGCCCGAGCCGCCGGTGATCTGGATTCCGAACGCCGGATCCTTGTACGCCTCGCCGGCCGGCGCCAGTTCGCTGCGCATCTGCGACCAGTCGGCGTCGAGTTCCTCGGCGATCAGCATCGGCAGCGAGGTCTGCACGCCCTGGCCGAATTCCAGGCGGTTGACGATCACGGTGACGGTATTGTCCGGCGCCACGCGCAGGAAGGCGTTCGGGGCGTACACCTTCGCGCCCTGGGCCTGGGCCTGGGCGAACTTGTTCGATCCGGGCAGGAAGAAGCCCAGCACCAGGCCGCCGGTGACGCCGGCGCCGGCCTTCAGGAAGCCGCGGCGCGACAGGTTACCCGCGGCGGAGCGCACGAGCGCCTCGCGGTTCATCCATTCTTTACGCATGGGGCCTCCTCAGGCGAGCGTCTTCGCAGCGTCCTTGATGGCCGCGCGGATCCGTTGGTAGGTGCCGCAGCGGCAGATGTTGCCGCTCATGGCATTGTCGATGTCGCTGTCGCTCGGGCGCTTGTTGGTGCGCAGCAGCGCAGTGGCGCTCATCACCTGCCCGCTCTGGCAGTAGCCGCACTGCGGCACGTCATGCCTGACCCAGGCATCCTGGACCGCCTTGCCCACCCGGTCGCTTTCCATCGCCTCGATGGTGGTGATCTTCTGGCCCTGGGCGGCCGAGATCGGCGTGATGCAGGAACGGATCGGATCGCCGTTCAGGTGCACGGTGCAGGCGCCGCACAGCGCCGCGCCGCAGCCGAACTTGGTGCCGGTCATGTCGAGGTTGTCGCGCAGCGCCCAGAGGATGGGCGTGGAAGGATCGGCGTCGACCTGGTGGTCGCGCCCATTGATGTTCAAGGTGACCATGTACTGCTCCCTGGTATTGGTGTGACGTGTTGACTGCTTGTTTTTTTGCGCCGAGCGGCGAGCGCTTCCTGTCGCCGGCCGGCGGAGAGCTTGCCTTGACGTCGTTCGACCGGTGCCTGCGACGGTCGAACGACAGATTATTTTTCGTCGATCGACGAGAGCTTCGCTTCCAGGGTCTTCAGGTCGACCGCGCCCGGGATGCGGGAACCGTCGGTGAAGAAGATGGTGGGAGTGCCGGTGATGCGCAGTTTCTGCCCGAGGGCGAGCACCTTGTCGTGCGGGGCCTCGCAGGCGGCGGGCGCGGTCCCCGGCAGTTTGCCGTTGAGCATCCAGTCGTCCCAGGCCTTGAGGCGGTTCGGCGCGCACCAGATGTTCTTCGACTTCATGATCGAATCCTCGGAGAGGATGTTGTACATGTAAGTGTAGATGGTGACGTTGTCGATGTCCTTCAGCGCGGTCTGGCGCAGGCGCTTGCAGTAGCCGCAGTTCGGGTCTTCGAACACCGCGATCATGCGCTTGCCGTTGCCCTTGACCTGCTTGAGCGCGAGCTCGGTCGGCAGGTCGGTGAACTTGATCTTGTTGATGTCGTCGATGCGTTCGCGGGTCAGGTTGCGCGAACTCTTGACGTCGTACACCTGGCCAATGAACAGGTACTCGCCCTTCTTGTCGGTATACAGGATGTCGCCGGAAACGCGGACTTCATACATGCCGCCGTAGGGAGTTTCCTTGACCGACTCGATTTTCGCGCCGCCCAGGCGGGGTTCGAGCGCCTTCCTGATGTTTGCCTCGACCGTATTCTGCGCGTCGACGCAGGATGCAATCATCCCCGTCGCCAGCAGGACGGCGAGCTTCGTCTTGACCATGCTTGTTCCTCAGATTGATGACTTGCCCATCGCGTGCGCCATCATTCGGCGCTTAACTCCTGGCAATTTGTCGAGCAAGTTTAATCCGAAATTCCGAACCACGCGCAACGGTTCCAGATTCGCGCCGAACAGGCGTTCCAGTCCGTCGGTGGCGATCTGCATGAGCAGTACGTCTTCCTTGCGCTTGCGGGCATAGCGCGCCAGCACCCGTTCGTCGGCGATGCCGCGCCGGTCTTCGCGCTGGCGGATCACGTCGAGCAGGTCGACCACGTCGCCGAAACCGAGGTTCATGCCGTGGCCGGCCAGCGGATGGATCGCATGCGCGGCGTCGCCCACCAGCGCCACGCGCGGGGCGACGATCGAATGCGGGCGCACCAGCGCCAGCGGCACCGCCTTGACGGTCTCGGGCTGGAGCGGGCGCAGGGTCCCGAGCTTGCCTTCGGCGTATTCGGACAGGCGCACCGCCATCTCGCCGAGCGACTCGTCCATCAGGGTATCGGCCAGCGTCTCGGGCGCCGACCAGACCAGCGAGACCCGCTTGTCGGGCAGCGGCAGCAGCGCGATGATGCCGTCGGCGCAGGTGAACCACTGGTAAGCCACGCCGTGGTGCGGCTTGTCGCAGGAAAAATTGGCGACGATGGCGCGCTGGTGGTACATGCGGTAGTCGACGCCGATGTCGCATTGCCCGCGCACCCAGGATTCGCGGCCGTCGGCCCCGATCACCAGCTCGCAATCGATCTTGCGGCCGTCTTCCAGCCTGACGGCGGCGCCCAGTTCGCCGCAGCCCAGGCCGACCGCGCAGCCGGAGACCACCTGGACGTTGTGCGAGAACTTGAGCGCGGCGTCCAGCGCCCCGTTCAGGTTGCTGTCCTCGACGATCCAGGCCAGGGTGCCGACATGGGCGCCGAAGGCGTCGAAACCGAGGTTGCCGCCGCTTGCGCCGTCGCCCTGGATTTCCATGGAATCGATGGCCGCCACCCGTTCCAGGTCGAGCGCGCCCCACACCTTCAGCGAGGCGAGCAGGCTGTGCGCCGTGTGGTTGAGCGCATAGACGCGCACGTCCCAGGGCTTGTCGGCCGCGGACGACACGGACGCTTCCGGCGCCGGCCGCGCGGGCGGCACCAGCAGGGTCACGCTATGCCCGGCCTGGGCGAAACCGAGGGCGGCGGTCTTGGCGATGGCGCCGTTGCCGACGATGCAGACGTCGCTTCGGGACGAGGAGGTAGAGGTTGGCGTGGTCATGTTACTCATTATAGCGAGATGTCAACCTTGCGCCGGGGTAGTGCGCGCCGCGCATCCGGATTTCCGCAAACAGGGACTTGCGGAACTGAAAACCGCTGGCTATAATCATGCCTCTCTTGGCCTGGTAGCTCAGTTGGTAGAGCAGAGGATTGAAAATCCTTGTGTCGGTGGTTCGATTCCGCCCCGGGCCACCAAGAATTTTTTAGCAAAAACGCCAACCCATGCAGGTTGGCGTTTTCGTTTCCAGCATCCACAATCCTTACATCCGTCCATTTCCGGTACAACTGACGATGGGATCGGGCGGCACGGCTGCGCTCAGCGCCGCGTCGCGGCCAGGTAGGCCTTGGTCCATTCTTCCTGCATGTCGAGCGCCATGCCCGGGTCGATCATCTTGAGTGCCACGTCGCCGATCGGGGACGGCTGTTTCTTGCTGGTCGGCACGAAGTGCATCTGCGCCAGGATCGCCTGGCCTTCATTGAGCACGAAGTCGTAGAACAGCGCAGCGGTATTCGGATGCGGCGCTTTCTTCAGCATGGCGACCGTGCTGAACTGTGCAACCACCGGCTCGATCAGGTGGCCTTCGACCGGCGCGCCCTTGGCCTTCAGCTGCGCCGGATTCCAGCTGTACACCGACAGCGCCAGCGGCACTTCGCCGGAAGCGACCAGCGAAGTCAGCAGCGAGTGCCCCTTGCGCACCGAGACGCCATTGCTGGCGATCACATCGCCCAGCAGCTTGCCGCCCTGCGGCTCCCCCAGCGTCTGCAGCAGGGTCGCATACCACGCCTGGTCCTCGGCTTCAACCGCGAGCCGCCCCTTCCACTTCGGGTCCAGCAGTTCGCGATAGGTTTTCGGCAGCTCTTCCTTCTTCACCTTGGCCGTGTTGTAGGCGGCCGAGTAGACGTCGAGCGTGATCCCGACCCAGCTGCGGTGCGACGGCAGCGCCCCCGGGACCAGGTCCTTCAGGTACGGCGAGGCGACCGGTTGCAACAGCATTTCGCGGTGCGCGGCTTCGTTTTCCGGCGCATTGTTCTGCACGATGTCCACCGTCGACTTGTTGGCGCGCGCTTCGCTGTTGATGCGCTGCAGGATGTTTTCCGACCCCGAACGCCAGGCCGTGACCTTGATGTCGTATTTCTTCGCGAACGCCTCGGTCACCTTGGCCAGCTGCGGATAAGCGTGGTAGACCGTCAGTTCGGCGCCTTCCTTGCGCACGCCTTCGAGCAGGCGCTCGGTGCGGTCGGGGCCCTGGTAGGTCGCAATCTCCTGCAGCGTCAACGGGGCGGCCAGCGCGGCGCCGGCCGCGGCGGCCAGGCAAAGTGCACTGCACGACAAACGTAGAATCTGTTGCAGCATGGGTGTCTCCTCTCGTCTCTGGTAGTGGCGGCCGCCGTTATGGCAGTTGGCGTCCGGTGGCGCGATAGGCCTTGCGGCGCAAGAAATCGAAGTTGATTACATATTGTTCGGGCCGCACGATGGTCTCGTGCAGGCGCGCGATGTGATCGGCCGTGAACTGCTCGCCGATGCCGCCCGCCGCCTCGGCCAGCAGCTGGATGCGGCAGGCGTTGTCGAGCATGATCGCCAGGATCACCGATTCTTCGATGGTCTGCCCGACCACGGCGACCCCGTGATTACGCAGCATCACCGCCTTGTGGCTGCCGAGTGCCTGCGCAACGCCGGCCCCCATGTCGCGACTGCGGATCAGTTCGATGGTGTCGGTGTAATACGGCACGCCATCGGAAAACGCGCTGCCCGGCTGGCTGATCGGCAGCACCGCGCGGCCGGTCGCGCTCAAGGCCACCGCGTGGTCCGGGTGCGAGTGGATCACGCTGTTGATCTCGGGGCGTGCCTTGAGGATTTCCGAGTGGATGAACACCTCGCTGTGGCGGCGCCCGCCGCCGCCGACTTTCTCGCCGTCGAGGTTGCAGACGACGATGTTCTCCATCGTGATTTCATCGAAGCCAAAACTGTGCGGCTTCATGAAGAACAGGTCGGGACGGCCCGGCACCCGCACCGAGATATGGCCGCGGGTCAGGTCGCCCTGCCCTGCCGTTTCCAGCACCAGGCCGGCATCGATCAGCTTTTGCTTCGCTTCCGTGTCGTTCATGACGACTGCATCGTGGTTCATGCCCTCTCCTTGTCGGTCGTGGTCAGTACATGCTGGCTTGTTCGCGCTGCTTTTCCTGCGCGCCGCGGGAGGCGCGATCGCCTTCGAAAATCGCCACCAGGTCCGGCGCGATCGGCGAATATTTGGCATGGGTGCGCAGCATGAAGCTGGCGAACCCGTCGCTGTTGTGGTGCTTCTTCTTTTCGTTCGGCAGGTCGATCCGGACATCGCGCGCCGGGTCGCGCAGCACGCCCATCGGGTCCTCGCCTCTCTCGATCTTCTTCAGTTCGCGCTTGAGCACCTGGCGGTACATCGCCAGCCCGCGGTCGGATGCGCCCAGGTTTTCCTGGGTGCGGTCGGCGATCGCGCCCTGCGTGATCCACGCCATCATGTCCTGGCCGTCGACGTTGTCGACAATGAACTCGCCGCTGGCGTCGAGGAACGGGACGTTATAGGTGTGCACGGTGTCGACCAGGTGCGCCGGCACCTGCGCGTCCCTGGGCGGCACGTAGGCGTTGAACCACAGGTGCATCGTGTGTTCGTTGTCGACCGGTACCCGCATCTGGAACGAATAGTAGCGCTGCGCCTCGTCACCATTGCCGACGGCCAGGATATTCGGGAACAGGATCGGATGGCCGGTGCGCCAGTCGTCCGAGTCTTCGGAATGGCCCTCCAGCAGGCGGTGCTTGGTGATGCCGAACTCGAATTCCTTGAAATCGATCTTCTCGTGGCGCGCGCTGATCGCGACCTTGATGCCTTCCTGCTCCTTCAGGAATTCGTAGTGGTGGCCGTGCAGCCATTCGGTGTGGATCGGGTCGAGCGAATTTTCCATGATCTGCAGCCAGTTCACCGGCAGGATCGCGCGCCCCATCATGCGGATCGTGCCCGGCTCGACGAAGCCGTCGAAGCGCGGCAGGATCGGCGCCGGCAACGGCCCCAGGTAGGCGAACAGCATGCCGCCCATTTCGCGCACCGGATAGGCGTCGGTCGCGACCTTGTCGCGGAAGCATGGATTGTCGACTTCGTTCGGCTGGTTCAGGCATTTGCCCTGGGCGCTGAATTCCCAGCCGTGGTACGGGCAACGGATGCCGTCCTGGGTCGGAATGCCGTGCGCGAACGAGGCTCGCCGGTGCGGGCATTGCTCCTTGATCAGGCCGAGGCGCTGCTGGCGGTCCTTGAACAGCACCAGGTCCTCGCCCAGCAGGCGCAAACGGCGGGTCCAGACCTGCTCCATTTCGGATGCGGCGCCGATCGGCTGCCAGTAGCGCCGCATCAGGTTCCCCATCGGGGTACCCGGCGTAATTTCGGTCAATATCTTGTTTTGTTCTGCAGACAGCATGTCGAGACGCTCCTGTCGGTGTGGATGGTTGGCGATTGGTACCGTCCCGGCGTACACGGGGCAGCCCGTCCGACATCAGGCTATACTTAGGTACCATAGAAGTCAACATGCTTGTGATAAAATTAATTAAAACCGCAACTAACACTACAAACCCATGAAAATGCACTGGTTTTTTTCCATAAACTCCTCCAAACTTCCATCATGAACATGTAGGCACACACCGCTTTTACAAAGAACGTTTAGGTACCTAATAAATAAGGAGCGGCCTTGTCGCCGCCGAGAGGAAGGTTTATGTCCGACACGACGAAGGGATTCGCCGACGAACGCTTTGCGCACCTGGTCAAGATCGCGTACCGCGGTTTCTCGCGCAACCTGCAACTGCGCCTGCGCAAAGAGTCGCTGCTGTATGGCCACTGGACGCTACTGCGCATCCTGTGGAACACCGACGGCATCACCCAGCGCCAGCTGAGCGAACAGGCGCGCGTCAGCGAGCCCACCACCTTCGGTGCGCTGCAGGCGATGGAAAAGCTCGGCTATATCACGCGCCAGAAGATGGGCAAGCAGATGCGCGTCTTCGTCACGCCGAAAGGCGCCGCGCTGAAGCAGCGCGTGGTGCCGGCAGCCGAGGAAGTCAACCGCATCGCGCTGGCGGGCTTGCCCACCGACGACCTGGCCATCACCCGCCGAACCCTGCTGGCGATGATCGAGAACCTGACGGCCGACGAGAATGCCTGGCTCGAGGCCGACATGGCCGCCGGGCACGAGGCGCCGTTCGACGCGGGCGAAGCGGCATGACGGCGCGCGCCGCAGGCCGGGTACGGATCGGCATCGCGGGGCTGGGCGCAGCCGGCCGCGCGTTCCTGCCGGCCATCGCGGCTCACCCCGGGCTGGTGCTGGACGCGATCGCCGACCCGGCCGCCCAGGTGCGCGCGCAGGCCGGCGCCGAACTGGGCGTGGCGGCCTGTGCCACTGTCGCCGAGCTGCTTGCACGCCCGACGGTCGATGCGGTCTACATCGCCACGCCCACCGAGCTACATCCGAACCATGTGGCGCTGGCATGCGCCGCCGGCAAGCACGTGCTGGTCGAAAAGCCGATGGCCGGCAGCCTGGCGCAGGCCGAAGCGATGATCGAAGCGGCCGAGCGCGCCGGCGTGCAGCTGCTGGTCGGCCATTCGCACAGCTACGACCAGCCGATCCAGCGCATGCGCGAACTGATCGCCGGCGGCAGCCTCGGACGGGTGCGCATGGTCAACACCTGGTGCTACACCGACTGGATCTACCGCCCGCGCCGGCCCGACGAACTCGACGCCAGCCTCGGCGGCGGCGTGACCTTCCGCCAGGGCGCGCACCAGTTCGACATCCTGAGGCTGCTGTGCGGGGGCATGGTGACCCACGTACGCGCCCGCACCTTCGACTGGGACCCGGCGCGCGCTGGCGCCGGCGCCCACGTGGTCTACCTGGAGTTTGCCGATGGCGCCGCCGCCACCGCGGTGTACAACGGCTACGGCAATTTTTCGAGCATGGACCTGTGCTTCGACATCGGCGAGTGGGGCGTCCCGCAGCCACCGGCCAGCCGCCCGAAGCCGCCGCCACCGGGCGCCACGCCGGAGGAAGAACTGCGGGCCAAGCAGCAGCGCGCGCACGGTGCGATACCCGGCAGGGCGCCGTACCAGCCGTTTTTCGGCCTGACCCTGGTCAGCTGCGAACGCGGCGACATCCGCCAGTCGCCGCACGGGCTGTTCGTCTACACCCGCGATGGATGCACCGAGATCGCGCTGCCCGCCGACCGCAGCCCGCGCGACCTGGTGGTCGCCGAGTGGCACGACGCGATCACCGGTGCCGCACCGGCTCTTCACGATGGGCGCTGGGGCCTGGCCAACCTCGAGATCTGCGCCGCCGCGACCGCCTCGTCAGCAGGCGCCGCGACGATTCCACTGAAACATCAGGTCGCACTGCCGGCCTGAACCAGTCACGGAGCACACCATGAACGCATGCCTTGATACCCTGGCCCTCAGCCCACGCCTGGCGCTGACGGTGTGCCGCAAGCAGGAGATCGCACACGGGATCACGCTGTTCGAACTGGCCGCCGCCGACCACGGCGAGCTGCCCGCCTTCGAGGCCGGCGCCCACATCGCGGTGACGACGCCGAACGGCCTGCTGCGCCGCTATTCGCTGTGCAACCCGCCGTCCGAGCGGCAGCACTACGTGATCGCGGTCAAGCGCGACGAACTGGGCGCTGGCGGCTCGAAGAGCATGGTCGACGAGCTCGCGCCCGGCAGCGTGCTGGCGGTGGCGCCGCCCGAAAACTATTTTCCGCTGGCGCGCGACGCGCAGCGCTACTTGCTGATCGCCGGCGGCATCGGCATCACGCCGCTGTTGTCGATGGTGCATGAGCTGCGGATGCGCGGCGCCGACTTCGAGCTGGTGTACTGCGCGCGCTTCCCGGAGAGCACCGCATTCCTCGACGAGCTGGCAGCGCCCGACCTGGCCGGCCGGGTCCGGATCCATCACAGCCACGGCGACCCGGCGCGCGCCTTTGCGGTCGAGCCGCTGCTGGCGCAGTACGCCGGCGGCACCCACGTGTACTGCTGCGGCCCGCGGCGGCTGATGCAGGCGGTGCGCGAAGCGGCCCGGCACTGGCCGGCCGGTACCGTGCACCTCGAGAATTTCGGCACCAGCGAGGACCCGAAGGCGAGCGGCGACCGGCTGTTTTCGGTGCGGCTGGAGCGCACCGGCATCACGGTGGCAGTCCCCCCCGGGACCAGCATTCTCGAGGCCCTGCGCAACCGTGGCGTGCCGGCCCCCAGTTCCTGCGAAAGCGGCACCTGCGGCTCGTGCCGCACCCGCCTCCTGGCCGGCAAGGGGGAGCACCGCGACTATGTCCTGGACGAGGACGAACACGACGCCGAGATCATGATCTGCGTGTCGCGCGCCCAGGCCGGCTGCGAGCAGCTGGTGCTCGACCTGTAAGGCCGCGCCCGGCGCGATCCAGCGTCGAACGCTGCCACTGTCCGGCGGCGGGCACGTCACATACACAAGGACATCGTGGTCGGAGGACCGCTGTTTGCCGCATTTCTCCCGGGATCTGGGGATCAACACGCAGGGCGGTCACCAGCGGCTACCCTGAAACGAGGCAACTCGTCCATGGGCATGGAGGTGGATGAAAGCAGCCGTGCGGTACTGCAAAAGAAAGCACGGGCCGGAGATTCCGCCATGCGTACGAATCTGTCTGCGAGCATGAGCTCGAGGGCTCGGAGAATATCGAAGTCGGCGCCTATAACGGCTATCCCGCCGTCATGGTCCACTTCGATGCCAACAGTCTTCCTGGTGCCGAATTTAAAAAAGGCAGGAGAAACCCTGGAACTCCGGCCAAATCGTTCAATGCGTTTTTAATGGAGCGGCCTCAGGAATGAACAAGCCGGCGCGGGCAACGACAACTATGGCACGGTGCGCGTTTTCGCCAAATCGCCCGATGCGGAAACGGGTAAGGCGATGTTCGGCGAGGTTCTCGGTAGGATAGTGAAAATGGAGAGGGGATTGGCAAGTTTTCGCACGAATACAGAGAAACACGAAGGCGATGGGTCTCTTACCCGGGAATAGCGAGATCGTGGCTTCGGTCAACGAGTCATTTGACGCTTGATGGCGCACAGTAAAACTTATGCAAGTCGGCATTGTCCTTTCTAAAATAGAAAATTCTCGCTTCCGGTCAATTTCCTTCCGATAGATTTGTTTGGTACGCACGATGATTGAGCCCCAACATCCAATATTTCGCGCTGGCTAACCGGAAGCTCACGGGGCCGTGTTGATGGCGATTTTTCTATTATGTTTACGATTGGCAGTTTACCTGAACCCCTACTCAGAAGAGGACAGCGGTTTTTTGCAGCAAAGTGTGAATAATGGTGTGAAGTTTTGTAAATACAGGTATATTCTAGATATGGTTTTTCCTGTCGCTTTCTCCCAAAATATTAATAACCCAGGAGTGCGAAATGACCATCCTGAACAGGTGCAGGAATGCGGCCTGCGCCGTATCGCTCGTGACTCTCGCCGTGGCCTGCGGCGGCAGTGATGATGACAAAGAGCCTGCTATCCCCGCCAATATCACGCTTGTCCCCGCCAGCAGCAATGTCGTGTCGTACTGGACCGACATCGGCGCCGCAACAGTCAACGCCACTGCCGCTGTCGCCACCACCCCGGAAGAGGCCAGGCCCACTTTCCACACCGATCTCGCGACGATGCACCTCGCGATCTACGACGCGGTCAGTGCCATCGACGGCCGCTACAAGCCGTTCGCCATCACCCCAGCGACGCCCGCTGCCGGCGCCTCCATGGATGCCGCCGCCAGCGCGGCGGCATACGGCGTGCTGAGTGCGTTGTTCCCGAATCGCAGCGCACAGTATCAGGCGGCGTACGACAGCTATATTGCAAGGATCCCGGCGGGCGATGCGAAGACCAGGGGCCTGGCGCTTGGCGCCGAGGTCGCTGCGGGCGTCGTCGCGAATCGCGCAAACGATGACCGCTCGGTTGTGCTTGCTCCTTATGTTCCAGGTACCGCCCCCGGGAAGTTTCGTGGGGTCAATCCGGTTAGCCGGTTCGTCCCGTTTATCAGGCCCTTTACCTTGGCCAGCATCTCGCAATTCCGGCCGGCCCCGCCCCCTGCGCTGGACAGTACGGCCTATGCCGCGGACCTGAACGAGACAAAAGGACTGGGCGGAGCGGTCAGTTCCCTCCGTACGGCAGAGCAATTTGAAATCGCCCGCTTTCACACCGAAGCGCCACCGATTTTTCTGACGCGAAATTTCGGACGCTTCGCGCGGACTACCGATAAGGTCGCCGATGCGGCCCGCCTGATGGCGCTTATTTACGTCGGCTATTCGGACGCGATCAACGCTTGCTTTGAGGCAAAATATTTTTATGAGACATGGCGCCCCCTCAGCGCGGTGCCCTTGGCCGAGACCGACAATAACCCGGCGACGAGCGCCGACCCGGCCTGGACGCCAAGCTTGCCAACGCCGAATCATCCCGAATATCCGGCCGCGCACTCCTGCACTACGGGAACATTGGGCGAATTGCTGCGCCTGTACTTTGGCACGGACAAGGTCACTTACACATTCGACAGCACAGTGACCGGTACCACCCGCACGTACACGACGACCGGCGCGCTGGCAGAGGAAAGCCAGCTGGCACGTATCTACGGCGGCATGCATTTCCGCTACGCGACGACTGCAGGCGCCGAGCTCGGAAAACAGGTCGCGAACTGGACTTTTCAGCGCCACTTTGGACGGCGCGTTCCTTAGCCCTGAAAGCTGGCGAATGCAGGCCGCACCCGCCGCCATGGCGTAGTCAGCGTAGACCCTGCTGTCAAGGCAAACGCCAGCCGTGCAGGTTGGCGTTGTGCGTCCAGCCCCTGTTCGCCCTGCCCTGCCAGCGCCTGGTTCGGCGCGCCATGACAGCCTCGATCCAAGCGGCCGTCTTCGGCAGTCTGGCCATCCCACCGCCTCACCATACCAGGCGACACCGCCTGTCCGGTGCACGCGCACGCCATGAGGCGTTGTCCGACACGAGCATGGCGCGATTGAATTTGCTGTTAGATTGTTAATTACAAAACACCCACGACCACTCCATTAATCGGTGCTGCCCATGAAAACGTTTCATTGCGATAAGTGCTCTCAACAGATATTTTTTGAAAATACCTTCTGCTTCAACTGCGAAAGTACGCTGGGCTATCAGCCCGCGCAGCGCAGCGTCAACAGCTTCGAGCAAACCGAGACAGGCCAGTGGCGCAGCCTGAACCGCACCGATGCGGGCAAGTTGTACAAACAGTGCAGCAATTATGTGCAGCACAACGTCTGCAACTGGATGCTGCCCGCGGACGACCCGCACGAACTGTGCGAGTCGTGCCAGCTGACCGTCGTCATTCCGGCGCTGTCGAAGGAAAAAAACCGCATTCTCTGGTCGCGCCTCGAAGCGGCCAAGCGCCGCCTGCTGTTTTCGCTGGCGACGCTGAACCTGAGCCCGGCATCGAAAGAGACGGAACCCGATACCGGCCTGGCCTTCCAGTTCCTGGAAGACGGGGTGACGGATCAATGCGTGATGACCGGCCACGACAACGGCCTGATCACCCTGAACATTGCCGAAGCCGACCCGGCCGAGCGCGAGCGCACGCGCGAACAGATGCATGAGCGCTATCGCACGCTGCTGGGGCACTTCCGCCACGAAAGCGGGCACTACTATTTTGACCGGCTGGTCGCCGGCAGCGCGTGGATCGACGACTACCGCGCCCTGTTCGGCGACGAGCGCCAGGATTACGGCGAGTGCCTGAAGCGTCACTACAGCGAAGGTCCGGCCGCCGACTGGGAGTTGCGCTTCGTAAGCAGCTACGCCAGTTCGCACCCATGGGAAGACTGGGCCGAAACCTGGGCCCACTACCTGCACATGCTCGACACGCTGGAGACGGCGCACGCGTGCGGCCTGTCGCTCAAGCCCGCCAAGGCCGACGAACCGTCGCTGGAACGCGTGACCCTGCCCACGAAGACAGACTCGTTCGAGGACACCCTGAAGGACTGGTTCGCACTGACCTACGTGCTCAACAGCCTGAACCGCAGCATCGGGATGCCGGACTCGTATCCGTTCAAGCTGAGCACGCCCGTGCTGGAGAAGCTGGAATTCGTGCACAAGGTGGTGCGCGCACAGCTGGCGCCGGCGCCAGCGCCGGCCGCAGCGTGACGGCATCCTGCCGGACCAGGCGCGCGCGCCCGGCCGGATGAAGGCCGGGCGCGCTTGCCGGCCGCCGGGGAATCAGGCCGGCGCCACCTCCAATCGCTCGACCGTTACCTGCATGTGGTGCGGCGCCAATGCCGGTCCAAACTGGTTGAAGATCGCCACGTCGGCGGCGTCGTGTCCATAGGCGACGGCCACGCGGCCGCCGCGCGGCGCATCCTGGGTCGCATCGAAGGTATACCAGCGTCCGCCCACGTAGGCCTCGAACCACGCATGCAGGTCCATCGGCGCGAGTCCATGCAGGTAACCCACCACCATGCGTGCCGGAATGCTCAGGCCGCGGCACAGGGCGATGCCCAGATGCGCCAGATCGCGGCACACGCCTTCGCGCCGCCCGTTGACATCGGTCGCCGCCATCTGGACGCAGGCCGATGCCGGATTGAAGCGCACCTCGCGCCGGATCCAGTCGCTGATGCAGGCGACCTGGTCGTACCCCGGGGCGACGCCGGCGACGATGCCGCTGGCCATGTCGAAAAAACGGTCGGATTCGCAATAGCGGCTGGGCAGGAGGTAGGTCAGCACCCCATCGGGCAGGTTCTGCACTTCCTCGAAGGGCGCGCCGGGCGCCACATCGATGGCATCGGCGGTCATCACATCGGCCGAGGTATGGATCGAAAATTCACCTTGCGGCGCGACCAGGCGCTGGCACAGGTTGCCATACGCATCGGTGAATTCAAGCACCGGCACGCTCGGCGTCAGCGTATAGGTGTCGCGCGCCACCCATTGCTGCGCACCGCTACGCGGACGCAACATCAGGATGAACGGCGTCGGACTGGCGACGGTAAAACCGAGCTGGCAACCGGTACGCAGCCACATGGCAGGCTCACTTTCCATGCCGGGGGCGAGCGCACCATGAGGGCGCATAAATAGCCAATCTCATCATAACGGTGCGGTACGCCATATATCGGTGCGTCGCCCGTTCAACCCGCCGCGACCGGCGGCCCGTCCTGCACCGCCGGCGCCGCCGGCATCAGGAAGTCCCTGCTGATGCAATTGCCCAGTTCCTCAATCGACGCCAGGAAGCTCGTCAGGAACTCGTGCAGGCCTTTTTCCAGGATGTCGTCGATCTCGGCGGATTGCAGTGTGGCGTGCAATTTGACGGCCAGGCGCTCGGTGCCGTGCGACAGGTCATTGCGGACATCCTGCAGGTTGGCGACGACGGCGGCCATGCAGGCCACCAGCGAGCGCGGCATTTTCGCTTGCAGTATCAACAGTGCGGCCACCCGCGTCGGGGTGATGGCGTCGCGGTAAACCTTGCGGTAGGTCTCGAACGCGGACACCGAGCGCAACAGGGCAGCCAGGTAATAGAATTCGCCCTGGGGCCCCGCCTTGATCGTATCGGAGTCCAGGAACTTGAACTTGACATCGAGGATGCGCGCCGTATTGTCGGCCCGTTCGAGGAAGGTGCCCAGGCGGATGAAGTTGAATGCCTCGTCCTGGAACATGGTGCCGAGCGTAACGCCGCGCGACAGGTGCGAGCGGTGCTTGACCCATTCCAGGAACTGGCCGGGATTGTGTTCGAACATGCGGCTCTTGAGGTGCTGCTGCAGCTCGAGCCAGGTGGTGTTCTCGGTCTCCCACACTTCCGTGGTCAGGCTGCCGCGCACGGCGCGCGCATTCTCGCGCGCGGCCCGCAGGCAACTGGCGATCGACGACGGATTGTCCGGATCGCGCACCATGAAGTCGATCACTTCCTTTTGGGTCAGCGCGGTGTACTTGGCATCGAATTGTTCTTCCAGTTCGGACACGCCCAGCATGGTGCGCCAGCTTTGCTGCTCGGCGAGCGCCGATTGCGGCATCAGCGCGTATTGGACCCGGACATCGAGCATGCGGGCAGTATTTTCCGCCCGCTCGGTGTAGCGGGCCATCCAGAACAAGTGATCTGCGGTGCGGCTCAACATGCTAGTTCTCCAATATCCAGGTATCTTTGGTTCCGCCGCCCTGCGACGAATTGACCACCAGCGACCCCTCCTGCAGCGCCACGCGGGTCAGTCCGCCCGGCACCATCGACACTTTCTTGCCCGACAGTACGAACGGGCGCAGGTCGATATGGCGCGGCGCGATGCCCGATGCGACATAGGTGGGACAGGCCGACAGCGCCAGCGTGGGCTGGGCGATATAGCCTCCCGGATTGGCCAGCAGGCGCAGGCGGAAGGCCTCGATCTCGGCGCTGGTCGAGGCCGGCCCGACCAGCATGCCGTAGCCGCCGGCGCCGTGCACTTCCTTGACGACCAGTTCGGGCAGGTTCGCCAGGGTGTACTGGAGATCGTCCTTCTTCCGGCACTGGTAGGTCGGCACGTTGTTGAGGATCGGCTTTTCGCCCAGGTAGAACTCGATCATGTCCGGCACGAACGGATAGATCGACTTGTCGTCGGCAACGCCGGTGCCGATGGCATTCGCCAGGCCAACCCGGCCGGCACGCACCGCATCGAGCAGGCCGGGCACGCCCAGGGTGGAATCGGCGCGGAAGGCGCGCGGATCGAGATAGTCGTCGTCGATCCGGCGATAGATGACGTCGACCCGCTTCGGTCCGCGCGTGGTGCGCTTGTAGACGGTGTCGTCGGCCACGTACAGGTCCTGTCCCTGCACCAGCGAGACCCCCATCTGCTGGGCCAGGAAAGCGTGCTCGAAATACGCCGAGTTGTGCATGCCGGGCGTCAGCACGACCACCGTCGGATCGCCGGCGCCGTGGGGCGCCACGGTGCGCAAATTGTCGAGCAGCAGGTCGGGATAGTGGTCGACCGGCGCCACCCGGTTGCTCGCGAAGAGCGCGGGAAACAGCCGCATCATCATCTTGCGGTTTTCCAGCATGTAGGAGACGCCGGAAGGCACCCGCAGATTGTCTTCCAGTACGTAGAACTCGCCCTCCCCGGCCCGCACGATATCGACCCCGGCAATGTGGGCATAGATGTCGGAAGGGACCTGGATGCCTTGCATGGCCGGCCGGTACTGCGCATTGTTCAGGATCTGTTCGCGCGGAATGATGCCCGCCTTCAAGATGTCCTGGTCATGGTAGACATCATGCAGGAAGCGGTTCAGCGCAGTCACGCGCTGTACCAGGCCGGCTTGCAGCCGGGCCCATTCGGCGGCGCCGATCACGCGCGGAATGATATCGAATGGAATCAACCTTTCCTTGCCGGCGTTGTCCCCGTACACAGCGAAGGTGATTCCCACGCGCTGGAAGATCAGTTCGGCTTCCGTTCTTTTCTGCTCGATCAGATGCGGCGGCTGTAGTGCGAGCCAATCCGCGAATGCCTGGTAATGCGGCCGTATGGTTGCTGCAGTGGAATACATTTCGTCGTAAAAGTTCGGCATCGATTCCTCCTGTTACACCAGTGTAATCAAGAATCGTGCCAGGTTTACAAGAAAAAATGATTGATCTTCTTGTCGTGCAGGTATGAATCATGCTTACCTCAAGTATTACGTCACATATATTGCGTCCACATCGAGCGCGCCCACATCGAAAGGCAGTCCTGCATGGCTATCCGCATCGCGCTTCATCACAAGACCAGTTACCGCTATGACCGCCTGGTCAGCCTGTCACCGCATGAAGTACGCCTGCGCCCGGCGCCCCATGCGCGCACCCCGATCCTGTCGTATTCGCTGACGGTGCTGCCGCAGGACCATTTCATCAACTGGCAGCAAGACCCTTACGGCAATTACATCGGCCGTTTCGTGTTCCAGGAAAAAGCGGACACGCTCGACTTCACGGTCGACCTGGTCGCCGATATGACCGTCATCAATCCTTTCGATTTCTTCGTCGAGAAATATGCCGAAGCCTTTCCCTTCGCGTACCCGGAACAACTGACGGCGGAACTGAGCGCCTACCTGCAGGCGGAAGCGCCGGGTCCCCTGCTGGTCGAATGGGTGGCGGCGGCGCGCCGCGACCTGCTGGCGCGTCCGATGGCAACGAATGACTTCCTGGTGGCCATCAACCAGCGCCTGCAGCGCGACATTGCCTACCTGCTGAGGATGGAGCCCGGCGTCCAGACGCCGGAAGAAACCTTGCAGAAGCGCTCCGGCTCCTGCCGCGACAGCGGCTGGCTGCTGGTGCAGATCCTGCGGGAGATGGGACTGGCGGCGCGCTTCGTGTCCGGCTACCTGATCCAGCTGCGCGCCGACCAGGAAGCGCTCGATGGCCCCAGCGGCGCAGCCGAAGACTTCACCGACCTGCATGCGTGGACCGAGGTGTACATCCCGGGCGCCGGCTGGATCGGGCTCGATCCGACCTCGGGCATGCTGGCCAGCGAAGGCCATATCCCGCTCGCCTGCACGGCGATGCCGTCGTCGGCGGCGCCGGTAACGGGCTTCGTCGACCAGGCCGAGGTCGTGTTCTTCCACGAAATGACGGTCACCCGCATCCACGAGGACCCGCGCGTGACCAAGCCGTATACGGAAGCGGACTGGCAGAAGATCGACCGCCTGGGCCAGCAGGTCGATGCCGACCTGAAGCAACAGGACGTGCGCCTGACCCAGGGCGGCGAACCCACCTTCGTCTCGATCGACGACATGGACGGGGCCGAATGGAACACCCTCGCGCATGGCGAGAACAAGCGCGAGCTGGCGGGCAACCTGATGCACCGGCTGAAGAACCACTTTGCGCCGGGCGGCATGCTGCATTACGGCCAGGGCAAATGGTATCCGGGCGAGCCGCTGCCGCGCTGGGCGCTGAATATTTTCTGGCGCGTCGACGGCCAGCCGATGTGGCGCGACGCCAACCTGTTCTCGGACGAACACGTCGACGACGGCTATGGCAGCGAAGAGGCCGGCCGCTTCGCCGCCGAACTGGTCAAGTCGCTCGGCCTGCCCGCCAACAGCGCCATCCCGGCCTACGAAGACGTGCTGCTGCAGGCCCAGCGCGAGCAGGCGCTGCCGCGCAACCTGGACCCGCTGCAGGCCGACCTGAAGGCGCCGGAAGAGCGGCGCCGGCTGGCGCGCCTGCTCGAGCGCGGCCTTGGCCAGGTGGCCGGCTACGTGCTGCCGCTGCAGGCCAGGGAGTACGACCCGGCCGTCATGCTCGGCACCAGCTGGCGCACCTCCGCCTGGCCGATCCGGCGCGAGAACCTGTACCTGATCGAGGGCGACTCGCCGATCGGCTTGCGGCTGCCGCTGGCCACGCTGCCGTGGGTGCTGCCGGAGGAGCGCGATGCCGACTTCGATGTCGACCCGTTCGCGCCGCGCACCGCGCTGCCCACCGAGAAAAAGGACAAGCGGCCGACCCTGGGCCTGGCCGCCGGCAAGTCGGCGGACAGGGCCCGCAAGCCGGCCGAGCCAGCCGCGCGCGACGTGATCCATACCGCGCTGTGCGTCGAAGTGCGCGCCGGCCGCCTGTACATCTTCATGCCCCCGCTCAAGCGCATCGAGGATTACCTGGCGCTGGCCACGGCGGTCGAGAACACCGCCGCCAAGCTGAAGATGAAGCTGCGGATCGAAGGCTATCCGCCGCCGCGCGACCCGCGCATCAAGCTGCTCAGCGTGACGCCCGACCCTGGCGTGATCGAAGTCAATATTCATCCGGCGGCGAGCTGGAATGAACTGGTCTACAACGTGTCGACCCTGTACCAGGAGGCGCGCCTGACCCGGCTGGGGACCGAGAAATTCATGCTCGACGGCCGCCATACCGGCACCGGTGGCGGCAACCACGCCACCCTCGGCGGCGCCACCGCCGAAGACAGCCCGCTGCTGCGCCGGCCCGACCTGCTCAAGAGCCTGATCACCTACTGGCAGGTCCATCCAGCCCTGTCCTACCTGTTCTCCGGCACCTTCATCGGGCCGACCAGCCAGGCGCCGCGGGTCGATGAAGCGCGTGACGACAACCTGTACGAACTGGCGATCGCCTTCCAGCAGATGGACCAGGTGCTGCCGACCCTGCACGAAGGCGACAAGCCGTGGATGGTCGACCGCCTGCTGCGCAACCTGCTGGTCGACCTGACGGGCAATACGCACCGCTCCGAGTTTTCGATCGATAAATTGTATTCGCCGGACGGACCGACCGGCCGCCTCGGCCTGGTCGAATTCCGCGCCTTCGAGATGCCGCCGCACGAGCGCATGAGCCTGTTGCAAATGCTGCTGCTGCGCGCGCTGGTGGCGCGCTTCTGGCGCCAGCCCTGCCAGGCCAAGCTGGTGCACTGGGGCACCGCGCTGCACGATCGCTGGATGCTGCCGTATTTCGTCGCCCAGGATATCCGCGACGTCGCCAGGGACCTGCGCGCGGCCGGCTACGCGTTCGAGGAGCACTGGTTCGAGCCCTTCATCGAGTTCCGCTTCCCCCGCTTCGGCACCGTCGTCTACGAGGGCGTCGAAATGGAGCTGCGCCAGGCGATCGAGCCATGGAACGTGCTCGGCGAGGAAGTCAGCGCCGGCGGCACCGCGCGCTATGTCGATTCGTCGGTCGAACGGATGCAGTTGCTGGTGCGCGGGCTGACCGATGGCCGCCACGTCGTCGCCTGCAACGGCCGCATGCTGCCGCTGCATCCGACCGGCGTGCCGGGCGAGTACGTGGCCGGCGTGCGCTTCCGTGCCTGGAGTCCCTGGTCGGCCCTGCACCCGACCATCAGGGTGCAGGCGCCGCTGACCTTCGACCTGGTCGACACCTGGAGCGGGCGCGCCATCGGCGGCTGCACCTATCATGTGGCGCATCCCGGCGGACGCAGCGAGGTGGGGGCGCCGGTCAACGCGAATGCCGCCGAGGCACGCCGTTTTGCGCGCTTCTGGCCGCATGGCCACACGCCAGGCCCGATGACGGTGCGCAAGGAGGAGCGCAATCCGAGTTTCCCGATGACGCTCGATTTGCGCTGGCAGGCAGATTGACCTATCGTTCAGCTCCCACCGTAAAGCAGCCGCGCGTCCATGCCCAATCAACTACTTGCCCACTACCTTGCCGCGCCGGATGGTTTTGACGAAATGCTCGACGCGGACAAGGCGCCGCGCGCGCACTGGCGCGCGATGCTCGCCAACCTGGAGCATGAAGCGCCCGACATGATGCGCCAGCGCCTGGACATGGTGCAGCGCCAGGTGCGCGAAAACGGCGTGACCTACAAGGTCCTGGCCGACGCCGAGGGCAAGCAGCGGCCGTGGGACCTGAACGTGCTGCCCCTGATCCTGCCGCACGAGGAATGGAGCGGCATCGAAGCGGCCGTGATCCAGCGCGCCACCCTGCTCAACAGGATCCTCGGCGACGTCTACGGCAAGCAGGAGATGCTGCGCGAAGGCCTGTTGCCGCCGGCGCTGATCCACGGCCACGCCGGTTTCCTGCGCCCTTGCCACGACATGCGGCACCATGACGACATCGCCCTGCATTTTTATGCGGTCGACCTGGCGCGCGCACCAGATGGCCGCTGGTGGGTCATGGCCGACCGCACCCAGGCGCCATCAGGCGCCGGCTATGCGCTGGAAAACCGCTCCATCATCGCGCCCACCTTCCCCGACCTGCTGCGCGAGCTGAAGGTGCAGCCGCTGGCCAGGTTCTTCCGCACCATGCGCGACAGCCTGGTGCACTGGGGGCGCCTGTGCGCGGCCAGGGGCGACGCGCCGGCGCCGCTGCGCGACGGCGAAATGCCGCTGATCGTGCTGCTGACCCCGGGCCCGCGCACCGAAAGCTACTATGAACAGGCCTACCTGGCGCGCTATCTCGGCTTGCCGCTGGTCGAAGGCAGCGACCTCACCGTGCGCGACGGCGTGGTCTACCTGAAGACCCTGGCCGGCCTGCACCGGGTCCACGTGATCATGCGCCGGGTCGACGACGAATCCTGCGATCCGCTCGAACTGCAAGGCTCGATGCTGGGCGTGGCGGGGCTGACCCAGGCCGCCAAGCGCGGCAATGTGCTGGTCGCCAACAGTCTCGGCTCGAGCCTGCTCGAATCGGGCGCCCTGCTCGGCTTCCTGCCGGCGCTGTCCAGGCGGCTGCTGGGCGAACCCTTGAAGATGCCCTCGGTGGCCACCTGGTGGTGCGGCGAACCGGCCGCGCTGGACGCGGTGATCGGCAACCTGGACCGGCTGGTCATCAAGCCCAGCTTTTCCCAGTTGCCGCAATGTGCGGTGTTTGGCCAGGACCTGGGCGGCGCCGAGCGCGCGGCCTTCATCGCCGGGCTGCGCGCCAATCCGAACAACTACATCGCCCAGGAACTGGTGCGGCTGTCGCAGGCGCCGGTGTGGAAGGCCGGCCCGGCGCCCGGCTTGCAGGCGCGCGCCATCGGCCTGCGGGTGTTCGCCTGCGCCACCCCGCATGGCTATGTGGTGATGCCGGGCGGCCTGACCCGGGTGGCCACCGGGCCGGATGCGCGCGTGCTGACGATGCAGAAGGGCGGCGCCAGCAAGGACACCTGGGTCCAGGCGCGCGCCAGGGTGGAACTGCACCGCCTGCAGAAACGCAGCATCACCAGCGCAGACCTGGTGCGCGACGACACCAACCTGTCCAGCCGCATGGCGGAAAACCTGCTGTGGTTCGGGCGCCATGCCGAACGCTGCGACAATATCGCCCGCCTGCTGCGGGTCGCGCTCAATTTCCTGTTCAACGTCCGCTTCGACCAGCGCGGCGCCGAATGGCCGACCGTCGAGGCGCTGTGCATCTGGTTCCAGTTGCTCGGCGCAGACAGGAAGCCGGCGGCGCCTGGCCCGGGCCAGGTGCACAGCCAGGCCGGCGCCCTGCCCGCCGCCATCTTTACCGATGCCGAGATCGAGTCGGCCCTGCTGCTGGCGGTGGTGTCCCCCGCCGTCCCCGGGCTGGCCCGGCAGCAGCAGCAGTTGCACCGGATTGCCGGCCAGCTGCACGAACGCTTCTCGGTCGACAACTGGCGCGCACTGAACCGGATGGCGCAGCCCGCCGCCCACCCCGGCGAGCGGCCATCGCAGTCGGAGGTGATGACGATCCTCGATGACGCCACCTCCGCGCTGATGACGCTGGCCGGGTTCGCACTCGACGGGATGACGCGCGACCTCGGCTGGCGTTTCATGTCGATCGGCCGCCGCCTGGAGCGGCTGCAATTCCAGAGCGTCGTGCTGCAGCGTGCGCTTGCAATGGACGAGAACGGCAACCTCGACTGGCTGCTCGAGCTGTCCGACAGTATCATCACCTACCGCGTGCGTTACCGGGCCCAGCCCGAGTGGCTGCCGGTGCTCGACCTGCTGTTGCGCGACGAGACCAATCCGCGCTCGATCCTGTTCCAGATCGACGGCATCCTGGGCACCCTGGACAAGATCGCGCAGACCCACGGCCCCTGCGGCGAGCACCTGCTGGCGCCATTGAAGGAAGAATTGATCGCGCTGGAGCCGGGCGCTGATCTGAACTACGGTAATGCGATGCTGAGCGGACTGTTGAACCGGATCCAGCTTGCCAGCGCGGCCTTGTCCGAGCAGATCAGCGTGCAATTTTTCAGCTATACCGACAACGGCCAGCAAAGGAACCGCCCATCATGATCGATTCGCCGGCGAGCGCCGGAGTATGTGCGCGCTATCGCGTGGTGCATGAAACGCGCTACAAATACCAGAGCACGGTCACCCTGTCGCAGCAATACCTGCATATGACGCCGCGCTCGTTTCCCTACCAGCAGACCGAATCGCACCTGATCTGGCTCGACCCGGTCGTCAGCGAGAGCAAGGACGGTGTCGATTACTTCGGCAACAGCACCCGGCACGTGGCGCTCACCCTGCCGCATGACAGCCTGCTGGTGCATGCCGAATCGACGGTCGCCCTGCGTGCGCGTCCCGGCCTGGCGCAGATCGCAGGGACGCTGCCATGGGAAAGCGTGCGCGACATGATGGGGAAGGAAAAAAGCGCAGCCACGCTGGAAGCCTGCCGCTACCTGTACGCGTCGCCCCATGTCACCTGCTTCCCGGAGCTGGAAGCGTACGCGCGCCTCAGCTACACACCCGGCCGGCCGCAACTCGATGCGGCGCTGGAGCTGACGCACAGGATCTTCGACGACTTTGAATTCGACGGCAAGGCGACCGACATTTCGACGCCGCTCGAACAGGTGCTGCGCGGCCGGCGTGGCGTCTGCCAGGATTTCGCCCAGTTGATGATCGGCTGCCTGCGCAGCATCGGCCTGCCGGCGCGCTACATGAGCGGCTACATCCTGACCCACCCGCCGGCGGGCAAGCCGCGCCTGGTCGGCGCCGACGCTTCGCATGCCTGGGTATCGGTGTTTTGCCCGGCGCTGGGCTGGGTCGATTTCGATCCGACCAACCGCTGCCTGGTGCAGCATGAACATATCACGCTGGGCTGGGGCCGCGATTTCAGCGACGTCACCCCAATGCGCGGCATCGTGCTCGGCGGCGGCAAACAGGAGCTCGACGTGCAGGTCACGGTCACGCCGCTACCGTTGTCGAACGAGGCCTCTTGAACAGCACCCTGCCGATGCCGTCGGAACCGCAGTCCTGCGGCTCGCTACAGACGGGCCAGCAACTCGGTCTTCTTGACGTTGAATTCCGCTTCGGTCAGGATATTCCGGCTGCGTAGTTCGGCCAGCTTGTCGATCGTGGCGAACACGTCCAGCTCGGCCGCATCGACCGTGCCGGCGCGCGGCGCTGCCTCGCCGGACGCTGCTGGCGCCGGCGGCGCCGGCTGGCCCGATTCCGGCGCCTGCGCGACGCCTGGCGCCACGCCATCGACAGACACGATGGGCAGGCGCGCCACGTCGACCGGGCCGTACTGGCTGTTGAAGCCGAGCGAGCCGCCAACCGATTGTTGCTGCGAAAAGCCGCCGATCTGGTGGTCCAGCGTATCGTAGATCGTGACCCGGCCATTCGATTCGATGGCCAGGCGGCGGGCCTGTGCGAAATACGCGTACCGAACACCGTTCTGGGCGCCGGTGCTGTTGGGCCAGCGTAGATCGGGGCCCCACCAGTCGGCGGCGCTGCCGGGCGCAGGCGCGACGAACAGACCGGCGCCGCTACTCCTGACCAAGTCGGGCTGCGCCGCCACCAGTTGCGACAGCTCGGCGCACAGCTTGCTGACGCTGCCTTTGAGATGGTTGTTGAACATGTCGGAAACCATCGTCATGCCCCCACTCATCCATTGGCCGGGGCCGGCAAATTCCGGATGGTTGAACTGCGCCATCCTGCCATTGCCATTGATGACCGATTGCAGCATGCTCAGGACCGCATCCGTGCTGTACCCGTAACGCCTCGCGATGTCGTCGATGGTCTGCTGCCCGGCTGGGGAAAGTTGTCGCATGGTCGTTTTCCTGACGTTGAATGTGGCTGCCTCGGGTGTCGCGCCTGGACTGCCCGTTCGGACAATGAACGTAACAAGATAGCACGGCCATCGGGCCGGCCGCGCAAGCGAGGGCGGCCTGGCAACGGTCGCGCCAGGCCTGCCTATACTTTCGTGAGAGCAGCGGGCTCGTTCGCATCGGCAAGCTCAGTCCAGCTCCTGGCGGAGCTGGCCGCCATGGGCCATTCCTGATGATGCGCAGGTGCTGCCGGCGCAACCGGCCAGAGCGCGGCCAACGCCCCTTCGCGCACGCGCGACTGCAGCAGGAGGCGGTCGGTCTTCTGGTTGGCGTTCAGCGGCCATGCATCCGCCTGGTAGATTTCCGCCGGCAGCAGCGGACGCGGCAGGCGGCCCCGCAGGAATGCCAGCAAGGCGCCCAGGTCCGCCGGCGCCGCCAGCGCCAGCGCCGCCACGATGCGCTCGCCCGGCTCCATCCAGACCGCCGCCTGGGAGGCGCCGAAATCGCCGAGCGCGCGCTCGACATCCAGCAGGCTGAGCCGCTCGCCGCCGATCTTGACCACCTGGTCGTGGCGTCCCAGCACGTGCAGGCCCTCGCTGTCGATCCTGCCCAGGTCGCCGCTCGGAATCCACTCGCCGAAGGCGTGCAGCTTGCCGTCGGGGCCGATGGTGCCGAGGGCGCTGGAACTTCCGCGGAATTCGATCGGACCGCTGGCGTCAGGGCCGGCGATGCGCAGCGCGATGTCGCCGACGGGCTGCCCGACATGGCTGACACTGCAGGTGCGTGCGCGCACTTCGGTGCAGCTCAGGCGCGGCATGGCCTCCGCGCAGCCGTAGTTGTTGATCAGGCGCGCGTTGGGAAACAGCGCGCGCAAGTCGTCGAAGGCCGCCATCGGGAACGGCGAACCGGCAAAGCTGACGCAGCGCACCCTGTCGAGCGCGGCCGTTCCACCACCCAGGCGCAGCAGCGCCGGCACCTGGTGGGACACCATGCACATCATCTCCACCCCGCTCGCCCGGATGCGCTCGACGCTCGCCGCCATGTCGGTCAAGGGCCCCGGCAGGTGCAGCGCGCGCTCCATCAGCACACTCCAGAACAACTGGTTGACGCAGGCAAAGGAATACGCCAGCGGCAGCACGACACCGGTCGAGCGCAGCGCTTCCAGTCCCTGCGCGGCGTGGATCGCCCTGGCGCCCGCCGCCAGGCGTTCGGCGCTGGTCACGATCGCCTTCGGCTCGCCGGTCGATCCACTGGTCAGCAGGCCAAGGAACAGCTCGCCGTCCAGCAGCGCGGGGACGGCCGGCCAGTCGATCCCGTCCGCGGTCAGCAGTCCGAAGCCCGGAAAGCGGGCGCGCAGCAGCGCCAGCCTGGCCGGCGGCTGGCCGGGCGGCAGCAGCAAGGGAACGATGCCGGCATCGAGCGCGGCCAGCAACTGCCACACCGCCTGCGCCGTGTTCTGCATGGGCCACAGCACGGCGCCGCGCGCCGTGCCGGACAGGCGCGCGAGCGCAGGAGCGGCCTCGACGCCGTGATCCACCAGCCGGAAACCGCCGGCGCCGGCGAGCGCCCGGGAAATGGCGTGGTGCAGCATCTCAGTACCCCTGGTAGACAAAGTGCACCACTTGCCCCTGGGTGGCGGCAAGCAGGAGGAAACCGGCGATCACCAGCGCGGTGCGCAGTACGACATTGGTCCATCTGAAGCGGATTTTCATGACAGGACTCCGAAGCTGACGATGTGCAGGTACATCTGGAGACTGGAGGCAGCCGTCGACGGATAGAACGTCAGGGCATACCCGAGGGAGACATAGACCAGCGTGGCCGCCGTGGCGCCGATGCGCCAGGGCAGGCTCGCGCGCACGCGCTGCAATCGGTGGTAGCGCGGCGCGGCATGGTGGAAGCGCGCCAGCAGCACCAGGCCCAGCCCATGGTGCATGCCCCACAGGACCCAGCCGACGGCGCCGCTGTGCCACAAGCCGATCGACAGCATGGTCGCCATCAGCGCCGGCGCCGGCAGGCGCCAGCGGCCCATGATCGGGAAGTACACGTAATCACGGGCGAAGCTCGACAGGCTCATGTGCCAGGCGCGCCAGAACTCGGCCAGGTTGGAGCGCAGCAGCGGATAATTGAAGTTCTCCATCAGCCGGATACCGAACAGGCGCGCCGTTCCCAGCGCCATGTCGGTGTAGCCCGAGAAATCGAAATAGGTCTGGATGAACTTCACCATGCAGGCGAACAGCGCCACGCCGACAGGCTGCGAGCTCAGGGAGTCGACGCCCATCTCCACCGGCGGCATCAGGGCGTCCAGCAGCAGGTCGGCCACCAGGAATTTCTTGAGGGCGCCGAACAGGATGCGCTCCAGTCCCTGGGACATGTCGGCGCTGCGCCAGTGCAGGTCGCCAAGCTGCTGGCGGAACGGGTCGAAGCGTTCGATCGGGCCGGCAGCGAACATCGGGAAGAAGCAGATATAGGCGAAGTATTCGGCAAGGCGGGCGTCGCCGAACTTGCCGCGATAGGACTCGACCAGGTAGTGGATGTGCTTGAAGGTGTAGTAGCTGATGCCCAGCGGGATCGCCCACGCGGGGAGGACGGACCCCGCACCCAGGGTGGGCAGCAGGTACTTGTAGCCCGCCAGGGGCAGCAGGCACACCAGGATCCCCAGCCACATGTCCGGACCGGATTTGCTGCGGCGCAGCCTGGCGCCCCAGGCATGGACCGCCAGCGAAAACAGCAGCATGCCGCCGATCTGGAGCACGGTCGTTTCCAGGCCCTGGCGGCTCATGCAGAACAATACCAGGAAGGCGACGCTGGCGGCCGACAGGAACAGGGTGCGCTGGGCCGGCGTGCGCAACACCAGCCAGTACAGGCCGAGGCTGGCCATCAGGAAGGGAAGATAGTAGTTCGACTGGTAGAGCATGTCAGTTCCCGGCGGCGCGCCAGCCTGCGATCTCGCGCAGCAGCTGGGACGACCACGCATCGCGTCCGCTCGGGCCGAGGTGGACGGCATCGATGAAATCATCCTGCGTCAGCGCCAGCTTGCCGGACATGTCCACGTAGCGCACGCCATGCCGGTCGGCGAGCGCCTGCACGGCCTGCCGGTAGGGCCGCCAGGCCGGCGCGAAGGTGGTGTGCAGGTCGCTGTCCAGGTGCGGGGCTTCCAGGAAAACCAGGGTCGCACCCTGGCGCGCGCAAAGCCGGGCGATCGCATCCACGGCGGACAGGAGAGCGGACAGGTTGTCCTTGCCGGCGTCGAGGGCGCGCCGCAGGTCCTGCCTTTGCCTGCGCATGCCTTCCGCCGACACCTGGCCCGTATAGGACGATTCGAGCGGCTTGATCGGCGCCGCGCCATACACCTGTCCGGCAACCTGGCGCGGCAGGGCCACGTGCAGGTAGCGCCCCAGCAGGTTCCGGGCGCCCAGCAGGATCTGCCAGCGCTGCTTCAGCCAACCGGACGCGGCTGGCAGCAGCCCGGGATGGGACGCGGCGAAGCGCTGCGGATTCTGCAGGAACACGCCGCTGGCCAGGCGCGCGCCCTGGTTGTCGTTGTCGAGCAGGGTGACGCCGACCGACAGGACCACCAGTTGCCCCGGACGCAGCGCCTGCTGCTCGAGCAGGAACAGGCTTTCGACCGGCGACTGGTCGATGCTGGCCAGCTTCGAGACCCGCAACTGGCCCGCCTTGCGCCAGGTGGCCTCGTCCCACTGGGACTCGCGCGCGGCCGAGCTTCCGAGCAGCAGGACCTCGGCCTGGGCGCGCTGCGGCGACCGGGCGCGCGCCAGCGCGAACACGGTGGAATCCTTGGCGTTCAAGGCGTAGGC
This sequence comes from Massilia niastensis DSM 21313, assembly GCF_000382345.1. GTDB lineage: Bacteria > Pseudomonadota > Gammaproteobacteria > Burkholderiales > Burkholderiaceae_D > Telluria > Telluria niastensis. Next base: position 52,910 of record NZ_KB908106.1, read on the forward strand.
GTCGATCGGCGCCAGCCGGGCCGGATCGACCCAGACCTCATCGGTCACCAGCGCACAGGCCAGCATGGCCGCCAGGACCAGCGCCGCGCCCACCGTGCCCCAGGCGCGGCCGGGCAATGGCGTCCACACGCACTCGACGCTCGTGGGTTCGACCCGGATCGGTCTCATGCCGCTACCCGCGTTTTCGCGCGATATAAGCGAGGATGCGCTCCAGCGAGTCCCAGTTGTCGAGGGTGATGTCCTCGGCGGGAACACGGATGTCGAAGCGCTTTTCGGTGAATGCGATCAGCTCGATCAGGCTCATCGAATCGATGATGCCCGCTGAAAACAGCGGTGCGGTGGAGACCAGCTCGCCGGGAGCAAGATAGGCGGAGGTTTCGATATGTGAGGCAAGGCTTGCAGCTTCTTCGGAGAACAGGAGATTCATCGTGGAGTCCGCAATAAAAAGTGTTCAGTTGAATGCTCTAAAAAACGGGCTGCCGGCTCCTGCAACTATTCAGCTAGCGCCATCGGCGGTGAGCAGACGGCGTTCGAAGTGTGCATGTCTTCCCCGGTGCACATTCTTCTATCAATGCCAAATCGACATGAATTTGAGTCGAATTTACATAACTTTTTGATATCTTATATTTACTTCAAATCTACTTTGCCTATTAGTCGCTGTCAATCTTGATACGCGAGTGTGTAGTTAAAAAGCAAGCACCTGACGGATGATCGCGCTGCTCGAGGCGCGTCCGGCCAGCGCGCCGGCGCCGCAGATGAGGGCCGCCTGACAAGCTTGCGGAGACCATCCGCGCACCAAGCTGCACATTTTTGAAAAATATGTGGAATTAAATTATGCGAGAATAGGATTTTTCTGAATATCATTTTCCCGAGCTGCCATGAAATACGCCTCACTGCACGACTTCCTGCAATACATTGCCGAAAGAAATCCCGGCCAACCGGAATTCCTTCAAGCTGTCACCGAGGTGATGGAAAGCTTGTGGCCCTTCATCGAACAACACCCCAGGTATGCCGACCAGGGCCTGCTCGAGCGCCTGGTCGAGCCGGAACGTGTCGTGATGTTCCGTATCTCCTGGGTGGATGACCACGGCCAGGTGCAGGTGAACCGCGGCTACCGCATCCAGCACAGCATGGCCATCGGCCCCTACAAGGGAGGGCTGCGCTTCCACCCTTCGGTGTCGCTGTCGGTGCTGAAATTCCTGGCGTTCGAGCAGACCTTCAAGAACGCCCTGACGACCCTGCCCATGGGCGGCGGCAAGGGGGGATCGGACTTCGATCCCAAGGGCAAGAGTGCCGGTGAAGTCATGCGTTTCTGCCAGGCCTTCATGAGCGAGCTGTTCCGCCACGTCGGCGCCGACACCGACGTTCCCGCCGGCGACATTGGCGTAGGCGGGCGCGAAGTAGGCTACATGACCGGCATGATGAAAAAACTCAGCAACCGCGCCGATTGCGTATTCACCGGCAAGGGCCTGAGTTTCGGCGGCTCGGTGATGCGTCCGGAAGCCACCGGGTACGGCACCGTGTACTTCGCGGCCGAGATGCTCAAGACCCGCGGCCGTTCGTTCGAGGGCCTGCGCGTCAGCGTCTCCGGGTCCGGCAACGTCGCCCAGTACGCTGTGGAAAAAGCCATGGCACTGGGCGCCACGGTCCTCACGGTGTCCGACTCCAGCGGCACGGTCATCGAGCCGGAAGGTTTTACTCCCGAAAAGCTCGCCATCCTGATGGAAGTGAAGAATCACCTCTACGGCCGTGTCAGCGACTACGCGGCGCGCACCCAGGCGCGCTTCGAAGCCGGCGTGCGTCCATGGCATATTCCCGTGGACGTCGCCCTGCCATGCGCCACCCAGAATGAAATCGACGTCGACGACGCCGCCACCCTGATCCGCAATGGCGTGCTGTGCGTTGCCGAAGGCGCCAACATGCCTTCGACGATCGGGGCTGCCAAGGCGTTCGAGGCGGCCGGTGTCCTGTATGCCCCGGGCAAGGCCAGCAACGCCGGCGGCGTCGCCACCTCGGGCCTGGAAATGAGCCAGAATGCCGAGCGCATGTCCTGGCCGCGCGAGGAAGTGGACGCACGCCTGCTGCAGATCATGCAAAGCATCCACCAGGCCTGCCTGCAGCACGGCCGGCGCGCCGATGGCAGCGTCAGCTATGTGGACGGCGCCAACATCGCCGGCTTCGTGAAAGTGGCCGACGCCATGCTGGCCCAGGGCGTGATCTAGGGAACGGCCGGGTCAGCCGGGCGGCTGTTGTTTCCCGAACAGGAGCTGCCACAGGCGTCCTCCGCGCCTGTCCTCGCCGGTCAGCACGTACTCCAGCGCGTTCGCATTCTGCAGCGTCAGGTGCAGTGAAGAGCGGGCATCGTGCTGGCCGGCGACCAGGAGCGCGTCTTCCGCCTCCAGCGCGAAGTCGTCGCCCGGCAGGAGAAAGGATTTGCCCCGCCTCACGATCATCAGCACGACGGCGGGCAAGGCCCGTTCCCACTCCCCGTTATTGCGCATCAGCTGCCCGACACAGATCGGCTGCTCGCTCATCAGCGTCTTGTGCACCGCAGGTGCGAGCAGGGTTTCGATCTCGACGTCCCACACTTCCGGCACGCGGCCTTCGCAGATCTCTTCGAGCCGCGCGCAGACCTGCTTGCTCCAGCTTTCATCGGCCATGCGTACGGCGCTGAGGAAGCGGGCGAGGAGCGGCGTGGTGATGATCGAAATGCACTCCTGCGCCACGACGCGGGTATGGACCATGCTGAAATCGGCCTTGAAGGCGTCGAACAGCATGTCGTTGGCGGCCTGGTTCTGGCGCGTCACGACGAAGATGTTCGGATTCAGCTTCTTGGCCATCACCGCGATGGACAGGTTGCTGATGTCGTTGTCGCTGCCCGCCACGATGCCGAGCGCTTCCGCGATCCCGGCTTCCTTCAGGACGCTGGCCTCGGTGCCGATACCGCGCAGGATGCCGGCATTCGCCGGTCCCTCGTACTTCGGATCGATCACGGAAATATCGATGCCGGGCAGGTCCAGGTAGCGGCACACGGCGCTGCCGAACAGGCCATAGCCGCAGACGATCCAGCGTCCCAGCGGCGGCCGGTGCACTTCGGGCAGGGGTGTGTCGGGCAGCCCGGTGAGGATCTCGATCAGCCGGAAGCGCTCCGGCGAGGAAATGGCCAGCGCCAGGTATTCGGCGAAGCGCTCGTAGGCATTCACGATATGGTGGGTGCCGAACGAGGCCATGTTCGCCGCCACCAGCGGATTGCGCACACGGGCCAGCACCGGCATCCCGGGAGCGAGCAGGCGCACATTGATGGCAATCGCGAGATTCGCCTGTTCGTCATTCGTCACGGCCAGCACGCCGCGGCATTGCGGGTGGCACAGGCCCGCCATCAGCAGATAGCTCGACGCGCTGGCGTCGGCCGCGAGCACCGGATCGTTGGTGATGAAATCCTCCATCGCCAGCTCTTCCACCCGCAGCACGTTCTTCTCCAGGATGGCGAAGTCATAGCCCAGGACGTCGAGGGCGCGGCATATCAGGCTGCCGGTCTCGCCACAGCCGCAGATCAGGTAGAAAGGCATGTGCATGTGGCGCACGCGCCGGGCGAAGCGGGAATCGGTCAGGGCCTGCAGGAAGGCCTTGTCCTGCAGCAGGGCCAGCACCTTCACGATCGCATAGGTCCAGGCGATGACGGTCATGTAGATGCAGACCGTGACCCACAGGCGCTGGGCATCGGAGAAAGCCCAGGGTATCTCGCCGAACCCGATGGTGGTGGCGGTGTAGCTGATGAAGTAGAAGGCATGGAAAAAGCTGAGCGGCGGCCCCGGCGTGCCATCGGCATTCTGGCCCGGCACGATGGTCAGCACCAGCACGCCCACCGTGTAGAACACGATCAGCACGATCAGGGGGGCGCGCATGCGCCGCAGGATCAGGAAGATGACGCTGTTCACGCTGGAGCTCTTAACGCCGCATCATGACGGTTTCGACGATCAGCATGATGAGCGAGACCAGGTTGGCCAGCAGCGCCCCTCCGGACAGGGAGACCACGCTGGACGTCATCTCGGGAGTCATGCCGGTGCCGGTGACATGCACTGCAACGGTCCAGACGACGGCGGCGGCGACAAGCTGGATATCGGCGACCAGGCTGGTCGAGAGCAGCACCGCGCCGATCTGCGTGCGGTCGCCGAACTTGAGGACGGTCGCGATCATGTTGACGACGATGGCCGCGAACAGCTCATAGATGTTGTGCAGCTCGGGGCGGTCGATATCGCCGATAAAGAAGCCGAAGTTCAGCGTTGCGGCAAACACGATGAAGAACGCAAAGATCACCTTTTCGAGGTTCATACCTTACCTCTGCATGCGATTGGTTGACTGCATCGGCACGCGGATGCCAGCGCCGGCCAGGGCGATGATGGCGAGCCCGGCGAACATGGTCACGAGGCCTTGCCATGAACTGGAATCCAGAGAGCGCACATTCACCTCGGCGAGCGTGGTCGACAAACGTACTGACACTGTAGTGTAGTAGCTATCCGGTTCTGGCAGCGTTCGGGACCGAAGGCCTCCCCGGGCCACGGGGAATCCGGCAGTGGAAAGCAGGACGCCACCTTCCGGTGGCGCTCGTTCGTGGCCGCGGCGCTGTCGTCCGCTTACTTGACCCGCGTGTAGGTGGTTTCCATCCACTTGACGTTCTTGCCGTCGGGACCGGGTCCCCACATTTCCATCGTGTGGCTGTCATGGCCGGCGATGGTGTACAACATGGTGTAAGGCGCTTCCTTGCCGCTCATGGGGTCGGACATCGTGCCTTCGTACTTGAGGACATTGCCGTCCAGGGCGCCGCGCGCCGTCGTCGTGCTCGTGCTCATGGAGTCGATCCAGGTGCCGAAGTATTTCCCGACGACGTTGTCATAGCCCATGGTGCCCAGGCCGGTGAAGGGCTGGCCGCGGTAGGAACCCTGGAAGTTTTCCTGGAGGTAGCGATTGCCCATGATCCACTTGCGCTCCGAGGTGCCCGTGCTCTCTTCCGGCGGTTGCGCGGGATCCATCCAGGCCCTGGTCCGGATCTTGAACCTGCCGGCCAGCGGCTCGAGCTTCTTGTGGGCGGCGCCGGGCACCCCGGCCTGCATCATCTTGTCCATCATCGCTTTTTCTTCCGCGGAGGGTGCGGGCTGTTTTTTCGCTTCCTGCGCCGGCGCCTGGACGGCAAACACGATGCCTGCGACAACGAGCAGGGACTGCGCGACACTGTTCGACTTCATGGAATCTCCTGAGCGGCAGGGTTGGTGGAAGTTCATTGTGTCCCCCTCCCGGGCGGAAATCAACTCGGCGGTTCAGGCGGGTATAATCCCGCCCAACCTCCCCGCCACCTCCCGGTGGCGTTTTGCTTTCAAAGGCTTCCTATGCACCCGCTTCCTCCCTGCCCCCAATGCCAGTCCAGCCTGACCTACGAGGACGGCACCGGCCAGTATGTCTGCCCCGAATGCGGACACGAATGGCCCATGACTGCCCCTGAAGCCGCGGCCGAGTCCGCGCGCGTGTACCGCGATGCCGCCGGCAATATCCTGCAGGATGGCGACACCGTGACCGTGATCAAGGACCTGAAGCCGAAAGGCTCGGGCGGCGTGATCAAGCAAGGCACCAAGGTCAAGAACATCCGCCTGGTCGACGCCGACCACGACATCGACTGCAAGATCGAAGGCTTCGGCGCGATGAGCCTGAAGTCTGAATTCGTCAAGAAAGTTTGATAAAGCGCAAGCCAGAGACCTACGAAACCTGGAATCCTGACCTATACTCCAATCGCGATACCCGCATTACCCGCATCACTCACACCAGGCAGCGATGCCGGAGGGGAGAGTCATGAGACCGCGATTCGTATTGCTTGCCACTGCCGCAGCGTCCGTCCTCGTTGCCGTGCCGTCCACGGGGGTCCAGCGCGCCCCCAGGCCCGTTGCCTTCGATCCCTTGTTCGCCACCGGCGCCGCCTGCGCCCCGGCGCGGGCGGGACGTCCGGCCCTGCTCGACCACCTGATGCTGGCGCAGGTGGAGACCCGGCCCTTCCAGCCGGGCCAGCAGCCGCCCGCCAAGGCGCCACCGGCCCAGGCCGGCCCTCCTCCGCTGTACGACGATCTCGGCACCCTGCACGTGCCAATCACGACCAGGAATCCCAAGGCGCAGGCCTTCTTCGACCAGGGCATGCGGCTGAGCTTCGCGTTCAACCATGCCGAAGCGGCGCGCGCCTTCCGCGCCGCGCAGGCGCTCGATCCCGCCTGCGCCATGTGCTACTGGGGCGAGGCCCTGGCGCTGGGCCCCAACATCAATGCGCCGATGTTCCCGGAAGCGGTCGCGCCGGCGGTCCAGGCGGCGGCCAGGGCGACCCGCCTTGCCAGGGGCGCCACGCCCGTCGAGCAGGCCCTGATCCGGGCCGTCGCCCGCCGCTACAGCGCCGACCCGGGCGTGGAGCGGGCCGCGCTGGACAAGGCCTATGCCGACGCCATGACCGAGGCGGCGCGCGCCCATCCCAACAACGACACCGTCCAGGTGCTGTTCGCCGAATCGCTGATGGACCTGGCGCCCTGGGATTACTGGGCTTCCGCCGGAACCCAGCCCAAGAACCGCACGGCCGAGATGGTCGATGCGCTCGAGCGCGTTCTCGAACGTAACCCGAGCCATCCGGGCGCCGCCCACTATTACATCCACGCGATGGAAGCCTCGGCCCACCCCGACAAGGCCCTGCCCGCCGCACGCGTGCTTGCGCGCCAGATCCCCGGGGCCGGCCATATCGTGCACATGCCTTCCCACATCTATTACCGGCTCGGCATGTACCGGGAAGCGCTGCAGTCGAACGTGGAAGCGATCGCCATCGACGAGAAGTACTTCTCCGGGTCGCCCAGCGACCCCGTCTACCGCGGCGCCTACTACCCGCACAACATCCACTTCGTGATGGTGTCGGCGCTGATGGGCGGGGATGGCAAGACGACCCTGGATGCGGCGGGCAAGCTCGACCAGGCGGTCGGCCCCGATGTGGTCAAGGCCATCGGCGCCCTGCAGCCGGTCAAGGCGGCGCCCTACTTCGCCCACGTCCAGTTCAGCAGCCCCGACGTGCTGGTCGCCCTGCCCGACCCCGGGTCCGACCTGGTGCTGGTCAAGGCGATGTGGCACTACGCGCGCGCGATCGGCCATGTCCGCAAGGGTTCCGTCGACGCCGCCAACCGCGAGATCGCCGCCATCGACCGGATCGAGCGCAGCGCCGACTTCAAGCCGCTCACCGACTGGGCCATCCCGGCACGCGAAATCGTGCAGACCGCCAGGGCGGTGGCGCGCGGCCGGGTCGCCGACAAGCAGGGCAAGCTGCCGGAAGCCATCGCCGCCTACCGCGAAGCCGTGGCGATCCAGGATGCCCTGCCCTACATGGAGCCGCCCTACTGGTACTACCCGGTGCGCCAGTCGCTCGGCGTGGCGCTGCTGCGCGCGGGCCAGCTCGACGGCGCCGAACAGGTGTTCCGCACCTCGCTGGCGCGCACCCCGAGCAACGGCTGGGCGCTGCGCGGGCTGATGGAGGTGTACCGCGTCCGTGGCGATACCGCCGCGCTGGCGGCTGCCCAGCAGCGCTTTGCGAAAACCTGGCTGGGCAAGCCGGAAGGGCCGGCCCTGTCTTCGCTTTGATCGATCGCCGGAGAGCCTGCGAGGCCGCCTGTCTCCTCGCCTGCGCTCCGGCAAGCATCTTGCAACGTCGCAACTCAAGAACACGCCCGGCATGAGCTGTTGAGTCGCCGATACGCCACAGTTATCCCTTCAGTGAATTGTGCGCACCATCTTGGTGCTAGCTTGGCAGTCTCTCTATTCTATGGAGGTTGCCATGAAACCCGTTTCGTGCTTGTCCGCCGTGATGTTTACCGCCCTCGTGGCGCTACCCTGCGCCGCCCAGACCACTGCCACCCTGACCACCAGTGGCATGCTGTCCGGGGGCTACGACGGCATCGGCCTGTTCGTCGCGCCCGAGTCCAGCCTCGCCGGCTTGCAGTTCACGCTGTCGCTGAGCGTCAACCTGACGCGCATGTCGGGCAACCGGATCGGCGGTGAAAACTGGGTCGGCAACGGCGGCTTCGGCAAGCCGATGCTCGCTACCGGCGAGCTGACGATTGCCGGCCGCAGCTACTCCTGGCTGATCGACTCGGGCAGCGCCACTGCCGGCCTGTCGAGCAATCGCAATGCGGTCGGCATGAGCACGAATGGCAAGAACATGCTCGATGCGAACAACATCTGGATGAGTGAATTCATCCAGCCGGACGCCAGTTCTCCCCGCTTCGTGTTCGGCACCGATTTCGCCCAGACCATCGTCTTCGACGGCTACACCCTGGCGCCGGCGACGTCGACCGGCCTGTACTTCGAAACCACGATTCCTTATATCCCGTGCAATGAATGCCCCGGCGCAAGCGGCCCGGCGGTCTTCACCACCTACCTGGAAGCGGACAATCCGCGCGCGGTCTGGACCGCCAGCCCGGTGCCGGAACCCGCACGCTACGGGATGCTCGCCGCCGGGCTGGGCATGGTCGGCCTGGCGCGCCGCCGCGTGCAAGCCATCCGTGCAGTTGCCTGAACCAATCCAGGAATGCGAACAAGGAGAACCAACATGAGTACAAGCATGATCAGGCTGGCAGCCGCCGTCCTCGCTGCGTCCGCCATTTTCCCGGCACAGGCCGACACCGTCACCTTGAGCACCACCGGCACCGTCGCGACCGGCATCGACGAGCTGGGCCTGTTCGGCGCCAGCGGCGCCCTGCTCGACGGGCAGATGTTCTCGCTGTCGATCTCGGTCGACACCGATGGGCTGGTACAGCGTCCGTCGACCTGGGGCCAGGGCGGCACCATGAACGAGGCGCTCCAGGATCCTTCCCGGCCGACGCTGGTCACTGGCCAGGTCAGCGTGGGCGGCGGCAGCTACGCCTGGACCGTCGACGACGCCCGGTTCGCCAGGGTCGCGCTTGCCGCGGCCGGCGCCGGGAGCCAGGACCGGCCCGATATCGCCTCGGTCTCCGGCTACGGAATCGCCGGCGACGGCGCGGCCGTGAGCGCGACCAGCGAACTGCACACCTCGATCAAGGGCAATCTGCCTTTCGTCGGCCTGACCGATTTCGACCAGCAACGCAGCTTTAACACCTTCGACAACCTGCTGCTGTCCAGCTCCCTGTTCCATGCCTCGCTCGGGCCGGGCGAAGGCGACAACGCGGGGGCGACGACGCTGCTCACCTACTTCAGCTCGGCGGACCGGCTGGGTTCCGCGACCTGGAGTTACGTCAGTCCGGTGCCGGAGCCGAAGCACGCCTGGATGCTGCTGGCCGGTGCAAGCCTGGTCGGCTGGTCGATGCGGCGCTCCAGGACAAGCTGACATCGGGGTTCCACGCACAAACCTCCTGAAAGAGACAATTGCATTTATGATACGGGCACTCCATGTTCTTCAAAGGCCCACGATGATCCACAAGACACTGACTGCCGTGTTTTTCCTGCTCAGCCTGCACGCCAGTGCCGCGCTCGCCGATGCCCCTGGCGCGCGCAAGACGCTCGCCACCATCCCGTCGCTCGACGTGAACCGCTACATGGGCAACTGGTACGAGATCGCCAGGTTCCCGAATGACTTCCAGAAGAAATGCGTTGGCGACACGACCGCGACCTACAGCCTGCGCGCCGACGGCCAGGTGCAGGTCGTCAACCGCTGCCGTACCAAGGATGGCGGCGCCGAGGTGGCCGAGGGCGTCGCACGCCAGATCGGCGAAGAGACCTCGCCGAAGCTGAAAGTCCGGTTCGCGCCGGCCTTCCTGTCCTTCATTCCCATGGTCTGGGGCGACTACTGGGTGATCGACCTCGACGACAACTACCAGCTGTCCGCCGTCAGCGACCCGAAGCGCAAATACCTGTGGATCCTGTCGCGCACCCCGCAAGTCGACCAGGCCGCCTATGACGCCCTGCTGGAGCGGCTGTCGGCACAAGGACTCGACCTGTCGAAGCTGGTGCGCACCACCCAGGGCCAGGAGCCGCGACCCGCGCAGCAGTGAGCGGCAGGCAATCTTCCCTGTCGCGCTGGCGGGCCGTCCGGCCTACACTGAGCACATGACTGGTTCGACCATCCTGAATCTTCCCCTGCGCGGCCTGCGGGCGCACACGGCTGTGCTGGCCGCCCTGCCCGCTGCCCTGCTGTTCCCGGGCAGCGCCGGCGCCTTGCCGGCGCCCGGCGACGGCGCCGCCCGGCTCACCGCGCTGGTCAATGCCTACCGGGCAGCGCCCGGTTCCTGCGCCGGACGTCCCGCGGCGCCGGTCGCGGCCCTGCAGGCGCATCCGGCGCTGGCCAGTGTGCGCATCGGCCCTGCCACCTTCATCGAGAACGCCCTCGAACGGGCCGGCTACGCGGCCGAACAGGCCGAGGCCATCTCGGTGACCGGACCGGAAGACGCCGCGGCCGCCATGCATGTGATGCAGCAGAAATACTGCCGGACACTGCTGAGTACGCGCTTCGCCGCGATCGGCACTGTCCGCAGCGGCAACGAGTGGACCGTCGTGCTGGCCCGTCCCGCGCCGCCGCTGCCGTCGAGCACCTATCCCGACTGGCGCGACGCCGGGCGGGCGGTCCTGGAGGGCGTGAACGCTGCGCGCGCCAGCGCCCGCCACTGCGGCAGCCAGCATTTCCCGCCGGCGCCGCCGGTGCGCTGGAACCCGTCCCTGGGCGAGGCCGCGCTGGGCCACAGCCGCGACATGGCCGCGCGCCGCTATTTCAGCCACCAGGCCAGGGACGGCAGCATGGCGGCCGAGCGCGTGCAGCGCGCCGGCTACCTCTGGGGGCGCGTGGGCGAGAACATCGCCTTCGGGCCGCACTCGCCCGAGGAAGCCGTGGCGGGCTGGCTCGACAGCCCAGGCCATTGCGCCAACATCATGAACCCGGGCTTCACCGAGATGGGTGCGGCCTACGGCGTCGCCGCCGGGCAGCGGCCCGGCATCATCTACTGGACCCAGGTGTTCGCCCGCCCGCGCTGATCCTCCGGGCGCGCCTGCCGTGCCTCCCCAAAAGCCGGCTTCGGCTAGACTTCCTCCGACAGCCGCACGGCCTTCACGACTATCGCCCATGCAACCACAGCTCGGTCTCGTCTGCATCACCACCTCCAAGGATGTCCGCTACCGCGCGCTGACGCGCAAGCGGCTGCTGGAGCAGTCGGAGGACGGCCAGCGCCGGCTGCTGGAAGACATCTATCGCGACAACATCCAGACCTTCGACGCCGCCATGCGCTTTTGCGAGCGCGAAGGCATTGCGCTGTACCGGCTGCCGTCGTCGATCTTCCCGTTCGCCGACGAGCCGCTCGGCCGCGAGATCCTGGAACGATTCGCGCAGACGCTGGCCCGTTCGGGACGGCGCGCCCTCGAGCGCGGCATCCGCCTGGTGATGCATCCCGACCAGTTCGTGGTGCTGAATTCCGATTCGGAAGGCGTGGTCGCCAACAGCGTCAAGATCCTGCGCATGCACGCCGACATCATGGACCTGCTGGACCAGCCCCGCTCTCCCTGGGCGCTGCTGGAAATCCACGGCGGCAAATCGAAGCGCGCCGACGCGCTGGTCGAGCGCATCGCCGCGCTGCCGGATGGCATCCGCTGCCGCATCGGCCTGGAGAACGATGAATATGCCTACGGCGCCGATGAGATCCACGCGATCTGCCTGCGCGCCGGGGTGCCGATGGTGTTCGACGCCCACCACCACGTCGTGCACGACAAACTGGACAGCTACGAGCACCCGAGCGTCGGCGCGATGCTGCTGAAGGCGCGCGCCACCTGGCGCGAGCCGGCGCACCAGCTGGTCCATATCTCGAACGGCCGCAGCGGCTTCAACGACCGCCAGCATGCGGACCTGATCGCGACCATGCCCTCGTCCTACCGGATGGCGCCGTGGATCGAGATCGAGGCCAAGCTCAAGGAAGAAGCGATCCGCGGCCTGAGCGGCTGGTACGCGCAGGCGGGCTAGCGCAGCACGCCGTCGAGCCAGGGAAGGATGACGCCGGCCAGCCGCTCCGGCGCCTCGAGCGGAATCATGTGGCCGCTGTCTTCGATGACGACCAGGCGCGCGCCGGGAATGGCGGCATGCATCTCCTCGGACTCGTCGAGGCTGCGCAGGCGGTCCTGGGCGGCGGCGATGACCAGGGTCGGGCAGCGGATCTGGTGCAGGAGTTCGAGGTCGCCCGCCCGCTCCAGCACCGACTGGCGCCGGAAGGTGTCGCCGCCCAGCCGCACGCCCATGGCGCGCACCTTGTCGATCAGCGCCTCGTTGTTGCCTTCCTTCGGATGCAGCGAGGTCGCGATCGCGGTGCGGCTCAGGCCCGAGAACGACACCGAGGGCGCCGCCTTCGCGATCACGCCCTTGCGCTGGCGCTGGGCCGGCGAATCGGCGCGGGTGGACGTGGCGATCAGCACCAGCGCCCGCACCCGCTCCGGGGCCTGGCGCAGGATCTCGCGGGCGACATAGCCGCCCATCGAAAAGCCGATCAGGACGAAGGACGGCGGGGCGCTGTCCAGCGCGCGGCGCGCCATGGCGTCGATGGTGGAATCGTGACGCAGGTCGGCGTGCACCAGCGGGCCATACGGCGCCAGCCGGTCGCTCACGTCGTCCCAGAGCGTCTCGTCGAGCATATAGCCGGGAACGAGCAGGATGGACATCGTTCCATGATAGCAAAGGCGCGCGCGGCGCGCCGATGCCATGGCATGCCCTTCACGGCCGGATCAGGCGGCGATCGGCGCGGTGCGGCGCGACTCCCGCGCCACGGCGCGTGCGGCCAGCGCCTGCAGTTCGGCGGCCAGCTGGTCCACGCCGTCGGCCACGCGCACCGCGATCGGCGGCGCCAGCCGCAGTCCGGCGGCGCTGTCCTGCCCGACCTGCTCCGAGGTCGCATAGATGCTGGGCAGGATGGAACGCGGCCACATCGAGGCCAGCACCGGCCGCAGCGCGTAGTCCAGGGCCAGCAGGTGCGACTGGCTGCCGCCGGTGGCGATCGGCAGCACCAGCTTGCCGGCCAGGCCGTCCTGCGGCAGCAGGTCGAGGAACAGCTTCAGGATGCCGGTGTACGAGGCCTTGTAGATGGGGGTGGCCACCACGAGCGCGTCGGCGTCGCGCACCAGCGCCACGGCGCGCGCCAGCTCCGGATCCGCGGTGTCGGCGCGCAGCAGGGCCGGTCCCGGCAGCTCGCGCACTTCCAGGCGCGCCGTGCGGTGGCCGTGCAGCGCGAGCTTTTCCCCGATGTGCAGCAGCAGCCGGCTGCACGAAGACTGTGGCGACGGGCTTCCGCCCAACAGGACAATACTCATGATGTGGTTCCGTTCTCCTTAAGCGACCTGCACAGCGTAAGGCGCGCGCCAGGGCAGGCAAACGAATTGTTTCGCTCATGGATATGCGATTGCTGCTTTAACTTTTCGCGTATATCGAAGGCCATATTTCTTCGTTCACGCGACGGCGCCTGCGATGCACACTGGGCTCATCGATCAACAGCAGGAGCCTTCCGTCCATGTCTTCATCCCTGCACCAGCTGCGTCCTTCATCCCGGGACACGCCTGCCGATCCGCTCGCCGTCGCCAACAGGCTGGCCGAGCGTTTCGCCGCCACCGCCGTCGAACGCGACCGCGCCGGCGGACATGCGGCGCACGAGCGCGAACTGATTCGCGACTCGGGGCTGCTCACCCTGTCCATCCCCACCGAATTCGGCGGCCAGGGCGCCGACTGGGCCACCGTCAACGCCTGCGTGCGCACGCTCGCGCAGGCCGACAGCGCGCTGGCCCACGTCTTCGGTTTCCATCACCTGCAACTGGCCGGCATCCAGCTGCAGGGCAGCGAACTGCAACAGCGCAGCCTGCTGACCGCCACCGTGCGCCAGCGCCTGTTCTGGGGCAACGCCATGAACGCGCTGGACAAGCATACCCGCGCCATTGCCGGCCCCGCCGGCTACACGCTGGACGGCGTGAAGAGCTTCTCGTCCGGTTCGGTCGGTTCGGACTGGCTGACGGTGTCCGCCTGGGACGCGCATGCCGGCGCGTCCCTGGTCGCGGTGCTCCCGACCGCGCAGCCGGGCGTGCAGGTGGAAGCCGACTGGGACGCCTTCGGCCAGCGCCAGACCGACAGCGGCAACGTCCGCTTCGACAAGGTCTACCTGCCCACCGCCCTGGTGCTGCAGGCGCCCGGCCAGGCGCCGGGCGTGCGCGCCACCCTGCGCTCGCAGGTGACGCAGCTGGTGATGGCCAACCTCTACCTCGGCATCGCGCTGGGCGCCTTCGACGCCTCGCGCAGCTACACGCTGGAACATGCGCGCCCCTGGTTCGCCGCCGGCGTGGACGACATCACCGACGACCCCTATATCCAGCACCGCTACGGTCAGCTGTGGCTGTCCCTGCGCCCGGCCGTGGTGCTGGCCGACCATGCGGCGCGCCTGCTCGACCAGGCCTTCCGCAAGGGGCGATCCCTCACGCCGCGCGAACGCGGCGAAGTGGCGATCGCGACGGCCGAGGCCAAGGTGCTGGCGCACCAGGCGGCGCTCGAGGTCAGCAACCAGATGTTCGAGCTCACCGGCGCGCGCGCCACCACCTCGCGCTTCGGCTTCGACCGCTTCTGGCGCAATGCGCGCGTGCACACGCTGCACGACCCGGTCGACTACAAGCTGCGCGACCTCGGCCGCTATGCCCTCGATGGCCGCCTGCCCGACCCGACTTCGTATTCCTGACATCGTGGACGCCGTCTCCTCACCCCTGCCTGCCGGCCGCGCGCCCCTGGTCCGGATCGACAACGCCAGCAAGGCCTACCTGCTGCCCGGCGGCCGCCGCGTCGAGGCGCTGCGCGCGGTCTCGCTCGAGATCCGGCGCGGCGAGATCTTCGGCGTGATCGGCCGCAGCGGCGCCGGCAAATCCACCCTGCTGCGCCTGATCAACCTGCTGGAACGCCCGGACAGCGGCAGCGTCACCGTCGCCGGCCAGGAGCTCACGCGCCTCGGGCAACGCGACCTGCGCGATGCGCGGCGCCGGATCGGCATGATCTTCCAGCAAGCCAACCTGCTGCAGAACGCCACCGTGTTCGAGAACGTGGCCTTCCCGCTGCGCCTCCACGGCGCCCTGAACGCGCCGCGCCTGGCCGCGCGCGTGGCCGAATGCCTGGAATGGGTCGGCCTGGCCGACCAGGCCGGCAGCTACCCGGCCCGGCTTTCGGGCGCGCAGAAGCAGCGCGTGGCCATCGCCCGCGCGCTGGCCGGCCAGCCGGAGGTGCTGCTGTGCGACGAACCGACGTCCGCCCTCGATCCGGAAACCACCCGCGCGCTGCTCGACACCCTGCGCGACATCCACCAGCGGCTCGGCGCCACGATCGTCATCGCCAGCCACGAGCTGCCGGTGCTGGGCAGCCTGTGCCACCGGGTGGCGGTGGTCGAGGACGGCCGGATCGCCGAGCAGTTCGCGCTCGGCGACCGCAGCGCCCCGCGCAAGACGGCGCTCGGGCGCGAACTGGCGTTCTACGGCACCGAAGGCTGCGCCGCCGTGCCGGGAGCGCTCCATGCCTGAACGCCTGCTCCTTCTTGCGCCCGAACTGGGGCGCGCGTTCGGGGAGACCCTGCTCATGCTGGGGATCGGCCTGTGCGCCGCCGCCGTCCTAGGCGGCCCGCTGGGCGTGGCCCTGTTCCTGGCCGGCGAAGGCGGCTCCGCGCGCCCCCGGCGCGCCGGCCAGGCCCTGGGCTGGCTGGTGAACACGGTGCGCGCCTTCCCCTTCCTGATCCTGGTGGTGGCGCTGGCGCCCCTCACCCGGGTGCTGGCCGGCACCGCGATCGGCCCGCTGGCGGCCGCCGTGCCGCTGTCCTTCGTCGCCGTGCCCTGTTTCGCGCACCTGGTCGAACAGCAGCTGCGCGAGGTGCCGCGCGGCGTGATCGAAGCCGCCCATGCGATGGGCGCCTCGCGGCTCCAGGTCGTCACCCGGGTGCTGCTGGTCGAAGCGCGCTCGGGACTGGTGCTGGCGCTCACGGTGCTCGCCATCAGCTTCCTGTCGTATGCGGCGGTGGCCGGGGTGGTGGGCGGCGGCGGCATCGGCGACCTCGCGCTCCGCCATGGCTACGAGCGCTTCGAGGCCGACGTCATGGCGGTCACCGTCGCCATCCTGGTCGCGCTGGTGCAGCTGATCCAGTTCGGCGGCGCCCGGCTCGCGCGCCGCCTCGACAAACGCTGAGGCGCCGTTACCCGGGAAGCGCGCGGCCTAGGTGTTGCGCATCTGCGCCTGCGACACGTTGCTCCCCGGCGGCACGCTCTGGGTTAGCCAGACATTGCCGCCGATGGTCGATCCGGCGCCGACCGTGATGCGGCCCAGGATGGTGGCGCCGGCGTAGATCACCACGTCGTCCTCGACGATCGGGTGGCGCGGCGTACCCTTCACCAGCGCGCCGCTGTGGTCGGTCGGGAAGCGCTTGGCGCCCAGGGTGACGGCCTGGTACAGGCGCACGCGCTCGCCGAGGATGGCCGTCTCGCCGATCACCACCCCGGTGCCGTGGTCGATGAAGAAGCTGCCGCCGATCGTGGCGGCCGGATGGATGTCGATGCCGGTCAGGGAATGGCCGATGTCGGCGACCAGGCGCGCCAGGAAAGGCACGCCGAGGCGGTACAGGCAGTGCGCCAGCCGGTGGTAGAGGATGGCGATGGTGCCCGGGTAGCACAGCATGATTTCCGCCACCGAGGTGGCGGCCGGGTCGCCCGCCAGCGCCGCCTGCACGTCCGACACCAGCAGCGCGCGGATCGCCGGCAGGCTGGCCGCGAAGTCGCGCGTGATCGTGCGCGCGCGCTCGACCAGCTCGGTTTCCTCGCCCTGCTCGTGCTGCGCCGAGAAGCGCAGCGCGCGCCGCACCTGTTCGGCCAGCCGGTCGAGCGTGACGGTCAGCGTGTCGCCGACGAAGAAGTCGATGCTTTCGTCGTTCAGGTCGGGGCGCCCGTAGTGGGTCGGGAACAGCGCCGCCGAGACGCCGTCGACGACCTGCTTCAGGACGTCGCGCGAAGGCAGTTCGCGCACCCGTCCCTGGTGGCGGATGTTATGGGTGGTCTCGCGCGAGGTGCGCAGCGCGTCGATGATGGGCCCGAGGTGCCAGTGCACCGAGCCGCCGGATGGGGGAAGATCGCTGTTCATTCGCCGAGCCTATCCGATCCCCGTGCTGCGCTCTACTATTTTCTTTTTATTTTGATATGCATTTTTCGAGCACGGAAAAAGGCCGTTCGCGGTCCGTCCATGTTCGCCGCTCTCCCCTTCGGCCGCCTGGCTTGCCCAAGTCTTGCTTATCAGGCACCATCCAGAACACATATTCCCTTTTAGTCGAGTTCAATCATGAATCTGCCTGCCCACCAACTCAGCATGACAGTGCTGATGACGCCCGATACGGCCAATTTTTCGGGCAACGTCCACGGCGGCACCATCCTCAAGCTGCTCGACCAGGTCGCCTACGCCTGCGCCAGCCGCTATGCCGGACGCTATGTCGTCACCATGAGCGTCGACCAGGTGACCTTCCGCCAGCCGATCCACGTCGGCGAACTGGTGACCTTCCTGGCCGCCGTGAACTACACCGGCCGCAGCTCGATGGAAATCGGGATCAAGGTGGTGGCGGAAGACATCCGCGGCCAGTCGGTGCGCCACGTGAACAGCTGCTTCTTCACGATGGTGGCCGTGGACGACGACCGCAAGCCGGTCGCCATCCCGCAGCTCGAACCGGGCACGCCCGACGAAAAGCGCCGCTGCGAGGAAGCCAAGGGCCGGCGCGAACTGCGCCTGAAACTGGAGCACCAGCATGCCGAGCGCATTGCCGGCCGTGCGTGACTGTTGCGACACGGATTGTTTATCCCGCGAAAACGCTGCTATAATGGCGCTCTCCTGGCCTGGTAGCTCAGTTGGTAGAGCAGAGGATTGAAAATCCTTGTGTCGGTGGTTCGATTCCGCCCCGGGCCACCAAGAATAAAAAGTGAAAACGCCGACCCATGCAGGTCGGCGTTTTCGTTTTCAAGAAGCACCTCCGTGCGTTCGGTCCATATCCGGCAAGCGTCAAGCACCCAATGCACTAGGCTTTCGCCAGCAGCAAACCTACCAAAATGACAATCAAGTAGAAGCGCTGTCACCCGTGCATCTACTAGCCTTCTATTACTTCCCAGCAGCCTTGGCAGCTTTCTCGACCCAATCACCCAAATTGGTGAAGCCGTCGTCTGCATTCCAACGATAGAAATCGTAGCCGACAGGAATTTCTCCGCACCGCTCAGTAGTATTGCCGTTAAAGTCTTTAATTTTGCTGATATCAATGCCAAGCAAACCGTTGCCCCTGAGCTTGCTTTGCTCAATTTCATACGCGACCCACTCGCTATCGCAGGTATTCTCTCCCACAAGAACGACGGTCACAGAGGTTCCTTTCATCTGTTCGTCGATCCAATTCTTGATAGCTTGCTTACCCTTTCGTTTTACTTCTTCAAAATCCGCTTTGTCGATAAAACCAGCGGCTTCTTTACCCTTGGTAATCGCGCTATTGCGAACAACCATTGCGCGCGTAACGTCTTCGTATTTAAAGCTAAAGAAAACCTTCCTTGCCATTTATCTCTCCAAACAAAACTACATTGACTCAATCTACATGGTCTCCGCGACACAAGCAGGCCACATTCTTTTTATGGAATTTGGTCGCGTCTCTCCGTAGCCGAAATACCCAGTTCTTCGTGAAACAGTCTTGCAAAGTCAATTCGATCCCCAGCTTGCCCCAGTTGATCAGCTAAATTTAGCGCAGCGCCGCCGGGTGAGCGAAGGGCCAACACCTTAGCCTGCGGGTGCATTTTCTGAAACATAGAGCTCTCAGTGATAACGCCATCCATCCCGCCTACAAACACTGCTGACTCGAAAGTGCCGGACAACATTTCGGTACGCATTTTTAGAAGGCTTTGCTCCCGATCGCCGTCAACTGCGTCGACCAGTACCACGTTTCCAAATCGTGCATTTTCAGCCGGGAAATAATCGGCGAATAACTTGCTCTGATATAAAGTAACAGTCTTGGAATATTCCACCCCAAGTTCCTCACATACTGCCCAGACCATTGGAGTAATGGCAGGATGCCCGCCCCAAACTAGGAGTCGACGCCCAAGGCAGACAGTCAGCAACTCGCGGATCGCGAACTGGATAAGAAACGGATTGGCGGTCAGGTGAAAGTCTCCTCGGCCCGGCTGTGGAATACTTGCTGAAAGGAATATTCGGCGCATCAATTTGCCTCCCAGCCGCCAAGATCCCAGGCGGCATCAGTTTTCTTAATCCATCGAGCGCCGGGAACTTTTTGCGCCAACCAATTCATATGAGATTGCCAACTACGTTTCAAACCAAAATGATCATATACGATCGCACTTTCGTCCGCTCCTGCCCGTTCGAAAGTTTCCTGCAGGATGGTCGACGTCGGCACCCCAATTGTGGGTTGCACCATCAGCTTCCGACCGGAGCGCAAGGTTAAATATATCGTCCTATTGGGTCCAATACCGTCAATTTTCCCTTCCACTTGCTGAACAGCATCCTGAACCGCAGTCACCATGCTTAGGTGCCTTGTAGCATGACTCAGGCTTCGGACATCCTCTAGTTGTGCGCAAACCCTATCGATGGCGGACGTCGCAAATTGTCCTACCGCGTCGAGCTCTTCAGGGATAACTTCAACCAAGCTTGCCGTGCCAGTATGGATCGAGGGCGTGGTGTCCGGCCACTGAATACGCAAGACACCAATTCCTTTTGCCAAAGCTCTTCCGTATTCGGCGCTCGTCCAGCGGCTTTCGAAATACCCCGGTGTTTCCAGCATCACCAGTACGTCAACATCACATAATTGATGCCACAGGGTTTCCTGAAAGTCGACAGCCGGGCCGATGCCTTGGGTATCGAGAAAAACCTCGAACTGTCGTGACGATAACTCAGCAAACAGTTGCACTGCTGCTGGCGTAGCCTCATTTCGCCTGTAGCTTAAAAAGACCCGCCTTTGTCTTGGCAGCAGGCCAAGACATTCAAGAAGTGCATGGAAAATGCGTTCCGGCGTCACCTTATCCGCAAAAAGGCAATTCAACCGGCGCAGCGGTGGTGGGATTTCGGTCATTACAGCAGCATCACTAGACGCAATCGGCAATATTGTCATCGCTTCACAGTCAATTACCTTTGCAATGTCCACATCGACTGAACCAATACCTCCGAAGAAAATTGCTGCAGCTGCGGCTCTGCTACCGGGTCTAAATTCTTCCGGCTGGATGGTCAACGCAATGTCATGTCCCAACTTGAGTTGAAATTGCCCGCATGCGACGTGCAACAGTTCTTGAAACTTAGCGAGCTGTTCGGCGGTGGGCGCGCCCAAGACTGCGAGTTCGTAAAGCGCCATCTAGTCTCCGATTGAGTGAGATATTCAACTGCTGCACATTGGTGCACCTGATGAGGTAACCGAGCCCTCCCAGTACTGCGCGCGAAGTGCTACCTGCTACAAGTTTTTGACAAAACTCCCACCCGTGGTTTGACCTGCAGGGAACAGCGCAAGGCCACCAACGTCGGCTGGCGTGATCTGCTGATACAGCTGCAGATACTCATTCCCGTGATGCCTTCCGGAAGTGTCTGTGGTTGGGATCACTGCAATGCGTCCCACCGGCTTCTTACCATCTGCATAACCAATTTCCCACGGACACCATCTTGATGCCGTGGAGTTCGCGGTTGCTAGAAACAGGAACCAATCTGCGGACACAATACGGCTTTGGATACGACTTGCGGTCACTCGATTAGGCGACGCTGGCATGTCGGCATCCTGCCAATCGATATAAACCTCCCATCCCGCCTCGTGCAGCAAAGTCTGAAGGCCTTCGGCAAGCGTCCGATCCAGGTGCGAGTGGCACAGGAACGCCGTGGGCTGGCCCGAGCGCGCCACAACACTCTTACGGATGACGCCCCGTGATGAGGCGCGAGTTAACTCCGATTGCAATATAGGCATGTGAATCCATTCAGTTGCATTGAGGGAAAATCTACATAAAGTATAGCAATAAATGGATTGCAACAGCATCAAGTAGTTTGCAAAAAATCCATCAATTGCCGCTCAACGACCGCAGGTAAGCACGTCAAATAGCTGGCCGAGAATCCATCAAGATAGTGCTAGTATGCAACTTCCTTAGACTATCCATGCAGCCGGAGAAACCGCCCATGACGAAGAAGCAAGACTCGACGAATCCAACGCCAAAACCAACGCCGACGCCTGCACCAAGTAATCCTAGAGATGGAGTCTTCCCGGGGGATTGGGCCAAGTGGAAAAAGAGGTAACCCCTCCTCCGGAACGCCCCCGAATCGCCGCCCATCTCTCGCATATATCATTCTGATGGTTGATCCCAGCCAAAGCCCAAGCCCCTACAAGGTCTTGGGCTTTTTCTTTATGACTACACAGAAAAGGCAATCCATCAATGATGAAAACCACGGCCAAACCAATCTGGTCAGGCAAGCAGTATCGCCGCGCAGCCAACCCCATTCGGAATATCAGTATCGCCGTCGCCAGCATCCTGTTCGCGTCGCTCTCGGGCCCAGCGTCTGCCGCGCCCACCTGCAGCGCCTATATCCCCGCCATTAACAAGGCGCTTGCTAGCTAC
Organism: Massilia niastensis DSM 21313; assembly: GCF_000382345.1. Classification (GTDB taxonomy): domain Bacteria; phylum Pseudomonadota; class Gammaproteobacteria; order Burkholderiales; family Burkholderiaceae_D; genus Telluria; species Telluria niastensis. The sequence continues at coordinate 74,531 of NZ_KB908106.1, forward strand.
TTGGCCGCCATCGGCCCGCGTGCGATGAAGAACGTCAGCCTGGATGAATTCGGGAATATGGTCGATCCGATGTGGGGCCGCCCCATCGTCAAGCTCGATACCTACGTCCTGCCGGAATCGATCAGCAAGAAGCTCTCCTACCGCTTCACCGACGCCGCCACAAAAGGCATACGCACCGCCAACGGGCGGACGGTCTGCAACTTCAGCTACGAAGCCAATGACGGCTTCAAGATAGAGAAGGGCTACGTCAACTTCGATGTGGAGCCTTTTTCGAAGGCAACCGAGGTGGTGATGTACGTCAGCCCCGGCGAAGCGAAAAGCGGCATCCAGTTCACGCCGGAGGGGTTTGCCCAAATGATCATTAACTCCGCCGTGCGCAAATCGCTGGCTAGCGCCCCTCAATACAAAGGGAAGTTCAACGTGGCTTTCTGACGCAAGCGCTCTAGCAAACATAGCCCGAATGGCCCAGGCCCTTCGGGCTTTTTCGTTTCAGGTACCCGAATGACCAAGCCACCAAATACAACCCTCAAGGCAAAGCCTGCATCACAAGCCAGCACAGCGCTGAAGACACTGCGCGCCAATGCCATCTTCAAGACCGCCAAGTCCAGCCCCCTTCGCAGCCTGGATCTGAAGTTCTCACTGAAATATCGCCGCTAACCAGCCCTCTACACAAAAGGAAAAACATGAACGCAAAAGCTACCAAGCCAAACAGCGATACCGTACAGACAACGCCAGCAGCAGAAAGCGACGCTGGCGTTACATACTGGCTGCTCAAGGAAGGTAAATGCAAAAAGCTCGGCAAGAACGCCGAAGGCGGCATCACTTATCAGGTACTCGCGGATGCCGATCGCCAGCAGCTCTATATCGCCATCACCGGCAACGAAAGCGGCGGCTACTTCAGCCGCGAGCGCGTGCCGATCGACAAAATCGCGGCCTGCCTGAATGCGCTCCCTCCCGATAAACCTTTCCCATCAAAGGCGCTCAGAGACACATTTATCGGACGCAGCAGCAACAACTCGGGCTTCGCAATGGCCGTACTGCGTAATGAAGGACTAAGTAGTCTCCGAAAATTTTGAGTTAAACTCAGATCGGAGACTGCTGCAGGAGTCACTGCGATGAAACTGTTAATGTTGTCCGATGCCGAGCGTCGGACGCTGCGGGACATGGGGATTTTCCATCCTCATCCACGGGCACGTATGCGCGCCCAAGGCATCTTGCGGTTGAGTCAGGGACTGACCCTGCAAGAGACTGCTGACGAGTTCTCGGTGCATTTGAACAGTGTCGAGCAATGGCGCCAGCGTTGGAAC
>NZ_KB908107.1 GCF_000382345.1 Massilia niastensis DSM 21313
TGCCGTACCGAACGATGACGGTACAAGGCCAACGCAATGACCAGCCACACTACCTGCTGTGCTGGCAAACGTCTTCGTCGAATGCTCGCCTTACCTGTATGGCTGAGCGCCTGCTCGATCCACTCAACTGGCAGATGCTCACCCAGCCGTTGCCAATCAGGAGCGGGAAGATCTGCGGTTACAAGTGGGAGGGTATCGGCTAGCATCGGAACCGCAGGTTAACAGAGCCGCTACACGTTTACAACAGCCAAATGATCAAAGGTGGCTTAACTTAACCGCATTAGACTCTGACCCTAATTATTGGGAGTGCTGAGCTTGGCTAAAAGAAATAGGGTCAGAGTTGAATTAACGGAAACTTTTAAAAGTTGTCTGTTAATTCTACTCTGACCCTACGTTTAGCTTTCCTGGCCCTGGCTTGGGCCTGGCCTGGGCTTAGCGGTCGCGGTTGGGGCGGGAGGCCGGGGAGTGGGAGCGGGCGCCGGCGCCGCTGCGTTTCGGGGCGCTGGAGGGGGCGGCGCCTGGGGCGCGCGGCTTGGCGCCGTTGCCGGCGCTGCCGGCGCTGCGGTTGCCGCCCGGACGACCACCACCACGGTTGGCATGGCCCGGGGCGCCGCTGCGCAGCTGGATCGGCTGCGCACGCGCGGTCGGATCCGGCTCGAAACCGGGGATCACGTGACGCGGCAGGGTCTGCTTGATCAGCTTTTCGATGTCTTTCAGCATCTGGTGCTCGTCGACGCAGACCAGCGAGACAGCTTCACCCGTGGCGCCGGCGCGGCCGGTACGGCCGATGCGGTGCACGTAGTCTTCCGGCACGTTCGGCAGGTCGTAGTTCACCACGTGCGGCAGCTGGTCGATGTCGATGCCGCGCGCCGCGATGTCGGTCGCCACCAGCACCTGCAGGCTGCCATCCTTGAATTCAGCCAGCGCCTTGGTGCGCGCCGACTGGCTCTTGTTGCCGTGGATCGCCATCGCGCCGATGCCGTCCTTGCCCAGTTGCTCCACCAGCTTGTTGGCGCCGTGCTTGGTGCGCGTGAACACCAGCACCTGGTGCCAGTTGTTGGTCTTGATCAGGTGCGCCAGCATCGGGTGCTTCTTGTCGCGGTCCACCGGGTGGATCGTTTGCGCAATGACTTCCACCGTCGAGTTGCGGCGTGCCACTTCGATCGACGCCGGGTTGTCCAGCAGGCGGTCGGCCAGGGCCTTGATCTCGTCGGAGAAGGTGGCCGAGAACAGCAGGTTCTGGCGCTTTGGCGGCAGCACCGCCAGCACCTTGCGGATGTCGTGGATGAAGCCCATGTCGAGCATGCGGTCGGCTTCGTCCAGGATCAGGATTTCGATGTTCTTCAGGTCGACCGTGCCCTGGCCGACGTGGTCGAGCAGGCGGCCCGGGGTAGCGACCAGGATGTCGACGCCCTGCTTGAGCAGCTTGATCTGCGGGTTGATGCCGACCCCGCCGAAGATCACGGCCGAATTCAGGTTGGTGTACTTGCCATACACGCGCACGCTTTCCTCGACCTGGGCCGCGAGCTCGCGCGTCGGGGTCAGGACCAGGGCGCGGATCTGGCGCGGCACGGTCTTGTTGCGCAGCGCGCTGCCGACCTTGTCGGTCGACAGGCGGTGCAGGATCGGCAGGGTGAAACCGGCGGTCTTGCCGGTGCCGGTCTGGGCGCCGGCCAGCAGGTCGCCGCCGTTCAGCACTGCAGGAATCGCCTGGCTCTGGATCGGCGTCGGTGCGGTGTAACCTTGTTCAGTGACGGCGCGCACGATGGCCTCGGACAGGCCAAGTGTAGAAAATGACATAAATTCTCAGTAAAGAGTGGCCCGTCGCCAAAGGAGGCGTCAGTCCAGGAATTGAATTACTAATGCGGCGGGCGGAATTAAAAAGTCCGCATGCCCGGACGCTGCCGCTGTACGGCTAGCTGGGATTATAGTGAAAGATGTTTCACTGTGGAAAGTTTTTTGATCGGCGCTTTCCGGCCGGTGACGCGGGACGAGCAGGATAATGCTGCCAGCCTACCCTGGCGAGCAGGGCAAGGCCGGTCGTCCCGGAAGCACGGAGGGTATTTTACGCGAAAGGCGAGAGCAGCGTGACCATGGCCCCGAAAACCTTCGGACCGGCGGCCAGCACGTCGCCTTTGTGCAGGTATTCGGATTCGCCGTTGAACTCGCCGACGATGCCGCCGGCTTCGGTCACGAGCAGGGCGCCCGCGGCGATATCCCAGACCTTCAGGCCCTTCTCGAAGTAGCCGTCGATGCGGCCGGCGGCGACGTTCGCCAGTTCCAGGGCCGCCGAGCCGCCGCTGCGCACGCCATGGCAGCGCGAGGCGACCACTTCGTACATGCGCAGGTATTCGGCCAGCGCGCGCGGATCCGGGCCATGGCCGGCACCCAGCAGGGCCTTGCCGATGCGGTCGTGGTTGCGCACGCGGATGCGCTTGTCGTTCAGGTAGGCGCCGCCGCCCTTGGAGGCGGTGAACAGGTCGTTGCGGACCGGGTCGTAGACCAGGGCCTGGGTGATTACGCCGCGCTGCTGGAGCGCGATCGAGATGCAGTAGTTGGGGTAGCCGTGCAGGAAGTTGGTGGTGCCATCGATCGGGTCGATGATCCACACGAATTCACTCTCGTCGTTCAGGTTGCTCGATGCGCCGGTTTCTTCCGCCAGGATGGCGTGGTCGGGGTAGGCTTTCAGCAGCGTCTCCACGATCGCCTGTTCCGCCGCCTGGTCGACGTCGGTGACGAAATCGTTATGATTCTTTTCGGAGATGGTGATGCGGTCGAGATCGAAGGACGCGCGGTTGATGACGGTGGCGGCGCGGCGAGCGGCCTTGACGGCCGTGTTGAGCATTGGGTGCATGAAGGCTTTCCGTGAAAAACGCGAACGCCCACCAACGCACGCGGCGCCGTGAACGGTCAGCTATGAGAGTAGATTAAAGAGCAAAGCGGTGCCGAACCCGTTACAATCGCGAACCTTCGTCCGCCAATTCCAACCGTTCGCACCGCGCGATGGCGCTATTGTAAATGAACCCGACCGAAATCGACACTTCTCTTTTCAAACGCCTGCGCTTCGTGCTGGTCGAAACCAGTCGCGCCGGCAACATCGGCGCCGTGGCGCGCGCGATGAAGACGATGGGATTCAGCGAGCTCGTGCTGGTCACGCCGAAATGCGCCGAGCCCCTGACGGACCCGGAAGCGGTGGCCTTCGCCAGCGGCGCGATCGACGTGCTGGGCAATGCCCGCATCGTGGGCAGCATCGGCGAAGCGCTGGAAGGCTGCAACTTCGCCGCCGCCGTCTCGGCCCGCCTGCGCGAATTCTCGCCGCCGGTCTGGACCCCGCGCGAGTTCGCCGCCCACGCCGCCGCCCAGGCCGAACTGCGCCCGGCGCTCGTGCTCGGCAACGAGCGCTTCGGCCTGCCGAACCACATCGTCGAGCAGTGCAACGTCCTGATCAACATCCCGGCCAATCCCGAGTATTCCTCGCTCAACCTGTCGCAGGCCGCCCAGGTGCTGGCCTACGAGGCGCGCCTGGCCGCCATCGGCGACGGCATCGATGCGCGCGGCGTCGGCTTCCATGGCGATGCCGCCAGCGTGGCCCAGATCGAGGGCATGTATGCGCACCTCGAAGAGGCGCTGGTGGCGGTCGGCTTCCTGGATGCCGGCAATCCGAAGAAGCTGATGCCGCGCCTGAAGCGCCTGTTCGCCCGCACCCAGCTCGAGACCGAGGAAGTCAACATCCTGCGCGGCATCGCGCGCCAGATCCTCAAGCACACGCCGCCGCGCTGAGGCGCGGCCGGAGTCCGGTTCCGGCTAGACGCCATCCTCTAGTCCAGCCCGCCGACCTGCGCCGACCCTTGGCGTACACTGGCGAAAAAACGACAAGAGGTCTGAGATGGCGACTTCACGCAGGACTTTCCTGGCAGCGGGCGGCCTGGCCGCGCTGGCGCTGGCCGGCGGCGGGACCTGGTACCGCTTGCGGCACGCGCCGCCGCACCGCTTCGCACTCGACGGCGAGGCGCGCGCCGCACTGCACGCGATCATCCCGGCGCTCCTGGCGGGCGCGCTGCCGGATGACCCGGCCCGGCGCGCGCTGGCGCTCGCCTCCGTGACGGACGGCGTGCACGCGGCCATCCTCGGCCTGCCGCCCGCCACCCAGAAGGAAGTCCAGGACCTGTTCGGACTGCTGGCGCTGGCGCCGGCGCGCCGCCTGCTCACCGGGATCCCGGACGGCTGGCGCAACGCCACTCCCGACCGGGTCGGCGCCTTCCTGCAGGACTGGCGCCTGCACCGCCTGGGCCTGCTGCGCACCGCCTACCACGCGCTGCACGACCTGGTGCTGGGCGCCTGGTACGCCCAGCCGGCCAGCTGGGCGGCGATCGGCTACCCCGGGCCGTTGACGGAGCTGGCATGAGCGCGGCGCACGGCCTCGTCCCCGATCCGATCCAGGCCGGCCTGGCGCGCGGCTGGAAGGTGGTCGACGCCGCCGCCCTGCATGAAGACCGCGCGATGACGGCCGATGTCGTCATCGTCGGCAGCGGCGCCGGCGGCGCGGTCAGCGCCGAGATCCTGGCCAGGTCCGGCCTGTCGGTGATCGTGGTCGAGGAGGGCCCGCTGAAATCCTCGCGCGACTTCAGGATGGACGAAGCCGAGGCCTACCCGGCGCTGTACCAGGAATCGGCCGCGCGCAAGAGCGCGGACAAGGGCATCAACATCCTCCAGGGCCGCGCGGTGGGCGGCTCCACCACCGTCAACTGGACCTCGAGCTTCCGCACCCCGGACGCCACCCTGGCGTGGTGGCGCCAGCGCCATGGGCTCGCCGAAGCCACGCCGGAGGCGCTGGCGCCCTGGTTCGCGATGGCCGAACGGCGCCTCGGCATCGACGACTGGCAGGCCGGCCCCAACGAGAACAACGACATCCTGCGCCGTGGCGCCGACAGGCTGGGCATCCCGACCGGCTTCATCCGGCGCAACGTGCGCGGCTGCTGGAACCTCGGCTACTGCGGCATGGGCTGTCCCACCAACGCCAAGCAGTCGATGCTGGTGACCTGCATCCCGGCCGCGCTCGACCAGGGCGCGACCCTGGTCACGCGCGCCCGCGCACAGGCACTGCGCATCCGCGGCGAGCGCGTCGAGGAAGTGCTGTGCCACGCCCTCGACCCGGGCGGCGTGCTGCCGAGCGGACGCCTGCTGCGCCTGCGCGCGCGCCACGTGGTGGTGGCCGGCGGCGCGATCAATTCGCCCGCGCTGCTGCTGCGATCAAGGGCGCCCGACCCCGGCGGCCAGCTCGGCAAGCGCACCTTCCTGCACCCGACCCTGGTCTCGGCCGCCTTCTTCCCGCAGCGCGTGGACGGCTGGGCCGGCGCGCCGCAGACCGTGTATTCGGACCACTTCCTGGGCGCCGCCCCAATCGACGGACCGCTGGGCTACAAGCTGGAAGCGCCGCCGCTGCATCCGCTGCTGCTGGCCACCACCATGCCCGGCTTCGGGGAGGGGCATGCGGCGATGATGCGCGATTTCCCGCACATGCAGGGCATGCTGGCGCTGCTGCGCGACGGCTTCCACGCCGACTCGCCGGGCGGCGCGGTGCGCCTGCGGCCCGACGGCAGCCCGGAACTCGACTATCCGCTGAACGCTACCCTGTGGGAAGGCGCGCGCCGGGCCTTGCTCAGCATGGCCGAGATCCAGTTCGCCGCCGGCGCGCGCAGCGTGCAGCCGGCGCACGAGATGGCGCGCCGCTACACCAGCTGGGAGGAGGCGCGGCGCGGGATCGCCGCGCTGCCGCAGCGCGTGCACCTGACGCGGGTGGCCTCGGCCCACGTGATGGGCGGCTGCGCGATGGCGGGCGACGAGCGCCTCGGGGTCACCGATCCGGACGGGCGCTACCGCGGCCTGCTGAACCTGTCGGTGCACGACGGCTCGCTGTTCCCGACCTCGATCGGCGCCAATCCGCAGCTGAGCATCTACGGCATCGCGGCGCGCCTGGCGAGCAGGCTGGCCGCTGCGCTGACCGGCCGTCCGGCGGCGCCGCTGGCCTGAAGCCATGCGCGCGCGCAGCCTGCTCAAGCTGGTCCTGCTGGTGCAGGCGCTGGCCGCGCTCGGGATCGGCCTGGCCGCGCTGCATGTGTTCGGCGCCAGCCGCTGGCAGGCGCTGGCGGCGGGGCTGGGCAGCGTGGTGCTGGTGCGCATGCTCATCAACGCCAACAACTTCGCGATGAGCGCGCGCTTCGCCAGCCCGACCCCCCGCCAGTTCCAGCTGGGACTGGGGGCGCGCCTGGCCCTGTTCGCCGAGGAGTTCGCGGCCAGCATGCTGTACTCGTCCTGGTACATGACGCGCGCCGTGGCGCGCACCCGGATCTACCCGGAGTCCGGCGTGCCGCCGGTGCTGCTGCTGCACGGCTATGGCTGCAACAGCGGCTACTGGTCGCACCTGCTGCCGCTGCTCGATGCGGCCAGGATCAGCCATGCCTCGGTCGACCTGGAGCCGCTGACCGGCGACATCGACGGCTACGCGCCGCTGGTCGACGGCGCGGTGCGCGCGCTGTGCGCCCAGGCCGGCAGCGAGCAGGTGATCGTGGTCGCGCACAGCATGGGCGGACTGGTGGCGCGCGCCTGGATGCGCACGGGCGGCTGCCGGCGGGTGGCGCGCCTGATCACGCTCGGCACGCCGCACCACGGCACCAGCCTGGCGGCCTTCGGGGTCGGCGCGAACGCGGCCCAGATGCGCCGCCTCGGGGTGGAGGGGCCGGAAAGCGACTGGCTGCGCGCGCTCGGCGCCTGCGAGGAGGCGGCCACGCGCGCCCTGGTCACCTCGATCTATACCCACCACGACAACATCATCGCGCCCCAGACCTCGAGCGTCCTGCCGGGCGCGCGCAACCTGGCCTTCGGCGGCGTCGGACACGTGGCGCTGGGCCGCAACCCGCGCGTGCTGGCGGCGGTCATGGAGGAAATCGCGCGCCTGGGCCGGGCGCGCAAAGCCGGCCCGGCGGCCTGACTCTCTGTCTTATGGGAGAGCCGGCGCGCCGCCACGCGCAGGGCGACGGGGCGGGCGCCGGCCGCCGCGGCAAACCGGATCGCCGGGTGCGGCGTGGTACAGTGCACCCCAATGCCGCAACCGGAGTGCCTCGTGGCCCGCATCCTCATCATCGAAGACAATCCCGCCAACATCGAACTCATGTCCTTCCTGCTGAACGCCTTCGGCCATACGCCGCTGGTCGCATCGAATGGCGCGCGCGGGGTGGCGGCGGCGCGCGGCCAGCATCCGGACCTGGTCGCCTGCGACGTCAACCTGCCGGACATGAGCGGCTTCGCGGTCCTGTCCGCCCTCAAGGCCGAGCCGGCGCTGGCCGGGGTGCCGGTGCTGGCCGTGACCGCGCTGGCGATGAGCGGCGACCGCGAGAAGCTGCTGGCGGCCGGCTTCGACGGCTACATCAGCAAGCCGATCGAGCCGGAGGGCTTCGTGGCCCAGCTGGAGGCCTTCCTGCCGGCCGCGCAGCCGGCCCTGCTGCTGGTCGACGACGACCGCTTCATGCTGGGCGTGCTCGGCGACATGCTGGAGGGGCAGGGCTACCGCGTGCTCGGCGCCGGCTCGGGCGAAGAGGCCCTGGCGCTGCTCGAGCGCGAGCCGGTCGGCGTGATCCTGTGCGACCAGTCGATGCCGGGCATGTCCGGCACCGCGTTCCTGGCCGAGGCCGCGCGGCGCCATCCGGCCACGGTGCGCATCATGCTGTCGGGCCAGCTCGACCTGGCCGAGATCGAGGCGGCGATGGACGCCGGCGTGATCGACGGCCACTACGCCAAGCCGGCGGCGGCGGGCCCGCTGCGCGAGCGCATGGCGCTGGCCTTCCGCCTGCACGCCCGGCGCGCGGGCGGGGACGTATAGAAGCCGCGTTCGGCAGCGGCGTTTCACGCGCCAGGCCCGCTTCTGGACTGCCGTGCAAGCCGGCAGGCCGGGGCAGTTCCCGATTCGAGGAAGCATTCTACGAACGACCGTTCGGTGTTATCCTTGCGGGAATACATTTCAGCTCGTCCCCATGCAACAGAAAGCTCCACGCCGTACCCGTGAACGCATCCTCGAGCTCTCGCTCAGGCTGTTCAACGAGTTCGGCGAGCCGAATATCACGACTACGGTCATTGCCGAGGAGATGAATATCTCGCCCGGCAACCTGTATTACCACTTCCGTAACAAGGACGACATCGTCAATTCGATCTTCGTCCAGTTCGAAGCGGAGATCGAGCGCATCCTGACGGTGCCGGCCGGACGCCGCTCGAACATGGAAGACGTGTGGCTCTACCTGCACCTGATGTTCGAACTGATCTGGCGCTACCGTTTCTTCTACCGCGACCTGAACGACCTGCTGTCGCGTAACCGCAAGCTCGAGCTGCACTTCAAGGCGATCCTGGCGCACAAGATCAAGGTGGCGCGCCAGCTGTGCGAGGATTTGCGCAGCGAAGGCTCGCTGGAAGCGTCCGACCCGCAGATCGGCGCGATGGCGACCAACATGGTGGTGGTGGCGACCTACTGGCTGTCCTACGAGTACGTGCGCAATCCGCGCAAGTACAGCGAGCAGCAGGCGATCGCCGACGCCCTCGCGCGCGGCTGCTACCAGGTGCTGTCGATGGTCGGCCCCTACCTGCGCGGCGACACCCGCCTGCTGTTCGAGAAGCTGTCCGACGAATATCTCAAGAAGCTGTCCGCCGAGGCTCGGCCCGGCACCGATTTCCTGTAAGGCCCAACAATGAAAACAATCGCTGTCTACTGCGGCGCCTCGCATGGCGCCAATCCCCTGTACGCCGACGCGGCGCGCGACCTGGCGCGCACGCTGGTCGAGCACAACGTCGGCCTGGTCTACGGCGGCGGCAAGGTCGGCCTGATGGGCGTGATCGCCGACGAGGTGCTGCGCCTGGGCGGCGAAGCCACCGGCGTGATCCCGCGCGCGCTGGTCGAGCGCGAAGTCGGCCACGCCGGCCTGACCCGGCTGTTCGTGGTCAAGGACATGCATGAGCGCAAGGCCATGATGGCCGACCTGTCCGAAGGCTTCATCGCGATGCCGGGCGGGATGGGCACGCTCGAGGAACTGTTCGAGATGGTGACCTGGTCCCAGCTCGGCATCCACGCCAAGCCGATCGGCCTGTTCAACGTGAACGGATTCTACGACGGCTTGAGCGCCTTCGTGCGCCACCAGTGCGAGGAAGGTTTCGTGCGCGCCGAGCATGCGGAGCGGATGCTGGTCGACGCCGACCCCGCCAGCCTGATCCGCCGCCTGCGCGCGGCCGCGCCGCCCCAGGCGCCGAGCGCGGCGGACCTGCGCGGCTAGGGCGCGGGGGAGCGGGCGGGGTAGGGCGCATAGTCGGCTACCTCGCTCAGGAAACCCTGTTCGAGGTAGCCGGGAATCTTCTGGTACTCGGCCAGCACGCGCCTGCGGAACTCGCGGTGCTCGTGCCAGCGCCCGACCTCCACGCCGAAGTAGTTGACCGGGCAGGCGGACAGCGCCAGGCCGGGCCAGTGGCGTTCGATGGTCATCAGGTAGCGCCGGGTGGCGCAGACCTTGCCGATCACCAGCACGCTGCGCACCTGCGCCAGGTCGAGCCGGGCGGACAGCGCCGCGCGGCCCAGGATCACGTTTTCGCCGGTATTCGTCGCCCTCGTCTCCAGCACCAGCGCCGCGCGCGGCATCCCCAGCGCGAGCAGGCGCGCGGCGATCACCTCGGCTTCCGGCCGGCGGTCGCCGGGCGTGACCCCGCCCGACACCAGCAGCACGCGGAACATCCCGCGCATCCACAGCGCATGCGCGCTGGCGCAGAATTCGTCCACGCCATGGCGGGTCCCGAACAGGAAGCCGACATCCGAAGGCCGCAGCGGGACTTCGGGCATCACATAGGCGGAAATGGCGGCGAGGTCGGGGGCGTCCATGGGGCGGCTCGGGATCGGATGCGCCGATCTTACCAGCACCTTGCGGGCTCAGGCCACCATGATGCGGTCGCGTCCCGCTTCCTTGGCGCGGTACAGGGCCTTGTCGGCGCGGTTGATGGCGTCGGCGAAGGGCTCGTCCGGACGGCGCTCGACCAGGCCGGCCGAGAAGCTGATGCGGCGCCCGGGATCGAGTCCCGGCACCTGCATCGCGTGCACCCGTTCGGCCATGCGCGCCAGCACATTCTCCGCATCGGCGGGCCGGGTGTCCGGCAGCAGCAGCAGGAATTCCTCGCCGCCCCAGCGCGCCAGCATGTCGTGCCCGCGCAGCGCCGAGCGCGCGGTGCCCGCGAAGGCGCGCAGCACGGCGTCGCCGGCCGCATGGCCGTGGCGGTCGTTCACCTGCTTGAAGAAGTCGATGTCGAGCAGCGCCACGCAGGTGCCGGCGCCGTGCGGCTGGCGCCGCTCCTCGGCGTCCAGCACCTCGTTCATGTGGCGCCGGTTCACCAGCGAGGTCAGTTCGTCCATCGTGGCCAGGGTGCGGATGGTGCCGAGGGCCTCGGTCAGTTCGCGCTTCTGGTGCTTCAGGCGCGCGCGCAGCTTGTGCATCTCGCCGCTCAGCACCGCGGTCGAGAACAGGGCGGCGGCCAGGTAACCGAAGGTCAGCGCCTCGGTCTCCGGCGGGAAGCGCGCCGGGTCGTGCGCCTGCAGCCACCACATGGTCGCGCCCACGCCGGCGGTCGCGATGAGCGACAGCAGCATGGTCTGGCGCGGGCGGGCGGCGAACATGCAGAAGGCGATGACGACCACCGCCATGCTCAGCGGGGCCGCGCGCAGCGGGCCGGAAACCGCATACATCCACATGGCGCACACCAGCGAGAACACGGCCTGGGACACGGCCAGCCGGTCGGGCGCCACCCCGAGCCTGGCGCTCAGGCGGATCAGGAGGTAGAACGCCAGCACGCCGCAGACGCCGAACCGGATCAGCGTCCTTGCCGCGGGTGCGGGGGTGTAGCCATGTTCCACCTGCAGCAGCACCAGGCCGGCGCAGGCGCAGTACAGGACCGCGGTGAAGGCCCAGTAATGCAGCATCCGGCGCAGGCCGGGATCGGTTCCGTACAGGAGGGTCGCGAGGCGGCGCAACAGGTTCATGTCTGTCCCGTGGAATGTGGAGGGTGGACCAGCAGGGCGGCAAGGTCGGCGGCCGGTACCGGACGGCTGAACAGGTAGCCCTGCATCTCGTCGCAATCGTTGGCGCGCAGGAAGTCGCGCTGCTGTTCGGTCTCGACGCCTTCGGCGATGACGCGCAGGTTCAGCTTGTGGCCGAGCGAGATCACGGCCATCGCGATCGCCTGGTCGTCCGGGCTGTCGGCCAGGTCGCACACGAAGGATTTGTCGATCTTCAGGCGGCTGATCGGGAAGGACTTCAGCGCCGACAGGCTCGAGTAGCCGGTGCCGAAGTCGTCGATCGAGAGCGACACGCCCATCGCCTTCAGCTCGCGCATCTTGTCGACCGAGCGCGCCAGGTCGCGCATGATCGCGCTTTCGGTGACCTCGACTTCCAGCGCCTCGGGCGGCAGCCCGGTGTCGCGCAGCGCGCCGGCGATGCGCTCGACCAGGCGCTTTTCCTCGAACTGGCGGGCCGAGACGTTGACCGACACGCTCAGGGGCGGCAGTCCGGCGGCGCACCAGGCCCGGGCCTGGCGGCAGGCGCTGCGCACCACCCATTCCCCGATCGGCACGATCAGGCCGCTCTCCTCGGCCAGGCCGATGAAGCGCAGCGGCGACACCATGCCGTGCTCGGGATGCCGCCAGCGGATCAGGGCCTCGACGCCGAACACGCGGCCGCTGCGCAGATCGACTTTCGGCTGGTACAGGAGCTGGAACTGGCAGGGGCCGGCATGGCCGTCGGCGCAGCTGTCGAGGGCGGCGCGCAGGCCTTCGAGCAGCCTCAGCTTTTCCTCGACGCTGGCGTTCATCTCGCTGGCATAGAACTGGACGTTGTTGCTGCCCAGGTCCTTGGCGCGGTACATCGCGGCGTCGGCGTTCATCATCAGGGTGTTGACGTCGGCCCCGTCGCGCGGGAAGAAGGTCACGCCGATGCTGCAGCTGACCTGCACTTCCTGGCCGCCGACCTGCACCGGCTCGGTCACCGCCTGGCGCACCTTCTCGAGCAGCGGGGTGATCGCCATCGGGTCGCCCGACAGGTCGGGCAGCAGGATCACGAATTCGTCGCCGCCGAAGCGCGCCAGGGTGTCGGTGCGGCGCAGGCAGCGGCCCATGCGCGCACCCACCACCTTGAGCAGTTCGTCGCCCGCATTGTGGCCCAGGCCATCGTTGACCAGCTTGAAGCCATCCAGGTCGATGAAGGCCAGGCCGACCGCGCCGCCCTTGCGCTCGGCGTCGCGGATCGCCTGTCCCAGGCGGTCGCGCAGCAGGCTGCGGTTGGGCAGGCCGGTCAGGTCGTCATGGTGGGCGAGGTGGCGGATGCGCTGCTCGGCGAGCTTGCGCTCGGTGATGTCGCGCACGATGGCGACCACGCCGCCCTCGACCGCCACCACCTGGCGGTGCAGCCAGCGCTCCGCCACCGGCACGGTGTGCGCCAGCCATTCGGCTTCGCGCGCCACGCCATCGAGGGCCACCGCGGCCAGGTCGTCGAAGATGCTGGCGCCCAGCGAGGCGGGCAGCATGACCGACATGCGCTGGCCGGCCATCTGCTCCTTGCGCAGGCCGGTGAGCTGCTCGGCGCGGCTGTTGGTGGCCTCGATGCTGAAGTCGGCGATCGAGCGGCCGGGGCCGGCGACGGTGCGCAGCACGAAGAAGGCGTCGGGGCTGGCCTCGGAGGCGGCGGCATAGGTTTCCTGCGCCCGGCGCTCGCGGCGGCGCGCCTTGGCCAGCTGCCACGACCAGGCGCTGACCAGGCCGACCGCCGCCAGAAGCAGGGCGCTGCCGGCGCCGGCGGCCAGCAGCCAAGCGCGGCGCTGCTGCTCGAAGCGGGCCATCTGCTCGTCCTGCGACAGGCCGACCACGGCCACCAGCGGGAAGCCGCTCAGCGGGCGGGTGCTGGTGTAGCGCAGCTCGGTGTCGGCGCCGCCGGCGCCCAGCACCACGGCGCCGGCCGCGGCGGGCGCGAAGCGCTGGCCCCAGGAGACCTGCTCGCCGATGCGCAGCGCGCGCAGCACGCCGTCGGCGCCGGCCAGGCCGAGCAGGCCGCGTTCGCCCTGGCGCGAGCGCTCGTAGGAACTGGTGAAATAGGCCGGTTCGACGGCGACGATGGCGACGCCGGCGAAATGCCCGGCGGCGTCGTTGATGCGGCGCGAGAAATGCAGGTGCGGCAACTGCCTGTCCTTGCCCGCCCCGACGCCGGTATGGCCCACATAGGGGGTGTCATGGACGGCGTCGCGGTGGAAGGCGAAGGTGGCCGTGCGCGACAGGTCGCGCCTGCCCAGGCCCGGATTGCTGGCGACCACCTGGCCTTCGCTGTCGGTGATCGCGACCTGGAACACCAGGCCGGGCGGCAGCAGTCCCTGGGCGCCGAGGACGGGCAGGGCGCCGGTCGGGCCGTTCAGTTCGACCGCGTACTTGAGCACGCGCAGGGTCTGGTCGATGCCGCTCAGGCTGCGCGCCATCTGGGCCTCGTAGGTGTCGACCAGTTCGCGCGTGGCGTCGAGCGCGGCGTCCACCGCGGCGCGCCGTTCCGACTCGATCAGGTGCAGGGTGGCGAACCACATGGCGGCCACCAGCAGCAGCGCGAACAGGGGCAGCGACACATGGGTTTCGCGGACGAACGCCAGCCGGCGCGCCGGCGCGCCGCGGTGCACGGCGGCGGGAGCCGGGGGCAGGGAGGGACGAACGGCGCTGCCCATGGCCTAGCGCAGCACCAGCACGGGCCGCACGCTGGCATCCAGCGCGGAGCGGTCGATGTAGCCGATCATCGAGGCATTCCCGGCCACCATGCGGCGCACCGCGCCGTTGTCGGCGGCTTCGCGCGGCGGCTGGCCGCGCCCGGTGAACACCATCTTCGACCAGTGCGCCTTGAGCAGGGCCGGGGTCTTGCCCGTCACCTGCCGGTAGAACTGGTCGCGCTGCGGCGAACCCAGGCGCTGGTCGAGTGCGACCGCTACCCCGCCGTCCGGGAAATGTCCCGCCTGGCCGAGGAAGATCGCGGCGACCTGGTCGCCGCTGAGCACCTGCACGGGATTGCGGGCCGAGACGATCACCACCAGCTCGGCCGACGCATTGGCCGTTGCCGCCAGGCCGATGGCCGCCGCGGCCAGCAGGAGTCGGATGCGTGTCTTCATGGCCGCCTCAGAACACGACATCGAGCGCCACGCTCGTCACGTGGGTGGACTTGTCGAGCTGGAAGGCCGGCTGCGGATTGACCAGCATGCCGCTCGAGGCGCCATGCGGGCGGATGTAGTCGACCTGCGCCTTGAGGGCGATGTCGCGCGCCGCGTCCCAGCGCAGGCCGGCGCTCCAGGTGGACTGTGCCGGCCTGGCGGACAGGTAGCCGTTGAGGGCGGCGTTCAGCGCCAGCACGGTGGCCGCCTCGCGCGGCGGCAGGCCGGCCGCCGGCAGGCCGGGCTCGGCCGCCGGGACGTCGGCGTGCACGCGCGCATAGCCGGCATACGGCGTCAGCGCGCCGTGGCGGTAGCCGGCGCCGACATGCAGCGCGGTGGTCCCGCCGAGCGGCGACGTGCTGCGGCTGTGGCCGGCCTCGGCGCTGACGAACCACTGGCCAGGATCGTGGGTGAAGCCGGCGGTCAGCATGCTGACCCGCCTGTGCCGGATCGCATGGCGGTCGGCCAGGGCATGGCCGCGCGGCCCGAAGCTGCGCAGCGCGGTGAACAAGTCCTTGCCGACGTCGGTGGTCAGGTTGCCGGTGAGGACCGCGACGCGGCCGCTGAACGGGCCCCGGTCGACGCTGTGCGCCAGGCCGGCGATGCCGCTGGCCTGCAGCCGCAGTCCGTTGTACAGGTCGAGATCGGCCTGGCCGTGGAAGACCTGGGTGGCATGGCGCAGGCCCCCGGCGTCCCAGCGCCAGGTGGCGTCGACGCCGTCGCTGCTGCCGATCGGCAGCGCACCATAGACCTCGACCGGGGGACGCACCCAGGGCAGGGTGTAGCCGACCTTGCGGTACTCGGCCGCCAGGAAGCCCGGCAGCGCGATGCGGCCGGCGCGCAGGGCGAGGTCCGGCGTGAGCTGGACCTTGATGTTGGCCCATTCCACCAGCGGACGGTAGCTGCCGTCCAGGCGCTGCTCGCTGACCACCTGCACCACGCCCGACCAGCGGCCGGTCGCCACATCGAGCTGGGCGCCGACGCGGCTGTCCACGTCCACGCTCCAGGCGCGGGTATGGCCGGCGCCGTCCGCCTTCAGGACCGAGGAGATGAAGTCGACATTGC
Source organism: Massilia niastensis DSM 21313 (assembly GCF_000382345.1). Taxonomy (GTDB): domain Bacteria; phylum Pseudomonadota; class Gammaproteobacteria; order Burkholderiales; family Burkholderiaceae_D; genus Telluria; species Telluria niastensis. The sequence goes on from NZ_KB908107.1 coordinate 15,310, forward strand.
GGTTGCTGGAGTGCACCGCGCCGAGCGTGCCGAAGCCCGACAGCTTCCATGCGGGAGCGGACTCGGCGGCGCAGGCGCCGGCGGAAAGTCCGCAGGCAAGCACGCCCGTACTGAGTACGGCAGGGAAGGACCGGCCGGGATTGAAATACTTGACCATGCAGATGTCGAAGCGGGCCCAGGGGCCAGGAAACGTGCCGGGTGAACTGGACGCGGATGCGGATGTCGGGACAAACTGTAACGAAGCCGCATCGGAATGTCGAGAAATTTTACGCTCGGCAAGTGTGTGTTTCGACAAGCTTCGTTGTTGAATGGCAACGTCCTGGTCGCAGCCCGGCAAGCCACGAGGCCGGGCAGGATGGCGGCTTATCGGAACGGCATGCCGGCCGGACTTTGGACCGGATACCTGAACGGCTGCCATGCATGAGCGTCAGGCAGCAGCGGCCCACAGCCGCTCTCCCGACAGATCCAGCCAGGTCAGGTAGAGCCGAAGGTCGAATTCATATTGGTGGTACTGCGGCTCCATCCAGCAGCAGAGCTTGTAGAACGCCTTGTCGTGTTCCTTTTCCTTCAGGTGGGCCAGCTCGTGGACGGCGATCATGCGCAGGAAGGGGAGCGGGGCGTCGCGGAAGACGGTGCCGATCCGGATCTCGTGCTTGGCCTTGAGGCGCTTGCCCTGCACGCGCGACACGGCCGTGTGCAGGCCCAGCGCATGCTGAATCACCCGGATCTTGCTGTCATAGGCGACCTTGGCGATGGGCTCGGCCTGGCGCAGGTAGCTGTCCTTCAGTTCCTGGACGTAGGCGTACAGCGCCTTGTCGGTGCGGATGCCGTGCGCCGCAGGATAGCGCCGGCGCAGCAGGTCGCCGAGGCGTTCTTCGGCGATCAGCTGGCTGACCTGGGCGCGCAGGGGTTCGGGATAGGCGGTCAGGTATTTGAGGGTATGCATACGGGGCGCAATGTAACACAGCAGGCCCGCGGCGCGGACGCCTGCGGCGTCCGCGCGACACCTTCCCCCGCATGCCCGCCTCACCCCTCCTTGTCACCCTGGCGGTTTCCCTTGGCTGCGGCGCTGGCCGCGCGCTGGGCCGATTGCCGGCTTTCGCCGCCCTTGCGCCCGATGTCGGCCATGTGGGCCCGGTTGCGGCTCACCGCTTCGCCGCCTTTCTGCCCGGCGCGGCGCGCTTCCTCGGAATCGAATTCGTGGGCCGTGCCCTTCTGGTGCGCAGCCTGGCCGCCCTTGCTCGCGATTTCGCGCTGCTGGTTCTGGTCCATTGCCGCGAAGCCGCGCTTGGCAGCTTGCCCGCTGCCGCTCTTTTGCGCGTTGCCCGGGTTGTCTGCGCCTTTGCCGCTCTCGTTACTGTTCGCCATGTCGATCTCTCCTTGTGCCCTGGTGCTGTCGATGAGTTAGCCCGTGAGCGCGGTATGGCTGCGCTCGTGCGTTTAGAGGCAGGGGTAGCGCGTTAGTTCCGGGCACCCGGAGACACGGGCAGGGCGGGTCGTGTCGGGGGCGCTGGCGTCGGGCACCGGGAACGGCGCTACCGCCCCCGGCTTGCAGGCGCGCGCCGCCTCGCGCGACGCGCTGTCCTGACAGGCGACATGATGCGCCAGTTCCGCGGCCAGTGTTGTCGTGCGGGCGATGAAATATTCATCGCCCGGCGCCGCCGGCGATTGGGTGGCGGTATCGAGAGCGCTCAGCCCGCCTGGGTCGGGAAGCCCGGCAAGCGCATCAGGTCGAGGAGCGGACGCGCCAGCTGCTCCCGCGAGTCGGTCAGCAGGGCCAGCAGCCCGGCCTGGTAGTTGCGCAGCGGCTGGCCGCCATCCTGGAGCTTCTGCATGGCGATGCTGCCCAGCTGGAACGGGTCGGTGCAGCCGGCCAGCTCGCGCCAGGTGTCGGCCGTCTGGGCGAACGTCTGGTGGATCAGCTCCATGTGCACCATGCCCAGGCGTACGCCGAGGTCGCCGTAATGCTGGGCCAGCGGCCCCAGGAAAGCCAGCTGGGCGCCGGTCCCGGCGCGCATGGCGGCGCCGGCGGCGGGGATGTCGGGATAGGGGAACACGTTCGCTCCTTCGCAATATGGCCATGCGTCCGGTTGGACCCGGCCGAAAGGGTGGAAGTTCGCCCCATCCGATGCGGGACAGCGCGGACTCAGGCGTCGGCGACCTTCAGCACCAGCTTGCCGAGGTTGCGGCCCTCGAACAGCATCAGGAGCGCCTGCGGGAACTGCTCGAAGCCCTCGACCACGTGCTCGTGGCTCTTGACCGCGCCTTGCCGGAGCAGCTGCGCCAGCTCGGCCACCGCTTCCGGATAGCGGGCCGCGTAGTCGAACACTACCATGCCCTCCATGCGCGCACGGTTAACCAGCAGCGACAGGTAGTTCGACGGCCCCTTCACCGGCGCGGTCGCGTTGTATTGCGAGATCGCGCCGCAGATGACGATGCGCGCCTTCATGTTGATGCGCGTGAGGACGGTGTCGAGGATCTCGCCGCCGACGTTGTCGAAATAGACGTCCACGCCCTGCGGGCAATGTTCCTTCAGGCCAGCGGCCACCTTGCCGGCCTTGTAGTCGATGCAGGCGTCGAAGCCGAGCTGCTCGACCGCGAAGCGGCATTTGTCGGCGCCGCCGGCGATGCCGACCACGCGGCAACCCATGTGCTTCGCGACCTGGCCGACCGTCATCCCGACCGCGCCGGCCGCGCCCGACACCACCACCGTCTCGCCGGCCCTGGCCTGGCCGACCTCGCGCAGGCCGAACCAGGCGGTCATGCCGGGCATGCCGAGGATGTTCAGCCAGGCCGTGGCCGGGGCCATGCGGAGATCGACCTTGACGAAGCCGGCCGCCTTGTCGTCGGCCGGCCCGGACCAGTAGCGCTGCACCCCGGGTGCGCCCACCACGTGGTCGCCGACGGCGAAGCGCGGCGAGCGCGACGCGACCACCACGCCCAGTCCGCCGGCGCGCATGACTTCGCCGATGGCGACCGGACGGATGTAGGATTTGCCTTCGTTCATCCAGCCGCGCATGGCCGGATCGAGCGACAGGTACAGCACCTTGACGACGATCCCGCCTTCCTCGGCGGCGGCGACCGCCTGTTCGTGGAACTGCCAGTCGTGCGGCTGCGGCAGGCCGTTCGGGCGCGCCGCCAGGAGGAACTGCTGGTTGGGGGGGAAGGTGTTCGTCATCCTGGTCTCCTTGAGTTGTTTTTGGCAACAAGACTATACCGCCTTCGTGCCCCGTGGTGCGGCGCATGCGACAATAGCGGGTTACCCGATCCATCAACATAACCAAGCAAAAGCACCAATGGCTCTCAAAGCGACCATCTACAAGGCCGACCTCTCGATCGCAGACATGGACCGGCATTACTACGGCGACCACAGCCTGACCATCGCGCGCCACCCGTCCGAAACCGACGAGCGCGTGATGATCCGCGTGCTGGCCTTCGCCCTGCATGCCCACCCCGCGCTGGGCTTCACCAAGGGCCTGTTCGACACCGACGAGCCCGACCTGTGGCAGAAAGACCTGACCGGCGCGATCGACCTGTGGGTCGAAGTCGGCCAGCCCGACGAGAAGCGCATCCTGAAGGCCAGTGCGCGCGCCGAAAAAGTGGTGGTGTACAGCTACAGCGCCACCAGCCACATCTGGTTCAAGGGGATCGCCAACAAGATCGAGCGCACCAGGAATGTCTCCGTCGTCAACATCCCGGCCGACACCAGCGCCCAGCTGGAAAAGCTGGCGCAGCGCTCGATGCAGCTGCAGTGCACGATCCAGGACGGCCAGGTGTGGCTGACGAATGGGGTCGACACCGTGCTGGTCGAGCGCGAAATGTTCCGCGATAAAGCCTGACGCACCCGAGGTCCGGCCCGACGCTATAATCGTCCCTCTCACCCAGACTTACCGATCCCGACCATGACCCGACAGTTTCTCGCCCTGCTGGCCGCCGGCCTGTTTTCCGCTACCGCCTGTGCCCAGGTAACCGTGTCCGAACCGTGGATCCGCGCCACGGTGCCGGCGCAGAAGAGCTCCGGCGCCTTCATGCAGGTGCAGTCGGCGACGCCGGCGCGCCTGGTCGAGGTGCGCACCCCGGTGGCCGGCCGCGCCGAGCTGCACGAGATGGCGATGGATGGCCAGACCATGCGCATGCGCCAGGTCAAGGAGATCGAACTGCCGGCCGGCAAAGTGGTCAACCTTGCCAGCGGCGGCTACCACGTGATGCTGCTCGACCTGAAGCGCCAGCTCAAGGAAGGCGAGAGCGTCGAGCTGACCCTGGTGGTCCAGGACGCCGCCCAAAAGCGCCAGGAAGTCAAGCTGGCGGTGCCGGTGAAACCGCTCACCCACAGCGCCCACGCGGGACACTAGGTAGCGCTTACGGGTTGCCCGCCAGGCGGCGGGCATCGCCCGAACCCACCACCGACTTGCTCACCCGCGGGTCGCCATAGTAGTTGACGTCGCCCGAGCCGGCGATCGTCAGGCTGAGGCTGTCGCGGGCCCAGACCGTGACGTCGCCCGAGCCGGCCACGCTGATGCTGGCATTCTCGGCCTGCACCTTGCCCAGGTCGACATTCCCCGAACCGCCGATCGAGACCGACAGCTTGCGGGTCCTGCCGCCGGCGGCGCGGAAGTCGCCGCTGCCGCCCAGGGTGACCGAGGCCGATTCGCTCTCCAGGCTGCGGACATGGATCTTGCCCGAACCGCCCAGGTCGAACTGCAGGCGCTGGCCGCGCAGGACATCGGCGTCGATGCTGCCCGAACCGCCCAGCGACAGGCGCTCGACCTGGCGCGCGCTCACGTAGATCTTCAGGTGGCGGCTGCGCAGGTTCAGGTGGCGCTTGGCGGGGCGGATCTTCAGGGTGCCGTCCTCGACGACGGTCTCGATCAGGCCTTGCAGATTGTCGTCGGTCTCGACCGTGACACTGTCGCTGCCGCCGGTGCGCAGTTCCAGCCGGCCCGGCACTTCCATCGCGATGCCGCTGAAGTGCTCGACCTGGCGCACCTGGCGCTTGACGCTGCCGCTGCCTTCCACCTGTTCGCCGCTCCACGGCCAGGAGCCGGCGGCGGCCGGCGCGCCGGCGCCGGCCAGCAGGACGGCCAGCACGAGGGTGCGCAGGACAGGGGTGAAAAGCGGGGAGGAAAGCGTAGTCTTGTTCATGGTGGTCTCCTGGGGACGATGTCATGGAACGCATCCTAATCATGGCACCCCGCATGCGCCGCGCGTTTGCGACGAACCGCAGCGACCGCCCACCAGAATGCATGCTGGACGGATGGGCCGTCCCGGGTCTTTCCCCGGTCGTTCCCCGGTCTTTCCCGTGTGTTGCGCTAGGCGCGGCGCGCCACATGCACTAGAATCGTGCGCTTTTTGTCCCCGGCAAGCGCCGGTTGGAGCCTTGCAATGAACCTGATTCTTTTCCTGATGGCGTTCTGCGTCGGCATCGCGATGTCGGTGCAGGCGGCCGTCAACAGCCAGCTGGCGCATGCGATCGGCGCCAATTCCGTGGTCGCCGCCCTGGTCTCCTTCACCTGCGGCACGATCGTCCTGCTGGGCATGGCGCTGGCCAAGGGCGGGCTGGGCGGCACCCTGGCCGCGCTCGCCTCGCAACCGCTGTGGAAGTTCGCCGGCGGCTTCCTCGGCGCCGCCTTCGTGTTCGGCACCGTGTTCCTGGCGCCGCGCATCGGCCTGCTCAGCCTGATCGTGCTGGTGATCGCCGGCCAGCTCCTGACCTCGATGGCGATCGACCACTTCGGCCTGGTCCACATGGCGATGCGCAAGGTCTCGGCGGTGCGCATGGCGGGCGCGCTGGTGGTGGTGCTGGGCGTGGCGATCACCCTGTTCGGCGACCGTATCGTTGCGAGCATGTCACGTTAAGCAATTTTGCTTTCGATATTGCAATTTTTTGCCGGCGCTGGTTCTATAATGGCCTGCTCATTAATCTTTTAACAGCTCGATTAATCTTTTAACAGCTCGCCGGCCAGATGGAACACCACCAGTCCTCGCAGATTCCCACCCTCTCGTATATCGAAAACGAAGACCACCCGGTATTCGGGACCCTGGTCGAGCAGATCCTGCACCTGCTGAACTCGCGACTGGTGTTTTCGGACATCATCATTCACCAGAACAGTCCGCTCATGCTGCGCCAGCCCAAGGGACTGGTGGCGGTGACCGATTCGCCGATTACGAAGGAGGAGCTGGAAGAGTTCTTCGACGTGATCGAGCCCAACTGGGCCGAGCGCATCGCGGTGCGCGCCTTCGACCGCTCGATCGACCTGCACACGGCGCGCATCCGCGCCAACTGCTTCAGCTTCCAGGGCAAGAAGCGCCTGGGCTGCGTGATCCGGCGCTTCCCCAAGGAGCCGATGGCGCTGTCCGAGCTGGGCCTGTGGGACGACGAGCGCGAGTTCGCGCGCCTGACCAGCGGCCTGGTCCTGATCATCGGCGACACCTGCCAGGGCAAGTCGACCACCATGGCCTCGATCCTGGACGAGATCAACCGCCAGCGTTCGGGCCACATCATCACCATCGAGGATCCGGTCGAGACCCTGATCCCGCAGCGCAAGTGCATCATCACCCAGCGCGAAGTGGGGGAGGACGGCGACGTCGAGAGCTACTACCTGGGCGCGCTCGACGCGCTGCGCGAGCGGCCGGACGTGATCATGATCGGCGAGATCCGCGACGCCCAGACCGCCCAGGAAGCGCTGGCGCTGGCCGAGTCGGGCCCGCTGGTGCTGGCCACCCTGCATGCGCGCTCCACCGAACTGGGCCTGCAGAAGATGCTGCGCCTGCTGGGCAATTCGGAAGTCCAGGCGCAGGCGCTGGCGCACGCGCTGCGCGGGGTGCTGTGCCAGGCGCTGCTGCCTTCGGTCGAGGGCAACCGCTACCACCTGGCGACTGAATGCCTGACCCCGAGCCCGGCCTTCGTGCGCCTGCTGGAGGCGGGCGACATCGGCGGCATCCGCACCCACATGAACAGCGGCCGCGATCCGGGCTGCCACACGATGAACACCTCGCTCGAGCAGCTGCTGGCCGCGCACAAGGTGCGGGTCGACGATGCGCGCAACGCCACCACCGACCGGGTGGCGTTCGCGGACATGATCTGAGAACCTGTCCCGGCAGGTCCTAATCGGATCCGGACACCGCGCGGTAGCGGTTCACCTCGGAACCGCGTACCGGCGGGGCCGCGTTGCCCCAGCTGGCACGCACATAGGTCAGCACCGCCGCCACCTGGGCGTCGTTCAGTTCGTGGCTGTAGGGCGGCATGCCGTAGGGGCGCGGATTGCCCGCGGTCCCGGGCGGGAAGCCGCCGTTCATCACCATCCGGATCGCATTCACCGCCGGCGTCAGCGTCACCGCGCGGTTGCCCGCCAGCGGCGGGTAGGCGGGCGGCTTGCCCCGTCCGTCCGCGCCATGGCAGTCCACGCACTGCGCTTCGTAGATCCTGCGGCCTTCCAGCAGTACCTGCTCGCTGGCCGGCTCGCCCGGGCCAGGGGCCGGGCTGTCGCCCGCCGGCAGCGATTTCAGGTAGTCCGCCATCGCCTCCAGGTCGGCGGGCAGGAGGTGCTGCAGGCTGCGCGCCACCACTTCCGCCATCGGTCCGGTGGCCGAGCCGCGCGGCGAGACGCCGGTGCCCAGCAGCGCGACGATGTGCGCCCGTTCCCAGTCTTTCATGCCGGCCTCGCCGCTCGACGCCAGCGAAGGCGCATACCAGCCGATGCTCGGAATCAGGCCGCCGGACAGGGTGTCGCCGCTGGCGCCGAAGCGGTTGCGCGTGCTGTGGCAGGCGCTGCAATGTCCCAGTCCCTCGACCAGGTAGGCGCCGCGGTTCCATTCGGCGCCGCGCGCCGGCTGCGGCGCGTAGACGCCGGGCCGGAAGTACAGCAGGCGCCAGCCGGCCAGCAGGGCCTGCTGGTCGTAGGGGAAGCGCAGTTCGTGCGGCCGGTTCGGCTGGCGCTTCGGCGGCAGGCTCCGGAAGTAGGCGAACAGGGCGTCCGAGTCCGGGCGCGTGACCCGGGTGTAGTTGGTGTAGGGGAAGGCCGGGTAGAGCAGGCGGCCGTCGCGGGCGATGCCGTTGTGCAGGGCATTCCAGAAGTCGTCGGCGCTCCAGTCGCCGATGCCGGTCTCGCGGTCCGGCGTCAGGTTGGGGCCGTACAGGCGGCCGAACGGGGTGTCGAGCGCGCGTCCGCCAGCGTAGGCCGCGCCGCCGCGCGCCGTGTGGCAGGCGATGCAGTCGCCGGCGCGCGCCAGGTAGGCGCCGCGCGCGATGTTGTCCGGGGTGGCGGCCCAGGCCGCGGGTGACGCGGCCGGCACGTGGCGGGCGCGCGGCCAGGCGATGAGCACGGCGGCGGCGGCCGCGCCGACCAGGACCAGGAGGGCGAGGGTCTTCTTCATGGCCGTTCCGGGGCGCTGCCGCAGGCCAGCGGCAAGGGGCGGGCGATCGCGGCCGCCGGGCGTGCATCGGCGGGCGCCGGCTGGGCCGCCAGCCAGCCCGAGACCGCGGCCACGTCTTCCAGCGACAGGCGCGAGGTGACCTGGGCCATGCAGTCGGGAGCGTGGGCGCGCCGCACGCCGTTGCGCCAGGCGCCGAACTGGGCGTTGACATAATCGCGCGGCAGGCCGAGCAGGCCGGGAATCGCCGGCTCGACCCCGGTCAGGCGCTGGCCGTGGCAGGCCACGCAGGCCGGCAGCTTGCGCGCCGCGTCGCCGTCGAACACCAGCTGGCGCCCGCGCGCGAGCAGCCGGGCCGTCGCGTCAACGGGCGCGGGCCGGGGCGCGGGCGGGTGCTGGGACGCGAAGTGGCCGGCGATCTCGCGCAGGTAGTCATCGGGCAGGTGGTCGACCAGGTAGGTCATCAGGGGATACTGGCGCCGGCCTTCGCGGAAGTTCAGCAGCTGGTTGTACAGGTAGCCCGCCGGCTTGCCGGCGATGCGCGGGAAGTAGCTGTCGTTGACCGGGTTGCCGCGCGCATCGACGCGCGCGTGGCAGGAGGTGCAGGCCAGCAGGCGCTGGGCCAGGGTGTCGGGGACGGCCTGGGGCGCGGCCTGGACTCCCAGGGCGGCCAGTCCGAGCAGCGCAGCGGCCGGCAGGCGCAGGCATCGTGATCTCATGTGATCTCACAGCAACGAAGGTGGCTGAATGATAACGCGGATCGATGCCGGACGGCTCATCCGTCCGGTGGAAGCGCTGCCGGCTCAGGCCGGCGGATTCGCGCGCCAGTAGCGGTAGATGCGCAGCGCCACATGGGCGTCGTCGGCCGCATACTGCATCTGCTTGTCGCTCAGCCTGGGCAGCGCCCAGTTGGTGGTGGTGATGCGGCGCGATTTCTGCAGCCGCTGGCCGAAGAAGCGCGCCACCGCGCTCTTCGCGCCGAGCGCGTTGCGTTCGCCGCGCCGCAGCGCGGTCGACAGGTCGAGCACGTTCTGCGGTTCGATGCCCAGCTTGGCGCGCAGGCGCCGCAGGTCGTCGCCGAGGCCGAAGCCGACCTTCAGGATGCGCTCCGATTCCAGCACCGGCTTGAGCACGGTGAGGGCGGTCGCGCTGCCCGCCGGGGTGGCGGTCTGGAACAGGTAGGCGAGCTCGTCGGTGGCAAGCTGCACCAGGTGCGGCCCGGTCGAGACCTCGCCCTTGGCGAAGGTGGGCTTGGATTCGGTGTCGAAGCCGAGCACGTCGGCCTTCAACAGGGCCGCCAGCGCAGCGGCGGCCTCGGCCTCGGTCCGGATCAGGCGCACATCGGCCATCCCGATGCCGGCATAAGGCGGCAGCAGCTCTTCGGGGGCGACCGTCATCGGCACATCAGTTGCGCGAAAACTTGGAGGCGAGCGCCTTCAGCTTTTCCTGGCGCAGGCGGTTCGCTTCTTCTTCGGCGGCGGCGTCGCGTTCGGCCTTCTTGCGCTCGGCTTCCTTCTTGAAGCGCTGCTGCAATTGTTCCTTGGCATGCAGGCGGTGGGTGTCGGTCACCTCGGCGCCCGGGGTGCCGTCCAGGTCGAAGCGGACCGTGGCCTTTTCCATGGCGCGCAGGTAGCGCATCGATCCCGTGTGGATGCCGAGCGCGGCGCGCATGGTCTTGCGGTCCAGGCCGGGCATACGGGCCAGCAACTGCTTGTCGATGCCGATCGCCAGCGGCAGGCAGTCGCGGAAGGCGGGAAACTCCTGCTGGAGCTGCTTGAGCAGTGCGCGGGCCGACGGTGCGGGCGCCGCAGGCGCTGCAGGCGCTGCAGGTGCTGGCGCACTCTCCGGAGCAGCGGGGGCGGCAGTGGTTTCGGCGGACTCAGCAGGGGAATTGGTATTCATTGACTTCATTGTAAGAAAAACGGGAAAGCGAAGGATAGCATGTCGCTCGGACGAGCATTGTACTTGTTCCAACGGCACATGTTGGGAATTCCACGACAAGGGGGCGGCAGGGCCTGGAGAAATCGTGTATGATCCGCCTCTTGCCTTGCGTGCGGCTTGTGCCCACGCAGACCGACCGGAGAAGCGGGCGCAGCCAGCCACTATGCGGATTGGTTATATCCATTATCGGATAATTCAATTATCACCGATTCTTGCTTTGGGGCATAATGCTGCCTTCCCATTCTTCTAGAAGAATAGATGCAAGCCCGTTTCAGCCACGGGCTTTTTTTCGTTCAGACATGCACACCGCGATTTTAAACACCGATCCCTTCCTGCCTGCCTGCCGCCCTGGTTCTTCCTTTGCGGATAGGTGCAGGAAATTTGTGCTTGAAGTCCGGCTGTCCGCCCTAAGCTACTAGGGCCACTTCCGTCCCCCTTTTGCCAGGATCCGCGCCGCGGGTCCCGCTCGATTATTGACTGCGCAGGCGCGCACCCGCCTCGACTGGAGAGTTTTAGTATGAAAAACACCGCCAAGACATTGACACTGACAGCGAAGAAGGCGCCGGCCAAGGCTTCGGCGCCGCTGGCAGTGCCGAAAACCGCGACCTCCTACTTCCTCGAGACGGAAGCGGCGGCCAAGGTGACGGTGGTCAAGACCCGTTCGCGCCTGGCCTCGCTGAAGGCGCACGCGGCCGACGCCGTCCAGGCGGCAGCCGAGCCGGTGGCGGAACGCGAACTGGCCGTCGAGGCCGCTCCTGTCGAGGCTGCCGTCGTCGCCGAGGCGCCGCTCGTGCCGGTCCAGGCGGCCCCGAGCGCGACCGCCGCGGTCGCCGCGCCGGCCCTCGACGCGGCCAACGAGCCGGTCGTGGACGCCATCGAGGACTATGTGACGACCCCGGCCAAGCCGGCCGCGCCGCCGGTCATCGTGCGCAAGCGCGGCAAGCTGGCCAGCCTGAAGGCCGCCGAGGAGCCGGTCGCCGCCGAGGAACCGGCCGCCGCGCCGGAAGCCGCGCCCGAGGACGCCGCGGCGAAGGTCGTGCGCACCCGCACCCGCCGCGTCGACGCGGCGATCCAGCCTGCGGCCGCCGTCGGCGCCGTCAGCCAGACCACCGATGCGGCCGCGCTGGCCGCGATCGATACCTCCGGCTACCTGTTGCCGCAGGTGAAGGTGCCGGGCCGCCGCGGCCGCAAGCCGAGCGAATTCGTGCCGGAAAACGACGAAGTCGCGGCGCTGAACGCGGTCGAGCGTGCCGAACTGAAGGCGGCCTCGAAGGCGCGCGAGCGCAAGGCCAAGGGTGTCGCCCTGCTGAGCGAAGAGGGCTTCTCGGGCGAGGAACTGGAAAAGCGCCGCCAGCAGCTGAGGAACCTGATCAACATGGGCAAGGAGCGCGGCTACCTGACCCATGCGGAGATCAACGACCACCTGCCGGAAAACATCATCGATCCGGAAGCGATCGAAGGCATCATCGCGACCTTCAACGACATGGGCATCGCCGTCTACGAGCGCGCCCCGGAAGCGGAAATGATGCTGCTGTCGGACCAGGCCGTGACCCCGACCAGCGAAGACGAAGTCGAGGCCGCCGCCGCGACCGCGCTGTCGACCGTCGACTCCGACTTCGGCCGCACCACCGACCCGGTCCGCATGTACATGCGTGAAATGGGCGCGGTGTCGCTGCTGACCCGCGAAGGCGAGATCGAGATCGCCAAGCGCATCGAAGACGGCCTGAAGGACATGGTCCAGGCGATCTCGGCCTGCCCGATCACGATCTCGGAAATCATCGCGCTGTCGCACAAGATTTCCAGCGACGAGCTGAAGGTCGACGACGTGGTGGACGGCTTCGTCGAGCACTACGAAGCGGCAAGCCCGGCCCCGGCGCCGGCCGCCGCTTCCTCGGACGACGAGGACGAGGACGAGGAAGAAGTCGAAGAGGAAGAAGAGAGCGAAGGCGGCAGCGGCGGCGCCGCGGCCGGCTACTCGGCCGAGCAGCTGGCGCTGCTGCGCAAGAGCGCGCTCGAGAAGTTCGCCGTGATCGAGAAGCAGTTCGACCTGATGGGCCACGCCTTCAAGCGCGACGGCTACGGTTCGGACGCCTACAACGACGCGCAGGAAGTGATCTCGAGCACCCTGCTGGGCATCCGCTTCACCGCCAAGGTGGTCGAGAAGCTGTGCGACACCCTGCGCGGCCAGATGGACGAAGTGCGCGCCATCGAGCGCGCCGTGCTGGACATCTGCGTGAACCGCTGCGGCATGCCGCGCGCCCACTTCATCAAGGTGTTCCCGGGCAACGAGACCGACCTGGCCTGGGGCGACCGCGAAGTCGACTGCGCGTATCCCTACAGCGCCGTGCTGAGCCGTAACCTGCCGGCGATCAAGGAACTGCAGCAGCGCATGATCGACCTGCAGGCGCGCGTGGCGCTGCCGCTGGCCGACCTGCGCAAGATCAACAAGCAGATGGCGGCGGGCGAGAAGCGCGCGCGCCAGGCCAAGCGCGAAATGACGGTGGCCAACCTGCGCCTGGTGATCTCGATCGCGAAGAAGTACATCAACCGCGGCCTGCAATTCCTCGACCTGATCCAGGAAGGCAATATCGGCCTGCTGAAGGCGGTGGACAAGTTCGAATACCGCCGCGGCTACAAGTTCTCGACCTACGCGACCTGGTGGATCCGCCAGGCGATCACGCGCTCGATCGCGGACATGGCCCGCACCATCCGCGTGCCGGTGCACATGATCGAGACGATCAACAAGATGAACCGCATCTCGCGCCAGATCATGCAGGAAACCGGCAGCGAGCCGGACCTGCCGACCCTGGCCGCCAAGATGGAAATGCCGGAGAACAAGGTCCGCGAGATCATGAAGATCGCGAAGGAACCGATTTCGATGGAAACCCCGATGGGCGAGGACGGCGATTCGCAGCTGGGCGACTTCATCGAGGACAACGCCACCCTGGCCCCGCTGGACGCCGCGCTGCACGCGTCGATGCGCAACGTGATCAAGGAAGTGCTGGACTCGCTGACCCCGCGCGAAGCCAAGGTGCTGCGCATGCGCTACGGCGTCGAGATGTCGAACGACCACACGCTGGAAGAAGTGGGCAAGCAGTTCGACGTGACCCGCGAGCGTATCCGCCAGATCGAAGCGAAGGCGATGAGCAAGCTGCGCCAGCCGTCGCGTTCGGACAAGCTGAAGACTTTCCTGCACAATCAGTAAGCGTTCCTTGCTTCCCAAAAAATGCCGCCCGGTTCGCCGGGCGGCATTTTTTTTAGGTTCGGGGTCAGGTCTGTCATTCGGACACCGAGCGAGCACCTTTGCTCCATCTCAAAATGCTGGTTTGTTTTATCCTAAACTCGTCAATGCTCGGCCCACATCTGTCACCGAAACCCGCGCATCACGGGCCATGTCGGAAAGGGGAAAAAATCTCAGCATACTGAAAAACGTTCTGAGATTTCGCAAGGGTTGTGCGTCCATGTCCGATTGACAGACCTGACCCTGAATGTGACCGCGAATGCCACTCAATGCGCAGCGTCACGCGTCGCCGGAATCGCCGAGAATAGGATCGACTGTCGCCGCCCACAGGAAATCGTCCATGCCGCCTTTCGCCCGCGGTCCCGCCATCTTGCTCGCCACCTGCTGCGCGCTTGTTCAGCCGAGCGCCCATAGCGCCGAGCCCATCGCCACCGACCGTCCCGATTTCGTCGAGTCGAGCGAAGTGGTCGGCAAAGGCCGCTGGCAGCTCGAAACCAGCCTGGCCTACGAGCGCGACCGCAACCCCGACGGCCGCGAACGCACTGTGGCCACGCCCAGCCTGCTGCGCCTCGGGATCGGCGACACCGTCGAACTGCGCATCCAGACCGACGGCCGCACGGTCATGCACGCCACACCGCCCGGCGGCCCACGTTCGACCACCACCGGCTACGCCGACACCGCCCTCGGCCTCAAGTGGCACGCCCTCGACCCCGCGGGCGGGCGGCCTTCGCTCGGCCTCCTGCTGCACGCCGACCTCGACAGCGGTTCGCGCGGCCTGCGCGGGCAGGGCGTGCGGCCGTCGCTGCGCGTGGCCGCCGAATGGGAGCTGGCGGCGGGCATGTCGCTCGGTGTGATGCCCGGCGTGGGCGTGGAGCGCGACGACGCCGGCCGCCGCTACCGCTTCGGCATCCTCGGCGTGGTGGTCGGCAAGCAGTTCGGCGAGCGCCTGCGTGGTTTCGCCGAACTGGCGCTGCCGCAGCTCGCACGCGGCCGGCATGGCGGGACCCGGGCCAGCGTCGATGTCGGCGCCGCCTGGCTGCTCTCGGACGACTGCCAGCTCGACGCCATGCTGTCGCGCGGCCTGAACCGGCGCACGCCCGACCTGGCCTTTACGGTCGGCCTGTCATTCAGGCATTGAGGAACCGGCGGCGCCGCGCGGCCAGCAGCAGGCCGCCCGCCAGCAGCATGGCCAGCGGCAGCGGTTCCGGCACCGGGCTGATGCGGTGCGACATCGTGTCGAGGGAAATCCGGTACTGGGCCGCCCCGTAGGCCGGCGCCGCACTGCGGTTGTCGAAGCTGCCCGACAGGGTGACCGTGTCGTCGACGTGCGGCAGCAGGCCGCTGCCGGTTCCCCCCGCATAGCTGCGCCGGTCCTGCGCGGACAGGACCAGCCCGGCATTCCACAGGAGCAGGGCGGTGGTGGCCTGCAGGAAGTCGTCGTAGTTGTCGCGCGGGACGGTGTCGATCGTGGCGCTGGACTCGGCCGTGAAGCTGACCCGCGTATGCGGCGTCAGGGTGAACAGGAAGGGCGCGCTCTCGCCGCTCGTGTGCGCGGTGATGGCCAGCATGCCGCCGGGGACCGAGTCCGCCGACGCCGACAGCATCTCGTCCTGTACCGCGCCGCCGATGACCCCGGATCCGATCGCCATGTGATTGCCGTAGTATGCCGCCACACCCGCGAACTCGCCGGGCTCCGCCACGTCCTCCAGGCTGACCTGGTCGACCTTGTCGGGCCAGAGGGGGGAATCGTCGGGCCAGAGGCCGAAGTAATCGAGCCTGGCCCCGGCCTGCCACGGGCCGGTCCAGCTGCCCTCGGGCACGCCAAAGCTCAGCGCCGGCGTGATACCGTCATTCGGGTCGAGGTCCTGCAGGGTATAGCCGAGATCGCGTACCGAAAACCTGCTGTAGATGTCGGCAAGGGCCGGCGTGCTCAGGAGCAGTAGCGCCAGCACGGCGGCGCGCGGGATCGTCATGGCGTCCTCCCAGGGATCGTGTGCTCATCCTAGCATCGGACAATCCGGGGCCGCCCCGGTTCCGACTGGTTTCGACGGCTGAGTGACCGCCACACCACTCATGCATGGCAGTTATGTCCAGATACGTGAATTTCATTGGTTGTGTGCATTGCTCTTGCGTAATCTCTTGGGAAGATGGCAACACTGTGGCGTGAGGAGAGACGCCGCGTGACAGCCACAGGCGCATCCGCTTCCCGGCTGCGTCGACTTCAACCCTGCAAAAAAACACAATATGAAAAAACTTTTGCTTGCCGCGGCAGCCACGCTGCTGGTTGCTTCCTGTTCCCACGCCGATGCGCAGAACGCGCCGCCGAAACGCGAGCTGCGCGGCGTGTGGATCAGTACCCACCTGAGCCTGGACTGGCCGAACCGCACCCAGACGCCCGAGCAGCAGCGCGCGGCCCTGGGGGCGATCCTCGACCACAACAAGGCGACCGGCATGAACGCGGCCTTCTTGCAGGTGCGCAGCCAGGCCGACGCCATGTACGCCAGCGACCTCGAACCCTGGTCCTACTACCTGACCAACCAGCAGGGCAGCGCGCCGGCGCCGGCCTGGGATCCGCTGCGCTTCGCGATCGACGAGACGCGCCGGCGCGGCATGGAGTTCCACGCCTGGATCAACCCCTACCGCGCGGTCGCCAACACCGCCAGCGAGTCGAACCCGGCGCTATATGCAAGCAAGCACGTCTCGCGCACCCATCCCGAGTGGCTGCTGACGGTCGGCACCGTGAAGATCCTGAACCCGGGCCTGCCCGAGGTGCGCGACCATGTGGCGAACGTCATCATGGACATCGTCAACCGCTACGATGTCGACGGCATCCACTTCGACGACTACTTCTACCCGAGCGGCGCGATCAACGACGACGCGGCCTACAACGCCGACCCGCGCGGCTTCCCGGCCACCGCGGCGGGCCGCGCCGACTGGCGGCGCGACAACATCAACCTCTTGATCAGCCGCGTCAACGACAGCATCCGCCAGGCCAAGCCCTGGGTGAAGTTCGGCGTCTCGCCCTCGGGCATCTACCGCAGCAGCACCGATCCGGCGATCGGCTCGCCCACCTCCGCCGGCGCCTCGCAGCACTACAGCAGCATGTTCGCCGACACCCGCAAGTGGATCCAGCAGGGCTGGGTGGATTACCTGGCGCCCCAGGTCTACTGGTACATCGGCCAGGCGGGTTCGGACTATCAGCTGCTGGTGCCGTGGTGGAACGACAATGCCTACGAGCGCCACATGTACATCGGCCTGGCCGACTACAAGATGAACACCGCCGGCTGGACCAGCCCGAACCAGATCGCCGACCAGATCGGGATGAACCGCGCGCACGCCAACATCTCGGGCCAGATCCACTTCCGCCACGCCTTCCTGCAGGGGAATGCGCTGAACTACCGCACTAAACTGCAGCAGGAAACCTACGCGCGCCCGGCGCTGCCGCCGGTGATGCCGTGGAAGGGCACGCGCGCCCCGGGCGCCCCGACGCAGCTGGCCGCCAGCCTGGGCCAGGACCATGCGGTGCAGCTGGCCTGGGCCGCGCCGGTCGACAGCGCCGACGAGATGGAAAAGACGCGCCGCTTCGCGATCTACCGCTCCGACCAGCGCGAGATGGACCTGGATGCGCCGGGCAACCTGCTGGCCGCCACCGACCTCGCCACCCCCGCGTTCGCGGATACGACGGCGGAGCCGGGCAGGTATTACTACTACACGGTCACGGCGCTGAACCGCCTGAGCCTCGAGAGCGCGCGCGCCAACACGGTCAGCAACGACTTCGAGCCGCCCAGCGTGCGTACCCGCGATGCGCAGCTGACGCTGGCCGATGGCGCCGCCAGCATCACCGCGGCCGACGTCGATGGCGGCACGGGCGACAACTGGGGCGTGGAGTCGCTGAGCGTCTCGCGCAGCAGCTTCTCGTGCGCGGACATCGGGGCCAACCGGGTGGAATTGAGCGCGCTGGACAAGGGCGGCAACATGGCCAGCGCGGCGGCCACCGTGCAGGTGCTGGGCACGATGCCGCAGCCGGTGGTGGGCGTGGCGCCGGCCAATGCGGTGGTGCTGGGCTATGGGCCGCAGACCCTGACCCTGACGGCGGGCGACAAGGCCGGTGCGCAGGCGCAGTACCAGTGGAACCCGGCGAACGGGCTGGCGGCGGAAGGGGCGGTGGCCACGTTCGCGCCGACGGCGGCGGGCAGCTTCAGCTTCACGGTGCAGGCGGCCAGTGCGCAGGGCTGCTTCGCGCAAGCGACCGTCACGGTGCCGGTGATCGATGCGCGCTGCGGGCAGGGGAAGGTGGCGCTGTGCCACAAGACCGGCAGCAGCACGAACCCGTCGAACCAGATCTGCATTGCGCCGAACGCGGTGGAGGCGCACTTGCGCAAGGGGGCTACCCTGGGAGCGTGCGAGGGGTAAATGAGATACGCAGCCGGCTGCGGTCGATGCGGCCGGCTGCGCCACGTCCGTCAGCCCGTATTGCGCAGGCCCGCCGCCACCCCGTTGATGGACAGGTGAATCCCGCGATGCACCCGCGGATCCGCGCTGTCCGGCGCGCGCGCCAGCGAGGAACGGCGGCGCTGGATCAGCTCCACCTGCAGGTGGTTCAGCGGATCGATGTAGGCGATGCGGTTCTGGATCGAGCGCGCCAGCAGCGGGTTGCCCACCAGGCGTTCGCTGGCGCCGGTGATCGCTTCCAGGCAGCGCAGCGTCTCCTCGTATTCCGCCGAGATGCTGCGGAAGATCCGCTCGCGCAGCGCCACGTCGGCCACCAGTTCCGCATAGCGCGAGGCGATCGCCAGGTCGGTCTTGGCCAGCACCATGTCCATGTTCGACAGCAGGGTGGCGAAGAACGGCCAGTCCCTGAACATCGCGCGCAGCAGTTCCAGCCTGGCTTCGCGCTCGCCCTCATTCAGCCAGCCGCTGACGGCGGCGCCGAAGCCGAACCAGCCCGGCAGCAGCAGGCGGCACTGGCCCCACGAGAAGCCCCAGGGAATCGCCCGCAAGTCCTCGATCCGGCGCGTCGACTTGCGCGAAGCGGGGCGCGAGCCGATGTTCAGCTCCGCGATCTCGGCGATCGGCGTGGCCGCGAAGAAGTAGTCGGTGAAGCCCGGGGTCTCGTACACCAGGTGGCGATAGGCCTGGTATGCACGCGCCGACAGCTCGGCCATCGCGCCTTCGAAACGCGCCAGGCGCTCGGCCTCGGCGCCGTTGCTCGAGGACGGGCTGAGGCTCGCTTCCAGGGTGGCCGCCACCATCAGCTCCAGGTTGCGGCGGCCGATCTCGGGGTTCGAGAACTTGGACGAGATGATCTCGCCCTGTTCGGTCAGGCGGATCTGGCCGTTCACCGTGCCCGGCGGCTGGGCGCGGATCGCGTCGTAGCTCGGACCGCCGCCGCGGCCGACCGTGCCGCCGCGGCCGTGGAACAGGCGCAGCTTGACGTCGTGCTTCGCGAACACCTTCACCAGGGCGAGTTCGGCCTGGTACAGCTCCCAGTTCGAGGTCAGGAAGCCGCCATCCTTGTTCGAATCGGAATAGCCGAGCATGACTTCCTGCAGCCGTCCCTGTTTCTCGATCACGCTCGCCACCACCGGCAGCGACATCCATTCCGACATGATGCCGCCCGCGCGCTGCAGGTCGGGGATGGTCTCGAACAGCGGGATCACCATCACGTCGGCGCTGCCTGAGCTGGGCCGCATCAGACCCGTTTCCTTCTGCAGCAGCAGGACTTCGAGCAGGTCGGACACGGTCTCGGTGTGCGAGATGATGTAGTTGCGGATCGCCCGGGTGCCGTAGCGCAGCCGCACCTCGCGCGCGGCGCGCAGCACGCCCAGCTCGGAATTGGCTTCGTCGCTGTAGGTCTCGTAGGGCGAGAACAGCGGCCGCGGCTGGGCCAGCTCGGCCAGCAGCAGCTGGACTTTCCGCTCTTCCGGCAGCGCCGCGTAGTCGGGCTGGACGCCGGCGCGCGCGAACAGCTCGGCCAGCACGCGCTCGTGCACGTCCGAGCTCTGGCGCATGTCGAGCGAGGCCAGGTGGAAGCCGAAGATGCGCGCGGCGCGCATGAGCCCCGCCAGGCGCGGCGCGATCAGGACCGCGCCGTGGTTGCCGCGCAGCGAATCGGCCAGCACCTCGAGGTCGGCCGCGAACAGTTCCGGATCGAGGTAGGGCGCCGCATGCCCGACTTCCTTGCGCAGGATGTGGTCGATGCCCAGTTCGCGCGTGGTCGCCGCCAGCCGGGCATAGATGCCGATCAGGGCGCGCCGGTAAGGCTCGTCGCTGCGGTGCGGGGATTCGTCGGTCGAGTGCTCGGCCAGCGCCTCCAGCGCCGGGGTGACGGTCACCAAGAGGGTGGAGGACGACAGCTCGGCGCCCAGCGCGTGCACTTCCTCGAGGTAGAAGTCGAGGATCGTGGTCGACTGCCGGGTCAGCGCGTGGCGCATGGTGTCGGCGTTGACGTTCGGGTTGCCGTCGCGGTCGCCGCCGATCCAGCTGCCCATCTGCAGGTAGGTCGCCCCGTTCAGGCGCGCGCCGGCGCCGTACTGGGCGTCGATCTCGGACTCGATGTCGTCGTACAGCGCCGGCACTTCGCGCAGGAAGGTGGTGCGGTAGTAGGACAGGGCGTTCTCGATCTCGTCGGCCACGGTCAGCTTCGAGTAGCGCAGCATGCGGGTCTGCCACAGGGTGGCGATGCGCGCATGCAGCAGCTGCCCGTTGCGCTGGCGCTCCTTGGGCGTGAGCGGACGGTCGCGCTCGGCCAGCAGGCGCGCGATGTCGAGCTCGGCGTCCAGGATGCTCTTGCGCTGCACCTCGGTCGGGTGGGCGGTCAGCACCGGCGAGATCAGGGCGTCCCTGAAGAAGCCCTCGACGCTGTCCTGCCCGACCCCGGCCTCGCGCAGCTTGCCCAGCGCGAAGCAGACGCTGCCTTGCTGGGGCGCGGAGCCGGCCAGCAGGTGGGCGCGGCGGCGGCGGATGTGGTGCTGGTCCTCGGCGATGTTGGCCAGGTGCGAGAAGTAGGAGAAGGCGCGCACCACCGAGTTGGTCTGGTCGCGCGTCAGCTTGTGGAGCAGGGCGCCGAGTTCTTCGCCCGCCACCGGGTCGGCGTCGCGGCGGAAGCGCACGGCGGTCTGGCGGATCGTCTCGACCACCCCGAACACTTCCTCGCCTTCCTGGTCGCGCACCACGTCGCCGAGGATGCGGCCGAGCAGGCGGATGTCTTCCTTCAATGGTGCGTCCTTGTCGGCGCCCGCGGATACGTCAAGTGCAGCTGGATTATCCATATCGACCACAAGTTAGTAGATTGTGCGATGGCGGTTGGCCATGGTCTGCAAGAGGGCCCATGCTAAAATTTGTGATCTTATGCAAGAGCCGTTTACTGGCATCGTCCTGATGGGCACAACGACAGCGAAAGAAACCGTGTTGAAAGCAACTGAATCGGCGCAACAGGCGCCCGCGAAACTGATTATCGCATCCCGCGAGAGCCGCCTGGCCATGTGGCAGGCCGAACATGTGCGCGCCCGACTCGCCGCATTATATCCGCAGTGCAGCGTCGAAATTCTAGGAATGACGACACGGGGCGACCAGATCCTCGACCGCGCGCTGTCCAAGGTCGGCGGCAAGGGCCTGTTCGTCAAGGAACTCGAGGTCGCCATGGCCGAGGGTCGCGCCGACCTGGCCGTGCACTCGCTCAAGGACGTGCCGATGGACTTGCCGGAAGGCTTCGAACTGTCGGTCGTGCTCGAGCGCGAAGACCCGCGCGACGCCTTCGTCTCGAACGACTACGCCAGCCTGGACGAGCTGCCTGCCGGGGCAGTGGTCGGCACCAGCAGCCTGCGCCGCCAGGCCCTGATCGCGGCGCGCCACCCGCACCTGGTCATCCAGCCGCTGCGCGGCAACCTCGATACCCGCCTGGGCAAGCTCGACCGCGGCGATTACGCGGCCATCATCCTGGCCGCCGCCGGCCTGAAGCGCCTCGGCCTGCCGCAGCGCATCCGCGCGCTGCTCGAGCCCGAGTACAGCCTGCCGGCCGCCGGCCAGGGCGCGATGGCGATCGAGATCCTGAGCGGCCAGCGCAGCGACGGCGTCGACCTGCACGCGCTGCTGGCGCCCCTGAACCACGAGGACACCGCGCGCGCCGTCATGGCCGAGCGCAAGGTCTCCAAGATCTTCGGCGGCAGCTGCCAGATCCCGCTGGCGGCCTTCGCCACCGTCGAGGGCGACACCATGCGCCTGCGCGCCATGGTCGCGACCCCGGACGGCAAGCGCACCGCCAGCGCCGAAGTGTCCGGTCCGGCCGGCCATCCCGAACACCTGGGCGAACGCGTCTCCGAGCTGCTGGCGCAGCAGGACGCGAACGCGATCCTGGCGGCCTGCCGGCAGGATGCGGCGTCGGATACCGCTTCCGATGCCTGAGACAGTCGTCATCACCCGGCCGCGCGCCCAGGCCGGGCCGCTGGCGCAGGCCGTGGCCGCGCTGGGCTTCGATGCCGAGGTGCTGCCGCTGCTCGAGATCTCGCCGGTCGCGGACCCCGCGCCGCTGCGCGCCGCGCTGGCGGAGCTGTCGGACTATGCGCTGGTGGCCTTCGTGTCGCCGAACGCGATCGACGCGGCCTTCGCCCAGCTCGCGGCCTGGCCGCAGGGTGTGCCGCTGGCCGTGGTGGGCGAGGGCAGCAAGACGGCGCTGGCCGGGCATGGACTGACCGACGCCAACGCCACGATTCACGCGCCGCGCGACAGCGCCCATAGCGATTCCGAGCACCTGCTGGCCAGCCTCGACCTGGCCGCGCTGGCCGGACGCCGGGTGCTGATCGTGCGCGGCGACGGCGGCCGCGAACTGCTGGCCGACAGCCTGCGCGCGGCCGGGGCCCGGGTCGAGACCGTGACCGCCTACCGGCGCAGCGTGCCTGAGCTCACCCCGGAACTGGCGCTGCGCCTGGACGCCTTGCTGGCGCGGCCAAACGTCTGGATAATCACGAGCTCCGAAGCCCTGCGCGGCCTGGCGGGGCTGGTGGACCGAATCGACCCGGCCGGCGGCCCGCGCCGCCTGCGGGAGCAACACCTGATCGTGCCGCACGCGCGCATCGCCGAGACGGCGCGCGCGCTCGGCATGGACCGGATCACCCTCACCGGTTCCGGCGACGCACGATTACTTGCCGCGCTACAATCACAAGAATGAACGAATTGCCCAATAATCCAGACCAATCCCAGGCCCCGGGGACCGCTCCCGCGCCGGGTCTCCCGAAGGCCGACCAGGCCGGCGCGCCGCCGCGCGCGCCTGGCCGGAGCCTGTTCCAGACCCTGCAGCAGCCGCTGCCGCTGGCGGTCGTCGCGCTGGCCGTGCTGCTGGCGGTGCAGACGATCTCGTCGCACAGCCGCATCAACTCGCTGCGCCGCGACATGGCCAGCAGTTTGCAGAAGGGCAATGCCGTCAATGCCGAGACGGCCGCGCTGGCGCGCGACGTGTCGGACCAGTCCAAGGAACTCCAGGTCAAGGTGGGCGTGCTGGAAAGCCGCCAGAGCGAAGCCCAGAGCCAGCAGCTGGCGCTGGAACAGCTGTACCAGGACCTGTCGAAGAACCGCGACGAATGGGCGCTGTCCGAGATCGAGCAGGTGCTCTCGACCGCCAGCCAGCAGCTCCAGCTGGCCGGCAACGTGCAGGGCGCGCTGATCGCGCTGCAGAACGCCGACCGTTCGCTGTCGCGCTCGGACACGCCGCAATTCCTGGTCATCCGCCGCGCGATCGCCGGCGACATCGAGCGGCTCAAGGCCACCCCGGCGGTCGACATGGCCGGCGTCGCGCTGCGCCTGGACAACGTGATCGCCCAGGTCGACGAGCTGCCGATGGTGTCGAGCGAGCAGCCGCTGCTGCCGGCCGCGCCGGTGCGCGGCAGCCGCAAGGCGGAGGCCGCGTCCGCGAAGGCGGCCGATACGGGCGCGCTGAGCTTCGGCGAGCGCTTCACCCAGACCTGGCGCAACTGGAGCCAGGACATGTGGGATGACGTGCGCCAGCTGATCCGGGTGCGCAGCGTGGACACGCCGGAAGCGCTGATGCTGTCGCCGGGCGAATCGTATTTCGTGCGCGAGAACCTCAAGCTGCGCCTGCTGAACGCCCGCCTGGCGCTGTTGTCGCGCAACGAGGCGACCTTCCGCGACGACCTGGGCACCGCGCAGGAGACCCTGCTCAAGTATTTCGATACGCGCGCGCGCGCCACGCAGCAGGCCCAGGCCGCGCTGCGCCAGGTGCAGGCCAACAACCTGCAGATCGAGATGCCGACCCTGGCGAACAGCCTGAACGCCGTGCGCAACTATAAAGCGAAGCAATAAGACATGCGTTTACTCCTCTGGTTAGTCGCGCTGATGGCCGCCGCCATCGGCATCGCCGTGACCGCGCGCTTCAATCCGGGCAATGTGGTGCTGTTCTATCCGCCGCACCGGATCGACATGTCGCTCAACCTGTTCGTGGTGCTGCTGGCGGCGCTGTTCGTGGTGCTGTACGGCCTGGTGCGGGCGATCAACGCGACCCTGAAGATGCCGGTCAAGGTTTCCGCCTACCGCCAGCGCAAGCGCGAGCGCGAGGGCAACAAGGGCTTGCGCGATGCGCTCAAGGCGCTGTTCGAGGGCCGCTTCGGCCATGCCGAGAAGGCGGCGATGCGCGCTTCCGAACTGCCCGAGAATGCGGGTTTGGCGTCCCTGATCGGCGCGCGCGCCGCGCACCGCATGCGCGAACCGGCGCGCCGCGACGCCTGGCTGGCCGGGGTCGCGCACGATCCCGCGCTCAAGACGGCGCGCCTGATGACGGTCACCGAACTGCTGGTCGACGACCACCAGCCGGAGGCGGCCCTGGAAGCGGTCGCCGAACTGAATGCCAGCGGCCAGCGCCATATCCATGCGCTGCAGTGGGCGATGAAGGCCAACCAGCAGGCGCGCAACTGGCCCGAGGTGCTGCGCCTGGTGCGCATCCTCGACAAGCGCAAGGCGCTGCATCCGGCGCTCTCGACCCGCCTGCGCGAAATGGCCTACGAGGCGCTGCTGGGCGAGGGCGGCCACGATCCGGAATCGCTGCGCCGCACCTGGTCCACCGTGCCGGCCGCCGACCGCTGCGTGCCCTACATCGCGGCGCGCGCGGCGACCGCCTTCAATGCGCGCGGCCTGCACGACGAGGCGCGCGCGATCGCCGAGGACGCGCTGAAGGCGAACTGGGACGAGCGCGTGGTGCGCGCCTACCGCGACGCGGCCAGTCCGGCCGGCTCGCCCTCGCTGCTGGCGCAGATCGAAAGCTGCGAAACCTGGCTCAAGGCGCGCCCGACCGATCCCGAACTGGCCCTGACCCTGGGTTCGCTGTGCCTGAAACAGAAACTGTGGGGCAAGGCCCAGCGCTACCTGGAGCAGGCGCTGTCGGATGCGACCGAGGCGCCGATGGTGCGCGAAGCGCACCTGAAGCTGGCGCAGATGCACGAGGCGCTGGGGCAGGAGCAGGAAGCCGCGAACCATTATCGCCAGTGTGCGCTGGCGAGCATTCTCGACAAGGCCAGTTGAAGCACAGCATTGCCCACCGCTGCGCCGCACAAGCCATGCCTGTTTCGCTATAATGACGGTCTTATTGAATCTTCAGCAACCAAGGACTGATCCATGAGCTTGAACAACGTTCCAGCCGGCAAAGATGTGCCGAACGACTTCAACGTCATCATCGAAATCCCGATGAACGCCGACCCGGTCAAATACGAGGTCGACAAGGACAGCGGCGCGATCTTCGTCGACCGCTTCATGGGTACCGCCATGCACTACCCGTGCAACTACGGCTACGTGCCGCAGACCATCGCCGACGACGGCGACCCGTGCGACGTGCTGGTGATCACCCCGTTCCCGCTGCCGCCGGGCGTGGTGGTGCGCTGCCGCGCGCTGGGCGTGCTGAAGATGACCGATGACGGCGGCGGCGACGCCAAGGTGATCGCGGTGCCGGTCGAGAAGGTTCTGCCGATGTACAAGAAGATCCAGAAGCTGGAAGACCTGGAAGAGCTGCGCCTGCAGCAGATCCAGCACTTCTTCGAGCACTACAAGGACCTGGAGCCGGGCAAGTGGGTCAAGATCGAAGGCTGGGCGGACGCCGAAGCCGCCAAGGCCGAGATCACCAGCGGCGTGGCCGCATTCAAGAACAAGGCCCAGGCCTAAGCCTCGGCCAGCCAGCGAAAAGGCCGGCGCCCGATGGGCGGCCGGCCTTTTTGCTTTTCCGGGCCGCTACCGGCCGCTACCGCGCGGTGCGGGGCGGCGTGGCCGGACCCCGTTATGGTGCGAGGGGAATCACGTCGTCGCCCGGCATGGGCCGGCACCCGGCGCCCAGCTGCTCCCAGCCGCGGTGCACGACGATGCGCTGCTGGTCATGGCACAGCTCGACGCGCCGGGCCTGCGGCGCCTGGCGGCGCACGAAGCCCTCGATGGCATCCGGCACGCTCACGTGCAGCGCGAGCGCGTGGATGTCCTCCACCGGGTGGTCGTTCATGTGCAGCAGGGGCACGAACTGCCCGGCGAACATCAGCAGGTGCGAGGGCACCTTCACCGGCCCGGCCGTGTAGCCTTGCCCACGCAGCCATTCCTGCGCGTGTTCGCGCGCCGGATTGCGCGCGGCATCGCCAGTTGCAGCGGGCGCGGCATCCTGGCCATCGAGGCCGCCCCAGGCGCTGGCGATCAGCTCCGCCACCCACTGGTTGCAGTTCTGGTAGCGCGTGCCGTAGGCATATGCGTTCGCGCTGTATTTCCCGGCCAGCAGCGCCAGTCCCAGGCGCTTGTCCAGGGCGGCCTGTTCCAGCTGCGCGCTTTCTTCATCGGGCAGGAACACCAGCGAGATATGGCCCCGCGACGGCGCGTCGGCCCCGAGCGCGAAGCCGGAGACGCCCTGGTCGAACAGGCGCGGGACCGACTCGTCGCAGGCATAGTAGAGCTGGCGCACGGCCCAGGGGCCGCCGGGATTGTCCCTGAGGGCGATGCCGGCGTGCGAATACAGCAGGCCGAAGCGGCTCAGGTCCAGGCCCGCGCGCGCGATCAGGGCGACGCGGGCGCCGGAACGCGCCAGTTCCTGCTTGATGACGCCGGCGAAGCGCAGCACGCGGTCCTGGTCCGCGGCGGTGATGTCGTTCGACCGCTCGCAGAAGGCCGGCATGCCGGCCCACGCCCCCGCGCTCGCGCACAGGGCGAGCGCGGCGACGCTCAAGCGCTTGAACATCAGATCGTGACTTGCTTCGAGCCCAGTTCGCGGTACCAGTCGTCCTGCAGCGCGAGGAAGAACGGACGCTTCGTGTCCACGTGCGCGAATTCGTAGCCGTACACGCGCTCGTTGACCTGGACCAGTTCGCCCTTGCTCACGCCGCGCTCCGCCAGCGCGCGGTCGGGCACGTCGAGGTAGAATTCCTGGGGCGGGCCGCTGGCGACCGCGCGCAGGGTCATGCGGGTGGTATTCGCCTTGGCCGGCGCCTGGGCGATGTCGATCACGCGGTACTGGCCGGCGGCGACCTTGTCGTCGCCGCCGGAGCTGTCGCTCGATGCGCTGATCGAATCGGAGACGCTGGCCGACGATGCCGATCCGGCGCTGGACGCCGACGAGGTGAAGCTGTCGGCGTGGGCCGGCAGGGTGCAGGCGGCGGTGAACATGGCCAGGCAAATGGCGCGGGAGAAGATCGAGTTAGTCATAAGGCAATTTCTTAAGCAAAGTAAATGACCTCTATGGTACAGGCCCCACGGGTTGCTGAGAAGACTCGCGGGAGGCAGGCGTTGTTCTTCGGGCGGGGGCAGTCCTATGGGTTCATTCGACGCGACTTCATAACTTCTATGCTTTGGGCATATGGCGGATTGTATAATTGGCATCTCGGTCTAAAGTGCGGACGGCCGAGTGGAAGCTTTCGCATGACCGAACCCGCGTCCAATCACAGCAGACCACGCCGATGTCTTCGCCTCCTTCGAACCGCCTTCCCGATGCGCATCAGTCTTTCCAAAAAGTGCTGGAATCCCGTGGACTGAACGATAGTGTCGAAAGAAGCGTACTTTCGTTTCTGCAGGATCGCATCCGGGACGTCATTTTCGTACTGGAGGTGACGCCGCAGGATCAATACCGGTTTATTTACGTGAACGCGGCGTTCGAGGCTGCGACGGGTCTTCCGCCAACGGCTGTTGTCGGCAAATTTGTGGAAGAAGTGATTCCGCCCGAGTCCATCGCCCTGGTGCGATCGAAGTATCGACAGGCAATCGAGACAGGACAAAGCGTCCATTGGGATGAGGTGTCCGACTATCCCACGGGCACCAAGGTCGGAGAGGTCACAGTCACGCCAGTCCTGTCTCCCCAGGGAGCATGTGTCACCCTGATCGGCACCGTGCATGACGTGACCGAACGGCATCGCGCTCAGGAACATCTCGCGGAACTGGAAGAACGCTCCCGCCTCGCCCTGGAAGCGTCGGGCTCGGGCTCCTTCGACTGGCATGCCGATACCGGCCAGGTCGTGCTGTCCAAGCAGTGCCGCCATATCCTGGGCTTCGTGTCGGAAACCGTGGATGTCGCCACGGGTACGCTGGACCGCCTGGTGCACCCGGAAGACATTCCCAGGGCGGTCGCCACGCTCCGGCAACTGGGCTCGGGGGAAGCGTCCACCTTTTCGCTGGAGATCCGGATGCGTCACCTGTACGGGCACTGGATCTGGCTGCGCTGCCAGGGCCGCGCACTGCAGGGAAGCGACGGCAGCGTATTCCGGATCTTCGGCGCCATCTCCGACATCACCCTGGCCAAGGAGGCCGAAGCGGCGATGGAGCGCGCCTCGCTGGTGTTCGCCCACAGCAGCGATGCGATCGCCATTGCCGATGCCGCCGGCCGGATCATCATGGTCAACCCGGGGTTCACGCGCATGCGCGGCTACCGGGAAGAGGAAATCGTCGGGCGCACTTCCGATTTCTACAACGCCGACATGGAGCGGGAGAGCCACTACGACGTCTTCCGCTCCCAGGTCCTGGCCACCGGCCACTGGAAGGGCGAGATCTGGAGCCGGCACAAGGACGGGCACCTGATTGCGGAAGAGCGTTCGGTCACCGCCGTCAAGACCGCCAGCGGGGCGGTGCGCAACTACATCGAGATCGCCAGCGACATCACGCGCGCCAAGAAGGACGAGGAACTGCTCTGGCAGCAGGCCAACTACGACAGCCTGACCGGCCTGCCCAACCGGCACCTGTTCCTGGACCGCCTGCGGCAGGCGATCAAGAACTGCCATCGCGGCGAACATCCTGCGTTTTCGCTGCTGTTCATCGACCTGGACCAGTTCAAGGAAGTCAACGACACGCTGGGACATTCCGTGGGCGACCAGTTGCTGAAGGAAGCGGCGCAGCGTCTCTTGCGCTGTACCCGCGCTACCGACACCGTTTCACGTCTCGGGGGCGACGAGTTCACTGTCTTGCTGGTTGATATGCATAACCTGGAGAATGAAGACGCCTATGTGATCGAGCGGATAGCCCATGACATCATTGACATCATGTCACAGCCTTTCCACATCGAAGGGGAATCCTTGCATCTGTCGGCAAGCATCGGCGTCACCCATTTCCCAGGGGATGCCTGCGATGCGGAGAGCCTACTGAAACATGCCGACCTGGCGATGTACGAGGCGAAGAAACTGGGACGCAACCGCTTTGCATACTTCTTGCCTGCGATGCAGGAGCGGGCGCACTACCGGCGACGAATGAGCGACGACCTGCGACTGGCAATGCAGCGGGACGAACTGCAACTGCATTATCAGCCTATCGTCGAGTTAGAGACCGGAAAGATCGTCAAGGCGGAAGCATTATTGCGCTGGCGGCATCCCGAGCGCGGCTGGATCAGTCCTGTCGAGTTCATTCCGCTGGCAGAGGAGACCGGTCTCATTGTCGAAATCGGGGAGTGGACTTTTCATACGGTCGTAACGGACGCCGTGCGCTGGATACAGCAGCTGGGCCAACGCATCCAGGTCGGCGTTAATGTCTCGCCGATGCAGATCGCCAAAGGAGGAGAAAGCTGCGCCAGGTGTATGGCATTCCTCATGTCCCAAGGGTTACCGCCGCACTCGATTGTTGTTGAAGTTACTGAAGGATCGCTGCTGCAGCACGACCGGACGGTAGAAGATCAGCTCCGGCAGCTAGCCGAACACGGCGTCGCATTGGCCCTCGACGACTTTGGGACTGGATATTCGTCACTATCATATATCCAGCAGTACCAGTTCGAGTTCCTGAAAATCGACCGCGCTTTCGTCGGCAACATGAAGACGGGAAGTACGCAGCTAGCCCTGTGCAAGACCATCATCGCCATGGCGCATGCGCTGAACATGCGCGTCATCGCCGAGGGGATCGGAGACGAGCATGAAGCGGAACTGCTGCGGCATGCGGGATGCGACTTCGGTCAAGGCTACTTCTTCTACAAACCCATGCCTGCGGAGTCGCTCGAGCACCTGCTTCTGGCGCAACGTGCCGCCAATGGGCGTGGCGCCTGACAGGGTCGCCGGATTCCAGGCTACCTGCCTGCCACCCGGGGCTTGGCTTTGGCGCGTTTCTTCGCCTTCGGCAGCGGCATCAGTTCAGCCGTTTCCACGAGCAGGCGGCGCAGCGCATCCGGATCGTCCAGCAGTTCGTCGGCGATCGGGTAATCCTTCGCGCCGGGATAGGGCGGACCCTGGGGCAGGTCCGGCGCAAGGGTCGCCACGGCGCGCGATGGCTTGATGAAGAGGCTGTTGTCGCAGGCAAACGCAACCACCTTCCCGTCCAGGTAGAGCGCATATTCGCCGAACAGCCTCTTGCAGGTCAGCCGGCTGCCCACGCCGGCGATTTCGGTGATGTAGTCGACGAAGCTCCGTTCGGTTGCCATGTGTTCCCCCGGCCAGTCAGCGCCGCGCGAGATAGCTGCGCAGCCGCAGCTTGCCCACGATCCCGATCGGGAAGAAATAGATCGACAGGATGAACAGCACGCCCAGCCACAGCATCCAGCGGTCCGGGTGCAGGGCGGCGGCCAGCATCGGCACGGTTTCCATCGCGTTTGAAGCGTGCGCCATCAGTTCCTTCAGGTAGTTCTGCGCGAGGATGAACAGGGCCGCGCCGACCACCGCGCCGTACATCGTGCCCATGCCGCCGATGACGACGATCAGGAGGATGTCGGTCATGACCTCGAAGCCGAGCGAGGTCTTGGGCCCGACATAGCGCAGCCACAGCGCCATCAGCGCGCCGGCCAGCGCCGCCACCAGCGCCGCCAGGCAGTTGGCCCAGATGCGGTACACCATGGTGCGGTAGCCGAGCGCCTCGGCGCGGAACTCGTTCTCGCGGATCGCCTGCAGCACGCGGCCGAAGGGTGAATTCACGAGGCGCAGCAGGAACAGGAACAGCACCAGGCAGCCGAAGAACACCAGGTAATAGGCGAGCAGCTTGCCGTCGATCGAACGCCCGAACACCTCGTTCTCGACCAGCTGGAAACCGGGCGACAGCACTTCGGGCACGCTGAAGGTGATGCCGTCCTCGCCGCCGGTGAAGTCGGACAGCTGCGAGGCCAGCACCGCGAACGAGGACGCCACCGCCAGGGTGATCATCGAGTAGAAGATGGCGCGCACGCGCAGCGCGAACAGGCCGACCACCAGCGCCAGCAGCAGCGCCACCACCAGGGCGATGCCAAGGCCGGCGAGGGCGGCGCTCCAGGTCGGCTCGTCGACGCGCGCCAGCCCGAGGCCGATGCCGTAGGCGCCGATACCGTAGAACATGGTGTGCGCAAACGACACGATGCCGGTGTAGCCGAGCAGCAGGTCGTACGAGGCCACCAGCACGATGTAGACGCAGATGGTCGCCGCCGTGTTGAGCGGGCGCGCGCCCGAGGTCAGGAAGGGCGCGAACGCCAGTCCCACGAGGATCAGGAGCAGCACCGCGGTGAGCGTGCGGCTGCGCGGCATGTCGCCGGAAAGAAGCTGGTGCAGCATGGTCAACCCCGCATTTTCGAATACAGTCCGGCCGGACGCCACAGCAGGATCGCGATCATCAGGACGATGTTCGAGACCAGCGCGACCTTCGGCGCCAGGAAGCCGGTGTAGTTGGCGACCAGCGCCATCAGGAGCGCGCCGATGAAGCAGCCGCCCACCGAACCGAGCCCGCCGATGATGATGACGATGAAGATCATGACGATGATCTCGCCGCCCATCGCGGCCGACAGGGTTTCCTTGTACAGGCCCCACATCATGCCGCCCAGGCCGGCCAGCGCCGAGCCGGCCGCGAACACCGCGACGAACAGGCGGCGGATGCGGTAGCCGAGGCTCTCCACCATCTCGCCGTTCTCCACGCCGGCGCGGATCAGGAGGCCGATCTTGGTGCGGTTCAGGGTCAGGAACATGGCCGCGAACACGACCAGGCCCACGACCACGGCGACCAGGCGGTACTTCTCGATCGCCGCGTCGCCCATCAGGATCGCGCCGCGCAGCGCGGTCGGCAGCGGCAGGGCGATGGTCTCGGCGCCCCAGATCACGTGGATCAGCTGCTCGGCGACGATCATGCCGCCCATGGTGACCAGGATTTGCTTCAGGTGCTGGCCATACACCGGCATGATGATGAGGCGCTCGAAGGCCCAGCCGAGCAGCCCGGTGACGAGCATCGCCACCGTCACGGCCAGGGCCAGCACGCCCAGGTTGATCAGGAGCGAGTCCATCTCGAGCCAGCCGCGCATCGGCAGCAGCACCAGGGTGGCGGCGTAGGCGCCCACGGACACGAAGGCACCATGGCCGAAGTTCAGCACGCTCATCAGGCCGAACACGAGGGTCAGGCCGCTGGCCATGATGAAGATCATCATGCCCATCGCCAGGCCGGCGACGGTCAGGGTGACCCAGGTGGGGAAGCTGCCGACCAGCGGCAGCATGGCCAGCATCAGCGCCGGCACCAGCAGCAGCGGCGCGATGTCGCGCCTGGCCGCCGGCAGCGGGCTATTCGCGCCGGCAAGGGGAAGGGTTGCGCTCATGGTGGTTCCTATTGGTGGGAGTCGAGCGACAGGCCGAGCAGGCGCTGCTGCAGCGCGCCGTCGTCGGCCAGCGCCGCCATCGCGCCGGCGTGCACGACGCG
This sequence comes from Massilia niastensis DSM 21313, assembly GCF_000382345.1. Lineage (GTDB taxonomy): Bacteria > Pseudomonadota > Gammaproteobacteria > Burkholderiales > Burkholderiaceae_D > Telluria > Telluria niastensis. The sequence goes on from NZ_KB908107.1 coordinate 47,930, forward strand.
GCCGTCGTCCATCACGCTGACGGTGTCGCCGAGCGAGCGGACGAAGTTGAAGTTCTGCTCGACCAGAAGGATCGTGGTGTCGGTCGCCTTCAGTTCGCGGAAGGCGGCGATCAGGCTCTGGATGATGGCGGGAGCCAGGCCCTTGGTCGGCTCGTCGACCAGCAGCAGCTTGCGCGGTTCGACGATCGCGCGGGCGATCGCCACCATCTGCTTCTGGCCGCCGGACAGGTTGCCGGCCGGGTAGTTCCAGAATTTCTTCAGGGCCGGGAAGAAGCCGCAGATCCAGTCCACGCGCGCCCGGTCGAGCGGGCCGTTGCGCGCCGCCAGGTACAGGTTCTCGCGCACGGTCAGGTCCGAGAACACGGCCATGCTTTCCGGGACATAGGCGATGCCGGCGCGCGCGATGTCGGGCGTGGCCAGCTTCGTGATGTCGCGGCCGTCGAAATGGATGCTGCCGGCGCTGGCCTTCCACAGGCCCATGATGGTACGCAGGGTGGTGGTCTTGCCGGCGCCGTTACGGCCCAGCAGGATAGACAGCCCGCCGCGCGGCACCACCAGGTCCACGCCCTGCAGGATGTGGTACTGGCCGATGTGGGTGTGCACGCCGGACAGCGTGAGCAGCGGTTCGGAAGCCGTTTCAGGCTTGAGCATGTTGGGGTTCGGGTGTTCCAAGATAGGCTTCCTGTACGATCTTCGATTGCATGACCTCGACGGGCTTCCCGTCCGCGACCAGGGTGCCGTTGACCAGCACCACGATGCGGTCGGCCAGCTGGCGCACCACGTCCATCTTGTGCTCGACCAGCAGCACGGTCTTGTTGCGCTCGTCCTTCACCTTCTGGATCAGGTCGAGCACGACCGGCACCTCGTCCACGCTCATGCCGGCGGTCGGCTCGTCGAACATCATGATGTCCGGTTCCAGCGCCAGCAGGATCGCGACCTCCAGCTTGCGCTGGTCGCCGTGCGGCAGGGCGCCGACGCGGGTATCGCGCCGCCCCGCCAGCGCGACGCGCTCGAGGTAATGCTCGGCGCGCGCGACCAGTTCCTTGTGGCTGGACCAGATCGACAGGAAGTTCAGGCCCAGGCCGGCGCGGCTCTGCACCGCCAGGCGCACGTTCTCGATCACGGTCAGGTTCGGGAACAGGTTGGTGAGCTGGAAGGCGCGCCCGATGCCGAGCCGGGTGCGGCGCGCCGCACCGTCTCGGGTCACGTCGGCTCCGCGTACCAGCACGCTGCCCGAGGTCGCCGGCAGCTGGCCCGAGACCAGGTTGAAGTAGGTCGTCTTCCCGGCGCCGTTGGGACCGACGATGACGGTCAGGGTGCCGGGATAAAAGTCGGCCGTCACCGCGTTCACCGCGACATGGCCGCCGAAGCGGATGCTCAGGTCGCGGGTCGACAGGGACGGCTGCTGCTCTGCGGACGTGCCCATGTCAGCGCTTGTTCCGCACCGGCAGCGGCAGCTCGGACGCCGGGATCTCGCGCACCAGTTCCAGGATGTCCCATTCGTTCTTCTGGTCCTTCTTGATGCGGAAGTGGTACATCGGCTGCAGCGCCTGGTGGTCTTCCTTGCGGAAGCTCATGCTGCCCTTCGGGGTCTCGAAGCTCATGCCTTCCATCGCCGCCACCATCTGGTCGCCGTTCGCGTTCGGCGCCTTCGACAGCGCCGCAAAGACCGCGCTGGCGGCCGCCATGCCGCCGGCGGTGAACATGTCGGGCGGGGACTTGAAGCGCTTGGTGTGCTCGGCCACCAGCCAGTCGTTCATCTTGTTCTTCGGGAAGCCGTAGTAGTAATAGATCGCGCCTTCGGTGCCGGCATAGTTCTTCCAGGTCTTCATCACCGGCAGGATGTTCCCGCCCGGCGACAGCAGCACGCCATAGCGCTCCGGCTTCAGGTCGGCCAGCTTGTTCATCGGGTTCGGGCCGGCCCAGACGATCTGCAGCAGGCGCGGTTGCGGCTTGTCCTTGAGGGCGTCGAACAGGCGCTGCGCCGACGCGGTGAAGTCGGTGGTCGTCATCGGCGCATATTCCTCGTGCACCACCTTGGCCTTGCTGCCGGTTGCGCTCAGGGCTTCCTTGCCGGCCTTGATGGCGTCGCGCCCGAACGCGTAGTCCTGGGTCAGGAAACCGACGCTGCCCTGCTTGAGCAGGCTGGCCGCCGCCAGCGCGTCCTGCATCGAGCTGCGCGCGGTGCGGAAGATGTACTTGTTCCACTTGTCGCCGGTGATCGCGTCGGCGACCGCCGGCTCGATGATCAGCACCTTCCTGTACTCCTTCGCCACCGGCAGCATCGCCAGGGCCGAACCGGACGAGGTGGTGCCGACCGCGATGTCGACTTGGTCGTCGCCATAGGCCTCGGCCAGCAGGGTGCGGCCGAGATCCGGCTTGCTCTGGTCGTCCTTGACGATGACCTTCAGCTTGCGGCCGTTGATTTCCATCTTGCCGCCGGTGAGGTATTCCAGGCCCATCATGAAGCCGGTCTCGGTCTCCTTGGCATAGGCTTCCATCACGCCGGTCTTGCCGGCGATCAGGGCGACCTTCAGGTCCTTGCCCTGGGCCAGCACGGTCGGCGCCGCGGTGGCGGCGAAGGCTGCCAGGATCGCGACCGAAAGGGGTTTGATCAGGTGATTCATGCTTGTCTCCTTTTATTCTGTCTTAGGGTACCCTGGCCAGGAACGCGCGGATTGCCTCGAGCGCGGGCGGCTCGGTGAGCATCGGCGCGTGGCCGACGTTCGGCACTTCCGCGTACTGCAGTTCCGGGGCTGCCTTGCGCATCCAGCGCGCCTGTTCGGCTTCGACCAGGTCGGACAGTGCGCCGCGCACCAGCAGGGTAGGGCGGCGCCGCGCCAGGCGGCGGAACGCCATCCTTCCCGCCAGCGAGGACGGAGGCAGTTTACCTGTTCGCAGGCCGTTGGCAATGTTCGGGTCATAGCGCGCGCTTAACAGGCCGTCGTCGCGCTGCTCGAAGGCGCGCCGCGCCCACTTGTCCCATTCCTCGTCCGTGTTGTCGGGGAAGGCGCAGGCATTGATGTCGCGCAGGTAGCAGGCGGCCTCGTTCCATGACGCGAAGGCGGCGGACTTGCCGGCATAGCCGGCGATGCGGTCCAGGCCGCGCGCCGACATCACCGGGCCGATGTCGTTGATGATGGCGGCGGCGATCAGGTCGAGGCGCCGCGCCGCCAGGGTCATCGTGATCAGGCCGCCCATCGAGGTGCCGATGAAGACGGCGCGCGCGATGCCCAGGTCGTTCATCAGCTTGATGATGTCGCCGGCGTACACCATCGGGTTGTAGTTGGCCGGGTTGGGGTCGCGCGCCGAATGGCCGCGGCCGCGCACGTCGACCGCGATCACGCGCCGTCCCAGGCGCGCCAGCTCGGGAGCCAGTTCGTCGAAGTCCGACGAGTTGCGGGTCAGGCCGTGGATGCAGATCACCGGCAGGCGCGCCGGTTCCGGCTTGCCTTGCGTGGCCATCGCCGGATAGTCGCGTGCGTAGAGTGTCAGCCCGTCGCCGCTGGTGTAGCTGAGTGGTGTGAAGGTGGACACGCTGGCTGATCCTGTTGGTAACTGTAATGATGGTCGCTCATGCTACAGGGTGGGCGGCTCGTGATGCGGGCATTCCGCCCGCATCACCCCACGCGTTCAACGGACGTCCCCCCGTCTGCTCGACTCCTGGTTGAAAGCGTCAGAAGCGCAGTTCGAGCGTGCCCGAGATCTGGCGCGGGTTGCCGTAGAAGGCCGTCAGGGTGCCCTCGTTGCCCAGGGTCGGGAACAGGTAGCCCGCGGTCTTGTAGTGCACGTCGTTCAGGTTCTTGCCGTGCAGGCCGGCGCGCACCTTGCCGTCGGCGCGGGTCCAGACGATGCTCGCGTCCCAGATGCGGTACGACTCCTGGTCCAGCAGCGACCTGGTCTCGAACTGGTTGGTGGCGCCCTTGTACGACCAGCTGCCGATCAGCGACACCTTGCCGTTATGGCCCATCAGCGGCAGCGCGATGTCGTAGTTGGCGCGCAGGTTGGCCGAGTTCTTCGGCGTGTTCTGGAACACGCGCTGGCTGGCCACGTTCACGCCCGCCACGATGTATTCCTTGTACCTGGCGTCGATGTAGCTGTACATGCCGGCCAGCATGAAGTTGGACGTGAGGTTGGCGATCGCTTCCAGCTCGACGCCCTTGATCTCGGCCTTGCCCGCGTTGGTGGTCACGCCGGCGAAGCTGTCGTCGCGGCCGTCGCCGTTGGTGTCGATCGCGACCGAGCCCGGGATCTGCACGTCCTGGTAGTCGCTGTAGAACACCGCCGCATTGGTGGTGATGCGGCCGCCGTTGAAGGCCGACTTCAGGCCCAGCTCATAGGTCTCGATGGTTTCCGGCGCATAGCCGGCGCGCGCGGTGGACAGCGGGATGCGGGTGCCGACCACGTTCAGGCGCGGGTCGAAGCCGCCGCCCTTGAAGCCTTCCGAGTACGAGGCGTACACGTTGTGGGCGTCGTTCATCTTCCAGTTGACGGCCACGCGCGGGGTGAATTTCTTGTCCTCGCGCTCGAGCACGCCGCCGCGCAGGTCGGTGTCGGTGCGGAACAGGATCGCGTTCGGATTGCCCATGCCCGGCGTGCCGCCCAGGCCGAGGAAGATCTGGCGGAAGATCTCGGCTTCGCGCTTGTCGACCGTGTAGCGGCCGCCCAGCGAGACGTTCAGGCCGTCGACGATGGTATAGCTGCCGTCGAAGTAGGCGGCCCAGGCCTTGGTGTCGATGTCGCCGCTGGTGAAGGTCGAGGTCGGGACGGCGCCGGCCAGGATGGTGTCGAACTTGTTGAAGGCGTTGGCGTCCATGTAGTACAGGCCGGCCACGCCCTGCAGGCGCTCGCCCGTGTAGGTGAGCTGCAGCTCCTGGCTGAACTGCCGGTTGGTGTACAGCGCCGGCACTTCCATGTCGACCACCGGCAGCGCGTCGAAGTCGATCGGCGCGTACGACTTGTCGCGGCGGGCGGCGGTGATCGACTTGGCGCTCCACTCGTTGTTGACGCGGTACTCGATGGTCGCCGAGCCGCCGTAGGCGCGCACTTCCTGGTCGTGGCCGAGCGCCTTGGTCAGGTTGCCGCGGGTGTCGAACACGTCTTCCAGGATCGGCGCGCCGCTGGTGCGGCCCGGGATCAGGCGGTGCCCGTTCTTCGGATTCGAGTCGTCCTGGGTGAAGTCGCCGGCGAAGCGGACGAACAGGTCCTGGTTCGGCGTGAACTCGGCCGACACGCGCGCCGCGGTGACGTCCTTGTCGTAGTTGCCCTTGCCGGTGAACAGGTTGTCGCCGAAGCCGTCGCGCTTGAAGCGGGCGACGGTGGCGCCGATGCGCGCGCTGTCCGACAGCGGGGTGCTGGCGGTGACCACGGCTTCCTTCTGGCCGTACTCGCCGACCGTGGCGCGCACGCGCAGGTCGCGCTGCGGGCCGAGCTTGCGGGTCACGTACTTGACGGCGCCGCCGATCGTGTTGCGGCCGTACAGGGTGCCCTGCGGGCCGCGCAGCACTTCGATGCGCTCGACGTCGTAGATGTCGGCCACGGCGGCCTGCGGGCGGGCGAGGTAGATGTCGTCGATGTAGATGCCGACGCCGGCCTCGAAGCCGGCCAGCGGGTCGGCCTGGCCGACGCCGCGGATGAAGGCGGTCAGGGTCGAGTTGGTGGCGCGCGAAGCCTTGAGGGTGGTGTTCGGCAGCGCCAGCGCCAGCGCGGTGACGTCCGGGACGGCCTGCTTGGACAGCTGGTCTGCGCTGAAGGCGGTCACCGAGACCGGCACGTCCTGCAGCGATTCCTCGCGGCGGCGCGCGGTGACGACCACCTTCGAGACGTTCTCGTCGGCGTTCGCCGCCGGGGCGCCGGCGCTGGTCTGGGCGTGGGCGATGCCTGCCGTGCTGCCGGACAGGGCGAGCAGGGCGGCTGCGGACTGGTTGAGCAGCTTCAGTTTTTTCCTGGTCATGCGCATTTTGTCTCCTGGTTTTTCGTATTGGCATGCGTGCAAGGCTTCGCATGCCCAGCAGTGTGCCTCGGTTGGGTTTGGTTGAATAGATAACAATTGCCAACCCCTTTGTGCATAAATGCACAGCCTGTGCAGCGCTGCAGTGCGTTGATTGGACGGGGTACATACGTCGTGGCGCGTGGCTTGGCTGCAACAATAGCCGGCCTCGACCAAAGGATTGCAGGGGCAATGTGCACTAGTGCACAATATGTCATCTTGATATCAAACAAGTACCCATGAATACGCTGCCCGAGTGGACCGACCTGCGATTCTTCCTGGAGCTGGCGCGCGCCGGCACCCTGTCCGGCGCCTCGCGCCGCCTGGAGGTCGAACACACGACGGTGGCGCGCCGCATCGACCGGCTCGAAGCCCAGCTGGGCGCGACCCTGTTCGACCGCAGCCGCGAAGGCTACGAACTGACGGAGGTGGGGCAGGCCCTGCTGCCGCACGCCGAGGCGATGGAAGGGGCGGCGCTGGCGGCGGCCGAGCAGATCGGCGGGGCCGAAGTCGCCGCGCACGGCGTGGTGCGGCTCGGGGTGCCCGAGGTGTTCGGGGTGCGCGTGGTGGCGCCGCTGCTGGCCGGGCTGCTGGAAGAGAATCCCGACCTGTCGATCGACCTGCTGGCGCTGCCGCGCTTCGCCAACCTGGCCAACCGCGAGGCCGACCTGGGCGTGATGCTGGATGCGCCGACCACCGGGCGCTATGTCGTCACGCGGCTGGCGTCGTTCCGCTTCTACCTGTACGCCTCGCCGTCCTACCTGGCCAAGCATCCGCCGATCCGCCAGCAGTCGGACCTGGCGCGCCACGACTTCGTCGACTACGTGCAGGACCGGCTGGCCAGCCGCGAGCTGTCCTACCTGAACGAGCTGGGATTCACGCCGAGGCGGCGCATGTGCTGCTCGGGGATGACGGCGCAGATCGAGGCGGCCTCGCTGGGCATGGGGCTGATGATGGCGCCGCCGTACGCGGTGCCGGATGACGGGCGGCTGGTGCCGGTGCTGCCGGGCTTCTTCGCCGAGCGTGCGTTCTGGCTGGCGGCGCCGACCGACCTGTACCGGCTGCGAAGGGTGAAGGTGGTGTGGGATCTGCTGCGCGAGCTGGCCGAGAACAATCCGTCGCTGTGGTGGCATGAGGGCGACGTCGAGCGGGACGCGCACATCGGCGCAAGCCAGTTCGTCGCGTCTTGAGCGGCATCCTGATACGCGACTACGCGGCGCCTGATCGCGACGGCGTCAATGCGGTGGCGCGCGCCGCTTTCCTCCAGTACGAGGGCGAGTACGAGGAGTGGACCACCTTCATCGCCGGCATCGGCAGGATGGCGGAACTGGCGCAGGATGCCGGGCTGGTGGTGGCCGAGCGCGCCGGCAGGATCGTGGGGGCGGTCGCGCACATCGCGCCGGGCCGGCCCAGGAGCGCGATCTTTCCGGAGGAGTGGTCGGTGATCCGGATGCTGGTGGTCGATCCCGCCCACCGTGGGCATGGCATTGGCCGGGGCCTGGTGGCGGCCTGCCTGCAGCGGGCGCAGCGCGCGAATGCGCCGGCGATCGGGCTGCATACCAGCCCGATCATGGCGTCGGCGCTGCGCCTGTATGGCGCGCTGGGATTCGAACGCGATCGCGACCTGCCTCCGATCAGGGGCGTTCCCTACGGGCGCTACGTGCTGCCTGCGGCCCGCATTCCTGCGGCGCTGGAACTGCTTGCTGACCAGTCAGGGCCGTCTGACTGAGCGAACTTGCTCGTCTTCGACATGGCGGCTTGCTTTGCCGTCGACATTCCCTTGCACCTGTTTTGTGATTGCCATACGTTGTTGAACAAGGCAATTTGAGTAGCCATTTTCTTTTCTCTATCTGGTCAACGATTCCTCAAGTCGTGGCAACACAGCCGGGCCTGCTTGGCTCACATCAAAAAATAACTTTGCCGGAGTGATAGATTCGTCGCTTCCATCTCGACGGAGCCCGTAATGGCAACTACGAACAAGATTTCTGTTCCCACTGCAAATCCAAATGTCGGCATGAGGATGAGCCCGGAGGCTCGCGCGGCGATGCGAAATACGGAAAAGGCCATGCTGAGGTACTACAACGACATGGGGAAGAATAAGGGAAATTGCACTTGGGGCATAGGATTCTATGCTCACAAGGGCGTTTGTACGCCGGAGGAACTGGAGCGAAAAGTCACGGCGCCCTCGATGGAGATCGAATATGCCAAGAGGATCGCGGAAGCAGAGCGGCGGATAAAGATAAAAGTCAAAGTAAAGCTTAACCAGGCTCAATTTGATGGACTTGTGAGTTTTACCTATAATACAACCAACGTTACCAATAACCGTATCTATCAAGCTTTAAACGACAACAATTTTCTGGCAGCTGCGCAAAGAATGTCAGAGGCCAATAAAGTGTGGGTGAACGGCAAATGGAAGCTGGCGCCAGGACTCATCAAACGTCGCGAAGAAGAAAGCGCACCGTTCCGGATTGCGACGAACAGGCAATCCAATACGAGCGATTAAACAGGAGAGCCGCATGCCCATTCTGCATTGCACCAATGTGCGCCAGCGTCTCTGCTCAATGTCGGCAGTGGCGATTATCGCATTAGCGACCTGCATGTCATCTCAAGCGGCGCAATCCGGTCATGAGGTCATCGGGGACTGGAAATTCACATCTGTTCTCGAAGGCGTTGAAATTACATCAATCGACGAAAGGCAAGCAAAGCAGCTCCTTGGTCAAGTGATGGCGATAAGAAAAGAAGGAGTGCGATTTGGCGACCAACAATGTGGAGCGCCAAGTTTTGAGAGCAAGCGTGTCGAGCCGAATATGTACGTTCGGCGCGAGGCTCAAATAAGCGCAAGGAAGCTACGTCTTCCCAATCCGGTCACCGTAGTTGATATAGGCTGCACTCAGGTCTTCATCAAGCAGCCAAATCAAGCAGTGATATTCTGGGATGGCTTCTTCTTTGGTGCTGCCAGAATCAAATATCCCGAGAGCGCTCGCCGCTAGTTAGCAGCCCCGAACTGCGTGCCCTGAACGGCTTGCGCTTATTGAGTTCGCCCATTTACTCCACCAGTTGGCGTGCCTGTTCCGCGGACGGCAACAGAATGTGGGTCGAGGACACGCTAGGCCTGCAGGGTGGCTTTCAGCGCTCGGCAAGGGCAACATGCGTCGTGTTGTCGCGCCATCAGGTGCGGAAAAATGGCCGATGTGAACGGGATCTCCGACAGCAATTGAGCCTAGTGCGCCAGCCCACGATGGTGCAGGAGTCGGCCCAATGTCAATCGCCTGTTCAAGCAGATCATTTCCGATATGAGCCGGATGCTCCTTTCACTCGCTTCAAAGCTATAAGAGAAAGTAATATATTTTTATTGTCTAAATTGCAATCTCGGCGGTAGAATGTCTTTCGACAGGACAACGTACTCAGCGGAGAAATGCATGACTGACTTAACTTCCCAAGCAATCCCACTAGTTTCGCTGTTGCTTGGCGCTTTCTTCATGTGGTTATTGATGGCTAGCCGAATCAAATCCAGTTCCATAGCAGCAGCGGCGGCAGCGACAACTGAACTTCAGGTTGAAGTCGCGCAGGCGACCGAAAGAGCGCGTTCTGCGACGAACGAGATGGATTCAGCTAAGGAAGATGCTCGCCAAAATTCACAGCTTCTGGCAACAGTCCGAACCAATCTTGATGAGCTGAAGGATGAGCAGGCGCGTATGGCTGAACGCTTGCTGCGGTTGCCGTTGGTTGAGGCCGAGTTGCGTTCCACGGCGGAACAACTGAAGGCCAGTCTGGAAGAAACCCGGCGTTTGGCAAGTAGCGAAGCGCAAAAGGCGCAGTCGATCGAGTCACTGCAGGAGCGTTGGGAAGCGCTTCGGGTAGCGCACGATTCGCTAGAGCAGCAGTATCGTGATGCGTCCGTCCAACTGCGAGATTCGCTGCAGCGCCGGGCTACGCTAGACGAACAGGTTATTCGTATCCCTGATTTAGAAGCCAAGTTGCACGACGCCTCACGGCAGCTTGCTGAGTCAAACTCGGCCCTCCAAGCGTCGAACGAGCGCCGTGTTGCGCTAGAGGAGCAGGTCACCCGCTTGCCGGTACTGGAGTCGAAGCTGGTGGAAGCAACAAAACAGGTGGGCGACCTCAATATACAGCTTCGAGAATCGGTAGAGCGCCGAGTCGCGTTGGAGGGGCTGGCGGCTCGCTTACCTGACTTGGAGACCCAGCTGAAGGATTCGGCTAAACAGCTTGGCGAAACGAGCGCGCAGCTGACGGACCTTCGGGAATCGAGCGCGCGCGACAACGGAAAACTCAGAGCGGAATTGGCAGCGGAGCGTACGGCCGCCACGCTGGTAGTGGACGAGCTAGGGGTAGCGAAGAATTCGCTTTTGCAAGCCGAGGCGCAAGTGAATGGGCTGACAGACCAGCTCACCCAGCTTCGTACTCAGGCAGAGGCAGCGCAGAAGAATTCGGCTGAAAAGCTCGAACTCCTCCTGCAGGCCAAGGCAGCGCTATCTGACCAATTCAAGACCTTGGCCAACGATATTTTAGAAGAGAAGTCGAAACGCTTCGCAGAGCAGAATCGGGAAGGCATTAGCCTGCTCCTCGAGCCGTTGAAAACAAAATTGACCGAATTCCAAGGCAAGGTCGAAGAGGTTTACGTTAACGAGGGCAAAGATCGCTCTGCGCTTTCGGCACAGGTGCACCGCTTGGTGGAACTCAATCAGTCACTTAGCCAGGATGCGAAGAATCTGACGCTGGCATTGAAAGGCTCCGCCAAGACGCAAGGCAATTGGGGCGAACTCATTCTCGAGCGCGTTCTCGAGGCATCGGGACTGCGCAAGGGACACGAATATCACGTGCAGGATAGTCAGAAGCGGGAGGATGGCTCTCGTGGCCAGGCCGATGTCATCATCGACCTTCCGGAGGAAAGAAAGATTGTGGTCGACGCCAAGGTTTCTTTGGTCGCGTACGAAAGATTTACAACCGCAGACACTGACGAGGCGCGAGCGTCGTCGCTCCGGCAGCACCTGGATTCTGTACGTTCGCATATCAAGTCTCTGTCCGAAAAGCGTTACCACACGATGTACGGGGTGAAGTCGCTTGATTTCGTTCTCGCGTTTGTACCGGTGGAGCCCGCCTTCATGACCGCTGTTACTCATGATGACAGCCTCTTCATGGATGCATGGAATCGCAACGTGCTGCTAGTCAGCCCGTCAACGCTCCTTTTTGTCGTTCGCACGGTGGCTCACCTGTGGCGCCAGGAAGCGCAGAGCAAGAATGCACAAGAGATCGCGAAGAAGGGTGGGGATCTATATGACAAGCTTTGCGGTTTCGTCGAAGATTTAGAGTCAGTTGGCACGCGTCTCGGCCAAGCTCAAAAGGCATACGATGCAGCTCACTCGAAATTGTCGGGCGGCCGCGGCAACGTCATTCGGCAGGCAGAGATGCTGCGCGATTTGGGAGTGAAGCCGACGAAGACATTGTCAGCAACCGCGCTGGCAATGTCGAGCGACGAGGCACAACAGATGGGTAGTAACGTCGTCTCGCTACCCCCAGTTACGGCGCCTTAGTCGGACGTCATTTATACGCCTTTGGACCATGTGCCGCATTGCGTTCATATGTGTCGGCCAGCGCGGTAGGCAGAGGCCCTGACCCACATCCGACAAACTTCTATAACAACGCAGCTTGGGGTGGCACTTGCCGCCGGCATTCGAAGCGAATGTCAGGAGACATCGACCTGTATCAAGCTGCAGTGCATCCGAGGCTCGCACTGCAGCAACCTGCTGCGAGGTAGTGGGCGCTCTGACGTTGTCGCTCCCGTTGCCGCATTTGCTCCTATGACCGCGACTGCCGCCGGTGGCGGGAGCGGCGTGCCGATCCTGCGAGATTGGCTGTGAGGCCAATGCCAGCGCAGATGCTATGACCGTGCCCTGAACGGATTGCGCTCATTGAGCTCGTCCATGTAGTCATCGATCCCACCCGCCTCGCGCTCCAGGAAGCGCTCCACCGCGTCCGAGAACGAGGGGTGATCGAGCCAGTGCGCCGACCACGTCCTGGTCGGCAGGAAGCCGCGCGCCATCTTGTGCTCGCCCTGGGCCCCGCCCTCGAAGGTGGCGATGCCCTGCTCGATGCAGAACTCCAGCGGCTGGTAGTAGGAAGCCTCGAAGTGCAGGCAGGGCACATGTTCCAGCTCGCCCCAGTAGCGTCCATACAGCGTCTCGCCATCATGGATCACCAGCGAAGACGCGACCGGACGACCGCCGCGCTCCGCGATCACCAGCAGGATGTTGTCCGGCATGTCCGCCCCGATCCGCAGGAAGAAGTCCAGGTTCAGGTAGGGCGTCGAATGGTGGGCCTTGTAGGTGTGGCGATAGCAGCGGTTGAACAGCACCCAGTCCGACTCAAGCGCATCGCGCCCGCGCACGCGGCGCAGGGTGACGCCGGCCTGCGCCACCTTGCGGCGCTCGGCGCGGATGTTCTTGCGCTTCTTCTGTTCGAGCGTGGACAGGAATTCCTCGAAGCTGTCGTAGTCCTGGTTCAGCCAGTGGAACTGCACCCCGCTGCGCAGCATGAAGCCGGCGTCCAGCAACTGGCGCGCTTGATCCTCAGGCGGGAACAGGACGTGGGTCGAGGACACGCTGGAGGCCTGCTGGGTCGCCTTCAGCACCTCGATCAGCGCCGCGCGCTCGGCGGGGCCGCGCGCCATCAGGCGCGGGCCGGTGACGGGCGTGAACGGGATCGCCGACAGCAGCTTGGGATAGTACTCCAGCCCATGGCGCTGGTAGGCGTCGGCCCAGGCCCAGTCGAATACGTACTCGCCATACGAATGGCCTTTCACGTACAGGGGCAGGGCGGCGGCCAGTTCTGCGCCGTGGTACAAGACCAGGAATTGCGGCTGCCAGCCGGCTTCGGGCGCGGCGCTGCCGGATTCGTGCAGCGCGTGCAGGAAGGCGTAGGACAGGAAGGGATTCGGCCGGTCCTGGGCCTGCACCAGGGCGTCCCAGCGCTCGCGACCAATCTCGGACAAAGAAGAAACGATATGCGTGCGATAATTCAAAATTACTTCCATTAAGAAGAAGTGAGCAGCCGGCTCCCAGGCGCGGGGTCCTTGCCCCCGGGAAGCCGGCGCTCGTTGCAATGCGAAAGACACCCATGAACAGCCGATTCTTCAATCTCTATTCGCACCATTTCGCCCGCGTGGCCGTGGCCATTCCGCGCTGCCGGATCGCCGACCCGGCCTTCAACGTCGAGCAGACCATCGGCCTGGCGCGCCAGGCCGCGGAGGGGGGCGCCGCCCTGGTGGCCTTCCCCGAGCTCGGCCTGTCGGCCTATACCTGCGACGACCTGTTCCACCAGCGCGCGCTGCTCGACGCCTGCCTCGACGCCCTGGGGGCGGTGACCGAAGCGTCGAAGAGCCTGCCGCTGGCCATGATCGTCGGCCTGCCGCTGCGGGTCAACCACCAGCTCTACAACTGCGCGGCCGTGATCGCGAACGGACGGGTGCTGGGCGTGGTTCCCAAGAGTTTCCTGCCTAATTATGGCGAGTTTTACGAATCCCGGCAGTTCAGCGCCGCGGAGTGCGCCGCGGTCGACCAGATCGACCTGTTCGGCGAGACCGTGCCCTTCGGCCCGAACCTGGTGTTCGAGGTCGCCAACCTGCCGCTGCTGCGCTTCCACGTCGAGATCTGCGAGGACGTCTGGGTGCCGGTGCCGCCATCCTCGTTCGCGGCGATGGCGGGGGCCACGGTGCTGGTCAACCTGTCGGCCTCGAACGTCGTGGTGGGCAAGAGCGGCTACCGCCACCAGCTGGTCAGCCAGCAGTCGGCGCGCTGCCTGGCGGCCTACCTGTACACCTCGGCCGGGCGGGGCGAGTCGACCACCGACATGGCCTGGGATGGCCAGTCCCTGATCTACGAGAAGGGCGACCTGCTGGCCGAGTCCGAACGCTTCAGCGACGAGTCGCACATCATCTTCGCCGACGTCGATCTCGACCGCCTGTCGGCCGAGCGCATGCGTGCGACCACCTTCGCGCAGTCGGTGCGCCGCCACGCGGACGAGGTGTCGAAGTTCCGCGTGGTGAGCTTCCCGCTCGAGCTGCCGCTCGAACGCACCCTGCCGCTCGACCGCAGCGTGGAGCGCTTCCCCTACGTGCCGGCCGACCGCGCGCGCCGCGACGAGCGCTGCACCGAGGTCTACAACATCCAGGTGCAGGCCCTGATCCAGCGCCTGTCCTCGAGCGGCATCGAGAAGGTGGTGATCGGCGTGTCGGGCGGGCTGGATTCGACCCATGCGCTGCTGGTCTGCGCGCGGGCGATGGACCGCCTCGGCCTGCCGCGCACCAACATCCTGGCCTACACGATGCCGGGTTTCGCCACCAGCGAACGCACGCTCAAGCAGGCGCGCGACCTGATGGAAGTCGTCGGCTGCAGCGCCCAGGAAATCGACATCCGCCCGAGCTGCATCCAGATGCTGAAGGACCTCGGCCACCCCTATGTGGAAGGCAAGGCCAAGTACGACATCACCTTCGAGAACGTGCAGGCGGGCGAGCGCACCAACCACCTGTTCCGGCTGGCGAACTTCCAGAATGCGATCGTGATCGGCACCGGCGACCTGTCGGAGCTGGCGCTGGGCTGGTGCACCTATGGCGTGGGCGACCACATGTCGCACTACAACGTGAATGCGAGCGTGCCCAAGACCCTGATTTCCTATCTCGTGCGCTGGGTCGCCGAGACCGGCGCGGTGGTCGCCGGCGGCAAGGAAGTGCTGCTGAATATCCTGGGCACCGAGATCAGCCCCGAGCTGGTGCCCGGCGGCGACAAGGACGGCAAGCCGGCCCAGAGCACGCAGAGCACGATCGGACCCTACGAGCTGCAGGACTTCAACCTGTACTACACGCTGCGCTACGGCTTCAGGCCGAGCAAGGTCGCCTTCCTGGCGTATTCGGCCTGGGCCGACCGCGCGCAGGGCAGGTGGCCCGACATCGAGGGCGAGCGCAACGAGTACGACCTCGGCGCGATCAAGCGCAACCTGTCGATCTTCCTGTTCCGCTTCTTCAAGACCAGCCAGTTCAAGCGTTCCTGCGTGCCGAACGGCCCGAAGGTCGGCAACGGTGGTTCGCTGTCGCCGCGCGGCGACTGGCGCGCGCCGTCCGATTCCGAGGCCACCGTCTGGCTGGACGACCTGGCGAATATTCCGGATTAACCCTGGCTTTTGTAAAGGACCATAAAAATGAAACAAATTACCTGCGTGATCAAGCCCTTCAAGCTCGACGAGGTGCGCGAGGCCCTGGCCGAGGTGAACGTGACCGGCCTGACCGTGACCGAAGTGAAGGGCTTCGGCCGACAGAAGGGACACACGGAACTGTACCGCGGCGCCGAGTATGTGGTGGACTTCCTGCCGAAGGTGAAGATCGAGGTGGTGGTGGACGATTCGATGGCCGAGTCGGTGGTCGATGCGATCATCAAGGCGGCGCGTACCGGCAAGATCGGCGACGGAAAGATCTTCGTGCAGAATGTCGAACAGGTGATTCGTATCCGCACCGGCGAGACCGGAGCGGATGCCGTCTAAGCCTTGATACGCCCGCGACCTGCGGGAAGCCGGATGGCGGCGCTCAGCGCCCCATCCGCATATCGAACCTCCAGCTCAGCAGCCGCAAGCCGCTGATGAACAGCGCGCTCGACCACAGCGCGAAGTCATGGGACACGCCATATTTTCCCATGAGGAGAAACAGCCAGTTGCCGAGAAACGCGCAGATGGCGTAGGGTTTGCCGTCCCGGAAAACCATCGGCACTTCGTTGCAGACGATATCGCGCAGCACGCCCCCGAAGATCCCCGTGATCACCCCCATCATCGAGGCGATGAAGATCGGCATGTCCGCATCCAGCGCCGCCGACACGCCCGCGATCGAGAACAGTCCCAGTCCCACCGCATCCGCGATCACGATCAGCCGCTCCGACACGATCTGGCGCAAGGTGCGGATCAGGGGGGAAGCCACCAGCGCCAGCACGAAGATCAGGATCGCGTACTCCTGGTGCGTGACCCAGAACAGCGGGCGCTTGTCGAGCAGGATGTCGCGCAGCGTGCCGCCGCCGAATGCGGTGATGAAGGCGACGGTGAACACGCCGACCAGGTCCATGCGCTTGCGCCGCGCTTCGATGAAGCCGGAAAACGCGCCGACCAGGATCGCCATGATTTCGATGAACTTGATGAGGGTCATGCAGCAGCGGGAAACAAATGTTGTTGTGAGACTACCATGCCGCTCTGCATTCACGTAAGAGGATTCGATTGGCCCCGCGCGCGGGGGGGGGGGGCGGGCCCGCTGCTGCCGTGGTGAAGGACTAGGCCGCCGCGCCGGCGCCCGGCAGCGGCAGGCGCACCGCGAACACGACCCGTCCGCTGTCGTAGCGGTAGGAGATCTCGCCCTGGTGCTCGCGCACGATCTGCTGCGCGATATACAGCCCCAGGCCCATGCCGGTGCGGTTGCGCGGATTATTCAGCGAGCCGCGCTTGAACGGGTTGAACAGGGTAGGGACGATCTCGTCGGCGATCGGCGCGCCGGCGTTCGAGACCTCGATCACGACCTGCTGGTCCTGCTTCTTCAGGCACACGCGGATCGGCTGGCCGGCCTCGCCGTGGTGGCGCGCATTGCTCAGCAAATTGGACAGCACCTGGCCGAGGCGGCCGCGGTCCGCCTCGACCCGCGCCGGCTCGTCGCAGACCTGGTCGAAGGCGATGTTCGGATAGGCCATGCGCGCTTCGTCGAGCATGTCGGCGACCAGTTCGGACAGGTCCACCGGTTCGAGCGCGACGCCCAGGCCCATGCCGCGGTCGATGCGGCTCATGTCCAGCACCTGGCTGATCATGCGCTGCATGCGGCTGGTCGAGGACTGGATGCGCTTGCCGAGTCCCTGCTGGTTGTTGCCGCGCTCGAGCACCATGCCGGCCATGTTGATCGAATGGAGCGGATCGCGCAGGTCGTGGCCGAGCATGGCCAGCAGCTGGGCGCGCGTCGCTTCGGTCTGGGCGCGCCGCGAATTCGTTGCGCGCACCAGTTCCGCCAGGGTCAGGCGGGCATTGGCCAGCACCGTCGGTTCCCACGGATGCGCCTTGCCGCGCACCGTTTCGTACCAGGCGTCGAAGGAGCCGCGCGGCGTCAGGCGCGCGCCCAGCGGGCCGACCTGGACCGCCTTTTCGGGAATGCCGGCCCAGGCGACCTGTTCGATCTCCTCGACCCGCAGCAGCACGCACCAGCCATGCGCGGGCGGGTCGTAGGGCAGGGCGAGCATGCCCACCCATTTTTCGAGGCGTTCGCGCAGCGGCTCCGGCCAGTCCGGCAAGGCTTCGCGCACCAGCAGGTCGTGGCAGTCTTCGGGCAGGGAGGCGACGATCGCTTCCGCCAGGTCGGGCGCCAGGTCGCCGCGGACGATCAGCTTGTCCTCGATCGATGCGACCATGGCCTGGGCGTGGGAAGAGGCCATCAGCGCCTGCGCGTGATGATCGAGCACGTCGAGCGGATCCTCGTCGAGCAGGAGCGACTCGACCAGGCTGGTGCGCATGCCTGCCGCGTGCTCCACCAGGTCGGCGTCGACCCTGGCCTCGATGCTGTGGATGGTCGAGGCGATCACCTGGGCCAGCACGTCGGCCGCCATCCGGATCGCGTAGGGCACCAGCTTGCGCGACATGTGGTGGCAGGCGATCAGGCCCCACAGGCGGCCGTTGATGACGATCGAGACGCTCATCGACGCCCCCACGCCCATGTTCTTCAGGTATTCGACGTGCACCGGCGAGACGCTGCGCAGCAGGGCCATGCTCATGTCGAGCGGCGCGGCGCCGGGTTCGCCGAGCAGCGGCACCGCGCTGTAGTTCGCGTCGACGATCATGCGCAGGGTGCTGAGCACGTACATCCGGCGCGCCTGCGCCGGGATGTCCGAGGCCGGATAGCGCTGGCCAAGGTAGGGAGTGAGGTCGTCGCGGCGCGCTTCGGCGACCACGTCGCCGCTGTCGTCTGGACGGAAACGGTAGGCCATCACGCGGTCGAAACCGGTGACTTCACGCACCTGCTGCACCGCCGCCGACAGCAGTCCGTCGATGCTCTTCTGGCGCCGCAGGCGGTCGATCGAGCCATGCGCCTTGACGGCGAACAGCACCACCTCGTCGGCGGGCGTTTCGCGGGTTTCGAATTCGGCGATCACGCGGCCATAGGCGGCGTGGACCACGCAGTCATAGTCGGCGTCGCCGATCGTCAGGGTGGCGACGCCCGGGGTGGTGTCGTCGTCGGCTGGTTCGCCGAGCCGTTCCGCGATCAGCTCGCGCGCCGCTGCGGGCAGGGCCAGCGTGTCGTAGGGGGCGCCCAGTGCGGGTTCGATGGCGAGCAGGGCGGGGGCGTTCGCGCTCCAGCCCTCGAGCCGGCCGTCGGGCCGGAAGAACAGCAGCGCGCCGTGCGGCTGGATGGAGCCGGGAAGGTGGATCGGCTCATCCGCGCACGACAGGAGGTCGACCTGGCGACCGTGCTCCATCGGAACTGCTTGCCCTGCCATCACTGAACCGTCCCTTCACGATGTGGTCCGGCCCGCGCCGGATCGAGCGCATTCTACAGGGGAATGAGGCAGGCGCGACAAGATTGCAACTTCGTCGCGAAAATGTGTGACTCGAGGCTTGTTGCTCGTAAATACGTGAATTAATGGTCGAGCGCGGGCCGCAGCAGGACGATCAGCGCGCCGTGGCCGCCGTCCTTGCGGCCGGCCACGCAGAAGGCGACCACTTCGCTCTTCTGCACCAGCCAGCTGTGCACGATGCCGCGCAGGACCGGCTCGCCGCCGGCGGAGCCGTAGCCGACGCCGTGGATGATGCGCACGCAGCGCACGCCGCGCTTGTCCGCGCGGTGCAGGAAGTCGGTGACCGCGTCGCGCGCCAGGTCGCGGGTCATGTTGTGCAGGTCGAGCTCGTCCTGCACCGGCCAGTGGCGCTTGCGCAGCTTGCGCACCACGTCGGGACCGACGCCGGGCTGGGAGTAGCTGAGGCTCGGGTCTTCGTCGAGGAGCCCCTCGACGTCGAACAGGTCGGACAGGGATTCGCGCAGCACCGCGGCGGTTTCTTCCTCGGGGCTGAGCGGCCTGGCGGGCGTTCCGGGCCTGGCCGGCGCCACGTAGGCCGGGCGGTGCACGTAGCGGTTCGACTCGGGCATCTTCTTGACGTCCTTCATCGCGCTGCCGAATTCGACGGCGCGCTCGCGCGCGATCCGCTCCTGCTTCTCGCGCTCGGCCTTCTCGATGGCGCGCACGCGCTCCTCTTCCTTGAGCTTGTCGCGCAAGGCTTTCAGGTCAGCGAAGTCTTTCATGCCCGCCATTGCTGCCTCTTAGTCTTCGAGTGCTTCCAGGTAGCGCTGGGCGTCCAGCGCGGCCATGCAACCGGTGCCGGCGCTGGTGATCGCCTGGCGGTACACGTGGTCCTGCACGTCGCCGGCCGCGAACACGCCCGGGACGGTGGTGGCGGTCGCCATGCCTTCCGTCCCGGAGACGGTCTTGATGTAACCGTTGTGCATCTCGAGCTGGCCTTCGAAGATGCCGGTGTTCGGCTTGTGGCCGATCGCCACGAACAGGCCGTGCACCTTCAGCTCCTTGGCATCGCCGTGGGCGGTCGACTTGATGCGCAGCCCGGTCACGCCGCCCTGGTCGCCCAGCACCTCGTCCAGGGTGTGGTTAAGTTCCAACACAATCTTGCCTTCCGCGACCTTGTTCATCAGGCGGTCGACCAGGATCGGCTCGGCGCGGAACTTGTCGCGGCGGTGGATCAGGGTCACCTTGTTGGCGATGTTCGACAGGTACAGGGCTTCCTCGACCGCGGTGTTGCCGCCGCCGATGACCGCCACTTCCTGGTTGCGGTAGAAGAAACCGTCGCAGGTCGCGCAGGCCGACACGCCCTTGCCCATGAAGGCCTGTTCCGACGCCAGGCCCAGGTACTGGGCCGAGGCGCCGGTGGCGATGATCAGGGCGTCGCAGGTGAATTCGTGCGAATCGCCCACCAGGCGGATCGGCTTCTCGTTCAGGTAGGTGGTGTGGATGTGGTCGAACACGATCTCGGTGTTGAAGCGCTCGGCGTGCTGCAGCAGGCGCTGCATCAGTTCCGGACCCTGCACGCCGAGCGGATCGCCCGGCCAGTTCTCGACATCGGTGGTCGTCATCAGTTGGCCGCCTTGCTCGACGCCAGTCACCAGCATCGGTTTCAGGTTGGCGCGGGCGGCGTAGACAGCGGCGCTGTAGCCGGCGGGACCGGAACCGAGGATCAGGACTTTGGCGTGTTTGGTAGTAGTCATGGCGGCGCTTCCTAATATGTAGACAGACGGAAATTGGGGGCGACCTTTGCAGGAATCAAGGCCCGAAGGAAGGCGCGATTATAGACGATGATGCACACGTGCATGAATCGTGGTCCAGCCCGACCATATATCCTTTAGAATGGCGGGATCGTCGATAGCGAACACTTCAGCAGTACCCAGCATGAGCAAGAATAGTCAAGCCAGCACATCAGGTTACACCCGCAACCAGGGCGCCGCGCGCCAGCCGCTGCCAGGACGCCTTGCGCGCCTGCTGTCGGAGGCGCGCTGGATCGCCGGCGCGGTCGCCTTCCTGTATTTCGTGCTTATTTTGTTAAGCTACAGCAAGGGCGACCCGGGCTGGTCGCATGCCAACGTGGTCCCGAAGATCGCCAACCTGGGCGGCCGGGCCGGCGCCTGGCTGTCCGATCTGTTGCTTTTCATCTTCGGTTTCTCCGCCTGGTGGTGGAGCGTGATCTTCCTGCGCCAGGTCTGGCGCGGCTACGCCCGCCTCACCGACCGGCTGGGCCCCGTCCCCAAGGAGCCGCCGCACCACGGCGAAATCTACGTGCGCTGGTTCGGCTTCGCCCTGATGTTCGCCGGCAGCGTGGGCCTGGAATACCTGCGCATGTGGTCGTGGGACGTCGAACTGCCGCGCAAGCCAGGCGGCGTGCTGGGCCAGCTGATCGGGCATTCGACCCATGTGGCCTTCGGCTCGACCGGCGCGACCCTGCTGCTCCTGCTGCTGTTCGGCCTGGGCTTTTCGCTGTTCTTCCAGGTGTCCTGGCTGGCCGTGGCCGAGCGCATCGGCGAGTTCGTCGAGACCACGCTCGACTGGTTCCGCATGCGCTACGAAGACCATGAAGACCGCAAGCAGGGCGAGGCGGCCGCCGTCAAGCGCGACGAGGTGGTGGTGCACGAGCGCGCCAAGTTCACCGAGAAGCATTCGAATGCGCCGATCCCGGTGGTGAAGGCCGAGCCTTCGTTCGACATGGACGCGCCGCCGCCGGCGGCCGCTCCCGTTGCCAAGGCGCCGGCCGCTCCGGCTCCATCTGCGCCGGCGCCGCTGCCGTCCGCCCAGGCGGCCGCGCCGACCATCAAGATCGAGCCGCAGATGGTGAGCGTGCCCAAGTCCGAGCGCGCCGAGAAGGAAAAGCAGGCGCCGCTGTTCCACGAATTCGCCGGCGACTCCGGCCTGCCGCCGCTGGCGCTGCTGGACGATGCGCCGGCGGTGCAGGAAACCGTGGCGGTCGAGACCCTGGAATTCACCAGCCGCCTGATCGAGAAGAAGCTGTCCGACTTCGGCGTCGAAGCCAAGGTCGTGGCGGCCTATCCGGGCCCGGTCGTCACCCGCTACGAGATCGAGCCGGCCACCGGCGTGAAGGGCAGCCAGATCGTCAACCTGGCGCGCGACCTGGCGCGCTCGCTGTCGCTGACCTCGATCCGCGTGGTCGAGACCATCCCCGGCAAGAACTACATGGCGCTGGAGCTGCCGAACCCGAAGCGCCAGATCGTGCGCCTGACCGAGATCCTCGGCTCCAAGGTCTACGGCGACAGCGCCTCGAGCCTGACCGTCGCGCTGGGCAAGGACATCGCCGGCAAGCCGGTGGTGGCCGACCTGGCCAAGATGCCGCACCTGCTGGTGGCTGGCACCACCGGTTCCGGTAAATCGGTGGGCATCAACGCCACCATCCTGTCGCTGCTGTACAAGGCCGATCCGGCCGACGTGCGCCTGATCCTGATCGACCCGAAGATGCTGGAGATGTCGGTGTACGAAGGCATCCCGCACCTGCTGGCGCCGGTCGTGACCGACATGCGCCAGGCCGGCCATGCGCTGAACTGGGCGGTGAACGAGATGGAGCGCCGCTACAAGCTGATGAGCAAGCTGGGCGTGCGCAACCTGGCCGGCTACAACAGCAAGATCCTGGACGCGGCCAAGCGCGAAGAGCACATCCCGAATCCGTTCTCGATCACCCCGGATGCGCCGGAGCCGCTCGAGAAGCTGCCGACCATCGTCATCATCATCGACGAACTGGCCGACCTGATGATGGTCGTCGGCAAGAAGGTGGAGGAACTGATCGCCCGTATCGCCCAGAAGGCGCGTGCGGCGGGCATCCACCTGATCCTGGCGACCCAGCGTCCGTCGGTGGACGTGATCACGGGCCTGATCAAGGCGAACATCCCGACCCGTATCGCGTTCCAGGTGTCGTCGAAGATCGACTCGCGCACCATTCTCGACCAGATGGGCGCCGAGACGCTGCTGGGCATGGGCGACATGCTGTACATGCCGCCGGGTACCGGCCTGCCGGTCCGGGTGCACGGCGCCTTCGTCTCGGATGACGAAGTGCATCGAGTTGTAAAACATCTCCAATCGCTGGGCGAACCGAATTACATTGAGGGCATCCTCGAAGGCGGCACCCTGGAAGAAGGCAATGCCGACGGGGTGCCGGCGGGCGAGGGTGGCGGCGGCGAATCGGATGCCATGTACGACCAGGCGGTGGCGGTGGTGCTGAAGAACCGCCGCGCCTCGATCTCGCTGGTGCAGCGCCACCTGCGCATCGGCTACAACCGCGCCGCGCGCCTGCTGGAACAGATGGAGCAGAGCGGGGTGGTCTCGCCGATGCAATCGAACGGCAACCGCGACATCCTGGTCCCGGCGACCAGCGCCGAATAACGGCGGCCAGGGCATGCGTGCAGGCGGCGCATGCGGGCCGCGCACAGAAAAGGAATACGCATGCAAGCATCGAAAACCTCCTTCATGGCCGCGCTGGCGGTCGCAGCAAGCTTCGCGCTGGCCGGCACGGCCCAGGCCAGCGCCCTCGACCAGTTCAAGACCTTCGTCTCCGGTACCAAGGCCGCGAAGGGCGAGTTCACCCAGCAGCAGCTGGGCAAGGGCAAGAACGGCAAGGCCGCGCCGGTATCGAGCGGCACCTTCCTGTTCGCGCGTCCGGGCAAGTTCATCTGGACTTACCAGAAGCCCTACGAACAGCTGCTGCAGGCCGACGGCGAGCAGCTCTACATCTACGACAAGGACCTGAACCAGGTGACGATCAAGAAGCTGGGCAATGCGCTCGGCTCCTCGCCGGCCGCGATCCTGTTCGGCAGCAACAACCTGGAGCAGAACTTCACCCTGTCCGAGGCGGGCGAGCGTGAGGGGCTGGAGTGGCTGAACGCGGTGCCGAAGGCCAAGGACACCACCTTCGAGCAGATCAGCATCGGCCTGCGCGGCGGGGTGCCGGTGGCCATGGAGCTGAAGGATACCTTCGGGCAGACCTCGGTGCTCAAGTTCACCAGCTTCCAGCGCAATCCGCAGCTGGCGGCGCAGCAGTTCAAGTTCGACGTGCCGAAGGGTGCGGATGTGGTGAACCAGTAAGGCCTCGGGCAGGCCCGCGGGCCGCGCGGGCATCGCAGCGCTTCCTGGCATCGGCTACACTAGCCGCATGCACAACAATTTGCACACCTTCCCCCTTGCCTCGTGCGTGACCGGAGAGCGCCGTGGATGACCTGTTCAAGACCGAACCCGCGCCTCCGCTCGCCGAAGCGCTGCGCCCGCGCACCATCGACGAAGTCATCGGCCAGAGCCACCTGCTGGGTCCCGGCAAGCCGCTGAACCTGGTGTTCAAGTCGGGCCGCCCGCACTCGATGATCCTGTGGGGCCCGCCCGGCGTCGGCAAGACCACGCTGGCGCGCCTGACCGCCCACGCCTTCGACTGCGAATTCATCGCGCTGTCGGCCGTGCTGTCGGGCGTGAAGGATATCCGCGCCGCCGTCGAACAGGCCGAGCACTACCTCCAGCAGGGCAAGCACACCATCCTGTTCATCGACGAGATCCACCGTTTCAACAAGGCGCAGCAGGATGCCTTGCTGCCCTTCGTCGAATCCGGCCTGGTCACCCTGATCGGCGCCACCACCGAGAACCCGTCCTTCGAGGTCAACTCGGCGCTGCTGTCGCGCTCCCAGGTCTACGTGCTCAAGGCGCTCGACGACGACGAGATGCGCCTGCTGCTCCAGCGCGCCCGCGAGCGCGTGCTGCGCCACCTGGAGTTCGACGAGGTGGCGGTCGACACCCTGGTCGGCTATGCCGACGGCGACGCACGCCGCTTCCTGAACCTGCTGGAGCAGACCAAGACCTCGGCCGACACCGCCGGCGTCGGCCGCATCACCGCCGACTTCGTCGAGAACGCGCTGACCCTGAACGCGCGCCGCTTCGACAAGGGCGGCGACAATTTCTACGACCAGATCTCGGCCCTGCACAAGTCGGTGCGCGGCTCGCACCCCGACGCGGCCCTCTACTGGCTGTGCCGCATGCTCGACGGCGGCGCCGACGCCAAGTACCTGTCGCGCCGCATCGTGCGCATGGCCTGGGAAGACATCGGCCTGGCCGATCCGCGCGCGCTGCAGATCGCGAACGACGCCGCCGCCACCTACGAGCGACTGGGCTCGCCCGAAGGCGAACTGGCGCTGGGACAGGCCGTGGTCTACCTGGCGATCGCGGCCAAGAGCAATGCCGGCTACAACGCCTTCAACGCCGCCATGGCCTTCGTCCGCAAGGACAAGTCGCGCGAGGTGCCGGTCCACCTGCGCAATGCGCCGACGAAGCTGATGAAGGAACTCGGCTACGGCCACGAGTACCGCTACGCCCACGACGAGCCGCACGCCTACGCGGCCGGCGAAACCTACCTGCCGGACGGCATGCCGGAGCCGCGCTGGTACCAGCCGGTGCCGCGCGGACTCGAAGCCAAGGTCGCCGACAAGCTGGCCTTCCTGCGCCAGCTCGACGCCGACGCGAACGGGCAGGATCCCGAACGCTGAGCGCAGCCCTCCAGCGCAAAAAGCCCGCGTGGAGCGGGCTGTCGAAGCGCTGATTAGCGGCGGCATGTCGCCGCCGCCGGTCTCCTGCCTGATCAGAAGTTTTCGTAGGCGCCGATATCGAAGGCGCCGCCTTTCGGACGGGCCACGCCGAGCATGTCGACGGCCGGCGCCGAGGTCGCGGTGCCCTTGTTGGCTGCCGGCGAACCGCTTTGCAGGCGGTAGTCGCCAGTGCCGGCCGGGTTGTAGCTGACGAACTTCGGATCGGCGCTGATGGTGCCGGTGGCGGAGCCGACCTTCATCGTGATGGCCGAACCGTTGCCGTAGACCAGGTTGTTGGCCGTCACGTTACCCGAACCGATGCAGGCCTGGCCCGAGTAGCAGTACTGCGAGATGCCGGCGCGCGGATTTTTATACACGATGTTGTTGATGACCTTCGTGTTCTTCAGCTGGACGCCGCCCGGCGAGTCGCCCACGCCGATCACGATGCCGCCGCCCATGCCGCTCGAGCCGTTGGCGAACACGGTGTTGTTGGCGATCGTCACGTCGGTGGCGGCGTGCCACAGGTGGATGCCGTAGGCCGAGGCGCGGTAGACGATGTTGTTCATGATCTTGCCGCCACGATTCGACGAATAGATGCCCTGCACGCCGTTGCAGGCGCCCGGCTTGCCGATGTCGCGCACCACGTTGCCGATCACGTCGCCGTTCGAGCCGCTGTAGTTGGCGTTGACGATGCCCGCGCCGCCGGCGCCCTTGCAGCCGCCCGAGACGGTGATGTTGTGGATGTGGTTGTTCGACACCAGGGTGTTCGAACCGTTGTTCAGGACACCCAGGCGCCCCGGGCCGCTGATGTCGAAGCCGGTGATGTCGATGTAGCTGCCGCTGTTGGTCCACATCGCCTCGGTGCCGCTGCCGATGATCTTCGCGCCCCACTTGGTGTCGGAGACGAAGCGGATGCGGTTGGTCGAGGTGCCGCTGACCTTGGTGGTGACGTTGCCGCTGTAGGTGCCGGCGGCGACGTGCACGGTGGTGCCGGCCTTGGCGCTTGATGCGGCCTTGTTGATGGTCTTGAACGGCCTGGCCTGGGTGCCGGCGTTCGAATCCGAACCGTTGGTGGCGACGTACAGGTGATAGATGCTGGTGGCGGTTGCGGCGGCGCTGCTGGTGCTGGGGGCCGTGGCGGCCAGTTGCGCGTTGCCTTCCGCCTGGGCCACGGCGGCCGAGACGGCTGCGGCGGCGACCACTTCCTGCGCATAGGTGCCGATGCTGGCGCTGTCGGCCGTCAGGCCATGGGTGACGGCGGGAGCGGCGATGGCGGCGGTCGAAGCCGACGCGGCGAGGAGGACGGTGGCGCTGCAGGCGAGCAGGGCGTTGGTACGGGTGGCGAAAGCGGAGATGACAGCGTTTTTCATGCGGTGGAGATCCTTACTTAAACAAGTCAATGAATACTGTTTTTGAGCGGTGGAAACTGCCTAAGTTCAACTTTTCTTCAAAAAAATTTTCTCTGAGTATTAAAAATCAAAGGAAATGCTGAACTGGAAACAGGTATGAATACATTGCTCAGTTCTATGAAGAGCTTTCCTCAAAAACTGAACACGTAACCTTTGAGCAGAGGAAACTTCCAAAGTTCAATTTTTCTGGGTAAATTTTCTTACGGTATTAATTGCGCAAGGGAAGCGCTGATTTAATCGATATTTTTCTCGTGGCCGGAGCTGTGCTGTCGACGCTGGCTTGACGAGCAGCGAAGCGAGTATTTTTGCCCCAGCACGGCGTCGCGAGACGATTTTCGAGGTATCCCTGCGAGTTTTTCTCCGCTCAAGACGGAGTTCTGGCGCGAGCGCTTCCGAAGGTTCGTCCAGCCAGCACCAGATTTGCAAACGCAAACAGGGCAAACAGCTGCGTGGTGTTCTT
>NZ_KB908108.1 GCF_000382345.1 Massilia niastensis DSM 21313
CTGCCGTACCGAACGATGACGGTACAAGGCCAACGCAATGACTAACCACACTACCTGCTGTGCTGGCAAACGTCTTCGTCGAATGCTCGCCTTACCTGTATGGCTGAGCGCCTGCTCGATCCACTCAACTGGCAGATGCTCACCCAGCCGTTGCCAATCAGGAGCGGGAAGATCTGCGGTTACAAGTGGGAGGGTATCGGCTAGCATCGGAACCGCAGGTTAACAGAGCCGCTACACGTTTACAACAGCCAAATGATCAAAGGCGGCTTAACTTAACCGCATTAGACTCTGACCCCAATTATGAGGAAATTGCTCGCCACGCGGAGAAATAGGGTCAGAGTCGAATAACGGGCAACTTTTAAAAGTTGTCAGTAAATTCGACTCCGACCCCGGGGTTAGCGGGCGTCGAGGGCGGTGCGGATGCCGGAGGTGAAGGTGCGGACGGCGTCGACGGCCTGCTCTTTCGGCGTGGACTCCAACTCCTGGATGATGCGGCTGCCGATGACGACGGCGTCGGCCACTTCCGCCACTGCCCTGGCGGTGGCGGCGTCGCGGATGCCGAAGCCGACGCCGATCGGGAGCTTCACGTGCTCGCGGATGGCGCTCACGCGGCGCGCCACGTCGGCGGTGTCGATGCTGCCGGCGCCCGTGACACCCTTCAGGGACACGTAGTAGCTGAAGCCGCCGCCATGCCTGGCTACCTGCTTCACGCGCTCGGTCGTCGACGTCGGCGCCAGCAGGAAGATCAGGTCGAGGCCGTTCTCGCGCATCGCCGACGCGAATTCGGTGCATTCCTCGGGCGGGTAGTCCACCACGATCGCGCCGTCCGCGCCGGC
This sequence comes from Massilia niastensis DSM 21313, assembly GCF_000382345.1. GTDB lineage: Bacteria > Pseudomonadota > Gammaproteobacteria > Burkholderiales > Burkholderiaceae_D > Telluria > Telluria niastensis. The sequence goes on from NZ_KB908108.1 coordinate 837, forward strand.
TTCCTTCGCGCAGCGGATGAATTCGTTCTGGCCGATGCGCTCGATCGGATTCGCGTAGCCCATCAGGACCACCGGCGTGGTCTGGTCATTCTTGCGGAACTCGCGCACGAAATTGAAGACGTCCTTCAGGCCGATGCCGAATTTCAGGGCGCGCTCGCAGGCGCGCTGGATCACCGGGCCTTCGGCCATCGGATCCGAGAAGGGGACGCCCAGTTCCAGGACGTTGGCGCCGCCCTCGACCAGGGCGTGCATCAGCGGCACGGTCAGCTCGGGGCCCGGGTCGCCCGCGGTGATGAAGGTGACGAGGCCGGTCTTGTTCTGCGCCTTGAGCGCGTTGAAGGTCTGTTCGATTCGGGACATGCTGTTTCTTTCAGTGTGTTGTCATCAATGGTCGAGGGATCAGCTGAAATCCAGCCCCATCCGCTGCGCCACCGTGTGCATGTCCTTGTCGCCACGGCCCGACAGGTTGACCAGGATGATCTTGTCCTTCGGCAGGGTCTGCGCCAGCTTGACCGCGTGCGCGATCGCGTGCGACGACTCCAGCGCCGGAATGATGCCTTCGATGCGGCAGCAGTCGTGGAAGGCGGCCAGCGCTTCGTCGTCCGTGATCGAGACATACTGCGCACGCGCCGAATCCTTCAGCCACGCGTGCTCAGGACCCACGCCCGGATAGTCCAGGCCCGCCGACACCGAGTGCGTCTCGATGATCTGGCCGTTCTCGTCCTGCAGCAGGTAGGTGCGGTTGCCGTGCAGGACGCCCGGGATCCCGGCCGTCAGCGAGGCCGCGTGCTTGCCCGAATCGAGGCCCTCGCCCGCCGCTTCGACGCCGACCAGCTGCACGCCCGGCTCGCCGATGTACGGGTAGAAGATGCCCATCGCGTTCGAGCCGCCGCCGATGCAGGCGACCACGTAGTCGGGCTGGCGCCCGGCCAGCTCGGGCATCTGGACCCGGCATTCCTCGCCGATCACCGACTGGAAGTCGCGCACCATCATCGGATACGGGTGCGGGCCGGCCACCGTGCCGATGATGTAGAAGGTGTTCTCGATGTTGGTGACCCAGTCGCGCATCGCTTCGTTGAGCGCGTCCTTGAGCGTCTTCGAACCCGATTCCACCGGCACCACGGTCGCGCCCAGCAGCTTCATGCGGTAGACGTTCTGGGCCTGGCGCTTGACGTCCTCGGCGCCCATGTACACCACGCATTCGAGGCCGAAGCGGGCGCAGATGGTCGCGGTGGCGACGCCGTGCTGGCCGGCGCCGGTCTCGGCGATGATGCGCTGCTTGCCCATGCGGCGCGCCAGCAGGGCCTGGCCGATCACGTTGTTGATCTTGTGCGCGCCCGTGTGGTTCAGGTCTTCGCGCTTGAAGTAGATCTGGGCGCCGCCCGCCAGTTCGGACCAGCGGCGCGCGTGGTACACCGGCGAGGGCCGGCCGACGAAGTGCGCCAGCTCGTAGCGGAATTCTTCGAGGAACTCGGGATCGCTCGAATAGCGCGCATAGGCGTCGTTCAGCTCGGCCAGCGCATGCGACAGGGTTTCGGCGACAAAGCTGCCGCCATAGGGGCCGAAGTGCCCGCTGGTGTCGGGCATCGGATAATCGGGGGTCTTGAACAGTGCGGCGGCGCCGCGTTCAGGGATGGCTTTCATGGGTGGTCTCGCTCGAAATGATGGCATCGGCAGCCCGCACGGCCGACACGAAGTCGGCGATCTTGCGGGCGTCCTTGATCCCCTTCTGCGCTTCGACACCACTGCTGATGTCGACGGCAAAGGGACGTACACGCACCACTGCGTCAGTCGCGTTTTGTACGCTCAAGCCACCACTCAAAACGACCCGAGGCGCGAGCTCTTTTGGGATGAGAGACCAATCGAAGACCTTTCCTGCCCCGCCATAAGCGTCCACGAAGGTATCGAGCAGCAGGCTCGAGAACCATGGACTGGCGGCGCGGTATGCAAGTTCGTATTCTAGCAAAGCCGATGGCGCGGTGTCCGGCTTTACGCGGAAGGCGCGCACGAAGGGCCGCTGCACGGCGGCGGCGATCTGCGCGCACTGCTCGGGCGTTTCATCGCCGTGGAACTGGATCAGCGCCAGCGGCGCGCGCTCCGCCACCGCGCGCACCTCCTCCACGCTCGGGTTCACGAACAGCGCGACCGCACTGACGAAAGGCGGCAGCGCCGCGCACAGCCGCCCCGCCTGTTCGGGCGTGACGTAGCGCGGGCTCTTCGGGTAAAACACGAAGCCGAGGGCGTCGGCGCCGGCATCGACCGCCGCGCGCAGGTCTTGCTCGCGGGTGATGCCGCAGATCTTGATACGGGTGCGTTGCATGCTCTTCCTTACAGCCAGGGAAGGGGCGGCGCCGACTCCTGCGGCAGGCCCCACTTCGGATCGTACTCGATTTTGGCGAAATACAGCCCGTCCGGCATGAAGGTGGGCGCGGCCACGTCGCGCGAGCGGCTCGCCAGCACCTCGGCCATCCAGCCCGGTTCGTTGCGGCCGGTGCCGACGTAGATGAGCGAACCGACGATGTTGCGCACCATGTGGTGCAGGAAGGCGCTGGCGCGCACGGTGAAGACGATGATGTCGCCGTGGCGCACGATGCTCACCTCGTGCATGTCCTTGACCGGCGTGTTGGCCTGGCAGCCCGAGGCGCGGAAGGCCGAGAAGTCATGGGTGCCGATCAGGTGCCGGCCGGCTTCCAGCATGCGCTCGACGTCGAGCGGACGGAACACCCACCCTGCCCGTCCCGCCAGCAGCGCCGACGGATTGGCGTGGTTGTACAGCACGTAGTGGTAGGTGCGCGAGCGCGCCGAGAAGCGCGCGTGGAAGTCCTGGCCGTCGGCGTCCTGCGGGACCTCGGCGGCCCAGCGCACCACGATCGAGTCGGGCAGGAAGGTATTCACGCCGCGCACCCAGGACTGCGGCGCGCGGTCGAGCTCCGTGTCGAAATGGACCACCTGCTCGATCGCGTGCACGCCGGCGTCGGTGCGGCCGGCGCAGGTCGTGTGCAGCGGCACGGTGGCGAACTTCTCCAGCGCGATCTCGAGCCGGTCCTGCACGGTGTTGCGGTCGGGTTGCTTCTGGTAGCCGCTCCAGCCGGTGCCCACGTACTGGACACCGAGTGCGATGCGCCTCACGCCAGCAGCTCGCGCATGGCGCTGGCCTTGCCGACCTGCTCGTGGTTGCCGCCCTTGATGACTTCATCCAGCAGTTCGCGCGCGCCCTCCTTGTCGCCGATCTCCTGGTAGGCGATCGCCAGGTCGAGCTTGGTTTCCATTTCCATGTGCTCGGGCGACATCTCGCCCACGGCCACGTCCTGGTCGGCGAAGTCCAGGTCCGGCAGCGCGCCGGCGGATTCGAAGGCCGCCGGCGCGCCCCTCGGCGCGTCGGACGGCAGGTCGAGGTCGATGTCGGCCAGGTCGAACTTCGGCTCCATCGGCGCGGCCGGCGCCGGCGCCGCCGCGACGATCGGCTCCTCGGTGGAAAACTCCGGCAGCGCGAACGGATCGTCGTCCGGTTCGACGCTCTCCACCGGAGCAGCCGCTGCGGCCGCCGGAGCGGCCGGCGCGCCGAAGTCCATCATGTCGAGGTCGAACAGCGGATCGTCCGACAGGCTGGCGGCGGGCGCAGGCGCCGGGCGGACCTCCGGGGCTTCCTCGGCGGCCGGGGCGCCTGGCGCGGCCGGGGCGCTGAAGTCCATGGCGTCGAGGTCGAACAGCGGGTCGTCCAGCTCCTTGCCTGGGGCGGCCTGCTCCGGCATCGCCGGCAGCGGCGGCAGCTCGTCGAATTCCCTGGCCAGGCCGGCCATGTCGACGGACGGCTGCTGCGCCTGCGGCGACAGGGCGAGCGTGAAGTCTTCGTCATCCGCCTCGACGGCCGGCTCGGCCTTGGCGGGTTCGTCGAAGCTCATGTCGAAGGCCAGGTCGAAGGGCTCGCTGGATGCCGTCGGCCCGGCAGCGGGAGCAGCCGCTTCCGGCGCGCCGGGCGCTTCGATCGGATCCAGCGTGAATTCGAATTCCGGCAGCGCGGTGGCGTCGGCGTTCGCCTGCGGCGCCATGGCCGGCTCGCTGTTCGTCACCGGCTCGAAGCTCAGGCCGCCGAGATCGAAGTCGAGCGAGTTGTCGTCGGCCTGCTGGGCCGTGTCCAGCTCGGGCGCCAGGGCGGTAGCCGACGCGCCGGCGGACGTGATGTCCAACGCGGTATCCGGCACCGCGGTGAAGTCGGCGTCGTCGTGCTTGGCGAGCGCAACGCCGCCCACCGCGCCCGCCGCGAACGCCGCCGCTGCCGGCGCGCCGCCACGGAAGGCGTTTTCCAGCTGCTGCGACAGCATCGACTGCTGGCTGCGTTCCTGGGTCGCCGGCGCGGCGCCCGCATACAGCGGATTCTGCGGATCGATGCCCAGCCCCAGCGTGGCGGCCTGGGCCCACTCCTCGCCCTGGCCACGGGTCAGGCCATACAGCTCGCTGGCCTGGCTCTCGAAGGCGCGCAGGTCCTTGCGCGCCGCGTAGATCTCCAGCAGCTTGAGGCGCACCGCATGGCGCTCCGGATGGGTGCGCAGCGCTTCCTTCAGGATTTCCTCGGCCTGGGCGTCGCGGCCGTAGGCGATGTAGACATCCGCTTCGGCGACCGGATCGACTTCATTGGTGTCGAGCTGGCTGGCCGAGGGCGCGAAGCTGGAGTTGAACACGCTGTTGTTGGTATCGACGCTCTGGCCGCCGGTTTCGGCGAACAGCGAGTGCGCGGCCTGGGTCGGCGCGCCCGGCACGGACGGCTCGGCATGGACCGGCTTGTCCGCTTCCTGCCTGCGCTTGCGGCGCTGGGCCAGGCCCAGGCCGCCCAGCAGCAGCACGGCGGCGCCGGCGGCGAGCAGCTGGATGTTGTCCATCAGGGTGTCGACCAGGGTCGGCTCCGGCGGCGGCGGCGGCGTGGCCCGCTTCGGCTTGGCGACCGGCTTCTTCTCGACAGGCGCCTCGCCCTCGGCAGCCGCCGCCGGTTCGCCAGCCGCGGTGTTCTGCGCCTCGGCGCCCGCGCGGCTCTTCACCGTCATCATGCTTTCGAGTTCGTTGACGTTCTTTTCGAGTTCCTTGACGCGGGCCTGGGCCAGGGCCAGTTCCTTTTCCCTCGCCACCGTGTCCTCGACGCTGGCGGTCGCGCCCGCGCTAGCGCCGGCGGCGCCCGGCACCGCCTTCGACAGGCGCAGCTGGTCGCGCGACTCGTTGGCCGCGGTCGGACGTTCCTCGACCTGGGCCGTGATCTTGCCGGCCGCGCTCTGGCCGGCCTGCGGCGCCGGCGCCGGGGCGCTGGCGGCCACCTGCCCCGCCAGCTTGTTGCGGTAGGCATTGAAGTCGGCGGCATGGGCGATCACCACGCCGCGCGCCTCGCCTTCGCCGCTGCCGCGCAGTGCCTGCGCATCCGGCACCGTCAGGATCTGGCCCGACTTCAGGCGGTTCATGTTGTTGCCGATGAAGGCGTCCGGATTGGCGCGGTACAGCGCCACCAGCATCATGTCGAGCGAGATGTCGGCCGGCTTGAGCCTGGTGGCGATGCGGCCCAGGGTGTCGCCCGCACGCACGCGGTAGCGCGACGGCGCATCGGGCGCTGCGCCGGCAGGACCTTCCGCGGCCGCGCGTTCGGTGCGGCGCGCCGGTTCTTCCGCGCGTGGCGCTGGCGCGGGCGCGGGGGTGCTGGCCGCCGGCGCCTGGGCGCGCGGCGCGGCCGCAGCCGCTGCGCCGGCCGCGGCCACCTGGGCCGGCTGGGGCGTGCGCAATTCGGCCGGATCGAGCAGGAAGGTGTACTCCCGCACCAGGCGGCCGTTATTCCAGGTCAGCTCGAGCAGCATGTCGACGAAAGGCTCGTTCAAGGGCTGGCTCGAGGACAGGCGGATGACCGGACGCCCGCCGCGCTGCTCGACGGCGAAGCGCAGCGACAGCAGCGCCGGGTTGAATTCGATATTCGCGCTCCGGAACGCCTCCGGGGAGGCCAGCTTGACCGTCATGCCGGTCGGATCCTCGCTGGGGGTGGTCGTCAGTTCGATCTCGGCGCGCAAGGGCTGGCCGAGCGCCGACAGCACCGTCAGCTTCCCCAGCCCGGCCGCGCTGGACGCCGAGGACAGGAACACTGCACTGGCCACGGCTGCGGTGATCGATTTCAGCGCAAACGCCATGAGCGGAGGACGGTGGGAGAAATGCATAATTGGCAGCGAGAGAAAAGTTGACCTAGGGAAAGACGAATTCCGGGAGTCTCAACATAACATCATGCTCTGGAGCATGCAAGCTCTCCACGCACATCGGCGCGGGGGGAAGGGAGGATATGTGGCCAGAATGACCGAGGATGATGACGGATATCTAACGACCGATATCGATTATGCACGGCCGGCGGGCGCCGGCCGCTTTCGCGGGATGGCGGGCGCTGCCCGCCATCCCGGCTTGCCCTTAGCGGTCCAGCAGGATGCGCAGCATGCGGCGCAGCGGCTCGGCCGCGCCCCACAGCAGCTGGTCGCCGACGGTGAAGGCCGACAGGTAGTCGCCGCCCATCGACATCTTGCGCAGGCGGCCGACCGGAATCGTCAGGCCACCGGTGACGGCGGCCGGCGACAGGTCGCGCATCGACGCTTCGCGGGTGTTCGGCACCACCTTCACCCACTGGTTGTGGGAAGCGATGATGTCGTTGATCTCGTCCAGCGGCACGTCCCTGGTCAGCTTGATGGTCAGCGCCTGCGAGTGGCAGCGCATCGCGCCGATGCGCACGCACAGGCCGTCCACGGGAATCGCCTTCGAACCGAAGCTGTCGCCCAGGCCCAGGATCTTGTTGGTCTCGGCGCCGGCCTTCCACTCTTCCTTCGACTGGCCGTTGCCCAGGTCCTTGTCGATCCACGGGATCAGGTTGCCGGCCAGCGGCACGCCGAACTGCCTGGTCTCTTCGCCCGAGAGGCCATGCTGGGTCGCCAGCACGGTGCGGTCGATCTCGAGGATCGCCGACGCCGGGTCGTCCAGCAGCGGCTTGACCGCGCCATTGATGGTGCCGAACTGGGTCAGCAGCTCGCGCATGTGCTGGGCGCCGCCGCCGGAAGCCGCCTGGTAGGTCATGGAGGTCATCCACTCGACCAGGCCCTTCTCGAACAGGCCGCCCAGGCCGATCAGCATGCACGACACGGTGCAGTTGCCGCCGATGTAGTTCTTCACGCCGCGGGTCAGCGCGTTCTTGATCACGTCCTTGTTGACCGGGTCGAGCACGATGACGGCGTCGTCATTCATGCGCAGGGTCGAGGCGGCGTCGATCCAGTAGCCGTTCCAGCCGGCGGCGCGCAGTTTCGGGAACACTTCGGTGGTGTAGTCGCCGCCCTGGCACGAGATGATGATCTCGCACTTGGACAGTTCGGCGATGTCGGCGGCGCTCTTCAGCGTGGTTTCGTTCTTCGCCATCTTCGGCGCAGCGCCGCCCGGATTCGACGTCGTGAAAAACACCGGCTCGATGTGGTCGAAATCGCCCTCTTCCTGCATGCGCTGCATCAGGACGGAACCGACCATGCCGCGCCAACCTACCAGACCCACTAATTTCATGATCTTCCCTCTTTTATATATGTAAATCTCTTACGGGAGGGCCGCGAGAACCGCGTTGCCCATCTCTTCGGTGCCCACCTTGGTGGTGCCTGCTTCGTAAATGTCGGGAGTGCGCAGCCCCTGCGCCAGCACGCGCTTGACGGCCGTCTCGATACGGTCGGCCTGCTCGGTGCGGCCGAGCGAGAAGCGCAGCATCATCGCGGCGGACAAAATGGTCGCCAGCGGATTCGCCACGCCCTGGCCGGCGATATCGGGCGCCGAACCGTGCGAAGGCTCGTACAGGCCCTTGTTGTTGGCGTCGAGCGAGGCCGAAGGCAGCATGCCGATCGAACCGGTCAGCATGGCCGCCGCATCGGACAGGATGTCGCCGAACATGTTGCCGGTGACGATCACGTCGAACTTCTTCGGCGCGCGCACCAGCTGCATCGCCGCGTTGTCGACGTACATGTGTTCAAGCTCGACGTCCTGGTATTCCTTGTGCACGTCGGTGACGATGTCGCGCCAGAACTGGAAGGTTTCCAGCACGTTGGCCTTGTCCACGCTGGTCACGCGGCGGTCGCGCTTTTGCGCGGCCTGGAAGGCCACGTGGGCGATGCGGCGGATTTCGCCTTCGGCGTAGCGCATGGTGTCGAAGCCCTCGCGCTGGCCCTGGAAGGGGCCGTCGGGGCATTCACGCACGCCGCGCGGCTTGCCGAAATAGATGTCGCCGGTCAGTTCGCGGATGATCAGGATGTCCAGGCCGGACACGACTTCGGGCTTGAGCGTGGAGGCGCCCGCCAGTTCCGGATACAGGATGGCCGGACGCAGGTTGGCGAACAGGCCGAGTTCCTTGCGCAGGCCGAGGATGGCCTGCTCGGGACGCAGCGCGCGCTCGAGCTTGTCGTACTTGTAGTCGCCGACGGCGCCGAACAGCACCGCGTCGGCTTCCTTGGCCAGCTTCAGGGTGCCTTCAGGCAGCGGGTGGCCGTGCGCGGCATAGCCGGCGCCGCCGACTTCCGCGGTTTCCATCTCGAACGGTTCGCCGAGCGCATTCAGGACCTTGACCGCCTGGGCCATGATCTCCGGGCCGATGCCGTCACCCGGCAGGATCGCAATTTTCATCCGCTTATTCCGTTTCTTTCAGTTCTTAAATCGAGTTGGCCAGCCACGGCTGGGCCGCGAGGTGGCGCTGCTCGTAGGCGCGGATCTCGTCCGCGTGGCGCAGGGTCAGGCCGATGTCGTCCAGGCCGTTGAGCAGGCAGTACTTGCGGAACTCGTCGATCGCGAAGCCGTAGGACAGGCTGCCATCGAGCGTGCCGATACGCTGCTGCTCCAGGTCCACCACCAGGGTGAAGCCTTCCTTGCCTTCCACCGCCTGGAACAGGGTCTCGACATCCTGCTCGGACAGCACCACCGGCAGCAGGCCGCTCTTGTAGCAGTTGTTGAAGAAGATGTCGGCGAAGCTCGGCGCGACGATGGCGCGGAAGCCGTACTGCTGCAGCGCCCACGGTGCGTGCTCGCGCGAGGAGCCGCAGCCGAAGTTCTTGCGGGTCAGCAGGATCGAGGCCCCCTGGTAGCGCGGCTGGTTCAGCACGAACTCCGGGTTCAGCGGACGGCCGCTGTTGTCCTGGCCCGGCTCGCCGTGGTCCAGGTAGCGCCATTCGTCGAACAGGTTCGGACCGAAGCCGGTGCGCCGGATCGATTTCAGGAACTGCTTCGGAATGATGGCGTCAGTGTCGACGTTGGCGCGGTCGAGCGGCGCCACCAGTCCTTCGTGTACGGTGAATTTATCCATTTGCTAGGCTCCCCATGCCGCTCTCGCGGCTGTTGTTCTTATTTGCCGCCGGCGCCGGTCACGACCTGGCCGACCTTCTGCACGTCGCGGCCGATGCCGGAGATCGTGTTGCAGCCTGCCAGCAGGACAGCGATAAGCGAGAGAGCGAATACTTTTTTCATGATGTTCCTGGATCCAAAAAACGGTAGGTCTGGTCTTAACGCATCAGAGGGCGCGTACGTCGACAAAGTGGCCCGTGATGCCGGCCGCCGCCGCCATCGCCGGCGAGACCAGGTGGGTACGGCCGCCCTGCCCCTGGCGTCCCTCGAAGTTGCGGTTCGAGGTCGAGGCGCAGCGCTCGCCCGGTTCCAGGCGGTCGGCGTTCATCGCCAGGCACATCGAGCAGCCCGGCTCGCGCCATTCGAAGCCGGCTTCCTTGAAGATCTTGTCGAGGCCTTCGCGCTCGGCCTGCTCCTTGACCAGGCCGGAACCCGGCACGACCATCGCCAGCTTGACGCTGGACGCGCGCTGGCGGCCGCGCACCACCTCGGCGGCGGCGCGCAGGTCTTCGATGCGCGAGTTGGTGCAGGAACCGATGAACACCTTGTCGATCGCGATCTCGTCGATCGGGGTGTTGGGCGCCAGGTCCATGTAGGCCAGCGCCTTTTCCATGGCGCCGCGGCGCACCGGATCGGCTTCCTCGCGCGGATCGGGCACGCGGCCGTCGATCGAGGTCACCATCTCGGGCGAGGTGCCCCAGGTGACCTGCGGGCGGATTTCCGCGGCGTCGAGCGTGACGACGGTGTCGAATTGCGCGCCTTCGTCGGTGTGCAGGGTGCGCCAGTAGGCGACCGCCTGGTCCCAGTGCTCCGCCCTGGGCGAGAACGGACGGCCCTTGACGTAGTCGATGGTGGTGTCGTCCACGGCGACCATTCCGGCGCGCGCGCCCGCTTCGATCGCCATGTTACAGATGGTCATGCGGCCTTCCATCGACAGCGAGCGGATGGTCGAGCCGGCGAATTCGATCGCGTAGCCGGTGCCGCCGGCGGTGCCGATCTTGCCGATCACGGCCAGCACGATGTCCTTGGCGGTCACGCCCGGCGGCATGTCGCCGTCGACCTGGACCAGCATCGATTTCGACTTCTTGGCCAGCAGGGTCTGGGTGGCCAGCACGTGCTCGACCTCGGAGGTGCCGATGCCGTGCGCCAGGCAGCCGAAGGCGCCGTGGGTCGAGGTGTGCGAGTCGCCGCACACGACGGTCATGCCCGGCAGGGTCGCGCCCTGCTCCGGCCCGATCACGTGCACGATGCCCTGGCGCTTGTCGTTCATGTTGAAGTAGGTGAGGCCGAAGCTCTTCGCGTTGGCGTCGAGGGTTTCGACCTGCAGGCGCGAAGTCGGGTCGGCGATGCCGTGGGCGCGGTCGGTGGTCGGCACGTTGTGGTCGGCCACGGCCAGGTTGGCCGAGGTGCGCCATAGCCCGCGGCCGGCTTCGCGCAGGCCTTCGAACGCCTGCGGGCTGGTCACTTCGTGCACCAGGTGGCGGTCGATATACAGGACAGTGGTGCCATCGGCGTCGGCACGCACGACATGGGAATCCCAGAGTTTGTCGTAAAGCGTTTTTTGCATGGTCAATCCAGTAATACGGCAGGCCGCCTTATGCGGGCCAGGTTTTTGATTATGCCATAATTGTGCAGTGCCGCACCAAGAGGGGGCAGTGAACGATTATGCTAAAGAAGTTGCAGGCCAGAAAAGAAAGTTTGCAACAATTTTGTAATAAGCAAATAAAAAAAGCCCGCGTCAATGACGCGGGCTTCTTAGTTGCGCTTTTATGACAGCGCCGGATTTGTTCCCTTTTTACACCAGATCGCCTCAGGCAGCCAGGCGCACGCTGCTGCGGCAGCCGTCCATCAGGAAGGACAGGCCGACCACCAGCACCAGCTCGCCTTCGGCGGAACGCGCGGTGCCGGTGATGCCCTCGACCGTCAGCGCGGTCATCGGCTTGATCACCAGGTCGGCGGTGCCGTCCACCGCTTCCATCGCCAGGATATAGGGCTGGGGCGCATTGATGACGATGCCGACGCGCTCGGAGCATTCCTCGTAGCCGAGCGCCAGCGCCAGCGAGCGCACCGGCAGCGGACGGCCCTGGTCCTTCAGCACCGGGGCGCCGCCGACGCACATGAAGTTCTCCGGCAGCTCGACCACGCGCTCGACGACGGCCATCGGCAGCGCCAGCGAGGCGCCCGAGGTCGACACCAGCATGGTCGGCACGATCGACAGCTCGATCGGCAGGCGGATCGCGAAGCGGGTGCCCTTGCCGAGCTGGGATTCGATGCGGATCGCGCCGCGGTTCTTTTCCACCGCGGTCTTGACCACGTCCATGCCCACGCCGCGGCCCGAGACCGACGACGCCACTTCCTTGGTCGAGAAGCCCGGCAGGAACACCAGCTGGTAGGCATCCTCGTCGCTCTGGGCGCCGTTCTCGCCGATCAGGCCCTTGTCGATCGCCTTCTTGCGCAGGCGGACCGGGTCCATGCCCTTGCCGTCGTCCTGCAGCACGATCATGACGCTGTTGGCTTCCTGCCACGCCTTCAGCAGGATGAAGGCCTTGGCCGGCTTGCCCGCCGCGACGCGCTCCTCCGGCGACTCGACGCCGTGGTCGAGCGCATTGCGCAGCATGTGCACCAGCGGGTCGTACAGGCTGTCCACCACCACGCGGTCGACTTCGGTCTCGGCGCCTTCGATGGTCAGCTCGACATCCTTGCCCAGGTCCTTGGCCAGTTCGCGCACCAGGCGCGGGAATTTCTGGAACAGGCGGCCGACCGGCTGCATGCGGGTCGCCAGGGTGGCGCGCTGCAGTTCGGCCGAGTAGCGCGAAGCGCGTTCCAGGGTCTCGGTCAGGGTCGCCATCAGGGCCGCGGCCTGGCCTTCGAACTTGAACTGCTGCAGGCGCTCGAGCAGCACGGCAGCCTGGTTGGCGGCCTGCACCGACTCGCCCGCCACTTCCAGCAGCGCGTCCAGCTTGACCGCGTCGATGCGGATGCTCTCGTCCTTGGCCGGCGCGTTCGCCGCGGCCTTGGGGTCCTGGCGGCGATCGATACCGTCCCAGCCGCCCTTGGCGGCAGGCGCGGCGGCCGGCGCGGCAGTTGCCGCAACCGCTGCCGGGACCGCGGCCGGAGCGGCGCCGCCGCCGGCGGCCGCGGCCGGCGCATCGGCGGCCGGCGCGGCGGCGCTTGCCGGGATCACGGTGCCCGCAGGCACGACGGCCGCATACATCGCGGCCCAGTCCAGGCCGTCATCGCCGATGGCGGACGGCGCGGCGGCGGGCGGCGCTGCAGCGGCCGGCGCGGCGGCCACGGCAAGCGGCGCGGGCGCCGGCGCCGGGGCGGCGGCAGGCGCGCTGCCGCCCTTGCCTTCGATCGCATCCATCAGGATACGCTCGAGGTCGCCCGGCATCTGGGCCAGCTGTTCCGGCGCCGCGCCATTGTTCAGGTCATTCAGCTGGTCGGCCACGAAACCGGAGGCCTGCAGCGCGGCCTCGATCGCGATCGGGGTCACCGGCGCGGCGCCGGTGCGCAGCGCGTCGAACAGGTTTTCGGTCAGGTGGCAGGCCGCGACCAGCGCGGGCAGGCCCATGAAACCGGCGCCGCCCTTGATCGTGTGGAAGGAGCGAAACACCGCATTCAGCGTTTCCTTGTTGTCGGGATCGCGTTCGAGGCGCAGCAGATGCTCTTCTACATTTACTGCCAGGTCCATCGCCTCGACGACGAAATCCTTGAGCATATCGTCCATTAGAATCCCAGCTCGGCGAGAAGGTCGTCAACGTTGTCCTGGTCGAGCGCCGCCTCCGGCACCGACGGGCCCTGCATCAGCGGCGCCGGGGCCGATGGCTGGTGTTTCTGGGCCAGTTTTTCCTTCAGGTCGGCCGGTGCGTTGTCGCGCAGCAGCTGGGCCAGTTCCTGCTCGACCGTCTGGGTGATCTTCACCACTTTCTTGATCAGCTGGCCGGTGATGTCCTGGAAGTCCTGCGCCATCATGATCTCGAGCAGGCGCGCCTTCTCGGCTTCGGTCGCTTCCGTCACCAGGGCCGCGAACTGGCGCGAGTCGCAGGCCAGGGCCTTAAACTCATCCAGGCTGAGCTTGCCCGCGAACAGGTCGGCCCAGCGCGTTTCCATGTCCTTGGCCTGCTTGGACAGCAGGTCCTGGGCCGGCATGCCCTCGTCCAGGGTGTTCAGGACCTTGTTGGCGGCCTGCTCGGTCAGGCTGGCGACGTATTCCAGGCGGTCCTGGGCGTCCACGATCTGGGACGAGGCTTCGGTCAGCGCCTTGTCGTAGCCCAGTTCGCGCAGCGAGTCGTGCAGCAGGCGGACGATGCCGCCCAGGCGCTCGAACATGTTGCGGTCGGCCTCGCTCATCGGCGCTTCCTCGGCGGCGGCCGGGACCGCGACGGCGGCAACCGGCGCGGCGGCGGCCACGACCACGGCAGGGGCCGAGGCCGCCGATACCTGGTCGAACAGCGATTCCAGGTCGTCCTCGTCGGCGGCTACCGCTGCGACGGCGGGCGCCGCTACCGGTACGGGCGCCGGCGCGCTGGCGCGCTGGGCCGCCACTTCCTCGAATAATGCGTCGAAATCGTCAGCGGCGTCGGTCATCCCTGCTTCTCCATAATGTATAAGTTCGCGTGCGCTATGCAATCCGGGGTACTGCGTCCGTCAGGCCGTGCTCGGCCAAAAAATATTGATTGACGGTAAGAATATGGATGCGAGTGTAGCAGTGTGGTTGCCGTAGGTAAATCTCGGAAAACGCGATGCAACAAAATGGACAAAAAAACTTAATTCCGCGACAATCAAAAGGCCGGGTTCCTGATTTTTTTCACAAGCACGGTGTTGTATTTTGTAATCGGGAGACTGATGGCGTAAGATGGTTTTGCAACTTAACAACAGCCTGGTGTTTGATAGAACTCAACAGTTTGCGTCATAGCAATCGCCACCGCGTCCATTACCTCCAGAATGGACCTGGCCCTTGGGAGGAGTCATCATGTACCGCAAGATCCTGATCACTACCGACGGCTCGGCCGTGTCCCAGCACACGGCCTGCGCCGGCGTCAAGTTCGCGCAACAGATGGGCGCCGAGGTGCTGGCCCTGTTCGTCGCACCCGAATACCAGTACCCCGTGTATGTCGAGATCATCCCGCCCTCCTACCCGAGCGAGGAGGAATACCTCGCCCAGATGCGGCGCATGGGCGAGGAATACATGGGCAAGATCATGAATTCCTGCGCCAGCAGCAACCTGAAGCACGCCTGCATGACCGCGTTTTCCGACACCGCCGCGCTGAAGATCGTCGACGTGGCGGAGCAGGAAGGCTGCGACCTGATCTTCATGGGCTCGCACGGCCGCAGCGGCTGGGGGCAACTGCTGCTGGGCAGCGTGACCAACAAGGTGCTGTCGCACACGACCAAGCCGGTGCTGGTGCACCGCCTGATCAAGGAGCCGGGCACCTGACAGGCTTGCCCCACCCCGCCTGCATAGTTTGAAGAAGGACACGATTTTGTCCGAAACGGTGTGCTACCCTCCGGTTTCACGCCGCCCAGGGATCGAGGATGAAGCCATGGTAAGAATCGTCATTGCCGATGACCACACCATCATGCGCGAAGGGCTCAAGCGCATCCTCGACGGCGCCGCCGACATCGAGATCGCCGGCGAGGCGACCAATGGCTTCGAGGTGCTCGCCCTGGTGCGCCAGGGCGGCTTCGACCTGCTGCTGCTCGACCTGTCCATGCCGGGCCGCAGCGGGGTCGACCTGATCCGCCAGGTGCGCAGCGAAGCGCCCAAGCTGGCCATCCTGATCCTCACCATGCACGAGGAGGAGCAGTACGCGGTGCGCGCGATCCGCGCCGGCGCCCAGGGCTACCTGACCAAGGAAAGCGCCGGCACCCAGCTGGTCGGCGCCATCCGCAAGGTCGCGTCCGGCCGCCCCTACATCAGCACCGAGGTGGCCGAGCAGCTGGCGCTGAACATCATGGCGCCCAGCGAACAGCTGCTGCACAAGCAGCTCTCCGACCGCGAATTCGAGGTCTTTTCGCTGCTGGTGGGCGGCAAGTCGATCACCGAGATCGCCAACGGCCTGCACCTGTCGGTCAAGACCGTCAGCACGCATAAAACGCGCATCATGCAGAAGATGGGCATGAGCTCGCTGTCCGAGATGGTCCAGTACGCCGTCGCACACCGCTTGCTGTCGCCGATGCGGGCCTGACACCGAAGTGTTTTGACCCCGGCCCGTCGTTTTGGTGCCGGGTCGCTTCCCCTTGCTCCCTGCCCGATCCGCTCGGCCCGTGCCATTCCGACGCGGCGTCCGATACGGCGTGCCCGCTTCTTCCCTGGCGCGCCGCCTTGGCCAATAAGATTAATCCTACACAGCCCCCATCTCTCCTACCTGCATATTCAGGCATCGCTGATATTCGAGCCGGACTCGTGTTGGCATACTGAATCCAGTGTTTCACTTGCTTGCGATCCAAGTCACGGCGTCAGCCAGTCCGCTCCGCAACCCACGCGAGGCTGGCCGGCCGGGTCGCCGCCTGAAGCCTGAGCCCCTCACCTGGAGATGAGCATGCAGTCCCCCTCAACCTCGGAACAACGAAATGTTACCCAGCCAACCCTGCATACTCCCATGGAAGCCGGCCGCCAGCGACAGGGCCGCCTCTGGTCCAACCTGAAAGAAGTCTGCGACCTGCTCCGCATTCCGGCCAGCGTCTCGGTCACCTCCGAGGAACTCCTGTTCCAGCATGTACAGTTCAAGACCGGCCAGCGTGTCCACACCATCGGCCAGGCCTTCGACACTTTGTACATCGTCAATTCCGGCTTCCTCAAGACGGTGCTGATCGACGAATTCGGCAACGAACAGGTGCTGAGCTTCCCGATGAAGGGCGACATGCTCGGCGTCGACGGCATCCACACCCGCCATTACGCCTCCGAAGCCGTGGCGCTGTCCGACTGCGACCTGATCCTGCTGCCGTTCAAGAAGCTGACCGCGCTCGGCCGCGTGCATGCCGAACTCGAGAACATGATGTACGGCGTCATGAGCCGCGAACTGGTGCGCGAGCAGACCATGATCGGCATGCTGGGCGCGCTGTCGGCCGAGGCGCGGGTGGCCCGCTTCCTGGTCTCGCTGGCCGACCGTTTCGCGGCGATGGGGTATTCCAGCAAGCTGTTCAACCTGCGCATGACCCGGCACGAGATCGGCAGCTACCTGGGCCTGACCCTGGAAACGGTGAGCCGCACCCTGTCCGCCTTCAACGAGATCGGCCTGATCACGGTCGACCAGCGCACCATCGGCATCAAGGACCCGGATGCCCTCAAGACCCTGCGCCGCCTGCCGCCCTCGCGCTCGCGCACCAAGCAGGGCGCCAGGCAGAAGGCCGAGCTGGAGCAGCCGGGCGACGACCAGGTGCTGGCGACCGCCTGATCCTCTCTCCATATAAAAGAACGAGGCCGGCGCCGCAAGGCGGCCGGCCTCGTCGCATCCAGCCACCCGGTTACTGGTCGCGCGCGAGCACGCCGCCGTTGACGCGCACCCGGTCGCCGGCGCGGAAGCCCGGATCGTTCTCGTACTGGATCGCCTGCGTCGCTCCGCTGTTGGCGTAGCGCACCACGACCTCGTAGCGCTGGCTGCTGCGCATGTTCTTCTCGATCTGGCGGCCGGCCAGGGCGCCGCCGACCGCGCCCGCCACCGTGGCCGCCTTGCGGCCGCTGCCGCTGCCGACCTGGCTGCCCAGCAGGCCGCCGGCCACCGCGCCGCCGATCGTGCCCAGGTAGTTGCCGTCGCCGCTGACCTCGATCACGTTGACGGCCTCCACCACCGCGCAGTTGGTGCAATAGCGCGCTTCGCGCGGCGCGCCCTGCCCTCCGTGATAGCCGTTCCGCGCCAGCAGCGGCTGGCCCAGCACGGTCGTCGAGTAGCGGCCTTCGGCGCGGATGGTCGCGGTCACGCGGCTGTCCGGCTGGATGCGGTCGGTGTTGCGCACCGTGTAGACGGCGCTGTACTCGCCCTGCCTTACCTCGGGCAGGAAGAACACGCCGCGCGCCCCCGCGATCGCCACCTCGACGCGCGCGCCCGGCGTGCCGTTCACGGTGAAGCGCAGCTCGTTGCCCGGGCCCAGGTCGGGGCTGCCCTGGACGTCGAAGCGTTCGATGCGCGGCAGCGAAGCCAGTTCGCCGCGCCCGTTCTGGCGGCGCTGCACGTCGCCGCGGATCAGCGATTCGCTCAGCATATTAGTCGCGACCTGGTTGCCCAGGCGCAGGTTGGCGGTGACGCCGCTTTCCGGACGGATGCGGTCGTGGGTGCCGATCGTATAGGTGCCGGTGTACTGCCCGGGCTCGACTTCGGTCAGGTGCAGGTTGCGGGTGGCGCCGTCGATGCGCAGGTTCGCGGTGCCGCCCGGGCTGCCATACAGCTCGAAGTGCAGCTCGACGCCGGGCGCCAGGCGGCGCACTTCCTCGACATTGAAACCATTGATGACCGGGCCGGCGGGCCGGACGGCCCGGGCGAGCTGGCCCGGCTGGGCCTGGGCCGGGGCGCTTCCCAGCATCGCGCCGACCGGGGCCAGCGCCACCATCAGCGTGCACAACAGGGTACGGACATGCATGGGCTTCTCCTCCATTCGAATAAGGCTGGGCTTTGATGGAGAAATTACGCCTGTGAATGGGACGGGTCGGTACGCTAACGAACGCTGTGAACCGCCTCGCCTGAGCTGACATAGATCCGGTCGCCCGGCCCAGGGCGCACCGCATGCCCGCCGGTGAAGGCGCCGAAGGATGGCAGGATCATGCGCTGCGTCCCCACCACGAAGCACGGCAGGCGCAGCGCATCGAAACGCGTCGCCAGGACATAGACAGGATGCACGTGGCCGGCCAGCGCATAGCCGGGCGTGTCCAGGTCGGGATGGTGGCAGAAGGCGAACGGCCCGATGGCATGCGGTTCGTCGACCAGTTCGATGCCGAGCGCGGCCGCCGGGTCGCCCGCATGCAGGTCGTGGTTGCCGCGCACCAGGGTCAAGTTGAGCGCGGACTGGCGCTGGCGCCAGGCCAGCATCGCCTGCTGGGTCGAACTGGCGTGGGCCGCGCGCGCATGCAGGAAGTCGCCCAGGAACACCACGTGGCGGGCGCCGTGCGCTTCGATGAGGGCGTCCAGTCCGGCCAGGTTTTCGCTGGTGGTGCCGCGCGGGACCGGCACGCCGAGCGAGCGGAAGGCCGCCGCCTTGCCGAAGTGGATGTCGGCGATGACCAGCATGCGCTCGGCCGGCCAGAACACCGCCTTTTCCGGCAGCAGCAGCAGGTCCGCGCCGCCGGCCTCGATCGTGACGCCGTTCATGCCGCGGCCGCCTTTTCCAGTTCGCGCACCATGCGCGCGACCCGCTCGGACAGCTTCTCGCTGCTGACCTTTTCGCGGTAGCGCTCGACCATCAGGGTGAAGCCGAAGGGCGTGGCGCGCTGCACCTCGTGGAAGGCGATGCGGCGCCCATGCAGGGCGGTGAGCGTGTCGCGCAGGCGGGTCAGCTCCAGTTCCTGCTCCATCACCTCGCGCTGGGCCTGGCTCAGGAGCAGGTTGCCGGAATCGTGTTTGCGGAACACTTCGAAGAACAGCGAGGACGAGGCCTGCAGCTGGCGCGCCGATTTCGGCTGGCCCGGATAGCCCTGGAAGATCAGCCCGGCGATGCGCGCCACTTCGCGGAAGCGCTGCTGCGAGAGCTGGGTCGCGTTCAGGCTTTCCAGCACGTCTTCCAGCAGGGTGCCGGTATCGAACAGGCCGATGCCGGCGCCGGTCTCCGCGTCGAAGATCCCGGCCCAGTCGACCGCCTCGGGCGCCAGCAGCTCGAAGCCGTAGTCGTTGACGGCGATCGAGAACGTGATCGGCCGGGTGCGCGCGATGCGCCAGGCGAACAGTGAGGCCAGTCCCATGTGCACGGCGCGCCCGCCGAACGGATACACGAACAGGTGGCAGCCTTCGCGGCTCTTCATGCGCTCGACCACCAGGGTCTCGGGCGTCGGCAGCGACGACCAGCGCTGCTGGACCTCGATCAGCGGGCGCAGCGCCTTCATCTCGGGTCCGTCGAACACGCCCTGCTCGGCCAGCCGCAGCTCTTCCAGGGCGGCGCGGGACAGCTCGTCCGACATCGGCATCTTGACGCCCGACCAGCGCACGATGGCGCCGCGCGTGCCGGTGGCGCGCTTCACGAAGGCCGTCATCTCGTGCACGCGGATGAATTCGAGGATGCGCCCGCTGAACAGGAAGTGGTCGCCCGGCTTGAGGCGCCCGATGAAGGACTCCTCGACGCTGCCGAGCCGTCCGCCGCTCATGTACTTCACCTGGATCGTCGAATCGGAGACGATGGTGCCGATGCCCATCCGGTGGCGCCGGCCGATGGCGCTGTCCGGCACCCTGAACACGCCCGTCTCGTCGGGCAGCACGCGCCGGTATTCCGGGTACACGGTCAGGCTCTGGCCGCCGCGCGCCACGAAATCCAGCGCCCACTGCCATTCCTCTTCGTCGAGCGTGCGGTAGGACCAGCTGCTGCGCACCTCGTCGAACAGCTCGGCCGCATCGAAGCCGCCGCCCAGCGCCACCGTCACCAGGTGCTGCACCAGCACGTCGAAGGGCTTGTTCGGCACGTAGCGTCCCTCGATGCGGCGCGCCGCCACCGCCTTCCTGGCGCCGGCCGCTTCCAGCAGTTCCAGGCTGTTGGTCGGCACCAGGGTCACGCGCGAGATCCGTCCCGGCGCGTGGCCGCTGCGCCCCGCCCGCTGCAGCAGGCGCGCGATGCCCTTGGCGCTGCCGACCTGCAGCACCCGCTCGACCGGCAGGAAGTCCACGCCCAGGTCCAGGCTGGCGGTGCAGATCACCGCCTTCAGCACGCCGTTCTTCAGGCCCAGCTCGACCCATTCGCGCACGTCGCGGTCGAGCGAGCCGTGGTGCAGCGCGATCACGCCGGCCCAGTCGGGCCGCGCCTCGAGGATGTTCTGGTACCAGATCTCGGACTGCGCACGGGTGTTGGTGAACACCAGGGTCGCCTCGTAGTCCTCGATTTCCCTGATCACCGGCTCCAGCATCTGCATGCCGAGGTGCGCGCCCCAGGGAAAGCGCGCCACGTTGGCGGGGATCAGGCAGTCGACCACGATCTTCTTGCGCTGGTCGCCCTCGACCAGCACGCCCTCGTCCCGGCCCAGCAGCACCTGGCGCGCCAGGTCGAGGTCGCCCATGGTGGCCGACACGCCCCACACCAGCAGCTGCGGGCGCCAGCGGCGCAGCCGCGCCAGCGCCAGCTGCACCTGCACGCCGCGCTTGCTGCCCATCAGTTCGTGCCACTCGTCGACGATGATCATGTCCAGGTGGCGGAACTGCTCCTGCGCCGCCGCGTGGCTGAGCATCAGGGACAGGCTCTCGGGCGTGGTCACCAGGGCGGCCGGCATGCTGCGCGTCTGGCGCGCCCGTTCGGCCGAACCGGTGTCGCCGGTGCGCGCGCCGATGCGCCATTCCGGCAGCAGCACGGCGGCCGAATCTTCCAGCGCGCGCTGGGTGTCGGCGGCGAGCGCGCGCATCGGCGTGATCCACAGCACCCGCAGGCCGGAGGCGCGCCGGTTCGCTTCCAGCCCGGCGCGCTGCAGGGCCGCGAACCAGACCGCGAAGGTCTTGCCGGCGCCGGTATTCGCGTGCAGCAGGCCCGATTGCCCGGCCAGCGCGGCCTCCCAGACCTCGCGCTGGAACGGGAAGGCCTTCCAGCCCTTCTCGGCCAGCCAGGCCTTGATACGCTTGCTGACGTCGTTGCCGCTCATGGGATGGGTCGAAGTCCGTGTCTCATGGTCGAATACGCCCCAAATTCACCTCCGTGTCCGCGGTTTGGGGTCATCATACACTGCAGGAACCGGCGAGAAAGTGCTAGGTGAAGTAAGCTCATTGCGTGTATTGTTTTTTTTCGCATCAAGTATGCCGATCGCGTCATCGCAGCCCTGGTTGAGATTAAGGAAATGAGCAATCGTCAAAATCGATCCGATGTCGATACTGCAAAGGCGGTCACGCGCGGCATCAATATCCTGACCGTGCGCAACCGCTCAGTGGCGCAGAAATACATGGAATACAAGCGTGTTCCCCCGAGTGTCATCACGCGCGTGCTCGACAATCCGTCGTCGCGTCGCATGCCCAGTGCGGAGCAGCTGATTTCGGAAGCCATCACCCCTTCGTCCCCAAGCCCTGCCGACGAATAGCCGGGCTGCCAGCCGTAGCCGGATCAGCCCGGTCCGTCACCACGGATCTCCCCGGGCAGCAGCCAACACAGGAGACCCGCGAGCAATGAGGAAGCCTCAGGCAGAAGCGAGACAGCTCGGCCCGGCCCAGCTGCGCGTACTGCTGACACTGTCGCGCGAACTGCTCCAGGCCGACGAGGCGGGCAGCTCGCTCGAACTGGTCGGCCGCGCCCTGGCCGAGATGATCCGGCCCGACTCGGCCTTGCTGCTCCTGCGCGGCGAGCGGCTGGATATCGTCGGGTTCGACAACCGCGGCGTCGCCCATCCAGCCGGAACCGGCCATGCGCTGTATCAAACCGCGATGGCCCTGTTGTCCGGCGTGGGGCCGGCCGTGCACGACAAGGCGCATGGCAACCGGCGGTGCGAACACGTCGGGCAGCGTACACTCGCCCTGGCCGTGCCGGCGCATGCCGCGATTGCCGCTCTCGCCGTTGCATGGGACCATGAGCCGAGCGCAGCAGAGCTGGACAGGTGCAGACAGGCGCTGTCGCATATCCTGGAGCTGACTGCGGCGGCGCTGGGCAAGATCGAGGCGCGCAGCTCGCTGGAGCGGCTCGTGTGGGACCAGCGCGAGCAGATCGCACACAGCTCCGATGCCCATGCCGCGGAACTGGCGCGACGGGACGAGACGGCGACCAAGATGCGCATGCTGTCGCTGACCGACGTCCTGACGGGCTTGTACAACCGGCGCGGCTTTTTCCTGCAGGCGGAGCAGGTCTTCAAGGTGGCGCAGCGCAAGCATGCCAACAGCGCCGTGATCTTCGCGGACATCGATGGCCTGAAGCGCGTGAACGACGACCTCGGCCACGACATGGGCGATCGCCTGATACGGGACGCCGCGATCGTGTTCCGCCAGTCCTTTCGCCAGGCCGACGTGGTGTCGCGTCTTGGCGGAGACGAGTTCGTCGCCTACACCCTCGACGACGAGCAACCGGAAGCGATCCTGGCGCGTATCCGGGCCAGGCTGCGCGCGTTCAATCTCAGCCAGGAACGGCCGTACAGCGTGTCGATCAGTGTCGGAGTCGTGCAATGCGATCCGGGCGGCGCGCAGACGCTGTCGCACTATGTGCAGCTGGCCGACAGGCAGATGTATGCCCAGAAGCGCAGCCGCCTCCATTAAGGATGCAAACAGGCGCGCCCGGGGCGACTGCGGTTCATCTGTCCGTCTCGAACGATTCTTCGTTCTCCGCGGTCGCGCGCTCCGCAGCCATGCCGTCTTCCCGCGCCTCGAAATCGTCATCGACCTCCGGCGGGTTCAGCATGTCCGCCAGCATCGCTTGCAGTTCCGGCGTGTCCCACGGCTCGCCACTGCGCTCTTTCGTATGGATATAGTGCCTGATTTCGCTTTCCTGCTCGTCCGTTAACGGAAGGCCGCGGAAAGTCGTCTTGGGGATGTCCTCATTCATGATGCTCACACTTTCGATCAACAACGCCGAACGGTTTGCGGTCGGGCCGAGCGCGGCGTTGCGCCGGCGGCGACGAGACGGGCGCTTCCAACGAACCCGTACACCTCGAATCTATACGTATTTCTTGTCGGCAGGCGCACGTGTGACCGTTTTTTGCGCAGTGCCGGGTAGCCTGCTCATGGCGTCGCCGCGGCCAGCAGGCCCTTGAGGGTGTCGAGGGTGTCGGCTTCCTCGACCGGCTTGTCCTCGCGCCGGCGCAGGATGCGCGGGAAGCGCACCGCGATCCCGGCCTTGTGGCGCGGCGAGAGCTGGATGCCTTCGAAGCCGATCTCGAACACCATGGTCGGCTTGACCGAGCGCACCGGCCCGAACTTCTCGATCGTGGTGCGGCGGATCGCATTGTCGACCTGGGCGATCTCGGCGTCGGTCAGGCCGGAATACGCCTTCGCGAACGGCACCAGGCGGCGCCCGGCGCCCTCGCCGTCCCAGACCGCGAAGGTGTAGTCGGTGTAGAGCGAGGCGCGCCGTCCGCTGCCCGGCTGGGCGTACAGCAGCACGGCGTCCACCGTGTAGGGATCGATCTTCCACTTCCACCAGGTGCCCACGTCCTTGGTCCGTCCCACGCCATAGCGCGCCTCGCGCGCCTTGAGCATCATCCCTTCCACGCTGCGCGCACGGGAGGCGGCGCGCAGCTCCGCCAGCTCGTCCCAGCTGGCGGCCCGCACCAGCGGCGACAGGCGCAGCTGCGCCTGCGCCAGCGCGGCGACCTCGGTTTCCAGCAGCGCGCGCCGCTCGTGCTGGGGCAGATGGCGCAGGTCGACGCCATCGAGCTCCAGCAGGTCGTAGCAGCACAGCACGGCCGGCAGTTCGGCCAGCAGCTTGCCCGACAAGGTCTTGCGGCCGATGCGCTTCTGCAGGTCGGCGAACGGGCTTGGGACGTCGCAGCCGGGCTGCCAGATCAGCACCTCGCCGTCCAGCACCATGCCCTCCGGCAGGCGCAGCGCGGCCAGCTCGGGGAAGCGCTCGGTGATCAGGTCTTCGCCGCGCGACCACAGGTAGCTCTGGCCGCCGCGCCGCACCAGCTGGGCGCGGATGCCGTCGTACTTCCATTCGACGATCCAGTCGTCGACCTCGCCCAGCGCGGATGGCTCGCCCTGCAGCTGGTGGGCCAGGAAGAAGGGATACGGCTGGCCGCCGCGCAGCTGGTGTTCCGCGTCGGTCTGCTCGGCGATCAGCTGCAGGAAACCCGCGGCGGTCGGCGCCACCCGGCCGTCGGTCCAGCCCATCAGGCGCTGGGCGATCACCTTGCTGTCCACCGCCGCGATCGCGGCCAGCGCCCGCGTCACCAGCAGGCGCGAGACGCCGACCCGGAAGCCGCCGCCGATCAGCTTGACGAGCAGGAAGCGTTCGCGCCAGTCGAGTTCATCCCAGTAGCTGAACAGGGCTTCGCGGATGCGCCCGGGATCGGCGCCGCGCAGCGGTCCGATGCGCTGTTCCATCCACTCGGCCAGGCCGACGTCGGAGCGCCGGGTCGGCGCCGGCAGGATGTGGGCGATGGTCTCGGCGAAGTCGCCGACCGCATGGTAGGACTCGTCGAACAGCCACTCGTCCAGGCCCGCGTAGTCGATCGCGTACTGGCGCAGCAGCTTGACCGGCACCGCCTGGCGCGGCTTGCCGCCGGCCAGGAAGTACACGGCCCAGGCGGCGTTTTCCGGGGTCGCGTGGGAGAAATACTGCTGCAGGGCGTCGAGCTTGCGGGTGGTGGACGTGGTTTCGTCCAGTTCGGCGTACAGGCGGGCGAATTCACGCATCGGCTTCTCCCGCGGGCGCCTCCGCTTCCTGCGCGGCGGCCCGGCCGGCCGGCGGGGTCGACTCGTCTTCTTCCTCGTCCCCGTATTCGGTGTCGAAGCCGGCGGCGTCCAGGCCGTTCTGGCACAGCCAGCGCACCAGCACCGGGATCGAGCCGTGGGTGACGATCACGCGCCCGGCTTCGGTCGCCTTGATCGCGCTCATCAGGCCCGGCCAGTCGGCATGGTCGGACAGCACGAAGCCGCGGTCCACGCCGCGCCGGCGGCGCGCGCCGCGCAGCAGCATCCAGCCGCTGGCGAAGGCGTCGCTGTAGTCGCCGAAGCGCTTCATCCAGGGCGAACCGCTGGCGGACGGCGGCGCCACCACGATGGCGCGGCGCAGGTCGGCCTTGTCGACCTCGCTGACCATGCGGGTCTCGGGCAAGGCCACGCCGCCGGCGCGGTAGACCCGGTTCAGCGGCTCGACCGCGCCGTGGCAGACGATCGGCCCGATCGACGGATCGAGGCCCGACAGGATGCGCTGCGCCTTGCCGAAGGCGTAGGCGAATACCACCGAGCAGCGTCCCGCCTCGGCGTTACGGCGCCACCAGGCATTGATCTCGTCGAGGATCTGCTGTTCCGGCTCCCAGCGGTAGATCGGCAGGCCGAAGGTCGATTCGGTGATGAAGGTGTCGCAGCGCACCGGCTCGAAGGGCGCGCAGGTCTTGTCCGGCTCGACCTTGTAGTCGCCCGAGGCGACCCAGACCTCGCCGCCGCATTCCATCCGGACCTGCGCCGAGCCGAGCACGTGGCCGGCCGGGTGCAGCGAGATCGCCACGCCGTTGTGGACGACCCGCTCGCCGTAGGCGACGCCGTCGATCGAGATGTCGCCCAGCCGCGACTTCAGCACGTTCACGCCGGCTTCGGCCGACAGGTAGTGCCCGTGCCCGTAGCGCGCATGGTCGCCATGGGCATGCGTGATCACGGCGCGCTCGACCGGCCGCCACGGGTCGATGTAGAACTGGCCCGGTACGCAATACAGTCCTTCCTTGCGGACGACGACCATGTCTCCCATGCGGTCCCTTCCCCGGATCAGGCCGGCTCGAGGTAGTCGGCCAGGAAGCTGCGGCTGTCCTGGTCCGGGAACGCCAGCGTCACCTGGTCGCCGGCCACGGCCGTCACCACGCCTTCGCCATACCTGGGCGCCTTGGCGCGTGCGCCGACCTCGAAGCGCGGACCGCTCGGCTCGGGTGCCGGCGCGCGGTCGAACTCGTCGTCGCGGATGGCGATGTCTTCGGTCAGGGCGAGCGCCGGCGGGTTCAGGCAGTTATCGCAGCGGCAGCACTTCTCGAAACCGGGCGCCTCGTCGCCGAAATAGTCGAGCAGCAGCTTCCAGCGGCAAAAGCCGCTGACCGCATAGCCTACCATCTGCTCGAGCGCTTCGCGATCGCGTTCCTGCTTCTGGACGTAGACCCGGGCCAGTCCGGCAAAGTCATCGGCCTTGGGCGCGGCCCTGGTCGGCAGGTATTCGAGCTTGCGGTTCTGGCGCAGCAGCTTGGCGTCCTTCAGCAGCTTCAGGCTGGCCTTGATGCTGGCCTCGGCGAGCTCCTCCAGCCGCTCCTCGATCCGCCCGGCGGTCACGGGGCCGTCGCCGAGCAGCACCTTCACCGTCTCGTAGATGGCCTTCAGTTCCTCGGCAGTCGGGTAATGCTTGATCAGGAAGAACTGCTGGATGCGCTTGTCGTCCTGCAGGAACAGCAGGGTGCACCGGGCGTCCAGGCCGTCGCGGCCGGCGCGGCCGGATTCCTGGTAGTAGGACTCCAGGTTGGCCGGGATCTGCAGGTGGATCACGAAGCGGGTATCGCTCTTGTCGATGCCCATGCCGAAGGCATTGGTCGCGACCATGACCCGCCGTTCGCCGTCCATGAACAGGTCCTGGTTCAGCTTGCGCTCGGCGGCCGGCAGCTTGCCGTGGTAGATCGTCACCGACTCGCCCGCCTCTTCCAGCACGGCCAGCATCTCTTCGGCGGCCTTGACGGTGGCGGCATAGACGATGCCCACGCCTTCGGTCTCGCGCACCAGGCGCAGGGCTTGCGCGTATTTCTCTTCCGCGTTCGTCACCTGCACCACGCAGTAATGCAGGTTGGGCCGGTAGATGCCGGTATTGATGACATTCATTTTCGGCCGGTCGAGCTGCCGGGCGATGTCGTCCACCACCTCGTCGGTCGCGGTGGCGGTCAGCGCCAGGATCGGCGGCCGGCCCAGGGCGTCGATGGCGCCGGCCAGGCCGATGTAGGCCGGGCGGAAGTCATGCCCCCACTGCGAAATGCAGTGCGCTTCGTCGATCACGACGATGTCGAGCGTGACCTTGCGCAGCAACTCGATGAATTCCGGCGTCACCAGGCGCTCGGGGGTGCAGAACACGATCTCGCAGGCTTGCTCTTCGATGGCCTGGAGGGCGGCATGCTCTTCCTCGGCGTTCAGGCTGGAGTTGACCTGGACCGAGCGGATGCCGAGTTCCTCCAGCTTTTCGAGCTGGTCCTTCATCAGCGAGATCAGGGGCGAGACCACGACCGTGATCCCTTCCAGCATCCTGGCCGGGATCTGGTAGCACAGCGACTTGCCGCCGCCGGTGGGCATGATGGCCAGGGTGTCGCGACCGTCGAGGACGCTGTCGATGACGTTCTGCTGGCCTTCACGGAGTTGTTCGATGCCGAAGACGGAGTGCAGCAGCCGGCGGATGGTGTTGCGGCGCACGGCGAGCAGGCCGCGGTGCAGGAGGGTGGGGTCGTGTCGGGTCATGATAAGGCTCACTGTAGGTCCCGGACCCGGACTCGACTATAGGACCCGGCCTACTGCCTACGTAGGATGCCCTCTTTTGGCTCATTGCGCCTGTTTGGCGCAAGGTTTATTCCTACAAATTGACGGAGAATTCGCTGATGCCTGCTGTCGGGGTATGTAGCTAATATGGCATCACGATCAATAGCGAAGCTTAATCTCGGGAGAACATCATGTCGCGCCGCCATCCAATGACGTGGACCTTTGTCCACCTGGCGCTGGCCAGTGCAGCAACCTGGTTGCTGCTGGAAACCGAGGCGCTTCCGGGCGCCTTGCTGGTGTTCTTCCACTGACAGCCTGTTTTGCTGCGGCGATGCCGCAGTCGGAATGGTCACTCTTGTAGTCGGCAGGCTGCTTCCTTCCTGCACGCTGCCGGAGGAGTGGGCCGACAACGATTTCGTTTCCGACCAGTACATACGTCCCGGCGAACAAAAAAAGCCACCTCCCAACCGGGAGATGGCTTTTTCACAATCCGGCGGGCCCTCAGGGCCCGCCTCATGCATTACGCAGCCTTGGCTTCTTCCTCTTCCTCGACCGGCAGGCGCACCAGGTAATCGAACGCAGCCAGCGATGCCTTGGCGCCCTCGCCCACCGCGATGACGATCTGCTTGAACGGCACCGTGGTCACGTCGCCGGCGGCGAACACGCCCGGGACCGAGGTCTGGCCGCGCACGTCGACTTCGATCTCGCCATGCGGCGACAGTTCCATCGTGCCCTTCAGCCACTCGGCGTTCGGCACCAGGCCGATCTGCACGAACACGCCTTCCAGGTCCACCCTGTGCATCGCGCCGCTGTTGCGGTCCTTGTAGCTCAGGCCGTTGACGATCTTGCCGTCGCCGTGGATCTCGGTGGTCTGGGCCGACTTGATCACCTTGACGTTCTTCAGCGAGTGCAGCTTGCGCTGCAGGACCGCGTCGGCGCGCAGTTCCGCGCCGAACTCGACCAGGGTTACCTCGGCCACGATGCCGGCCAGGTCGATCGCCGCCTCGACACCCGAGTTACCGCCGCCGATCACCGCCACGCGCTTGCCCTTGAACAGCGGGCCGTCGCAGTGCGGGCAATAGGCCACGCCGTGGTTGCGGTATTCCTTCTCGCCCGGCACGTTGATCTCGCGCCAGCGGGCGCCGGTCGCGATGATGACCGATTTGCTCTTCAGTACCGCGCCGGTCTCGGTATGCACCTCGATCAGCTTGCCGCCCACCAGCTTGCTGGCGCGCTGGGTGTTCATGATGTCGACGTCGTACTGCTTGACGTGCTCTTCCAGGGCCACGGCGAATTTCGGGCCGTCGGTTTCCTTCATCGAGACGAAGTTCTCGATCGCCAGGGTGTCCAGCACCTGGCCGCCGAAGCGGTCGGACAGCACGCCGGTCTTGATGCCCTTGCGGGCCGCGTAGATCGCGGCCGCCGCGCCGGCAGGACCGCCGCCGACGATCAGCACGTCGAAGGCGTCTTTCTTGTTCAGTTCGGCGGCCTTGCGGGCGCCGGCATTCACGTCGATCTTCGCGAGGATCTCTTCCACGCTGGTGCGGCCCTGGCCGAAGTGCTGGCCGTTCAGGAACATCATCGGCACCGCCATGATCTGGCGCTCTTCGACTTCCTTCTTGAACACGCCGCCGTCGATGGCCACGACCTTGATGCGCGGGTTGATGACCGACATCGCGTTGAGGGCCTGCACCACTTCCGGGCAGTTATGGCAGCTCAGCGAGATATAGGTCTCGAATACGTAGTCGCCGTCCAGGTTCCTGATCTGGTCGATCACCGGCTGGTCCAGCTTGATGGGGTGGCCGCCGACCTGCAGCAGGGCCAGCACCAGCGAGGTGAACTCATGGCCCAGCGGGATGCCGGCGAAACGCACGCCGATATCGGTGCCGACACGGTTGATGGCGAACGAGGGCTTGCGCTCGTTGTCATCGTATTTCTGCACGACCGAAATCTTGTCGCTCAACGCGGCGATTTCGCGGAGCAGTTCATCCATTTCGCGTGCCTTGGGCGAATCATCCAGCGAGGCAACCAGCTCGATCGGCTGCACCACTTTTTCCAAATAGGCTTGCAACTGTTTCTTGAGGGTTGCGTCCAGCATGATTTTTTTTCCTTGAACAGATGAATGGGGTAGAAACGAACCGGGCTGCCGCAGCAGCCCGGTGCGGTAGTGCTAGTCGACCAGCTTAGATCTTGCCGACCAGGTCCAGCGACGGGACCAGGGTCTCAGCGCCTTCGTTCCACTTGGCCGGGCACACTTCGCCCGGGTGGGCGGCGACGTACTGGGCAGCCTTGACCTTGCGCATCAGTTCCGATGCGTCACGGCCGATGCCGTTGTCGTGCACTTCCATCAGCTTGATCTGGCCTTCCGGATTGATCACGAAGGTGCCGCGCAGGGCCATGCCTTCTTCTTCGATCATGACTTCGAAGTTGCGCGACAGGGTGCCGGTCGGGTCGCCGATCAGCGGGTAGTTGACTTTCTTGATCGCTTCCGAGGTGTCGTGCCATGCCTTGTGGGCGAAGTGGCTGTCGGTCGACACGCCGTACACGTTCACACCCATCTTTGCGAACTGCGGCTGGTAGTGGGCCAGGTCTTCCAGTTCGGTCGGGCAGACGAAGGTGAAGTCCGCCGGGTAGAACATCAGGACCGACCAGCTACCCTTGAAGTTTTCTTCCGACAGTTCGATGAACTTGCCGTTGTGGTAAGCGGTTGCCTTGAACGGTTTGATCTGGGTGTTGATAAGGGACATGTAAGCTCCTTTGTTTCGGGGGTGAATGAATCTCAATGGAAAGCAGTGTACTGTTCTGCTCGCCGTTTGTGAAATTGATTGAATCGATATTCTTGATTGATTTTAGCTATCAGTCAAGCGCGGCTCATTCTGGCCCATGAAAATGGGCCCTGAAGAGCCCGGACAGTGTGGCGTAAATGCCTGGCGGCTGCAACCGGCGCCTCGTTTTGGGCGCCGGCAAGCTGGGGTTCAGGCATCCGCTTCGGCGCAGACGGTCTGTTCGCTGCACGGCAGCAACAGGCTGAAGGTCGAGCCCTCGCCCGGACGGCTGTCCACGCGCAGTTCGCCGCCGTGCGACACCGCCAGCTGGCGCGAGATGTACAGCCCCAGGCCCAGGCCCTTCGGCTCGCCATTGCGCGCGCCGCGCTCGTAGGGTTCGAAGATGCGCTCGGTGTCGGCCGGCTCGATGCCCTTGCCCTGGTCGCGCACGTTGACCCGCACGGTATCGCCGTCCATCAGCACGCTGATCTCGACCGGCTGGCCGCAGCCGTAGCGCAGTGCGTTGGTCAGCAGGTTGACGATCACCTGCTCGATGCGGAACTCGTCCCAGCAGCCGACCACTTGCGGGTGCGGCACCAGGGCCAGGGTCGAGCCGGTCGAGGCCGCCTGCAGCGACAGGTCGCTGACAATGCGCTCGAGCAGGTTCATCAGCTCTACCCGCGCCGGCCGGATCGACAGCTTGCCGCTGCGCATGCGCGAGACGTCGAGCATGTCGTCGATCAGCCGGATCATGGCCTTGATCTGGCGCTCGTCGCGCCGCACCATGGCTTCCATCTGGTCGGCGTTGAAGGCGGCGGCATTGCCGCGCCGCAGCTGCAGGCTGCGCATCTGGGATTCCAGGAACAGCGTATTGAGCGGCGTGCGCAGCTCGTGCGCGACCAGCGACATGAATTCGTCGCGCATGCGCAGCGAGCGCTGCAGTTCCTGCTGGGTCTGGTTCAGCTCGCGCACCAGCACCTCCTGTTCCTGGCGGCTGCGTTCCAGCGCCGCCACCTGGCGCCGGGTCTCGCGGCGCTGCTGGTCGAGCGCCACGAACACCTTGACCTTGCTGCGCACCGCGTCGGGATCGAGCGGCTTGTACAGGAAGTCGACCGCGCCGCTTTCATAGCCCTTGAAGGCATAGTCGAGCTCGCGGCCGGCGGCCGAGACGAACACGATCGGGATGTGGCGGGTGCGCTCGGTGCCGCGCATCAGCTCGGCCAGCTCGAAGCCGTCCATGCCGGGCATCTGGACATCGAGGATCGCCAGCGCGAATTCGTGGTCGAGCAGGAGCGCCAGCGCCTGGTCGCCCGAACTCGCCTGGAACACCTGGCACTGTTCGGTGCGCAGCAGGGCGTCGAGCGCATGCAGGTTTTCCGGCAGGTCGTCGACGATCAGAAGTTTGCTTGGGTCTTGGACGCTCATGGTTTCTCCAACAGGGGCAGCAGCGTGCGGATACCAGCCAGCGGCAGCACGAGGTGCGGGGCGCAGCGCCGGATCGCCTCGGTCGGCATGGTGCCGGCCTGCGCTTCTTGGGGGTCCTGCACGACGGTCAGCCCGCCGCATGCGCGGATGCGGGCCATGCCGTCGGCGCCGTCGTGGTTGGCGCCGGTCAGCAGGATGCCCGCCAGCGCCGCGCCGTAGACGTCGGCCGCCGACTCCATCAATACGTCGATCGCCGGCCGCGCGAAATGCACGGGCGGCTCGCAGCTGAGCGAAAAACTGCGGTCCTGCTCGATGGACAAATGATAGCCCGCTCCCGCGAAGTACACGGTACCCGGTTCGACCGGTTCCTTGTCGCGCGCCTCGCGCACCGGCAGGGCGACCCGCGCCGCGAACAGCTCGGCCAGCCGGCTCTCGCGGTCGGACGGCACATGCAGGATGCAGGTCACGGCCGGTCCGAAGTCCGCCGGCAGGCCGGGCAGCACGCCGATCAGGGCGTCGACCCCGCCGGCCGAGCCGCCGATCACGACCATCCCGAAGCGGCGCCCGGCAAGCAGGGAGGCGATGCGCTGGTCCAGGCTCATGGCGACACCTTGCGGAACAGGCGCTCGCGCCGCGCCAGCGGTTCGAAGCGGGTGGCGTAGCTCGAGAAGTCGATGCTTTCCTTGCTGCCCAGGCCGAGGAAGCCGCGGTGGCACAGCGATTCGTGGAACAGGCCGAACACGCGGTCCTGCAGGCGCCGGTTGAAGTAGATCAGCACGTTGCGGCAGCTGACGAAATGGGTTTCCGAGAACACGCTGTCGGTCGCCAGGCTGTGGTCGGCGAAGGTCACGTTCTCGACCAGCGAGCGGTCGAACAGCACGCCGCCGTAGGCGGCGACGTAATAGTCCGAGAACGCCTGCTTTCCGCCGGCCTTCTGGTAGTTTTCGGTGTACAGGCGCATGCGCTCGAGCGGGAACACGCCGCGCCGCGCCGCCTCCAGCGATTCCGGGTTGATGTCGGTGGCGTAGATGATGCTGCGCTCGAGCAGGCCTTCCTCCTTGAGCAGGATGGCCAGCGAATACACTTCCTCGCCGGTCGAGCAGCCGGCCACCCAGATCTTCAGCGACGGATAGGTGCGCAGGAAGGGCACCACCTGCTCGCGCACCGCCAGGAAGTATTCCGGGTCGCGGAACATCTCGGTGACGGGGATCGTCAGGTATTGCAGCAGCTGGGCGAAGCCGTTCGGCTCGTGCATCACCTTGGCCTGCAGGGCCGACACGGTGTCGCAGCCCATCTCGCGCATGGCCGCGACCACGCGCCGCTTCTGCGAGGCGCCGGTGTAGTCCCTGAAGTCGTAGTTGTACTTCAGGTAGACCGCCTCGACCAGCATGCGCAGCTCGATGTCGACATCGTTCGGGGCGTTGGTCGTCAAATCCGCTCCAATGCCGGCATCCACACCCGCAGCAGCGAGTACAGGCGGCTCAGGTCGATCGGCTTGGCCAGGTAGTCGTTGGCGCCGGCGGCCAGGCACTGCTCCTGGTCGTCCTTCATCGCCTTGGCCGTGATGGCGATGATCGGCAGGCGCTCGAAGCGCTCGTCGAGGCGGATGCGGCGCGTCGCTTCCAGCCCGTCCATGCCCGGCATCATGACGTCCATCAGCACCAGGTCGATGCCCGGCACCTCGTCCAGCTTGCTGATGGCCTCGAAGCCGTTGCGGCCCACCTCGACCTTCGCGCCGCGCTGCTCCAGCGCGCTGGTCAGGGCGAACACGTTGCGCACGTCGTCATCCACCAGCAGGATGGTACGCCCTTCGAACACGCGGTCGCGCCCGCGCACGGCCTTGAGCATGGTCTGGCGCTCCGAGGACAGGCTGGATTCGACCTTGTGCAGGAACAGGGTCACTTCGTCGAGCAGGCGCTCGGGCGAACGGGCGCCCTTGATGATGATCGAGCGCGAGTAGCGCAGCAGGTCGGCCTCCTCGTCGCGCGTCAGGTTGCGGCCGGTGTACACGATCACCGGCGGGAACGAGCACAGTTCTTCCTGCGACATGCGCTCCAGCAGGTCGCGGCCCTGCATGTCGGGCAGCTTGAGGTCGATGATCATGCAGTCGAAGATCTGGCTGCGCAGCAGGGCCAGGGCTTCGCCGCCGGTGCCGACCGCCGCGATCTCGACGTCGTCGTCGGCGATCAGCTCCACCACGCTGTCGCGCTGGCGCTCGTCGTCCTCGACCAGCAGCACGCGCTTGATCTTCTGCGCCGATTTCTCCTGCAGCTTGCGGAACACTTCTTCCAGCTCCTCGCGCGAGGTCGGTTTCAGCGCGTAGCCGATCGCGCCCAGGTGCAGCGCCTCGCCGCCGTTTTCCAGGCTCGAGACCACGTGCACCGGGATGTGGCGGGTCGACGGATTGTCCTTCAGCTGCTGGAGCAGGGTCAGGCCGGAACGGTCCGGCAGTCGGATGTCGAGCAGCACCGCGTCCGGCTTCTGGCTGGCCGCCAGCGCCAGGCCTTCCTCGGCGTTCAGCGCCACCAGGCAGCGGTAATCCATCTCGTGCGCCAGGTCGTACAGGATGCGCGCGAACTGCGCCTCGTCCTCGACCACCAGCACGGTGCGCGCGCCCTCGGACGGACGCTCGCGGTCGTCCGGGAAGGACTCGACCGGTTCGGAGTCGGCGGCGGCGGCGGCGGCGGTCGTGGCCGCGGCGGCCGAGACCGCGGCCGCCAGCGCCGGCAGGGTGTCGGTCACGGACTGCGCGGCCGGCGCCAGCAGCGCCGCCACCGGCGCAGCACCACGCGGCAGCAGCAGCGTGAACACGCTGCCCTCGCCCGGCTTGCTCGACACCTCCAGGGCGCCGCCCAGCAGGCGGGTCAGGTCGCGCGAGATCGACAGCCCCAGGCCGGTGCCGCCGAAGCGGCGGCTGGTGGTGCCGTCGGCCTGGTGGAAGGCGTCGAAGATCTTTTCCTGCTGGTCGCGGGCGATGCCGATGCCGCTGTCCTGCACGCGGAAGGCCAGCGCGCCGCCCTCGCCCACCGCGACCGTCAAACTCACCGCACCGCTGTCGGTGAACTTGACCGCGTTCGACAGCAGGTTCTTCAGCACCTGCTCGAGGCGCTGGCGGTCGGTATGCAGGGCGGCCGGCACGTCCGGCGCCACGCTGACCTTGAAGTCCAGCGCCTTGTGGCGCGCCAGCGGCTCGAAGCTGCGCGCCAGGCCCTCGACCACGCGCCGCACCGGCACGTCCTCGAGCATCAGTTCCAGCTTGCCCGCCTCGACCTTCGAGATGTCGAGGATGTCGTTGATCAGCTGGAGCAGGTCGTTGCCGGCCGAGTAGATGGTCTGGGCGAAGCGCACCTGCTCGTCGCTCAGGTTGCCGCTGCTGTTATCGGACAGCAGCTTGGCCAGGATCAGCGAGCTGTTGAGCGGCGTGCGCAGCTCGTGCGACATATTCGCCAGGAATTCCGATTTATAGCGGCTGGCGCGTTCCAGTTCCATGGCGCGCGACTGCAGCTGCTCCTGGGCCGCGGTCAGCGCGGCGTTCTTCATGTCCAGCGCCAGCGCCTGCTCGGCCAGCTGGTCGTTGGTGGTGCGCAGCTCGGCCTGCTGGTTCTCGAGCTGGGCCTGCGATTCCTCGAGCGCGCGCGACTGCTCTTCCAGCTCCTCGTTGGCGGTGCGCAGCTCTTCCTGCTGCACCTGCAGTTCCTCGTTCAGGGTCTGGCTTTCCTCCAGCGCGTGCTGCAGGCGCTGGCGGTACACCACCGCCGCCATCGACGAGCCGACGGCCGGGCCGATCAGCTCCATGAATTCGCGGTCGCGCTCGCGCACGCCATGCAGGAAGCCGATCTCGATCACGCCCTTGACCTTGCCGTGGTTGTAGACCGGCGCGATGATCAGCTCGCGCGGCGAGGCTTCGCCCAGCGCCGAGCCGACCTTGATGTAGTTGTCCGGCAGGTCGCGCAGGACCAGGATGCGGTTCTCGTTGGCCGCCTTGCTGGCCAGGGATTCGGTCGGCTGGATCAGCTGCGCATGGTCGGCGGCGTCGTGCGCGAAGCCGTAGGCGCCGATGCGGCGCAGCACGCCCTCGTCGCTGCGCGCGTACATCGCCGCCACGGCGCCGTCCAGGTAGCGCGTCACGTGCGACAGCACGGCCTCGCCCAGCGGCTCGAGGGTGTGGATGCCGGCGCTTTGCTGGTTCAGCTCGTTCAGGCCGGTGCGCAACCAGGTCTGGTGGCGCAGTTCGGCATTGTGCTGGGCCTCGTGCTCCAGCACGTCCTGGTAGGTCGTCGACAGCCGCACCAGCTGGCGCCGGCCGAACAGCGCCAGGCCGACGCCGACCATGACGCTGAACACCAGGAAGCTCACCACCGACCAGGTCGTGACGCGGCGCGCCGTCTCGTTGCGGTCCTGGAGCAGCCTGGTCTCGATGCCGACCAGGTCGTCGTAGGTGCGGCGCATCTCGTCGGTCAGCGTCTTGCCGCGGCCGGAACTGACCGGCCCGATCACATCCTCGCCGACGCGCCGGCGCGCGATCATTTCGTTGGCATACTGCTCCCACTGCTGCTGGGCGCTCTCGATGCGGTGCACCCGGTCGGTCTGGGCCGCGTTGTCCTTGACCAGCTCGGCGAGCGTCGTCAATCCCGCGTCGATACGGCGCGATGCCAGGTGGTAGGGCGTCAGGAAGGCCTCGTCGCCGGCCAGCAGGAAGCCGCGCATGCCGGTTTCCATCTCGGCCGACAGCTTGCTGACTTCGTGCGCGTTGCCGATCACCTTCTCGGAATGCTCGACCCAGGTCAATACATTGATCAGGTAGGCGATGATGGCCACGAACACGATGGCGCTCAGGACGCTCATGCCCAGGGGCAGCGCGACGTTACGGGTCAGGATGCGCCGAAACTCGCTGTTATCGATGGTGGGACCGGGCATACATGCTTTTTGTTAAGGAAAAAATATCCCAAGTGTAACGCAAATGTGAATTCCGGCGCGCACCCGAGAGCTCATCCGTGCACCCTTTCCACTCTACCATTCAGGCGGCCAGGAAGCGTTGCGCCAGCCGCTGTTCGCGGAACTGCGCGGTGACGAAATCGACGAAGACGCGGGTCTTGGCGGGCAACAGTTTCTGGCTCGAGAAGTAGAGGGAAATCGGTCCCGCATCCTGCTGCCAGTCCGGCAATACCCGCACCAGCTCGCCGCTCTCCAGGTGGCGCAGCACATGCGGCATCGCCGCCAGGCCGATCCCCATGTGCATCAGGACCGCCTGCACCAGCGCATCCGGATCGTCGACCGTGATGCGGGCGCGCTGGTCGCAGGCTGCCTGCGCGCCCGAGCGGTGGCGCAGCAGGCGCTCGCGCAGCCGTCCGGTCAGGATCGAGCGCATCACCACGCCGTCGACCTCGAGCAGGTCGGCGGGTTCGCGCGGCGCGCGCAGGCCGCGCAGGAACCGGGGGGTGGCCACGGCCACGACGTGGACACGCGCCAGTTCGCGCGCCACGATGCCCGCCTGGAGCGCGAAGCCGCCGCCGATGGCGGCGTCGAACCCCTCGCGCACCAGGTCGGCCTGGCGGTTGTCGAGATGCCAGTCGGTCAGCACGCCCGGATAGCGCGCGACGAAGCCCGGCATCAGGGGCAGCAGGTAGTCGCGCGCGAAGCCGTGCGCCGCGCTCAGCTTGAGGGTGCCGGCCGGCTGCCCGGCCCTGGCCGTGACCTCGGCGATGGCGCCCTGGATGCTGTCCAGGCCCGCACCGACCGCGCCCAGGAAGCGCTCGCCGGCCTCGGTCAGCGTCAGGCCGCGCGTACTGCGCTGGAACAGGCGCACGCCGAGGTTGCGCTCGAGCTGGGCGACGTTGCGGCTGACCGCCGCCGGGGTCAGCGCCAGGCGGCGCGCCGCCGCCGAGAAGCTGCCCGACTCGGCGCTGCGCACGAAGGATTCGAGGTTCGAGAGGGTTTCCATGGTTTCACTTTCAAGCTTTGCTTGAAAGTGATTATAGAGATCCATGACTAGCCGTTGCGAGCGGCAGTGTCGATACTGGCCTTACCCACTCACACGAAAGGAAGCATCATGGACCGCACCACTCCCCTGCAAGGCAAGATCGCCATCGTCACCGGCGCCAGCCGCTCCATCGGCGCCGCCATCGCCCGCCGCCTGGCCCGCGACGGCGCCACCGTCGCCATCACCTACCACGCCTCGCCCGACAAGGCCGCGGCGGTCGTGGACGAGATCGAGGCGGCGGGCGGACGCGCCGTCGCGCTGCAGGCCGACGCCGGCGACCCGGACGCCGTGCGCCAGGCCGTCGCCAGCGTCGCCGAGCGCTTCGGCCGGATCGACATCCTGGTCAACAACGCCGGCATCAGCGTGCTGGGCGCGCCGACCGGGATCGCCTTCGCCGACTTTCAGCGCATCCTGGCCGTGAACGTCACCGGCGTGTTCGTCGCCACCCAGGAAGCGCTGCGCCACATGGGCGCGGGCGGCCGCATTATCCACATCGGCAGCTCGATGGTGCGGTACGCGGCCTTCCCGACCGCGTCCGCCTACACGCTCACCAAGGGCGCGCTGAGCGGCTTCACCCGCGGCCTGGTGCGCGACCTGGGCCCGCAGGGCATCACCGTGAATACCGTCCATCCCGGCCCGACCGACAGCGACATGAACCCGGCCGACGGCCCGGTCGCCGACTTCGTCAAGCCCGGCATCGCCGTCGGCCGCTATGGCCAGGGCCAGGACATCGCGGCAAGCGTCGCCTTCCTCGCCTCGGAAGAGGCATCCTTCGTGACCGGCGCGGAACTGCTGGTGGACGGCGGCTTCACCGCCTGATCCTAGCCATAAGGAGCAGAGCATGAGCATCGGCATCATCGGAGCGGGCGCGATCGGCAGCGCGATCGCCCGCGCACTGGCGCGCGCCGGCATCGACGCGCGCATCGCCAACCGCAGGGGGCCCGCATCCCTGGCCGGGCTGGCTGCCGAAACCGGCGGGCGCATCCGGCCCGTGACGGTGGCCGAGGCGGCGCAGTCCGACCTCGTCTTCCTGGCGGTGAACTGGTCGAGGCTTCCGGACGCCGTGCGCGGACTCGGCCCCTGGGGCGGACGGATCGTCATCGACACCAACAACCCGATCGAGGCGCCGGCCTTCCGTCCGTTCGACCTGGGCGGCCGCAGCTCCAGCGAGATCGTGGCCGGGCTGGTGCCGGGTGCGCGGGTAGTGAAAGCCTTCAATCACCTGCAGCCGGCGCTGCTGGCGGGCGATCCGGGCGCCGAGGGCGGGCGCAGGGTGCTGTTCCTCGCGGGCGACGACGCCGCCGCCAAGGGCGAGGTGGCGCAACTGGTGCAGCGCCTGGGCTTCGCAGGCATCGACCTGGGCGCCCTGGGCGAAGGCGGCCGCCTGATCCAGTTTCCCGGCGGTCCGCTGCCGTCGCTGAACCTGGTCAGGTTCGGCTGAGGGGTTCAGGCCCGGCGCCGGCGCGGCTGCGGCGCCAGCTGGGCCGCCAGGTAGGGCGCGGTGCGGCTGTCCTGCGCACGCGCCACTTCTTCCGGCGGCCCGCAGGCCACCAGCCTGCCGCCCGCATCGCCCGCGCCGGGGCCGATGTCGATCACCCAGTCGCTGCCGGCCACCACGCGCATCGTGTGCTCGACCACGATCACGGTGTTGCCGGCATCGACCAGGCGGTTGAGCTGCACCATCAGGCGGTCGGCGTCCAGCGGGTGCAGGCCGGTGGTCGGCTCGTCCAGCACGTACAGCGCATTGCCGCGCGTGGCCCGCTGCAGCTCGGCGGCCAGCTTGATGCGCTGGGCTTCGCCGCCCGACAGTTCGGTGGCCGGCTGGCCCAGGCGCAGGTAGTCCAGCCCCACCTCGGCCAGCACCTCGAGCGAACGCTCGACCAGGGCTTCGCCCTGGAAGAAATCGATCGCCTCCCCCACCGTCATGCCCAGCACCTCGGCGATGTTGCGGTCGCGGTAGCGTACTTCCAGGGTCTTGTCGTTGTAGCGCGCGCCGCCGCAGGTCGGGCATGGCGCGTAGACGCTCGGCAGGAACAGCAGCTCGACCATCACGAAGCCTTCGCCGGCGCAGTGCTCGCAGCGGCCCTTGGCGACATTGAACGAGAAGCGGCCGGCGTCGTAGCGCCGCCTGCGCGCATCCGGCGTGGCCGCGAACAGCTTGCGCACCTGGTCGAACAGGCCGGTATAGGTCGCCAGGTTGGAGCGCGGCGTGCGTCCGATCGGCTTCTGGTCCACGCGCACCAGGCGCCGCACGCCCTCCATGCCGGCCACGATCCGCCCCTCCAGCGGCAGCGCTTCCTCGCGCTCCAGGTCGTGCTCCTCGCCCGCTTCCTCGGCCTCCGCCTTGTGCCCCAGGGCGGCGCCGACCAGCTCGACCAGCACCTGGCTGACCAGGCTGGACTTGCCGGAACCGGACACGCCGGTCACGCTGGTCAGCACGCCGAGCGGGAACGCGGCGTCCAGCCCATGCAGGTTGTTGCGGCTGACGCCCTGCAGGCGCAGCCAGCCGCTCGGCGGACGCGGGGCGCGCTGCGGCGGCGGCGCTTCGTTGAACAGGTAGCGCCGCGTCTGCGAGGCCTCGACCTGGCGCAGGCCCTCGGGTTCGCCGCTGTACAGGATCTGGCCGCCGCGCTCGCCCGCCATCGGGCCGACGTCGACCAGCCAGTCGGCATGGCGGATCACGTCCAGCGCGTGCTCGACCACGAACAGCGAGTTGCCGGCCGCCTTCAGCCGGGCCAGCGCATCGAGCAGCGCCTCGGTATCGGCCGGGTGCAGGCCGGCCGAGGGCTCGTCCAGCACGTACACCACCCCGAACAGGCTGGAACGCACCTGGGTCGCCAGCCGCAGGCGCTGCAGTTCGCCCGGCGACAGGGTCGGCGTGCTGCGCTCCAGCGCCAGGTAGCCCAGGCCCAGCGCCAGCAGCACCTCGAGGCGCGCCGCCAGGTCGGCCGCGATGCGGCGCCGCACGATCACCTGCTCGGCATGCAGGTGGCCGATGTCGCCATCCCTGGCTTCGGCATACGGGCCCAGCAACTGCGCCAGGCGCTCGAGCGGCATGCGCGACAGCTCGGCGATGTCGACGCCGGCGAAGGTGACCGACAGCGATTCCCGGCGCAGGCGCTTGCCCTCGCACACCGGGCAGGCGGTGCTGACCATGTAGCGCGCCACCCGCTTCTTCATGGAGGCGCTCTCGGTGTTGGCGAAGGTCTGCAGCACGTAGCGGCGCGCGCCGGTGAAGGTGCCCTGGTAGCTGGGCGTGTCCTTGCGCTTCAGGGCGGCCTTCGTTTCCTTCGGCGTCAATCCGGCGTAGACCGGCACCGTGGGCGTCTCGTCGGTGAACAGGATCCAGTCGCGGTCCTTCTTCGGCAGCTCGCGCCAGGGCGTGTCGACGTCGTAGCCGAGCGTGACCAGGATGTCGCGCAGGTTCTGGCCGTGCCAGGCCGGCGGCCAGGCCGCCACCGCGCGCTCGCGGATGGTGAGCGAGTCGTCCGGCACCATCGACTGCTCGGTCACTTCGTAGACGCGGCCCAGTCCCGAGCAGCGCGGGCAGGCGCCCTGCGGGGTGTTCGGCGAGAACGACTCGGCATACAGCAGTTCCTGTCCCGGCGGATAGTCGCCGGCGCGCGAGTACAGCATGCGCAGCGAATTCGACAGGGTGCTGACGCTGCCCACCGAGGAGCGCGCGGTCGGCGTGCCGCGCTGCTGCTGGAGCGCGACCGCCGGCGGCAACCCGTCGATCTCGTCGACCTCGGGCACCGGCATCTGGTGGAACAGCCGGCGCGCATAGGGCGACACCGATTCGAGGTAGCGCCGCTGCGCCTCCGCGTACAGGGTGCCGAAGGCCAGCGACGACTTGCCGGAGCCGGACACTCCGGTGAACACCACCAGCGCCCCGCGCGGGATATCGAGGCTGACATTCTTCAGGTTGTGCTCGCGCGCGCCGCGCACGCGCACGTAGCCCTCATCCGGTTCGCGCCCGCCGGCGCCCTTCCTGTCATTGCTGGGCATGTGCCCTCCCGCTGATCGACGATGGCGGCATTACACCCTGCCTGCCGCCCCATGTCGGTGCGATTCCCAACAATCGGCCTCACACTCCGGCCAGCGCCTCCAGGCGTTCGCACAGGGCGTCGATGCCGGACGGCGCCGCCAGGAGCGCGCTGACTTCGCGGCAACGCCGCGCCATCCCGCCCTCGCCCACCACCCCCAGCAGCGCGCGCGCCATGCGCGCCGGCGTCACCCGCGTCGCGTGCAGGGTGGCGCCGGCGCCCAGCAGCCGCACGCGCGCCGCGTTGTCGAACTGGTCGTGCGCGAGCGGCACCACCAGTTGCGGCGTGCCCGCGCGCAAGGCCTCGGCCGTGGTGCCGATGCCGCCATGGTGGACCAGCGCGGCCACGCGCGGCAGCAGCGCCTTGAGCGGCACGTAGTCCTGCCACAGGATGTGCTCCGGCAGGCGGGCGGGCAACTGCTCCCGGTGCGGGGTCAGGAAGATGGCGCGCAGCCCCAGCCGGCCCACCGCCTGCGCGGCGGCCGCGAAATAACGGTCGGCCTGGCGGTTGCCGGTGCCGGGCGTGAACGCCACCGGCGCCGCGCCGGCGTCGAGGAAGGCGCGCAGGTCCGCGCCCAGGGCCGCCGCCGGGTTCGGGTCGTAGAGCGGAAAGCCGGCGCCCGCCAGGGGCCGTGGCCAGTCCGGCTGGCTTGGTGCGAACCATTCCGGGAACAGGGTCAGCGACAGGTCCGGGATGCCGGTCATCAGGGCGATCAGCTCGCGCGCCGGCGCCAGGCCGTGCGCCGCGCGCGCCGCATTCACGTCCGGCAGCGCGACCGGATCGATGAGGCGCGCGCCCGCCTGCCGCCACAGCCAGCGGCGCACCCCGTGCGGCACCCAGCGCGGCACCGGCCACGGCCCGAGCAGCAGGGGATCGTGGACGGTCGGCAGGTTCGAGGGCGCCAGATAGGCCGCCGCGATCTTCAGCCCGGGCTGGCGCGCGCGGCACAGGTCGGCCTCGGGCAGCGCCAGCGGATGGGCCAGCAGCACGCGCGGCCCGCCCGGCGGCAGGGCCGCCACGACGGCCGGCACCGCGGCCATGGCCGGGCGGGTCGCCTGCCACACCACGGCCAGGCCGCGGGTCGGATGCCACAGGTCGGGATGGTCGAGCACCGCCGGATCGGCCGGCAGGCCGTGGAACGGCAGACCTGCCTGCGCCACGAAGGGCGCGTGCAGGTCCGGCCCCAGGAAATCGACCCGGTGGCCGCGCGCGCGCAGGGCCGTGCCCATCCAGAGGAAGGGAAACAGGTCGCCGGCCGAGCCGATCGTGACCAGGATGAAGTGCAGGGACCGGGACACGGTGGCCGGGCGGCGGCGGCGTGGCGCTGCGGCGTCAGAACGCCAGCCGGCCTTCGATGGAATCGTCGAGCGTCTTGCCGATCACCGCGCCGACCGCCATCTTGGCGCCCGCCACCGCGTCGCCATGCTTGTTGTCCCAGTAATAGCCGGTGCGCGGCGTCACCTTGATCACGGTGATGCGGGGATCGTCTTCGCCGCCGGTGAACCAGGTGCGCAGCATGAAGTTCCAGAGTTGCCCGATGCGCGCCTTGTCCTGCGAGATCTCGGCATGGCCGTCGATTTCCAGGAAGCCGGAATGGGGGCCGGCCTGGAAATACAGCGTCACGGAAGGATCGGCCGCGAGCTCGGCATTCTTGTGGCTGTCGCTGGCGCTCAGGAACCACAGGACGCCCTGGTCGTCGGT
Organism: Massilia niastensis DSM 21313; assembly: GCF_000382345.1. GTDB lineage: Bacteria > Pseudomonadota > Gammaproteobacteria > Burkholderiales > Burkholderiaceae_D > Telluria > Telluria niastensis. The sequence goes on from NZ_KB908108.1 coordinate 44,362, forward strand.
CTCGCGCACGCTCATCGGGCGTACGCCGCGGCTCGGGCCGAGGCTGCCCGCGGTACGGAAGAAGCAGGTGTCGGCATCGTCCACCATGGCCTTGAGGCGGGCGATGGCGTCGGCGCCGCTCAGGTCGCGGCGGTTGTGTTCCGGCTGGTTGCGGTTGATGGAATCCATGCGTGGTCTCCGACAGGCTCTGTGCTGATGAGCAAACTCTACCCGGAAACCATGGCCGCGTATGTGGCCCGGCGAACGGAATGGCGGAAAAGCGCCCGGCGCCGGGTCAAATCCGGGACACCGGGAGCCCGCAGGGCCGCCGCAACGGCGGCCTACAGGAAGCGGTCGAGGATCTTCCGGCTGTGCTTGTCGATGTGGTACATGTCGCGCACCAGGAAATTGATGCCGTGGCTGTCCGCCACCAGCAGCGAGGCGTCGCCGATGCGACGGATGTCCTCGTCCACCTTGAGCACGAACTCGGTGTCGCCGCGGTCGGTTTTCACATGCCAGGTGCAGGGCGTGGCGAAGCTCGACACCTCCTTGATGTGCAGGATCTCGGGGATGAATTCGCGCCCCGCGATGTCTTCCTGCAGCAGGGTGCGGGCCTGCTCCGGCAGCTCGTCCAGGTCGTCGATCCAGGCGACTTCCTTGCCGCCGTCGCGCACGATCGAGATGCCCCGGGTCGGCGCCTGGATCGGGAAGGCGCGCACCGCGATCACGCCGGCGTGCTCCTCGCCCGACTCCGTGGTCAGCACCAGTTTGCCGAAGCTGTCGCGCCGCAGTTGGAAGGGTGTCGTTGCCATTTAGTCGTCCTTGTCGTCCATGTCCTGGTCCACGTTGCGCGCCTGCGCTTCGTAGAGGCGGTGGTAGGCGCCTTCGCGCGCCATCAATTCGTCGTGGTTGCCCTCTTCCACCACCACGCCGCGGTCCAGCACGACCAGGCGGTCGGCGCGGTGCAGGGTCGACAGGCGGTGCGCGATCGCGATCGTGGTGCGGCCCTGCACCAGGTTGTCGAGCGCCTTCTGGATCTCTTTCTCGGTCTCCGAGTCGACCGACGAGGTCGCCTCGTCGAGGATCAGGATCGGCGGGTCGATCAGCAGCGCGCGCGCGATCGAGATGCGCTGGCGCTCGCCGCCCGACAGGCCCTGGCCGCGCTCGCCCACCATCGAGTCATAGCCCTGCGGCAGGCGCAGGATGAACTCGTGCGCGTGCGCGGCGCGCGCGGCGGCGATGATGTCCTCGCGCGTCGCACCCGGCTTGCCGTAGGCGATGTTCTCGGCGATGGTGCCGAAGAACAGGAAAGGCTCCTGCAGCACCAGGCCGATGTGGCGGCGGTAGTCGGCCACCGCGAACGAACGGATATCCTTGCCGTCAAGCAAGATCGCCCCCTCGGCCACGTCGTAGAAGCGGCAGATCAGGTTGACCAGGGTGCTCTTGCCCGAGCCGCTGTGGCCGACCAGGCCCACCATTTCGCCGGCATTGATCTTCAGCGAGATGCCGCGGTTCACGGCGCGGTTGCCGTAGCGGAAACCGACTTCGCGCAGCTCGATGTTGCCCGCCACCTTGTCCAGCTTCGCCGGGTTGACCGGGTCCGGCACGCTCGACACGTGGTCGAGGATGTCGAAGATGCGCTTGGCGGCCGAGGCCGACTTCTGGGTCACCGAGACGATGCGGCTCATCGAATCCAGGCGCACGTAGAAGCGGCCGCTGTAGGCGATGAAGGCGGACAGCGTGCCGACCGTGATGTCGCCGCGCGACACCTGCCAGATGCCGAAGCACCAGATCACCAGCAGGCCCAGTTCGGTCAGCAGCGACACGGTCGGCGAGAACAGCGACCACACCCTGTTCAGCTTGTCGTTGACGTGCAGGTTGTGCTTGTTGGCTTCGCGGAAGCGCACCGCTTCGCGCTTTTCCTGGGCGAAAGCCTTGACCACGCGTATGCCCGGGATGGTGTCGGCCAGCACGTTGGTGACTTCGCCCCAGACCCGGTCGATCTTCTCGAAGCCGGTGCGCAGCTTGTCGCGCACGATGTGGATCATCCAGGCGATGAAGGGCAGCGGCACCAGGGTCACCAGCGCCAGCCACGGATTGATCGTGAACAGGATCACGCCCGTCATGATGATCATCAGGACGTCGGACAGGAAGTCCAGCAGGTGCAGCGACAGGAACACGCAGATCCGGTCCGAGCCGCTGCCGATGCGCGACATCAGGTCGCCGGTGCGCTTGCCGCCGAAGAATTCAAGCGACAGCCGCAGCAGGTGTTCATAGGTGGTCGAGCGCAGGTCGGCGCCGATCCGTTCGGACACCAGCGCCAGCACATAGGTCTTGGCCCAGCCCAGCGCCCAGGCCAGCATGGCCGCGCCGAACAGGCCGCCCATATATAGATAGACGAGGTTGATGTCGATCTGCTGGCCGTTCTGGTAAGGAATCAGGACATTGTCCAGCAGCGGCATCGTCAGGTAGGGCGGAATCAGGTGCGCCCCGGTCGAGCCCAGCATCAGGATGAAGCCCAGCAGCAGCTGTCCCTGGTAAGGCCGGGCGAAACGCCACAGTCGGAACAGGGTCCAGGTCGACGGCGGGGTGTGCAGCACCTTTTCGCAGATCGGGCACTCTTCCTGGTCCGGCTCGAGCGGCGCCTTGCAGCTCGGGCAGGTGTGTTGATCAGGAGGCAACACCTGGACACCCGTGACGACGCTTTCCACCTGGTCGCGGAAATGGTCGACCACGCGGATCGCCTGCAGGTTCTGGCCCAGGGTGAAGCGCCAGGCGGCCAGCAAGCCGTGCGCATCCACCAGCTCGAGGTGGCCGACGCCGGCATGGTCATGGTGACGCAGCTCCAGGCCGGCCCGGTAGGGCCAGTCGCGCCAGGCGCTCTCGCCCGGGGCGCGCGCCAGCAGGCGGCGGTCGGTGACGAGCACGATGCCTTTGACGAAATGTAATTTCGCGTCGAGGTCAACCTCTACGCTAGTTAAAACGTTTTCCCCTGGTGCAAGCTGTTTCGCAACGTCATTTTGCCAATGTTCGGGTAAAAAACTGGCGGCTACCGCCAGCGACGACGGAATGGCAAGTTGTTGAGTTGTCATGTAATGCGCCCGATGTCAGGCAAAGTTCTGGTGAGGGATGAGCATAGGCAGCCGGCTTGACAAGGGCACAAGGGCCGTCCAGTGCGCCGCTGCGTGAAACGCTCCACAGAGCGTTGTAACGTTTCGGCGTATCGTTTGGATGACAAAGAATGAAACTGGCAGAAATAATGCTCGGCAGTAAGCTTTGTTTCAGCAAGTATACATGATGTGTGCTAGGGTAGCCGCCTTTTGCTACCCGGCGGACAGTCAGGCACATAAGGCAAAGGCCAGCGGCGCGCGAGCGCCTGCCGACTATGACATTGATTACATGACGAAGAAGAACGACATCAAGTTTCTCCGCGTGACGCACCTGCGCGGACCGAACATCTGGACCTATCGCCCGGTGATCGAGGTCTGGCTCGACCTCGGCGAACTCGAGGAATGCCCCTCGAACACCCTGCCCGGCTTCACCGACCGCCTGACCGCCTGGCTGCCCGGCCTGGTCGAACACCGCTGCGGCGTCGGCGAGCGCGGCGGCTTCATCGAACGCCTGCGCGACGGCACCTGGGCCGGCCACATCCTCGAGCATGTCGTGCTCGAACTGCAGAACCTGGCCGGCATGAAGACCGGCTTCGGCAAGACCCGCTCGACCGGCGAGCATGGCGTCTACAAGATGGCCTTCCGCACCCGCGACGAAGTCGTCGGCCGCGCCGCCCTCGAGGCCGGCCATGCGCTGCTGATGGCGGCCATCAACGACACCCCGTTCGACCTGCCCGCCACCGTCGCGCGCCTGACCGACCTGGTGGACCGCTACTGCCTGGGCCCGTCGACCGCCCACATCGTGGACGGCGCCACCGACCGCCGCATCCCCTCGATCCGCCTGACCGAAGGCAACCTGGTGCAGCTCGGCCATGGCGCCGCGCAGCGCCGCATCTGGACCGCCGAGACCGACCGCACCAGCGCGATCGGCGAAGGCATCGCCAGCGACAAGGACCTGACCAAGACCCTGCTCGCCTCCTGCGGCGTGCCGGTGCCGGAAGGCGCCGTGGCGCGCAGCGCCGGGCAGGCCTGGGAAGAAGCCCAATACATCGGCCTGCCGGTCGCGCTCAAGCCGATCGACGGCAACCACGGCCGCGGCGTCTCGCTCAACCTGATGAGCGAGGCCGACGTGGTCGCCGCCTACGCGATCGCCGCCGAGGAAGGCGACAGCAAGTCGGTGCTGGTCGAGCGCTTCATTCCCGGCAACGAGCACCGCCTGCTGGTGGTCGGCCGCCAGGTGGTCGCCGCCGCCAAGGGCGAATCGCTGTGGGTGACCGGCGACGGCAGGCAGAGCGTGATCGCGCTGTGCGACAGCCAGATCAACATCGACCCGCGCCGCGGCGAGAGCGAGGAATTCCCGCTCGGCACCGTCAAGCCGCACGAGAGCGACGAGATCAAGCTGGACCTGAAGCGCCAGGGCCTGACCCCGGATTCGGTGCCGCAGGCCGGCCAGAAAGTGCTGATCCAGCTGAACGGCAACGTCGCCGACGACGTCACCGACCTGGTGCACCCGTCGGTCGCCCATGCGGCGGCGCTGGCGGCGCGCATCGTCGGCCTCGACATCGCCGGCATCGACCTGGTGTGCGAAGACATCTCGCGCCCGCTCGAAGAACAGCGCGGCGCCATCATCGAAGTCAATTCCAGCCCCGGCCTGCTGGCCCACATCAAGCCGGCGTCCGGCGCGCCGCGCAAGGTCGGGAAGGCGATCGTCGACCACCTGTTCGAGGAGGGCGAGAACGGCCGCATCCCGGTGGTGGGCGTGACCGGCACCCTCGGCACCAGCCTGATCGCGCGCCTGGTGGGCTGCCTGGTGCACATCGGCGGCAAGCACGTCGGCGTGGCCAACGGCGAAGGCCTGTACCTGGACGCGCGCCAGGTTTCAAGCAGGGACAGTACCGGCTTCGAGGCCGGCCAGCGCCTGCTGATCAACCGCACCGTGCAGACCGCCGTGTTCGAATCGAACGCGCGCTCGATCCTGTCCCAGGGCCTGCCCTACGACCGCTGCGCGGTCGGCATCGTGACCGACATGGAAGGCCTGGACGACCTGGCCGAGTTCTACATCCGCGATGACGACGCCATGCGCAACGTGATCCGCACCCAGGTCGACGTGATCCTGCCGGAAGGCGCGGCGGTGCTGAACGCGGCGAACGAAGCCGTGGCCGCGCTGGCCGCGCTGTCCGACGGCCGCGTGATCTTCTACGCGGCCGACGAGAACAACGCGGTCCTGGCGCGCCACCGCGCAGCCGGCGGGTGCGTCGTGTTCCTGCGTGGCGGGCGCGTGGTGCTGGCCGAGGGCGCGGAAGAAACCCCGCTGCTGGAACTGGCGAAGATGAAGCCCTCCACCGTGAAGCATCCCGAGAATGTGCTGGCGGCCGTGGGTGCGGCCTGGGCGCTGGGCGTGCCGGCCGACCTGATCTGCGGCGGCCTGCGCGCTTTCGACGCCACCCGGAAAAAAGCAAACGGCTAACTGGTTAGTGAATCACTGCAACGGCCCGGTGCATGCCGGGCCATGGTGCCCGCCCCTGCTTCAGGGTCGTCGCGGCCCGCGAAAGGATTGAAGGTTTATGGAAGTATCACGCGTACGGGCCCTGCGTGGCCCCAATCTCTGGAGCCACCACACTTCGGTCGAGGCGATCGTCAAGTGCACGCTGCCGGAAGAGTCGATCAACACCCTTTCCGGTTTCGAAACGCGCCTGCGCGCGCGCTTCCCGCGCATCGGACCGCTGCAGCCGACCGGGCATGACGACACCGTGCCGATGGCCCAGGTGCTGGAACACGCCGCCCTGGCGCTGCAGGCCGAAGCCGGCTGCCCGGTGACCTTCAGCCGCACCACCGCCACGCTCGAGCAGGGCGTCTACCAGGTGGTGGTCGAGTACACCGAGGAAGACGTCGGCCGCCTGGCGCTGGAACTGGCGCAGGCACTGTGCGACGCCGCCCTGAACGACCAGCCCTTCGACCTCGCGGGCGCGCTGGCGCGCCTGCGCGAACTGGACGAGGACGTGCGCCTCGGCCCGTCGACCGGTTCGATCGTGCAGGCCGCGCTGGAGCGCAACATCCCCTACCGCCGCCTGACCGAAGGCAGCCTGGTGATGTTCGGCTGGGGCAGCCGCCAGCGCCGCATCCAGGCCGCCGAGATCGACGCCACCGGCGCCATCGCCGAGACGATCGCCCAGGACAAGGAACTGACCAAGAAGCTGCTCGACGCCGCCGGCGTGCCGGTGCCGCACGGCCGCGTCGTGAGCGACCCGGAAGACGCCTGGGCTGCGGCCCAGGAGATCGGCCTGCCGGTCGTGATCAAGCCGAAGGACGGCAACCAGGGCAAGGGTGTAACCGTCAACGTCACCACCAAGGAGGCGCTGGCCGCCGGCTTCCACACCGCTTCCGAATTCCGCGACGACATCATGGTCGAGCGCTACCTGCCGGGCCACGACTACCGCCTGCTGGTGATCGGCGACAAGCTGGTCGCCGCCGCGCGCCGCGATCCGCCCCAGGTGGTGGGCGACGGCAGGCAGAGCGTGCGCCAGCTGGTCGACCAGGTCAACCTCGACCCGCGCCGCAGCGACGGCCATGCGACCTCGCTGACCAAGATCCGCTTCGACGACATCGCCCTGGCCAGCCTGGCCAAGCAGGGCCTGAACGCCGATTCGGTGCCGGCCGTGGGCCAGCGCGTGGTGCTGCGGAATAACGCCAACCTGTCCACCGGCGGCTCGGCCACCGACGTGACCGACGACGTGCATCCGGAAGTGGCGGAGCGCGCCATCGCCGCCGCCCACATGGTCGGCCTGGACATCTGCGGCGTCGACCTGGTGTGCGACAGCGTGCTCAAGCCGATCGAGGAACAGGGCGGCGGCATCGTCGAAGTCAACGCCGCGCCCGGCCTGCGCATGCACCTCTCGCCTTCGTTCGGCAAGGGCCGCGATGTCGGCGAGGCCATCATCTCGACCCTGTTCGAGGAAGGCGACGACGGCCGCATCCCGGTGGTGGCGGTGACCGGCACCAACGGCAAGACCACCACCGTGCGCCTGATCGCCCACCTGCTCACCGCTTCGGGCCTGCGCACCGGCATGACCAACACCGACGGCGTCTACATCGAAGGCCGCCGCATCGACAGCGGCGACTGCAGCGGCCCGCGCAGCGCGCGCAACGTGCTGCTGCACCCGGACGTGGACGCCGCCGTGTTCGAGACCGCGCGCGGCGGCCTGCTGCGCGAGGGCCTGGCCTTCGACCGCTGCCAGGTGGCGGTGGTGACCAACATCGGCGCGGGCGACCACCTGGGCCTGAACTACATCACCACGCTCGAGGACCTGGCGGTGCTCAAGCGCGTGATCGTGCAGAACGTGGCCGACGGCGGCATGGCCGTGCTGAACGCGGCCGACCCGGTGGTGGCCGCGATGGCCGAGACCACCCGCGGCGACGTGACTTTCTTCGCCCAGGACATCGGCAACCCGATCATGTCGATGCACCGCGCCCAGGGCCGGCGCGTGGTCTTCGTCGAGGACGGCCACCTGGTCGCCGCGCAGGGCAAGCGCGTCGAGCGCATCGCGCTGGGCGAAGTGCCGATCACCCGCGGCGGCATGGTCGGCTTCCAGGTCGAGAACGTGATGGCCTCGGTGGCGGCCGCCTGGGCGGTCGGCATCGCCTGGGACGCGATCCGCGTGGGCCTGAAGACCTTCGTGGGCGAGAGCGACAACGCGCCTGGCCGCTTCAACGTGTTCGACTACCGCGGCGCGACCCTGATCGCCGACTACGGCCACAACCCGGACGCGATCGCGGCCCTGGTGAGCGCGGTCGAGAGCATGCCGGCCAGGCGCCGCTCGGTGGTGATCAGCGGCGCCGGCGACCGCCGCGACCAGGACATCACCCAGCAGACCGAGATCCTCGGCAAGGCCTTCGACGACGTGCTGCTGTACCAGGACCAGTGCCAGCGCGGCCGCGCCGACGGCGAAGTGATCGGCCTGCTGCGCCGCGGCCTGGACGGCGCCACCCGCACCGCGCACGTGGAAGAGATCAATGGCGAATTCGTCGCCATCGACCGCGCCCTGGCGCGCCTCGAAGCGGGCGACCTGTGCCTGATCCTGATCGACCAGGTCGACGAGGCGCTGGCCCACATCGGGCGCCGCGTCAGGGAAGCGGCGCAGGCGGCCTGAGCTTCCGGCGGGGCACGATCCGCGTTATCCTTCACGGATGAGTGCCCCGCCCTCCCCCCCTCTCCCGCCGATGGGCGCGACGATGCTGTTGCGCGCCCTGCTCAAGCGGCCGACGCCCTCGGCGCGGAACCCGGTCCAGGCCACCTGGCTGCTCGGCCGGATCGACCTCGGCCACGTGCGCCGCTACTGCGCCGCGTTCGGGTTTTCCGGCGACGCCGTGCCGCTCACCTTCCTCTACCTGCTGGCGCAGCGCGCCCAGCTGGCGACCATGCTCGAGGGCGACATCCCGTTCCGCCTTCCCGGCCTGATCCACGTCGACAACACCCTGACCCAGCACGGCCCCGTGCTCCTCGCGCGTCCGCTCGCCATCGCGACGGCGCTGCACATGCAGCCGCCGGCGCCGAACGGCGCCCTGCACTGCGTGCTGGAAACCCGGGCCCACGACGGCGAGCGCCTGGCCTTCGAGTGCGCCAGCACCTACCTGGTGAAGCGTGGAAGCCGCCGCTCCGGCGACAAGCCGGCCCAGCAGGAGCTGCCCGCGGGTACGGCGGCCGGCGGCTGGACACTCGCGCGCGACGCGGGCCGGCGCTATGCGGCGCTGTCGGGCGACTGGAACCCGATCCACCTGTGGCCATGGACGGCGCGTTTGATGGGCATGCGCGCCCCGATCATCCACGGCGCGCACACGATGGCCAAGGCCTGCGCGCAGCTGGAGCAGGCGTCGGGGCGACGGATGGAATCGATCGCCTGCGCGTTTCGCAGCCCGGCGCCGCTGGGCGCGCAGGTCAGCCTGGCGGCGGGACCGGAGGCGGGACAGTTCGCGGCCATCTGCAATGGCCGCGTCGCGGTCGAAGGGCGCGCCCGCTTCGCCTAGCGGTTGCGCTGGAAAGCAGGTAGGCGCTGGCCGTGGTTTCGATGACCTGGATCCTGTCCCGGCTCGCGCGGGGAAACCGAGGGATTTCAGTCTCTTCAGGCTCTGGAGCGGGTCCCCCGCCCGCTCGTGCGGGGAACCATACGGGCGGGCCGAAGCATTCATCGACGGCGCGCGTGCTGAAAAATGGAATCGTTAGTTGAGACCTTTAAAGGGCTGGGGCGCATGATCCGCAGTGCCGATCATCTTCAGCCCCCGCTGTACAGGGGGCTTTCTTCCATGTACACAGTGACGCCCGGGGCCCACGGTATTACCTTGGCGAGAGAAAACGACCCCAGGCCAAGCGTGTCGAAGGTCCATACGACGCTGTTACCGTCCTTGTTGATCTGGACGGTTTCCAGGCGCGTGACGTTGATGTACTTCTTGCCGCCGCCGAGATCGACCATCCGCTCGGGGATTCCGGTGCTCGCGTAACCATATGGAGCGATCTGATTGGCCAATGCCGGACGCACTATCTTCACTTGTTGAATGTCTTGACCGCCACTGCGTTGCGTCGCAGCTTCTTGTGCAAACGACATGGTCGCGACGACGGCGCTACCCGCCAGCAGCGCAAACTTGGTAAGCCGTGCTTTCATGATGTTCTCCTATGAATGAGCTTGAGGTTCAAGCTTGATTACAGTGTAGACGCGCCGCACCGACAGGCAAACGAAATGTGACTGTTCAAGCCTGGGCGAGCACCACGCCAGGTGGTTGTGAACTGAGCCGATTTGACGCATGATGCCGACATGCCAACGAAACCGCCCCGACCTGATCCAGTTGTCCGATACGGGCAAGGACCGCGTCATTGACGCGCTGTTTGCGCGACTGGGCGCGGTCGAGGCGAAGCTGGGCATAACAGCCAGAACTCAAGCAAGCCGCCATCGTCCGACGGACTGGCGAAGCCTCTGGCAGTCGGAGGTGGTAAAGTGTTGGCCTGGCTGTCGCAGCTTGGCAGCGCGTGCATCGAATTGCATGTGTAGTCTCCGGCACAACTCTGGCGTAGCTTTTGACACACCATGATGAACAGGAAGCGGATTGTCGCGCAGGTTTCCTTAAGCAAGCTCAAAATGTAAGTCAAACTACAGAGTGTAGTGGCATGCGGGAGCATGTCCCGGCTACGCAACACACCGAGAAGACAAGCGAATAGCCTCTTAACATCATGCACTTAGACAGAGAAATGCCGCTAGACCAACGAATTACGAAAGACGCGAAAAGTAGCGTCACTCCGATGATGCAACAATACCTGCGCATCAAGGCCGACTACCCGACCATGCTGGTGTTCTACCGCATGGGCGACTTCTACGAACTGTTCTACGAGGATGCCGAGAAGGCCTCCCGCGTGCTCGGCATCACGCTGACCGCGCGCGGCGCCTCGGGCGGCAATCCGGTCAAGATGGCCGGCGTGCCCTTCCACTCGCTGGACGGCTACCTGGCCAAGCTGGTCAAGCTGGGGGAGAGCTGCGCCATCTGCGAACAGATCGGCGACCCGGCCACCAGCAAGGGACCGGTGGAGCGCAAGGTGGTGCGCGTGGTCACGCCCGGCACCCTGACCGATTCCGACCTGCTGCCCGAGAAATCGGAGCGTCCGCTGCTGGCGCTGTATGTCCTGAACCAGCGCAAGACCTTCACCGCCGGCCTGGCCTGGCTGTCGCTGGCCAGCGGCGCGCTGCGCCTGATGGAATTCTCGGGCGAACAGCGCACGGTGGAGCAGCGCCTGGCCCATGAACTGGAACGCATCGCGCCGGCCGAGATCCTGCGCGCCGACGGCGCCGACCTGTTCGACGACGCCCCGGTCGCGCACACCCAGCGCGTGCCGGAATGGCATTTCGACGTCGTCAAGGGCCACCAGTCCCTGCTCGAACAGCTCGGCGTGGCCACCCTCACCGGCTTCGGCGCGGACGGGCTGGGCGCCGCCTTCGGCGCGGCCGGCGCGCTGCTGCGCTACGCCCTGTCGACCCAGGGCCGCGGCCTGCAGCACGTGCGTACGCTGGCCTGCGAGACCGAGAACGAATACATCGGCCTCGACGCCGCCACCCGCCGCAACCTGGAACTGACCGAGACCATCCGCGGCCAGGAGTCCCCTACCCTGTTCTCGCTGCTGGACGGCTGCCGCACCGCGATGGGTTCGCGCCTGCTGCGCCACTGGCTGCACCATGCCCGGCGCGACCAGGCGGTCGCGCGCTCGCGCCACCAGGCGATCGAGGCGCTGACCCAGCTTGATGCCTGCGGCAGCCTGTCCGCGACCCTGGGCCAGGTGCCGGACATCGAACGCATCACCACCCGCGTGGCGCTGCTGTCGGCGCGTCCGCGCGACCTGTCCTGCCTGCGCGACGGCCTGAAGCAGCTCCCGAGCCTGCGCCAGCAGGTGGCGCGCTGCTTCATCCCGGGCGACACCTGCCTGCTGCGCGACATCCACGACGACCTGGCCACGCCGGACGCCTGCCTCGACCTGCTTGCCCGCGCGATCGCCGAGGAACCGGCGGCCATGGTGCGCGACGGCGGCGTGTTCGCGCGCGGCTTCGACGCCGAGCTCGACGAGCTGCGCGCGCTGTCCGAGAACGCCGGCCAGTTCCTGGTCGACCTCGAGACCCGCGAGCGGGCGCGCACCGGCATCGCCAACCTGCGCGTCGAGTACAACAAGGTGCACGGCTTCTACATCGAAGTCACCAACGGCCAGGCCGACAAGGTGCCGGACGACTACCGCCGCCGCCAGACCCTGAAGAACGCCGAGCGCTACATCACGCCGGAACTCAAGGCCTTCGAGGACAAGGCCCTGTCGGCCCAGGACCGCGCGCTGGCGCGCGAGAAGATGCTGTACGACCAGCTGCTGGGCGAACTCGCGCCCTTCATCGGCGAACTGCAGACCATCGCGCGCGCGCTGGCGCAGGCCGACACCCTGGTGGCGCTGGCCAGCCATGCGCTGCGCAACAACTGGTGCGCGCCGCAACTGGTCGACGCGCCCTGCCTGAGCATCGTCGAGGGCCGCCACCCGGTGGTGGAGAACCAGATCGAGCGCTTCATCGCGAACGACTGCCGCCTGTCGAACGACCGGCGCCTGCTGTTGATCACCGGCCCGAACATGGGCGGTAAATCGACCTTCATGCGCCAGGTCGCCCTGATTACCCTGCTGGCCTACGTCGGCAGCTACGTGCCGGCGACCAGCGCCACGATCGGACCGATCGACCGCATCTTCACCCGCATCGGCGCCAGCGACGACCTGGCCAACGGGCGCTCGACCTTCATGGTCGAGATGACCGAGTCGGCCGTTATCCTGAACGGCGCCACCGAGCATTCGCTGGTGCTGATGGACGAAGTCGGCCGCGGCACCTCGACCTTCGACGGCCTGGCGCTGGCATGGGCGATCGCGCGCCACCTGATCGACGCCAGCCGCAGCTTCACGCTGTTCGCGACCCACTACTTCGAACTGACCCAGCTGCCGGAATCCCATCCGAGCGCCGCCAACGTGCACCTGTCGGCGGTCGAGCACAAGGACAGCATCGTGTTCCTGCACGCGGTGCAGGACGGCCCGGCCTCGCAGAGCTACGGCCTGCAGGTGGCCCAGCTGGCGGGCGTGCCGCCGGCGGTGATCAAGGCCGCGCGCAAGCACCTGGCGCGGCTGGAAGCCCAGGCGCTCGACGCGACGCCGCAGCTCGACCTGTTCGCCGCTCCTCCCTGCGAGGATGCGGTTCATGCGATGCGGGAAGGCGAGCCGGCCCAGCCCGCGCCGGCCGACGACGGCCTGCGCGAACTGCTGGCCGACATCGACCCGGACGCGCTCACCCCGCGCGAGGCGCTCGAGCGTCTCTACGAACTGAAGCGCCTGGCCGCCTGATGCCGGGGCTGCAGCTGTCCGTCGTCCTCGCCGGCATGCTCGCCGCGCTGCTGGCCATCGCGCCTGCCGGCGCGCGCGAGAATGGCAAGAAGAAGAACAAGGATGGCGACGCGCACCAGTTCGCCGTCATCGGCAACAATGCCGCCGACGGCGGCGAAGCCTGGCTCAAGCATGCGCTGAAGGCGAGCTCCGAAGCATCCCTGGACTTCGTGGTCCTGACCGGCATCAAGGGCGACAAGGAAACCTGCGGCGACCGGCTGTACCAGAAGCGGCGCGACCTGATCGAGGATGCGCGCCGCCCGGTGATCGTGTCGCTGGCCGGCAGCGACTGGACCGGCTGCCGCAATTCGGCCGGCCGGACCAATGCGATCGAACGCCTGAACCGGCTGCGCGAGCTGCTGTACGGCGAGCCCAGCTCGCTGGGCAAGGACAAGCTGGCCGTGTCGCGGCTATCGGCCAGTCCGCGTTTCCGCAGCTATGCGGAGAATGCGCACTGGCAGGTGGGCAAGGTGCTGTACGCCACCATCAACCTGCCCGCCGGGAACAACCATTACCTGCCGGCCGCCGGCCGCAACAGCGAATACGAAGACCGCATGGTGGCCAACCGCTTCTGGCTGAACCGCCTGTTCGCCATCGCGCGCAGCGACAAGGCCGATGCGGTGGTGCTGTTTTCCGAAGGCGACGTCAAGCCGCTGCTGCAGGCGCAGCCGGCCGGGTTGCGCGGATTACTGCGGCCCGAGCCGGCGGCCTTCGACGGCTTCGGCGCGACGCGGCGCCAGATCCAGACGCAGGCGGCGAAGTTCAAGGGGAAGGTGCTGCTGGTCGATAGCGGCGCGGTCGAGAACGGCAAGCCGCTGATCAAGTGGCGCGACAACCTCGGGCAGTTGTCCGTGGGGACGCAGGCGGTCGAGGTGAAGGTGAGGTCGGGGAAAGAGGCGGTGTTTGCGGTGGAGGATGCGGAGGGCTAGAGCGCTCGCGTTTTTGGCTGCTCATCCAAACCCGCGGCGCACGACATGGACCGCGGCATGACACCGCGGTCCCATCGATCAGTTATTGCAGCGGCTGGCTACGGAAGTGATCGCCCGGCTCGCTATCCTCGGACTCTTCATGGTGGTGATGGCCATGCGGACCATGCACGTGGCCATGCTGGACTTCCTCGGCGCTTGCCGCGCGCACGTCGATGACCGACAGCTCGAAGCGCAGCGCCATGCCTGCCAGCGGGTGGTTGCCATCCAGGACCACCTTGTCGTCGGCGATGTCGGTGACGGTGAAGATCGTCGGCTCGTCGTCGCCGCCTTCCGCCACGCCTTCGAACTGCATGCCGACTTCGATCGGTTCCGGCAGGCGGTTACGGTCCTCGACCTTCACCAGCGCCGGGTCATAGTCGCCGAACGCGTCTTCCGGCTCGATCTGGATCGTCGACGCATAGCCCGGCTCTTTACCGTCGAGCTCTTCCTCGATCTTCGGCAGGGTGTTCTCGTAACCGCCGTGCAGGTACACCATCGGCTGCGAGCCCTCTTCGATCAGGTTGTTCTGGGCGTCCGACAGTTTATAGTTGACTGTCACGACCGTATCTTTGGCAATCTTCATCGCACATCCTTTCGTTATGAGCTGCGGATTATAACTCCGATGGCGCGCCACCCCGTTCCGGCTGGGTATAATGGCGCATGAAAAAATTACAGCTTCTTGGGGATATTACTCCCGCCCAGTTCTTGCGCGAATACTGGCATAAAAAACCTCTTCTGATTCGCCAGGCGATTCCCGGATTCAAACCTTTAATCAAGTTCGACAAGCTGGCCGACATGGCCCGCCAGAACCATGTCGAATCGCGCCTGGTCTCCTTGCGCGACGGCCAATGGGACATGCAGCACGGCCCGCTGGCCGAGCTGCCCGCGCGCACCGAACCCGGCTGGACGATGCTGGTCCAGGGCGCCAACCTGTTCGACGACAAGGCCGACGCGCTGCTGCGCGAATTCCGCTTCGTGCCGGATGCGCGCCTCGACGACCTGATGATCAGCTACGCCAGCGATGGCGGCGGCGTCGGTCCGCACTTCGATTCCTACGACGTGTTCCTGCTGCAGGCGCACGGCAAGCGCCGCTGGCGCATCGGCGCCCAGCAGGACCTGGCCCTGGTCGAGGGCCTGCCGCTGAAGATCCTCGCCAATTTCGAGCCGGAAGAAGAATTCGTGCTCGAGCCGGGCGACATGCTCTACCTGCCGCCGCACTACGCCCACGACGGCGTGGCCGAGGGCGAGTGCATGACCTACTCGATCGGCTTCCGTTCGCCCTCGTTCCAGGAACTGGGCGAAGCCTTCCTGCAATTCATGGCCGACTCGATCGACCTGCCGGGACGCTATGCCGACCCGGACCTGCAGCCGGCCAGGAATCCGGCCGAACTGCCGCGCGAGATGCTGGCCAGCGTCACCGAGGAATTGAACAAGGTGCGCTGGACCGAGGAAGACGTGACGATCTTCCTGGGCGAATACATGTCCGAGCCGAAGCACAATGTGTTCTTCACCGGCCCGGCCAAGCCGCTCACCGTCGGACGCTTCATGGAGGCGGCCGCCAAGCGCGGCCTGAAACTATCGAGCAAGACCCTGATGCTGTACCGCGGCAAGCACGTCTTCATCAACGGCGAGTCCTTCGCCGCCGGCCGCGCCGACAAGGCGGTGCTGGATGTGCTGGCCAACCAGCGCCGCGTCGAAGGCGCCCTGCTCGACAGCGCCACCGACGACGTGCTGGAAGCCTTGTACACCTGGTACCAGGATGGCTGGATCGAACTGGCCTGATTGACATCATGGACGCCGCCGCCGTGACCCGTTTCGACACCCGCGCAGGATGCGAGGCGCAGTTTCGCGCCTGCGTGGCGGCCTCGCGTCAAGGCCTGGCGCTGTTCGACCCCGATTTCGCCATCTTCCCGCTCGGCGCGCCGGACGTGGACACCCTCCTGCGCACCTTCCTGGCTGGCGGCGGCCAGTTGCGCCTGGCCATGCATTCCACGGCGCACATCGAGCGCCATTACCCGCGTTTCGTGCGCCTGATGCGCGATTACGGACACCTGATAGAATGCCGCATGACCGGCCGCAGCCTGCGCGAACTCGCCGATTCGTTCTGCATCGGCGACGACCTGCACATCGTGCGGCGCTTCCACCGCGATCACCTGCGCGGCGAAGCGGCTTTTCACTCACCCGGCATATGTGACATGTCGCGCCAGCGTTTTACCGGTATCTGGGAAGAGTCACGGGTCGTTTTACAGCCCACGACAATAGGCCTATAAGAACAAAAATTGCTTTGAAAACAGGGATTTCGCTAACGGTTGCATCTTGTAACAATATGAACCTTATTTGAGCGCAAAATACTTTCACCACGGCATGAGTTCGCTATTGCGAATCAGTAAATTTGGCTATAATATCAGGTCAGGAAGGTTCCGTTGCCTCTTTGGCAGTATTGCTATTATGGAAAGCACGAGAATTCCGCCGAGCAATAATTACCGGTAATTATTATTCGCAACAAGTAGTACTACTTTGTAAATCTAAGGAAAATCATGAAAAAATCCCTGCTGATCGTTTCCCTGATGGCTGTTGCTCTGGCTGCTTGCAGCAAGAAAGAAGAAGCTGCTCCTGCTGCTCCGGCCGCCACCGAAGCTCCGGTCGCTGCTCCTGCTGCTGACGCAACCGCACCGGCCGCTCCGGCTGCTGACGCTGCTGCTGCTCCGGCTGCTGACGCCGCTGCTGCCGCTTCGACCGCTGCTTCGTCGGCTGCCGACGCAGCTGCTGCTGCTTCGACCGCTGCTTCGCAAGCTGCTGACGCTGCTGCTGAAGCCAAGAAGTAATCAGATTTTCTCTGATCCGAAAAGACCGGCCTGCGGGCCGGTTTTTTTACGCCTGGCGTTTTGCCGCGTGCCCCCCCCCACCAAGGCCGCGCATCGCCGCGCGAATAAAAAAACCGGCCGCGAAGGCCGGTTCTTCGTTGGCGCGGTGAGCGCTTATTTCAGCTCGTCGTTCAGCAGCGTCAGGATCTTGGCCGCGGTCGGCGAGGTATCCGGCTTGCCGTCGTTGCTCTGGACCGTCACGTTGCTGGCGCTCGCGCCCTGCTCCGACTTGACCAGCACGCGGTAGCGCTGCGCTTCCTTGGCCTTCTCTTCCGAGCCGCCGAAGGTGAACAGGCGCTTGAAGAAGCCGTCCTTGTTGACGGCGTCCGGATCGACATAGCGCACGAAGTAGATGCCCTGCACGCGGTCGCGGTCTTCGACGGTGAAGCCGACGCGGTCCAGCGCCAGGCCGACACGGCGCCAGGCGCGGTCGAAGCCTTCATCGAGCTCGACCTTGTCGCCCACCAGCTTGGCGTGCTGCGGCGCCAGCGGGGCGCTGGCCACGGTGCCTTCGGCGGTCTTGACGTCCTTGGTGCCGGTCAGGTGCGCGACCATGCGGCTCAGGAACTGCGATTCCAGGCCCGGGTCGTTGGCGCGCGTGGTCCAGACCGTGGTTTCCTTCTGCGCGCCGGTCAGCACTTCCTCGGCGCCGCGGTGGCTCACGTAGATCTCGGTCGAGCCGTCCGGCAGGCGCTCCAGGCGGGTGCGGAACTTGTCGCGCTCGCCGGTCGAATAGGCTTTGTCGAACACCTTGCCGATCGCATTGCGCAGGAAGTCCTGCGGGATCTTCGAGCGGTTCTCGACCCAGGCGGTTTCCATGGTGCCGGTGGGGACCGACTCGGTCTCGAGGGCGAAGCCCATGTCTTCCCAGAACTGGCGCAGTTGCGGCCACAGCTGTTCCGGAGTCTGCTTGACCACCAGCCAGCGCTGGTCGCCGGCGCGCTCGACACGCACGGCGTCGCTCGCGATCGGACCGACCACGCTCGGGCCGCCCGCCACCGGGGCGGCGGCCTGGGCGCCTTGCGACTGCTGGAAGCCCGATGCGGTGGCCACGCCACGGGCATCGGGGACGGCATAGCGGTTATCGCGCTGCAGCTTGGTCAGGTCGGGCGGCACGTCCAGCGGCGCCGCCTTCTTGGCGCCCCGGTAATCCACCTTGTCCGATTCGAACACGGTGGTGCAGGCCGCCAGGCTGAATGCGATCACGGTGAGCGTCAGCGCGGCGGGAGCGGAAACCAGGGTCGTTTTCTTGCGAATAGTCATGTCGTTCGATGTCAGAATCTAAAAGCCGGAACCTCTGCGGGCCCAGGGTTATTGGTGGACGCCCGCTTCCACCAGGGCAGCGCGCACGATCTCGTGGTATGGCGCGGACAGCGGCGCCAGCGGCAGGCGCAGGCCGGCCGGCATCTTGCCCATTTCGGCCAGCGCCCATTTCACCGGCACCGGGTTCGGTTCCACGAACAGCTTGGCGTGCAGGGAGAGGACCCGGTTGTTGATCTCGACCGCGCGCGCGATATCGCCCGCCATGGCGGCGACGCACAGTTCGTGCATCGCGCGCGGGGCGACGTTGGCGGTGACCGAGATATTGCCGGCGCCGCCGCAGAACATCAGCGCCATCGCGGTCGGATCGTCGCCCGAGTACACGGCGAAGGACTTGTCGACCATGCGCAGCAGCTCGATGCCGCGGCCGATGTTGCCGGTCGCATCCTTGATGCCGACGATATTGTCGATCGGCGCCAGGCGCGCGACGGTCTCGTTGGCCATGTCGGCCACGGTGCGGCCCGGCACGTTGTACAGGATGAGCGGCAGCTCGACCGCTTCCGCGATGGTGCGGAAGTGGCGGTACATGCCCTCTTGCGTCGGGCGGTTATAGTAAGGCACGACCTGGAGCGAGGCGTCGGCGCCCACATCCCTGGCGTGGCGGGTCAGTGCGATCGCTTCCGCGGTCGAATTGCCGCCGGTGCCGGCGATGACAGGAATGCGGCCGGCCACGTGATCGACCGCCAGCTTGACCAGTTCGCAGTGCTCTTCCGGAGAAACGGTTGCGGACTCGCCCGTCGTGCCGACGATGACGACCCCGTCGGTGCCTTCCGCGATGTGCCAGTCGAGCAGCTTGCGCAGGGATTCGCGGTCAAGACTGCCATCTTCGAACATCGGGGTGACGATTGCTACGATACTGCCCTTAATCATAATCTTTGGACCGTGCGAGTAAATAAAAATCTGATTGTAGCGGATACCCCGCCGCTATGGTTCAATTCCCAACCATAATATGGAGCCCCTCGACAAACCTGCTGCGCGTTGCACTGTTGGCGGGGCCGCCGAGGCCTGCGATACGCGCTACGGTTTTTCGAGGTTCCCATGGTCGAGCCGGGCCTCGGTTTTGGCAAAGCTTGGCCCCGCCGCGCATAGGCGCTGCACCTGGGCCGGATGCGGGGACGCGATATGCCCGTCCTCGTAGGCCAGCACCTGCAAGCCGCCGGCCGCCGCCATGGCCAGCAATTCGCCGGGCGCGAGCAGGAAGGCGGGATTCGACGGCTTGCCGTAGACCTGGTTGCCTTGTGCGAAAGTCTCGTAGATCAGGATGCCGTCCGGACGCAGGCTGGCGGCCAGGTGCGGGAACAGCGGACGGTGCAGGTAATTGGTGACCACGATGGCGGCGAAGCGCCCCGCCTCGAACGGCCAGGGCGCGCCCTCGGCCTCGAGGTCATATTCCATCGTCGTGATGCCCGGCCCGGCGGCCGTGGCCAGCACCTCCGGCTTGCGGTCCACCGCCAGCACCGCATGGCCGCGCGCCGCCAGCAGGCGCGCATGGCGGCCGGTGCCGCAGGCCAGGTCGAGCGCCTCGCCGGCGGGCGCCAGGGACGCGAAGCGCGCGACCCAGCCGGAAGGCGGCAGGTTCATCATGTTGATATTCATGTGTAGGAAATCCCCATCGCTTCGCGCACGTCGCGCATCGTTTCCTGCGCCAGCCGGCGCGCCTTGTCGCAGCCGTCGGCCACGATCGCGCGCACCAGCGAGGGATCGTCGAGGTACTGCTGCGCGCGTTCCTGCATCGGTTCCTGCTCGGCCAGCACGCCGTCGATGACCGGCTGCTTGCACTCGATGCAGCCGATGCCGGCGCTGGTGCAGCCCTTGACCACCCAGTCGCGGGTCGGCTGGTCGGAATACACTTCGTGCAGCTGCCACACCGGGCAGCGCTTCGGGTCGCCGGCGTCGGTGCGGCGCACGCGTGCCGGGTCGGTCGGCATGGTGCGGATCTTCTTGACCACGCTGGCGCGGTCTTCGCGCAGGCCGATCGCGTTGCCGTAGCTCTTGGACATCTTGCGGCCGTCGAGGCCCGGCAGGCGCGAGGATTCGGTCAGGATCGCCTGCGGCTCGACCAGGATCAGCTTGCGGCTGCCTTCGAGGTAGCCGAACAGGCGTTCGCGGTCGATGTTCGACAGGCTGCCCGCATCTTCCAGCATGGCGCGCGCCTGCTCCAGCGCCTCGTCCTTGCCGTCCTGCTGGTAGTCGGTGCGCAGCTCCAGGTACAGCTTGGCGCGCTTGCTGCCCAGCTTCCTGACCGCTTCCAGGGCCTTCTCCTCGAAGCCCTTTTCCTTGCCGTAGATGTGATTGAAGCGGCGCGCGATCTCGCGCATCATCTCGACGTGCGGCAGCTGGTCCTCGCCCACCGGCACCTCGCTGGCGCGGTAGATCAGGACGTCGGCCGCCTGCAGCAGCGGATAGCCGAGGAAGCCGTAGGTGGCCAGGTCCTTGGTGGCCAGGTTCTCGATCTGGTCCCGGTAGGTCGGCACCCGCTCCAGCCAGCCGAGCGGCGTGGCCATCGACAGCAGCAGGTGCAGTTCCGCGTGCTCGGGCACCCGCGACTGGATGAAGATCGTCGCCTGCGACGGGTCGATGCCGGCGGCCAGCCAGTCGACCACCATGTCCCAGGTGCTGCGCTCGACGATGCCGGGATCGTCGTAGTGGGTGGTCAATGCGTGCCAGTCGGCCACGAAGAACAGGCAGTGCTGCTCGGACTGCATCCTGATCCAGTTCTTCAGGGCGCCATGGTAGTGGCCAAGGTGCATGGCGCCGGTGGGGCGCATGCCGGAGACGACACGGTCAGGGTACATGGGCGTTGTTCACTTCAGGATTCAGCTCAGGAGTAAATACAGCGGCGACGCGATCAGCTTCAGCAGGAATTCGCCCACGATCATCACCGGCACCACCCAGAACGCCAGCAGCTTCATGAAGATCAGCGCCAGGACGATGAAGAAGCCGTAGGGCTCGATCGCCGCGTACTTGTAGGCGAGGCGGTTCGGCAGCAGGCTGGTGACGACGCGCCCGCCGTCCAGCGGCGGAATCGGGAACAGGTTGAACGCGAACATCAGCAGGTTGGTGAACACGCCGGCCTGCGCGACCTTGTGCGGGAAGGATTCGTTGACATTGAACGCCACCAGCAGCGCCGCCATGATCAGCCACATCAGCGCCATGACGAAGTTCGCGCCCGGCCCCGCCAGCGCCACCCAGGCCATGTCGCGCTTCGGATTGCGCAGGCGGCCGAAGTCGATCGGCACCGGCTTGGCGTAGCCGAACACGAAACCGGTGGTCAGGTAGAGCGCGACCGGGATCACGATGGTGCCGAACACGTCGATGTGGACCAGGGGATTGAGGCTCATGCGCCCCTGCGCATAGGCGGTGTTGTCGCCGAAGTACTTGGCGGCGTAGGCGTGGGCGGCTTCGTGCAGGGTAATCGCAAAAAGAACGGGCAGTGCATAGACTGCGATGTTGCGTATCAGTTCATCCATATCGGGATTCTATCAGAGGCGGCGCAGCCGCCCGTGCCCAGGCATCACAGGCCGAAGGCGGCCGGGTCGCCCCTGCCCTCGCGGATGAGGACGGGTTCGGGCCCGCTCAGGTCGATGACGGTGGTCGGTTCCAGCGTGCCGGCGCCGCCGTCGACGATCAGCTCGATCTGTTTATCCAGGCGTTCGCGCACCTCGTCCGGGTCGGACAGCATGTAGTCGTCGCCCGGCAGCTGCAGGGTGGTGCCGATCAGCGGTTCGCCCAGTTCTTCCAGCAGCGCCAGGGTGATGCGGTTTTCCGGCACCCGCAGCCCGATCGTCTTGCGCGACGGGTGCGACAGGCGGCGCGGCAGTTCGCGCGTGGCCTCCAGGATCACGGTGTAGGGCCCCGGCATGTTCGCCTTCAGCAGGCGGTACTGCTGGTTGTCGACGCGCGCGTACTGCGCGACCTCGGACAGGTCGCGCACCATGAGGGTCAGGTGGTGCTTGTCGTCGACCCCGCGGATGCGGCGCAGCTTCTCGACCGCAGCCTTGTCGTCGAGGCGGCACACCAGCGCATACGCCGAGTCGGTCGGCAGGGCGACGATGCCGCCCGCGCCGACGATCTGCGCCGCCTGCTTGATCAGGCGTCCTTGCGGGTTCTCGGGATGGATTTGAAAGTATTGGCTCATTGGTGGGGTGAACGGATTGTTCCGTCCACGCGTTGATTATCGCAGGGCCTGCAGGGCAGCGATGCGCTGCTCCATCGGCGGGTGGGTGGAAAACAGCGCGCCCCAGCCGCCGCCGCTGCCGGAAATGCCGGACGCGGACATCGACTGCGGCAGCGCGCCGGGGGCCAGGCCGCCGAGGCGGGCCAGCGCGTGCTGCATCGGCACCGGGCTGCCCAGCAGCTTGGCCGAGCCGGCGTCGGCGCGGAATTCGCGCTGGCGCGAGAACCAGGCCACGATGATCGAGGCGACGATGCCGAACACGATCTCGCACACGAACACGGTGACCATGTAGCCGATGCCCGGACGGTCGTCGCCGCTGCGCAGCAGGACCTTGTCGACGAAGAAGCCTACCACGCGCGCCAGGAACACGACGAAGGTATTCACCACGCCCTGGATCAGGGTGAGCGTGACCATGTCGCCGTTGGCGATGTGGGCCACCTCGTGGCCGAGCACGGCCTCGACCTCATCGCGGTCCATGCTCTGCAGCAGGCCGGTGGAGACGGCCACCAGCGCGGAATTCTTGAAGGCGCCGGTGGCGAAGGCGTTCGGCTCGCCTTCGTACACGGCCACTTCGGGCATCCTGATGCCGGCGCGCTCGGCCAGGCGGCGGACGGTCTCGACCAGCCACAGTTCGGACGAGCTGGTCGGCTGCTCGATCACGCGCGCGCCGGTCGACCACTTGGCCATCGGCTTGCTCAGCAAGAGCGAGATGATCGAACCGGTGAAGCCGACCACGAGCGAGAACACGGCGAGCGCGCCGACGTTGATTCCTTCCGCCGTGACGGTCCTCCCCACTCCCAGCAGGTTGAGAACGAGCGTCAGCACCAGCACGACGGCCAGGTTGGTGGCGAGGAACAGCACAATACGCTTCATGGAACCTCCGGCTGCAGTGGGAATGGCAGGATGCCAAGATAGGGCTGCGATGCGGAAAATTCAAGGGCTCGGCCGTAGCGAGGGGCCGCGGGACCGCCCCGCCGCGCGGCCGGGAGAACACGAAAATAAAGGATGCGCTCGCGGATTCGGGCGCTAGAATGATGAACATGGCAACGCGGGCGCTTGCCATGTCCTTCTTGAGGAGAATCACGATGAGCGCGATGACTCAGCTGAAGCATGCCTTCCCCAAGCGCACGATCTTGATGGTTTGTGCGATAGCCTTCGTGTTGGCCCTGCCCCTGGTGGCGATGCAGTTCACCACCGGGGTGAACTGGACGGCATTCGACTTCTTCATTGCCGGCGTGCTCCTGGTCGGTATCGCCCTCATGGTCGAGTTCGCGCTGCGCAAGCTGGTCAATCCGCGCCAGCGCAAGTTCACCATCCTGGCGATCTTCGCCGCGCTGCTGCTGATCTGGGCCGAGCTGGCGGTCGGCGTGATCGGCATCCCCGGCATCTCGGGCAGCTGAGGGCGTGCACGGCGGGCCCGCCCCGCCGCAGGAAACCCGTGGTCAGAACCAGTCGTGCCAGACCGGCTTGAGGCCGGCCGGCAGCGGCGGCAGTTCCGCAAACTCGACGCGCGCCTCTCCCGGCGCATGGAAATCGGTGCCGCGCGAGGCCAGGAAGCCGTAGCGGCGCGCGATCTCGGCATAGGTCTGGTACTGGTCGGGCGTGTGGCTGCCCGTCACCACCTCGATCGCGTTGCCGCCGAGCTGGCGGAACTCGTCGAACAGCGCGCCTTCGGCGGTGTCGGTGAACCTGTAGCGGCCCGGATGGGCGATCACGGGAATCCCGCCCGCGCTGCGGATCCAGCCGACCGCATCCGCCAGGGTGGCCCAGCGGTGCGGCACGTAGCCGGGCTTGCCTTCGGTGAGGAAGCGGCGGAAGACTTCGGCCGTCGAGCCGCAGGCGCCGATCTCGACCAGGTAACGCGCGAAGTGGGTGCGCGACATCAGGTCCGGGTTGCCGACGTAGTGGAGCGCACCCTGGTAGCAACCGGGAATGCCGGCCTGCTCGAGCTGGGCCGAGATCTCGCGGGCGCGCGCTTCGCGGCCGTTGCGGGTGGCCGCCAGCCCCTCGGCCAGCGCGCGGTTGTCCTCGTCGACCTGCAGGCCGACGATGTGCACGGTTTCGTTGGCCCAGGTGACGGAAATCTCGACGCCGGCGACGAAGCGCATGCCCAGCTCGCCGGCCGCCGCGCGGGCTTCCTTGATGCCGCCGATCTCGTCGTGGTCGGTCAGCGCCCACGCGTCGACCCCGCCCTTGCGCGCGTAGGCAGCCACGGCGGCGGGCGCGAGCACGCCGTCGGAGACGTTGGAATGGCAGTGGAGATCGACTTTCAGCATGGCACGAAGGGTGGCAAACGCGATTGTAAACGGTACATTGTACGCGGGTTTGCCTGCTGGGCCATGTCCCGGACCGGGGCGCTCGTGGTTTGCGCGCACTGCCGCGGCAACTCACTCCACGGCAAGGAACTCCTCCACCATGCGCGCCAGCATCTCCGGCTGGTCATGATGCAGCATATGCCCCGCCTGCGGCATCATGCGCGTCGTCACTCTGGCCAGGTGCCCGATCCGCCGGTCGAGCTCGACCCTTGCCATTTCCTTCGCCCCCAGCTTGTGCCAGATGTCGGTGTCCTCGGCCTCGACCACCAGCACCGGCGCGGTAATTGCGCTCCAGCACGCCATGATCTCGTCCACGTGGTACAGCAAGGGCCCCCGCATCTTGTGCGCCGGATCGCCCAGGATGTGCCAGCGTCCGTCCTCGCCCTGGGCCGACCAGTGTCCGGCCAGGAAATCGGCCCGCTCGGGCGACAGGCGCGGATTGGTCTTGCGCAGGCGCCCCGCCACCTCCTCCACGCTGGCGTAGTCGCGCATGACCGGCAGCTCGCGCAAGTCGTCCAGCCACGCCGCCACCCGGCCCGGATACTGGGACGGCCGCGTGGCCGGCAGGCCGAAGCCTTCCAGGTTGACCAGCTTGCCGATCCGCTGCGGGCGCACGCCCGCATAGGTCGTGGCGACGGTGCCGCCCATGCTGTGTCCCAGCAGCTTGACCGCCTCGCCCGGCGCATAGCGGTCGAGCATGGCGTCGAGGTCGGCCAGGTAGTCGGGGAACCAGTAGGTGTCCGAGTGGGTGCGCTCGGTCAGCCCGAAACCGCGCCAGTCGGGCGCGATCACGTGCCAGTCGCCCTGCAGGCAATCGACCATGAACTGGAACGAGGCCGCGACATCCATCCAGCCATGGACCATGAACAGCTTGGGCGCCCCCTCCTCTCCCCAGTGGCGCACATGGGTGCGCAGGCCGCGCACGTTGATGAATTCGGAACGGGATGGTTTCATGTTGCCTTCATAAAAGAACGGTCGTTCGGATAATTATAGACGGGAACGGTTGATTTCGGGATGTCGGGCCCCATCTTCCCGCAATCGGACGATGCGGGTCGCAGGAGTTAAAATAGCGATATTTCAACCCTCAGCGAGCACATCCATGGCGATTTACCAGCTGGGCGAGCATGCGCCCGAGATCGATGCGTCGGCCTTCGTGGCCGATTCGGCAACCCTGATCGGCAAAGTCACCCTCGAGGCCAGCGCCTCGGTATGGTACGGCGCCACGATCCGCGGCGACAACGAGCGCATCACCATCGGCGAGAACAGCAACGTCCAGGAAGGCACGGTGATGCATACCGACATGGGTTACCCGCTCACGCTGGGCCGGAACGTGACCGTGGGCCACCAGGCGATGCTGCATGGCTGCACGGTGGGCGACGGCTCGCTGATCGGGATCCAGGCCGTGATCCTCAACGGCGCGAAGATCGGCAAGGGTTGCCTGGTCGGCGCCGGCGCCCTCGTTACCGAGGGCAAGGAGTTCCCGGACCACTCGCTGATCCTGGGTTCGCCCGCCAAGGTGGTGCGCACCCTGACGGAAGAAGACCTGCTGCGCCTGCAAGGCAGCGCCGCGAGCTATGTGGCGCGCGGCCAGCTGTTCAAGGCGCAGCTCAAGAAAATCGGATAGAGAATGACGACAAACGACACCAGGGACACCCTGCAAAAATTCATCTTCGACAACGCCGCCGTGCGCGGCGAGCTGGTCGAGATTCCCGACACCTGGCGCGAGATCCAGGCGCGCCACGCCTACCCGAAGGCCGTGCGCACCGTGCTGGGCGAGATGGTCGCGGCCAGCGCCCTGCTGTCGGCCAACCTGAAGTTCAACGGCGCCATCGTGATGCAGATCCATGGCGACGGTCCGGTGCGCCTGCTGGTGGTCGAGTGCGACGCCGGACTGCGCATCCGCGCCACCGCGAAACTGGCGCCGGACGCCGAGATTCCCGATGCCGCGACCCTGCACGACCTGTTCAACGCACACGGCAAAGGCCGCTTCGTGATCACGCTCGACCCGGCCGACAAGGTGCCGGGCCAGCAGCCCTACCAGGGCATCGTGCCGCTCGACGGCGAAGACATGGCGACCGTGATCGAGAACTACATGCTGCGCTCCGAGCAGATGGACACCCGCCTGTGGCTCGCCGCCGACGACAAGGTCGCACGCGGCCTGCTGCTGCAGAAGCTGCCGCGCCACAGCGGCGTCGAAGGGCAGACCAAGCAGGCCACCGAAGAGGAAGACCTGGAAACCTGGCACCGCGCGACCATGCTGGGCGCCACCCTGAAGCGCGACGAGATGCTGACGACCGATATCGAGACCCTGCTCAAGCGCCTGTTCTGGGAAGAGACGATCCGCGTGTTCGATCCGGTGCATCCGCAGTTCCACTGCAGCTGCACCCGCGACAAGGTCGGCAACATGCTCAAGATGCTGGGCCAGCAGGAGGTGGAATCCGCCCTCGCCGAGCTGGGCGAACTGGGCATCAACTGCGACTTCTGCGGCAAGCACTACGACTTCGACAAGGTCGACTGCGCCCAGCTGTTCGCCACCGACAGCCCGGTCCAGACCTTGATGCCGGCCAGCGGCAGCACGCATTAAGCCCGGCCATCGCCGGCCTCCCGGTCCGCGACACCGAGCCTGCCGTCACCGCCACTGGCGGTGACGGCAGGGCTTGACCAAAGCAAGGCAGTTTAATCTGCTTTTAGGCAATAAATCCCTTCAGCTTCCCACTCTTTAGTCTCAGAAGCGTCCTACCGTCCTACCGATTTTCGCCGTCGGTGTTAAGCTGCTGCATCTTTGACAGTGTTGCGTTTTTCAGAACGCACACCGTCCGGCCTTGAACCCTATGGAGGAAACACGATGAACATCGATATTGGCATCAGCACCGACGACCGCGCAAAAATCGTCGACTCCCTGTCGCGCGTGCTGGCGGACAGCTACATGCTGTATCTGAAGACCCATAACTTCCACTGGAACGTGACCGGCCCGATGTTCCAGACGCTGCACACCATGTTCCAGACCCAGTACACCGAACTGTGGAATGCGCTGGACGATATCGCCGAACGCATCCGCGCCCTCGGCCATTTCGCGCCGGGCACCTACCAGCGCTATGCCGAGCTGTCGAGCATCAAGGAAGAGCCGGACGTGCCGACGGCCCACGAGATGATCCGCCAGCTGGTGGAAGGCCAGGAAGCGGTGGCCCGCACCTCGCGCGCCGCGTTCCGCATCGCCGACGAGGCCGACGACCAGCCGACCGCCGGCATGCTGGCTACCCGCATGGAAATCCACGAGAAGAATGCGTGGATGCTGCGCGCCTTCCTGGAGCATGGCGCCGGCCATACCCAGGGCGAGGCATCGTCCTGATCTGGTGAAGGAAATAAAAACGCGGCCTGCATGGGCCGCGTGACGCGTGGGCGGGAAACCCGCCCACCCTACAATATGCGATGACGTAGGGTGGGCGGGTTTCCCGCCCACGCGTTCATCTGACTTTTGAAAATCGGAACACGGTCTTAATCGTCGCCGCTGCGGCCACCCGACATGTGCAGGTCGACCACCTTCATGATCTCCAGGGTGAGCTCGAGGTCGAACTCGCCGGAAGCCAGCGCGGCCTGGAGCTGCTCGCGCGGCACGCCGACGGCGGCGGCCAGCAGCGGCAGGCCGGGCGCCTGCGACACCGCGTGCAGGGCGGCGGCGACCAGTTCGCCATCGCCGTCCTCGAAGGCCTCGGCCAGGCAGTTGGCGATCGCGTCGAGCGACGTGAGCTGCGCGGGATCGATGGGAGAATTTGCTTGGGTCATGGTGGCTCGCTGCGCAGCGTTCAATGCTGCTTCTTTTCCTTCGGCGGCGGTGGCGGCGGCGGCACGGTCATCGACTCGACCGGCTGCTCGTCCTTGCGCAGCACCTGCACGAAGATTTCATTCTGCTTGATCATGCCCAGCTCGTAGCGCGCCCGTTCCTCGACCGCGCCCGTGCCGTCCTTCAGGTCACGCACTTCGGATTCGAGCTTGGAATTGCGCGCCCGCAGCTGGTCGGTCTTGAGGCGGGTCGCCTCGACCTGCCCCTTCATGTCGGCGACGGAGAGCCAGCCCCCCTTGCCGAGCCAGAGCGGGTACTGGATCAGCAGGAGCAGGACGGCAAGGGCTATCGTAATGAGACGCATGGCTGGACAAAGGCCGGCCGGTGAGGCCGGCCGGCCCATGGTCTTACTTCAGGTTGTAGAAGGCGTCGCGGCCCGGGTAGCTGGCGACGTCGCCCAGGTCTTCCTCGATGCGCAGCAGCTGGTTGTACTTCGCCATGCGGTCCGAACGCGACATCGAGCCGGTCTTGATCTGCAGGGCGTTCAGGCCCACCGCGATGTCGGCGATGGTCGAGTCCTCGGTCTCGCCCGAACGGTGCGAGATCACGGCGGTGTAGCCGGCGCGCTTGGCCATCTCGATGGCGGCGAAGGTCTCGGTCAGGGTGCCGATCTGGTTGATCTTGATCAGGATCGAGTTGGCGATGCCCTTCTGGATGCCTTCCTTCAGGATCTTGGTGTTGGTGACGAACAGGTCGTCGCCCACCAGCTGCACCTTCTTGCCCAGCGCGGCGGTCAGGATCGCCCAGCCTTCCCAGTCGCCTTCGTGCATCGCGTCCTCGATCGAGATGATCGGGTACTTGTCGCACCAGGTGGCCAGCATGTTGGTGAAGTCCTGCGCCGACAGGGACAGGCCCTCGCCTTCGAGCTGGTACTTGCCATCCTTGTAGAACTCGCTGGCGGCGCAGTCCAGGCCGATCGCGATGTCCTGGCCCGGCACGTAGCCGGCCTGCTCGATCGCCTGCATGATCAGCTTGATCGCTTCCTCATGGCTGGAGACGTTCGGGGCGAAGCCGCCTTCGTCGCCGACCGAGGTGGCCAGGCCCTTCGCGTGCAGGATCTTCTTCAGGGTGTGGAACACCTCGGCGCCGTAGCGCAGCGCTTCTTTAAACGAAGGAGCGCCGACCGGGATGATCATGAATTCCTGGATGTCCAGGTTGTTGTCGGCGTGCGCGCCGCCGTTGATGACGTTCATCATCGGCACCGGCATCTGCATCGCGCCCGAGCCGCCGAAGTAGCGGTACAGCGGCAGGCCGGCTTCCTCGGCGGCTGCCTTGGCCACGGCCATCGACACCGCCAGCATGGCGTTCGCGCCCAGGCGGCTCTTGTTCTCGGTGCCGTCCAGGTCGATCAGGGTGCGGTCCAGGAAAGCCTGTTCATTGGCGTCCAGGCCCATGATGGCCTCAAAGATCTCGGTGTTGATATTCTCGCAGGCCTGCAGTACGCCCTTGCCGAAGTAGCGCTTCGGATCGCCGTCGCGCAGTTCGATCGCTTCGCGCGAGCCGGTCGAGGCGCCCGAGGGCACGGCGGCGCGGCCC